>CAYSEA010000001.1:0-41687 GCA_964429975.1 uncultured Treponema sp.
TTGAATTGATCGAGGATATGGCCGCCGTTTCGGCCGAGACGTTCAAGGTTAAGGCCGGATTCATCTATTTCAAGACGATCCTTCGATCGATAGGGAAGACAGCCACGTCGATGGCCTTGGAGAAGTCGGCGAAGAAGACCAAGGATTCCGACGGCGCGTTTCTGCTGGGGCTGTTAAGCCTTGGCACGCAGATTTACGCCGAGGCGAGCGAACAGGCCGATCTGAGGATTGCCCGCTATTTTCCCGGCAAGGCGCACGTGGGCGGAATCACGGTCGAGCCGGGAACCTATTCCTTTACCGTCAGGTATTTTAACGGCGCGAATCGGCTCATCGACAGCGTGAGATTCGATTCCGTCGAGGTTCAGCCGGATCGGCTGAGCCTTTCGGAGGCAGTATGCGTAAAGTAAGCGTTTTCGCCCGGCGCGCGGGACTTATCGCGCTCGCCCTTTCTCTCGTCGGCTGCGCGACTACGGCGTCTTCCACTCAGGGCGCGCCTAAGTCGGGCACTTCGGGGAAGGGCAATGCGTCAACCGCGATCGAACCAGAGCCTTCATGGGTAGTGAATCCGAGAGCCTCCTTTCCCGAGGAACGATACGTTTCGGCCGTCGGCTACGGGGAAACCCGCGAGGCGGCGGAAAAGAGCGCGATGGGCGCCCTCGTCGCCGTTTTCGGCCAGACGGTCACGGGCGAGACGACCGTCAGTTCGCGCTATTTCGAGGCCGTGAAAAGCGGCGCGCTCGAGGTTTCCGAGAGCACCGACGTCGGTCGCGCGGTAACGAGCTCGTTCGCGCTCGAGACGGTCGTCGGCGCTGAGATCAAGGGCGTTTGGGCCGACCGCGCGTCAACGACGTACGCGGTCGCGGTCATGGATCGGCAAAAAGCGGCCATGCTCTACGCCGACCTGATCGAGTCCAACGAGTCCGCGATTCGTTCCCTGCTCGCTATTCGCGAGACTGACCGCTACACGATGGAAACCTATGCGCGATACGATCTCGCTTCCGAGATAGCGGATACCAATGGCCGGTTCCTCAACGTCCTTTCGGTCGTCAGTCCCGGAGCGGCAGCAGCGCGACGGGGAACGACGACGCGCGCGGAGGACCTTCGCGTGGACGCGCTGAAAATCGCGCAGAATATCCCGATAGCGATTACGATCGCGAACGACCGCGACGGCAGGATAGCCGCGGCTTTCTCGTCCGTACTTACGGCAGCCGGTTTCATGACCGGCGCGTCCGGCTCGCGGTACGTGCTTTCGGGTTCTCTGGCTCTTTCCGCGGTGGATTTGCCCGATAATCCCAATAAGTTTTCGCGCTTCATGGTGGACGCGTCCCTTCGGGACACGGTCACCGGAAACGTCCTTTTGCCGTATTCGGTTTCCGGTAGGGACGGGCACATGACGCAGTCTGAGGCGGATAACCGCGCCGTGCGCTTGGCCGAGCGCAAGATCAAGGGAGAGTTCGGCTCGGCGTTTACCGCCTATTTCTCGGGACTCGGCGGAAAATAGTAATCGATAGAGTAGTGGTTTTATGGAATGACGGCGCCGCGGGGCGCCGTTTTTTATTTATCGTATCTTGAAGAACATTCCGAGAACCGCGAGGGTAATGAGCACTTGCATGATCATGTACTTGAGGAGAATTTGCGTCGGCGACCATAATCGCGTCTTTCTCATGTGATCGTGCAGGGGAAAGCGGATGCTGTGGAGAATGCGGATTTTGAAGAAGCGAAGAAGGGCTACTTTGAGGAGCCCGGTTCCGCCGTTGATCAGGATCATTGTGCTCGTCATAAGAAGCAAGAACGGGTTGCCCGAAAGGATCACGCACACCCCGATAAAAAAGCCGAGCGCGCGCGAGCCCGCGTCGCCCATCAGAACTTTGCTCGGAAAGGCGTTGTGCCAGAGGTATCCCATTAACACACCCGTCAGGGCGAACACCAACACCGCCCATTGCGCGCCGTCTTTCATGTGGGGCACGAGCAGGTACGCTGCGATGTTCTTATGGCCAAGGACGAAATAGAAGATGAGTCCGAGCGAGACGAGCGCGATCATCGCAAGCGTGCCCGAAAGCCCGTCCACGCCGTCGGTGCAGTTGGTGGTGTTTATCGACACCCATATGACGATCGTCGAGACGACGAGAAACACCGCGGGATGCACGGCGATCACCGAGCTTACGAAGGGAATCCAGTAGAGGGCCTCGCCGCCGAAGTAGCAGTAGAGCAGGGAGGCGGACGCGGCGAGCGAAATGGCGAGATCGATCGCGCCCTTTCGGTATTCGCCCCAAGACTGCATCGCGCGGTCGTCCAAATAACCGGTGAGCATGACGATCCATGTCAGAAAGAGGATGATCGAATGAGGCAGGCTTACGGGCGCGAATAGAAACGAGATCGCGACGAAGATCGAGACGAATACGATTCCCGCCCCGGTAGGCTTTCCGACCGCGGCCTCGGCATTGACCGAGAATTCCCTTCCGCGATCCTTGGGTAAAAATCGGTAGAGGGCGGGAAGCAAAAGCACGGTAAGGAAAAATCCCGCGTAAAGAGAGACGATGATCAGAATCGTATAGGATTGGAGAAGGCGGAATGGACCGAAAAACTGTTGAAGTATTGACGCAAGTAAATACAGCATTATTTATTGTAACGCCAATACCGAGAATTGCACAATCCCCGATTATATGCCTTGGAAGGAAAGCCACCGGGAAAGTGCTTCCGCTATCGGGCGAATCCAGGGCGGTGCCGTTTCGGCGTATACTTCCAACGCGTATCCAGCCTTCAAGGCGATTGCCGAGAGATCGGTCAGCCCGCCGGTAAGAATGGAAACTCCCAAAATCGCAAGTAAGATCGCCGAGGCAATGCGCACGGCAAGCGCGTGTTTCTTAAAAAAGCCGAGCAGCGGTTTCGCCCGATCGAGAAAAATCCCTGAAAGCAAAAAGGGGAGGCCGAGCCCGAGTGAATAGGCGGTGAGAAGCATGACCGGACGCGCCGCTGTTCCCGAGCGGCTTGCATAAAGAAGGATCGACGAGAGGATGGGGCCGACGCACGGCGTCCATCCCGCGGCGAAGGCCATGCCGAGTAGCGTGGGACGCATGGCATCAAGCGCGCCGCGAAACATCGCGCTTTTTGTTGCGGTACCGGAACCACTGCTTGTTCGGGGGAAGGCTGCGCGTCGCTCGAACCGTAAGGCCGGAATAAAATCGAAAGCCACGTTTGCCGCGAGAAAGATGACAAGGAGCCCGGAAACCGTCGTGATTATCCTGCCGCCCGACGAGCCGATGAGGCGCATGCCGCCGCTCAGCAACACCGCGAGGGACACGAACACGAGCGTGAAGCCCGCGACAAACAGGGCGCTTCTCGCGAAGAGATGGAACGGCCGGCGCGTCCCGGATGACAGGGAAGAGGCTGACTCACCCGAAATAAACGAGAAATACACCGGTATGAGGGGGAGTACGCACGGGCTCAGAAAGGAAAGAAGGCCCGCGAGAAACGAGGCCGCGACTCCGGGTATTCCGAAGTTCATCGGGCCATCTCTTTGAGGGCGGCGACAAGCGCGGGGTCGTCATACTCTCGGGCGCCCACGGCCCCCGCGACGATCATTCCGCGCGCGTCCACGACATAGGTGGTCGGTATTCCCTGCGAGGCAAACTCTGAGCCAAGGGCGCCTGATTCATCGAGATATATCGGAAACGTGTATCCTTCGCGCGCGAGAAACGCCCGAACGGTCGCCTCTGTTTCTCCCGTCGAGATTGCGACGATGCGGAAATTGTCTCCCGCCATCGCGGCTTTGAGGCGTTCGATCGACGGCATTTCCTTTCTGCAGGGAGGACACCACGTAGCCCAGAAATTGAGGAGGGTAACGGAGCCCGTGAGCGAGTTGAGGTTTATCGATTCCCCGCTTAAGGATTTGAACGGGCGGTCCGGAAGGGGAATGGGTTCCTTGAATACGTGGAAACCAAAGCGCTGAAGTTTTTCAGTCGAGGATACGGCTCCTGCGAGTGACGCGTCTTTGGCTGTTTCGGAGCGAGCCCCGGGCTGTGCCGTTTCCGCCTTGCCCGAAGAACAAGCCGAAACAAGGGTCATTGCAATAAGAAGCGCGGCTAAACGTGTATTCGCGGTTAATTTGTTCATACTAGTAAGTATAGCGGCTAGCGCGTCGCCGCGTCCGTGATATTGTCACGGACGCAGGCGATTTTTCGCGAGTGAGAGGGATTAGTGTTTGAAGTGCCGAGCTCCGGTAAAGACCATGGCGATGCCGAGGCGGTTCGCGGCGTCGATCGATTCTTGGTCGCGCATGGAGCCGCCGGGCTGGACGATTGCTTTGATACCGTACTTCGCGGCCATTTCGACGCAGTCGGCGAAGGGGAAGAAAGCGTCGGATACCATCACCGTGGCGGGGTTCGTAGTCGTGACGCCGTCGGCTGCGGGAAAGCCCGCGTCGGTGAGGGCTTTCGCGCGCGCGAGCGACTGCTCCGTCGGCCAGATGCGGTTGACCTGACCTCCCGCGACGCCGATGGCGACCTTGTCGCGAACCACGACGATCGCGTTCGACTTCACGAAGAGCGCCATAGTCATGCCGAAGGCCATGTCCGCCGCTTCCTCGACGGTCGGTGATTTTTCGGTGACGATTTTCCACTCGTTGAAGAGCGCGTTGTCGCGTTCCTGCACGAGGATTCCTCCGTCGACGCCGATGGTTTCGGTCGTTCCGTTCGGCGCGATGTCCGCCTGAATGAGCCGAAGGTTTTTCTTGGCCGAAAAGACCTCGAGCGCTCCCTCGTCGAATCCGGGGGCGACGACGACTTCGAGGAAGGTCTTCACCATCTCGGTTGCCGCGTCTCGATTTATCGTCTTGTTACAGCCGACGATGCCGCCGTAAATGGAAACGGGATCGACGAGGAACGTTTTGACGTACGCGTCAAGGACGGTTTTCCCGACGGCGGCGCCGCAGGGCGTGTTGTGCTTGAGCGCGACGCACACGGCCGATTCCGCCGCAAGGGACGCGCGCGCGCCCGCCGGATACTCCGCGGGAAGTTTCGCGACGAACGCGTCATAGGCGCACGCTGCCTTCCACGCGATATCAAGGTCCCGCATATTATTGTAGGAAAGTTCCTTTCCTTGTAATTGCTTCATTCCGCCGAACGCGCCCTTTGAGTCGGCCGTGAGATAAAGCGCCGCTTGCTGATGGCCGTTTTCGCCGTAGCGCAGCGACTGCGAGAGTCGATAGGGTACGGTGAGAAACTGGGGCCACAGCGGGGAGGCCTCGGATGCCGGCCGCGCGGCCTCACCCAAAAGGAAACGGGAAACCGCGGCGTCGTACGCGCTCGTCAGGTTGAAAACCTTGCCGGCGAGGCGCCGCTTGAGGTCCATCGGGACTTTCGACGCGTCCTGACCCGCCCCGTCGAGAGACGCCATGACTTCCGCGTAGTCGCCGGCTTCCGTGAGGACAAGCACGTCGGCGTGGTTTTTCGCCGCGGAACGAAGCATGGTCGGCCCGCCGATGTCGATAAACTCGACCGTCTCGTCGAAGGAGAGGTTAGCCTGTACTTTTTCGAAAAAGGGATAGAGATTTACGCAGACGAGGTCGATCGTATCGACGGCGAGGTCGGCCATCGTTTTCATGTGCGCGGGGTCTTTCCTGATCGCGAGCAAGCCGGCGTGAATTTTCGGGTGCAGCGTCTTGACCCGGCCGTCAAGGCATTCGGGAAAGCCGGTAACGGACGAGACGTCGGTCACGGGGAGACCCGCGTCGGCAAGGTGCTTTTTCGTCCCGCCGGTTGAAAGAATTTCCCAATCCCGCGAAACGAGATAACGTGCCAGATCGAGCACTCCGTCCTTGTAGAATACGCTGATTAGCGCCCGTTTTTTCATCGGTAGCCCCTTTTATCCGTCAATCTGTCTAAGATGCTCCATAGTACCAAGAAACGCGTCCTTCTTCAATGACGCATCCAGAAAACGTGTATCGGCGCCGATAAAAGAGAAAGGGTTTAAAAGGAAGGAATGATGACACTGCGAGTACTATCCGGGGCTTTTTCCGTCGTGCGCCTCGGCGCGTCGGAGGACGTGCCTGTTGGCCTCTTTTCCACAGACGGCTTTATAAGCGTGACGAAGACCGCCGAGGAGATTTCCGTCGTATGCGAAACGGGCTCGATGCGTGTCGACGGCTCGATCCGCGAGGAACGCGGTTGGAAACTTCTGATGGTCGAAGGACCGCTCGACTTTTCCCTGACCGGGATTCTTTCCTCGATCAGCTCGCCGATCGCTTCCGCGGGCATCAGCCTTTTCGCGATTTCGACGTATGACACGGACTACCTTCTCGTGCGGGACCATGCGCTCGATGGGGCGACCCTCGCGCTTCGCCGCGCGGGCTTTACGGTCGTTCGCTCGGAGAGCGGCACCGACGCCGAGGGGGCTTTTCTTGGGCGATGATGGCGACTTCTACCGGTTATGGCATCAGGGAGTGAATCGATTTCTCGAGACGGCGAGCGAGGAAGCCGTCTCGGCTTTTCTTGCGTCAACCGCTCAATCCTGCTCGGAATCCTGGTCCCGCGGCGTGTACCTTCGGGCCTTTTCCGGAGGTCGCTCGATCGAGGAGGCCGTTGCGGAGCTCGGTCGCTCCTTTGACGATTTCGAAGGAACGGTACAAGATGGCGTCGTCGATATCTTGTACGCGAAATGCGGCTGTCCGCTCGTCGCGTCGGGAAAGATACGATCGCCTCGTCTGTGCGAATGCTCGACCGCGAGCCTGTTGGCAAACTGGGAGGCGGTTCTCGGCGTCGGTTCCGTTCGCGTCGTTCCCGTCGCGACGGTTCTAAAGGGAGACGAACGGTGCCATTTCCGCGTCTATATAAGGAGTTCACCATGAGAAGAAAGGACCGCGAGATCGTCGATGTCGAAAAGATCGACGCGATAGTGCGCGAGGCCGATGCGTGCCACCTCGCGCTGGTCGATTCGGGCGAGCCGTATGTCATAACCCTGAACTACGGCTTTGAGCGAACCGCAAAGGGAGCGCTCGCGATCTATTTTCATTGCGCGCGGGAAGGGCGCAAGTTGGACGCGATTCGACGCGACCCGCGCGCGGCCTTTATCGTCGACGCGGGTCACGAACTCGTCCGCGGGGAGCGGGGTTGCGATTGGGGCATGCGCTATCGAAGCGTCGCGGGAAACGGCGTCGTCTCGTTCGTGCAAGACGACGCCGAAAAGCGTCATGGGCTCGACCTCCTGATGGAGCATTATTCCGGAACGCGCGGGTTTGAGTACGACGATCGCGTCTTCGCGGTAACCGAAGTGCTCAGGCTTGACGTCGAAGCCTGCACGGGCAAGGAAAAGGCGTAGCGCGGCATTTTTCAGGGCGGTATTCCCGCCCGACCCGTCCTACGACCATCGCTCATAGAGCCGCTCGATTTCGCGCGTCACCGTCGCGAGCCGGGAGCCGAGTGTGCGGGCTTTTGCGAGATTCCCGCTCGCGTACTCCGCGCCCATCGCGGATTCGACCGAACGCTGTTCCGATTCAAGCGCGATTATCCGCGCCTCGATGTCGGCGTTCGCCGATCCGCCCTTCGCGTTTTCGGGCGCGCCGCCCCGCGCAGACGCCGATGGCGCGCGCGCGCGTTCCGTATTTTCCGCCCTCGTCGGCTTTCGGGGGCTTTTTACCGCGCTCCCGTAGCGCGAAAGCCAAAACTCGGAAAAGTTTCCCTCCCATTCGACGAGCGTTCCTCCGTCTATCTCGACGACGCGCGTGGCGATCCTGTCGAGAAAGTAGCGATCGTGCGACACGACCAATATCGTTCCGTCGTAGTCGACGAGGGCGTCTTCGACCGCCTCGCAGGCCGCTATGTCGAGGTGATTCGTCGGCTCGTCGAGGATAAGGAAGTTCGACCGCGCGATGATCGCGAGCGAAAGCTGCAGGCGATTCGTCTCGCCGCCCGAGAGCGTGCTTACCGCCCGGCTCAGGACTTCGCGCCGAAAGAGGAAGCGGGAGAGAGCCTTCCATGCGTCGTCCTCCGTTTTCGCGCCGACTCGCTGGCAGGCCTCGAATACCGTCTCTTCGGGAGAAAGGCCTTCCCCGTGCTGAGAGCAATACGAGACGGTCATGCTCGGCCCGATCATAACCGATCGGTCTCCCTCCCGGGCGCGGCGAAGAAGCTCCGTAAGCAAGGTGGTCTTTCCAGATCCGTTCTCGCCGACGAGGGCGACGCGCTCACCGGTCTTGATGTCCAACGAGGCGTTTTCGAAAAGGTTTTTGCCCTCGAAGCCGCAGGTGATCCCCGTCGCCCGAAGGGCAAAATCCGCGCGGGAGGCTTGTGTCGAGAAACTAATCGAAAAAGATTCATCCGGGGCGTCGGGCCGCCGCGCGGCGCCTTCTTTCGTCTTTTCAAGGTGCGTGCGCCGTGCCCTGAGGCGTCTTCCCCACGCGGGGTCAGCCGTGCGCCGCGCGATTTCCTCGAAGCGCCTGACCACTTCCTCGAGCCGCGCAATTTTTTTCTCGTCGGCCTTCCACGCCATTTCTCCCGAGACCGCGGTGCGGAGCCGCTCGAGCCGATACGCTGAATAATTTCCCGAGTACCCCGTTGCGCTTCCGCAGTCAACTTCCACGATACGACTTGCGACTCGGTCCAAGAGATACCGGTTATGGGAAACCACCACGACGGCTCCCGGGTATTCCCTGATGAATCCCTCGAGCCAGGCGAGTCCCCAAATATCGAGGTGGTTTCCCGGCTCGTCGAGAAAAAGAACGTCGGGCCGCGCGACGAGGGCGCGGCCGAGCGCGAGGGCGTTCCGCTCCCCTCCCGAGAGGGCCGAAACAGGCGTGTCCGCGCGGTCGTCGAGGCCGATTCCCGAGAGATACCTGATCGCGCGCTCCTCGGCGCCGTCGCCCATTTCAGCGTCGTACTGGCTTCTCGCTTCGCCGTATCTCACGAGAACGGCATCAAGCGCGCGGCCCGCAGAGGTCGCCATCTCGGACTCAAGGCGCGCGAGCTCATCGCGCCGCGCGAGAAACGGCTCGATCATGTATTCGACCGCGGTCGCCTGGCTTACGGGGAAGGCTTGGCGTACGTATGCGATACGGCACTCTTCGTTTTTTCTGACGGCGCCGTCAAAGTCGTTATCCTCGCCCGCGAGTATCCGCACGAGCGTCGTCTTCCCCGAGCCGTTTTTCCCGACTATGCCGATTTTATCCGAGCTTCCGATGCGAAGGTTTATTCCCTCAAGTACCGGGTCGCTTCCGTAATGCTTTCGAATGTTTATCGCGTCGATCATGCCATGCTCCTTTTACTTGTCGGTCGGACACCGAACGGGAGACGGAAGCGCGCAAAAAAAACCGCGGCGCCCCCGTCGTTCGAAGAGGGTGCCGCGGTTTTTGCCGGCGATTCTTTTTGCGCTCTCGCGCGGGCGGTATGCTTACGCGCCCAAAGAACCCTTCCGGTCACTGATTTCCGCGATGGACACACCTCTCCCGTCAGCGGCAAGCGTGCCCGAGGATCTGAAGGATTGAATCGAAAGGATAGTGTCCGAATCGTACATAAGAGAATGGTACGACGTAATTCGCCGCGCGTCAAGCGCGCCTATTCGACCGCCCGGTTTTTTCGCCTGAGTTTTTTTCGCTCGACGGGATCGAGCCGCGCGCGCCTCGGCCGTTTGTCGCCGAGCAGGATCATCGCGACGAGGGATGAAACGCTACAGATGCCGAGAACGACCGCGAGGCCCCCATAGCCGGACATTCCGCTCAGGGGAAGGGGAATGTTCATCCCGAAGAGGCTCGTGATCATCGTCGGGATCATGAGCACGAGGGATATGACCGTCAGCCGTTTCATCACGATGCTGAGGTTGTTGGAAATGACGGAGGCGAAGGCGTCCATCATCCCCGAGAGTATGTTGCTGTAAATGTCTGCCATCTCGATTGCCTGTCGGTTGTCGGTCGCGACGTCCTCGAGCCAGTCGCGATCCTCCTCGTCGAGCTGTATGAGCCGCGTTTTCATCAATTTCTCGAAGAGGAGCTGGTTGCCCTTGAGCGAGGTCGTGAAATATACGAGCGACTTTTCGAGGTTGAGGAGCTGAATGAGCTCGAGGTTCTTGACCGATTTCTGGAGTTCGAGCTCGATCGAGTTGGACCTTCGGTTGATTTCCTTGAGATAGCGAAGATAGATGAGATCGGCACGGGCGAGCACCCGGATAACGAATGCCGGGAGGTCGCCGAGGGTGAGCCCGCGAACGCGATTGTTGGTGATATCGTGCAGAACCTCGCAGTCGGCCCAGCAGATGGTCAGGATCATGTTCGGGAAGAGCAGGATGCCGAGCGGTATGGTGAAGTAGCTTACTTCGTTCGCCGCGATGAATATCGGAAGTCGTACGATGATGAGGGTGTAGTCGTCCTCGCGGTCGATGCGCGAAAGCTCGTCCTGGTCGAGGATATCCATGATGATTTCGGTATCGATCTCATAGTCGGTTTCGAGCGCTCGGATGTCCTCGCGCGTTACGTTTCGCGCGTCGACCCAGATCGGGCCGTCCTCGCGCGTTCCCTCGATAAGCTTTCTATTTTCTTGCTTCCAGATCGTTATCATCGAAACGCCCTCCGTACTGCGGCATGAAGGCCTCGGCGGGTAAGTCGTTTCGTCCCGTAGTTAGTGGGGGCGACGCATTATTCGCGGAGGCGTGATTCGCTGGGTATGGCTGCCGTATCTACTACTGCCAGGTTCCGTATCCATGGACACTGCCTCCTTAAGGTGGGTATTCATTGACAATATCACACGAAAATCGGAATTGCAAGCTGACGGGCGAGATACGCTAGGACGATACCCGGTCGATGATGAGGGACGTTGCGCCCCCGAGCGCGCAAAGGCCTGCGCACAGGAGAAGGCGCGCCGTCTCGAAGGGGGAAGGGACGATGAGCGCGAGGGAACCGAGGGTAATTCCGACGACCGCAAAGGAGGTCATTCCCAAATAGGTTCGATACAGCCATGAGGTTATCCGCGAGAGGACGAAGAGCGTCAGCGCCGCGCCAATGCCTACCTGAAGGAGCGCCGGTATCGAAATGACGCTTACCGCCGAGATGAGGTCGTCGTACCAGCCGATGAATACGAGGAAAAAAGACGCGCTAATGCCGGGGAGCAGGGACCCCGCCCCGACGATAGCGCCCGAGACCGCCCATAGGGGCGAAAAGATTGCCGTTGTCCCGGCGGGCGAAGCCTGCCCCGCGACCGAACCCTGCGGTACTACCGCAGACGCGTCACTCATTCTTGTCCATATCGCCAGAGCAACCATTATCGTGAAGGATATCCCGAATATCGCGTATTCCCGCGCGCCCGCGCCGGTAGCGCGTCCTCTCCGCCAAAGGCCGGGAATCGTGCCGGCGATAAAGCCGGAAAAAAGATAGATGATTTCCGTCGTATAGCCCGCAAAAAACGTCACTATGATTCGCGACATCGCGACGAAACCGATGGCCGCGCCGATAAGCAGAAGGGGATTTCTTTTCACGAAGGCGCGAAGCCCGGTAATCGGGTGGCCGACGAGGATCGTCAGTTCTTCGTGGACGCCGAATACGACGGCGAGAGTTGCACCCGAAAGGCCCGGCATGATAGCCCCGGCCCCAATAAGCACTCCCTTCAGAAAGGAAAGCGCGTATTTCATGGCTATGCCCTCGACTCCGCGGAGCGAAGCCGGTCATGGAGGACGTTCACGCCCTCGACGATAGCCCGATGTTCGGTGAGCAAAATACGAGCGGCGAGGGTTTCTGCCGTGTCTCCGGGAAGAACCGCCACTTTTTTTTGAAGGAGGATGGGCCCGGTGTCGCAGCCCGAGTCCACGAGGTGAACGGTGCAGCCGGATTCGCTTTCGCCCGCGGCCAATACCGCCTCGTGTACGTGGTGGCCCCACATTCCCTTTCCGCCGAATTTCGGGAGAAGGGCGGGATGGATATTGACGATTCGGCCCGAAAAGGCCTCGATAATGTCTCCCGAGAAGATCGTGAGAAAACCCGCGAGAACGATAGCCTCCGCGCCCGATCCCCGCACGAGAGAGAGGACTTCGTTCGAGACGGCTTCTCGCGCCTGAGGCCGCGGCATTCCCGCGGGAGGTACGGCAAGCGCCGTCGGTATTCCGTGGCGCCTCGCGCGCTCGATCGCTCCCGTACCCTCGCGATCCGCGACGACCAGTACGATCTCGTAGCGAGCCGCATCACCTTCCCTCTCGGCCGAGTCTATGAGCGACTGAAGGTTGCTTCCGCCTCCCGAGACGAGGACGGCTATCTTGAGGGGCATGAGGGTTTCTTTCGAGCGCGTCGTGTACAGTATCCATGCGTCCTGCGCGGAGCCGGTTCGCTTTCGGTAAAGCGTCATGATCTCGCCCGAATCCGTCTCGACCGTATGGAGGTGCTTGTCGACGTAAGACTCTCCCGAGCCGTTTCTGCAGGGTCTGAGCGTCTTGTCGGAGGCGAGTACGCGCGAAACGCGGTACTCGGTTCCGCGCCAGACGAAGGCCAGCGGGACTCCGGGTTCGCCCGCGGCCATTGAGGAGGCGTTGTGCGAGCCGGGGACGGCCGCTACGGGCTCGCTGATAAGGCGTTCTGCCCGTTTGGCGGCCTCACTCAAAGACCACGTCCTCGGTTCCCTTCGCGACGCGTCCGATCGCGTAGGCGGGGAAGCCGTCCGCCTCGAGCGAGGCTATCGCCGCGGCGGCGTCTTCTTTCGCTAAGGCGAGCACGAAACCGATACCCATATTGAAGGTGTGGAACATGCGCGCCGGGTCCGCTCCGCGCCTCACGAGCTCGCCGAAAATCGGCGGAACGGGCCAGCTGCCGTTCTTGAAAACCGAAACGAGCCGCGCGTCCTTTCCGTCTCCGTGAACGCCTCCCGTCGGATACATGCGGGGTACGTTTTCGTGAAAGCCGCCGCCGGTGATATGAACCATACCGTGAACGTTGATTTTTTCGAGGAGCGAGAGAATCGGCTTGACGTAAATCTTGGTCGGCTCGAGCAAGGTTTCGCCGATCGTTTTTCCGCCGAAGGGCTCGGAGTAATCGGTGACGAGCTTTCGCACGAGGCTGAAGCCGTTTGAGTGAACGCCGCTCGAGGCAACTCCGACGAGGACGTCCCCCTCGCGTATCTGAGAGCCGTCGATGATCTTCGATTTCTCGACGATGCCGACCGCGAAGCCCGCGATGTCGTACTTGCCCGCGTCGTAGAAGCCGGGCATCTCCGCCGTCTCGCCGCCCATGAGCGCGGCTCCGGAAAGGAGGCATCCGTCTGAAACCCCGCGCACGAGGTCTCCGGCCACGTTCGCGTCGAGCTTGCCGCACGCGACGTAATCGAGGAAGAACAGAGGCTTGGCCCCGTGGCAAAGGATGTCGTTGACGCACATCGCGACGCAGTCGATGCCGACCGTGTCGTACTTTTTCAGGGCGAACGCGATGTCGAGCTTGGTGCCGACGCCGTCGGTGCCGGATACGATGACGGGCTCCTTGTATCCTGCCGGAACCTGAAACATCCCGGCGAAACTCCCGAGGCCATTGAGGACGCCGGGTATCATCGTGCGCCGCGCGCTTTCTTTGTAGTTGCTCACCGCGCGGTAGCCTTCCTCGACGTCTACCCCAGATTGCCTATAGTCTATCATCAATATCTCCTTACCGTTTTCCCAATCAAGTCGTCGTTATGTTTTCAGCCCCGCGAATTGGGAAAACTACCGCTTGCCTAATTCTCCAATCATCGGCATCGGGTATTCGCCGAGGAAACAGCCCTGGCAGTACCCGCAGTTCGTCGCTCCCTCGCCGTGGGACTTTTCCGTCTTGCCGCTTCTGTCGATGCCCAGCCGCGCGTCTTCTTCCCATTCGCACGACTGAAGCGCGTCGATCATTCCCTCCATCGAGATGAAGGCGAGGGAGTCGGCGCCTATCGCGTCGCGGATCTCGTCGATTTCGTGCTGCGCGGATATTAGCTCGGCACGGGCCGGCGTGTCGATGCCGAAGTAGCAGGGAAACTTAACCGGCGGGCTCGAGATGCGGAAATGCACCTCGCGCGCCCCGGCCTTCCTCAGTATTTGGATGAGCCGGCGGCTCGTCGTGCCGCGCACGATTGAGTCGTCGATGATGACGACGCGTTTTCCCGCGACGTCGCTCTTGAGCGCGTTCAGCTTTACGAAGACCATCGCCTCGCGTTCTTCCTGACTCGGCGCGATGAAGGTTCGACCGATGTACTTATTCTTGACGATGCCCATTGCGTAGGGGATGCCCGAGGCCTTCGAGTAGCCCATCGCCGCGCCGAGGCCCGAGTCCGGTACGCCGATGACGACGTCCGCCGCCACTCCCGATTCCCGCGCGAGGACCTCGCCCATCTTGTGCCTCGCCTCGAGTACTCCGATGCCGTCGATGATGGAGTCGGGCCGCGCGAAGTACACGTATTCGAAGATGCACGTTTTTTTCGCGGTTTTCTCGCCGAAGTTAAACGAGAGCACGCCGTCGTCGTTGATGATGACGATTTCCCCGGGGGCGATGTCGCGGACGAGGTCGCCGCCCATCGCGTCGATCGCGCACGATTCGCTCGCGAGCACCCAGCCGTTCTGGAGCTTGCCGAGGCACAGCGGCCTGATGCCGTTCGGGTCGCGCGCCCCGATGAGCGTCTTCTCGGTCATGACGACGAGGGCGAACGATCCTTTAATGAGCTGGATGGTGTCGGTGAGGGCTCGCTCGAGGCCCTTCTTGTAGTTCTTCGCGATGAGCTTGATGATGACTTCGGTGTCGCTTGACGAGGTGAAAGTCGAGCCCGTTTCCTCGAGGAACTCCTTCATCGGCTCCGTGTTGACGAGGCTTCCGTTGTGGGCTATCGCGATCGTCCCGAGTCTCGAGCGGGACACGAACGGTTGGGCGTTCTCGATCGTCGCCTTGCCCGAGGTCGAGTAGAGCACGTGTCCGATGGCGAGATACCCGCGCAGGGCCGCGAGATTTTCCTTGTTGTAGACCTCGGACACGAGGCCCATCTCGCGAAAGTGCTCGACTTTTTCGCCGTCCGCGACCGCGAGTCCCGTGCTTTCCTGCCCGCGGTGCTGCAGCGACTGGAGGCCGTAGTATCCGAGCCGAGCCGCGATCGGCTCATGGTCAGAAAGATACACGCCGATGACGCCGCAGTATTCCCGAAGCTTGTCGTCTTCCCCGATTCCCGAATGACTGTCCATGGTCTCCCCGTTCGTTATAGTGCCCATAGCCGCCGTTCCGGAAACCCGGTCGCTCGGCCATTCCGTAATCGATGCGCCTAGAGGGCGACGCCTGTGCCGCCGCCCGCGGCTATTTCCTGCTTTAAGCGCGTCCTGAACGCAATGAGCCGTTCCTTTAGCGCGGGGTACTTGATTGCGAGAATTTCGCAGGCGAGGTAGCCTGCGTTCGCGGCGTTGTCGAGTCCGACCGTCGCGACGGGAATCTGTTTTGGCATTTGTACTATGGAAAGAAGCGAGTCGAGTCCGCCGACTTTTCCGCCGTCGAGCGGTACGCCGATGACCGGAAGCACGGTGAGGGATGCGATAACCCCGGGGAGATGCGCCGCGAGTCCCGCGCCCGCGATGATGACTTCGGCGCCTTCGGTTTCGACACGTTTAACCGTCTCGGCGAGAAGATCTCCCGCCCGATGCGCCGATATGGCGTATGCGGAAAAATCCACCTCGAATTCCCTGAGGACGTCGGCGGCCTTCTTCATTATTGCTGTATCTGATGTGGAACCGAAAAAGATAGCGACTTTCATGCCTGAATATAGCATAGAGACCTGTCTGTTTCAAGACGCCGTCGGTCTCGGTCAGGCGAGAGGAAAACGGTGGGCGTTCCGGAATTCACCGGGAGATATGCCGGTCAATTGCGCGAAACGGGCGTAAAAATGCCGTTCGCCGCGGAAGCCGCATTCATGACCGATTGCCTTGATTGGTTTGTCGGTCATGGTAAGCGCGTCCTTTGCCTTTTCGAGTCTGATTTCCGTAAGCCCTTCGAGCGGGGTTTGGGAGAAGTCCCGTTCGTACGCCCTCCGGAAATGGCTTTCTGAAAGACCCGCGCGAGCGGCGATATCTGCCACGGTGATTTTATCGGCGTAGTGTGTCTCCATCCAGACGCGCGCCTCCGCAAGACGTTCGTATAGGCGGTTCTTCCTTTCTCCCCTGTCGACGAGACTGCGTTCTCCGATTCGAGCGATCGACCGCGCGGCAAGGGCCGATCGGTACAGCAGCTCAAGGAGCAGTGCCTGTTCCAGGAGCTCGGCGCGGGGGCGGGGGCTGACGAACGAGCGAAACAGACGGTCGAAGAGTGAGCGAAAAGCGTGGTCTCCCCCGTCGGATACCACGTGCGGCAAGGTCGCGAGAAGCTCGTGCGGAAAGGTTTTCTGTATCGGTTTTGGACTGTTGATTTCGTAGTGCCGCATGTGAGGCAAGGCCCCCGACGGGCTGAAAATGAGACAGATGCATTCGTATCTCATGGTTCCCCGCGTGCGCTCTCCCGGACGCCTGAAAATCACGTCTCCCGGGCCGACACGCGTGGATTCTCCGTCGAAAGATTGAACGCCTCCGTCCGAATCGATGATGAACTCGAACTCGTAGTCGGCCACCGTCCTTTCCTGAAGTGCCATGCCGCGGGGCCAGGAGCCAAGCGGACGAAAGTAGTATGCCGTGATGAGAGCGGGACTGAGAAGCGGTGTCCTCGTCGTCACATTCGCCGAGTGGATAGGGTAAATACCCGAAGTATCAACCTCGTGGCCCATGAACGTATTGTACAGGAAAAAGTCGAAAATAGCATAGTGAGTCACGATAAATGATGATAGGATCTGGGTATGATGTGTAAAAAAGGGCATGTATCCGTAAAAACGATAGTCATCCATGCCGTGATGGTCTTCCTGGGCTGTATCGCGATCCTTCCGGTCTATCTCGTGCTGGTCAATATCACGCGATCGACCGCGGAAATCAACTCAGGGCTCTCCCTGCTTCCCTCCGTGCATCTCCCGGACAACTGGCGTATCCTCAATTCAACGGGTTTTTCCCTGTCGCGCGGGTTTTTTAATAGCTTTCTTGTCGCGATCCTTACCGCCTTCAGCGCGACGTACTCTTCGGCTATGGCGGCGTATGGCGTGTTCATGTATCAGTTCAGGGGGCGCCGCGCGCTATGGGGCCTGATACTGTTCATGATGCTGATTCCCACGTCGGTGGCCTATATCGGTTTTTTTCGGGTGGTGTTTTTCATGCGGCTTCTCGATTCGTATATTCCGCTGATCGTTCCCGCAATCGCGTCTCCGGTCATCGTATTCTTTTTACGCCAATACCTTCTGTCGCTGCCCGTGCGGGAACTTGCTGACGTGGCGCGGATCGACGGGGCAGGGGAGTTCTGGACGTTCAACGCGATTGTCCTTCCCATAATGAAACCCGCGCTCGCGACGCAGGTTTTTTTCACGTTTGTCGGGTCCTGGAATAATTTCGCCATGCCCTTCGTTATCCTGAGCGACCGGAAGCTTTTTACCATACCCATGATTGTCGCGTTTTTGCAAACCGATATCCATAACGCGGATTTCGGAAGTATCTATCTCGGGATCGCCGTATCGTTCGTTCCCGCCATCTGCGTCTACGCCTGTACGTCGAAATTCATCATTTCCGGACTAACCATGGGGAGCCTCAAGGAGTGAGGCCGGGCGCTCTGGCGACGCCGGGCGCTCAGGCTACATCGCGGGTGATTAGGCTCCCGTAAACCGGTTTTGATCGATTTCTTCCTCGGTCGTTCGCTTCCAATACTGGCTTCGTCCGATACCGAGGCCTATTTCCCCGCGCATCTCAAGAGTATCATCCGCGTAGTCCGTTCCGTCGGCGGCGTGAAAGGTAATCTTGCACTTGTAGATTTTTCCGTCTTTCGGGTCGATGATCGAGCCGCCCGCCCATTTGCCCGCGCCCTTTCGCTTAAGCCCGAAGATGAAGGGCGTATTGACGACCGTCATCGTATTGACTTCGCCGGCAATCGGGAAATCGGCGTAGGACGGCTTACAGTCCTTCGCGATCGTGTCGTCTGACTGGTTCGGTACGGTGATGATCTCGCCGAAGAGGGCGCCGTCCTTCTCGTATACTTTCCAATAGGCGGTGGTCTTTCCCGTTTTATCGTCGATACTCTTCCATAAACCGAGGGCAGGGTCTTCCGCCGCGAACGCCATACCGAAGAACGCCGCCATTGCCATCAACGCGAATAGTTTTTTCATGAGAACTCCTTGTGTGCGTCCCTCTCGCCCTGTTGTATCCAAGCCCGGAATTTTATATATTGTAGCGATATCGTTATGCAAACCCCGGAAGTCTTTTACGTTTTCAGGTCGGGAGAGCTCTTTCTCCTCGAGGATACCACGTTGCCCCGGCGATTTCCCGATATTTCGGGTGCCGTCGTTCTCGATTCGCTCGACGTGAACCTCTATGGGACTCTCGCGAGCGTCGTCCTGCTCGAGGGGATCGATTCCGCGTCATCGGTCGTGTCGTCTTCGGTAAGCGGCGAGGGCTCGCGGCTTTCGGCCGGTCCCGAGCGCGGGACGTGGATCAGGCTTCGCGAAATCCTCGCGTCTGACGATCCGGCCCTTCGCCGGTTGGCCGCCCCCGCGACGCGCGCGCTCGGACTCGGTAACTGGCATTCCGCGACGCGGTTTTGCGGTCGGTGCGGCGGGCCGCTCGCGGACCATTCGACCGACTGCGCGCGCACGTGCGCTTCGTGCGGCGTTTCCGTATATCCGCGCATTTCGCCCTGCGTCATCGTGCTCGTGACCAAGGGTAGCGAAATTCTGCTCGCGCGCCATACCGACCGGAATCAGGACGTGTTTTCCTGCATCGCGGGCTACGTCGAGCACGGGGAAACCTTGGAAGAGTGCGTCGCCCGCGAGGTGTTTGAGGAAACCGGGCTTCGCGTCGGCAGTATCCGCTACGCGGGGAGCCAGGGGTGGCCGTATCCCGATCAGCTCATGGTCGCCTTTACGGCCCAATGGGTGTCAGGCGAGATCAACGTCGATCCGATCGAGATTTTGGAAGCTCGGTGGTTTGCGCGGGACAAGCTCCCGAACGTTCCCCGGCGGGGAACGGTTGCCTGGAACCTTATTTTCGGTAATTTGGACACGGATCCGGCCTAAACGGTTTTTCAGTTGACCGGCACTAGGTCGAATCAGTATCTTTTTTTTGAGGATTATGATGAAAAAGCACGCGGAACAGGAATCACAGCATGATTCGGCATCGGTTTCACCTCCTTTGGGAGCGGAGTCCGGGGCTGGAGCCGCCGAAACTACGGCGGGAAACGCGGCCTCAGAGGCCGAAAAGACGGATAAACGCGAGGCAACGGGCCACGGTGAGGAAAAATCTGCGGGAGAAACCGCCACGGCATCGCCCTTTGCGGCGGATTCTGGCGACCTTTACGCCCGCGTAACCGAACTCGAGCGTCTCAACGCCGAGTTGCAGGACCAGTATCTCAGGAAGGCGGCCGATTTCGACAACTACCGCAAGCGGATGATCAGGGAAAAGCAGGACGCGATCGATTACGCGAACGCCTCCCTTTTGACCGACCTCGTTCAGATTTTGGACGATTTCGACCGGGCCATCGATTCAGGCGGAGCGTACGAGGAGGGTTCTCCCGCGGCGGCGTTTGCGAGCGGCGTGAGCATGATCCGCTCTCAGCTGGGAACCCTTCTCGAGAGCAAATACTCGCTTTCGTACTATCCGGCGAAGGGAGAGGCTTTCGATCCTAATTTTCACGAGGCTATCGCGACGACCCCCTCGCCCGACGTGACCGAGGCCACCGTTGCCGAGGAGTACGTGAAGGGCTACAAACTTCGTGACCGGATACTCCGGCACTCGAAGGTTATGGTGCATACCCCTGCCGAGAACGGGCAGTGACAGACGATAAAGGAGACTGAATACTATGGGAAAAATAATCGGAATTGACCTTGGAACGACCAACTCGTGCGTAGCCGTCATGGAAGGCGGAGAACCCGTCGTAATTCAGAACGCGGAAGGCGGACGCACTACCCCGTCCATCGTGGGTTTTACCGCTAAGGGCGAGCGCGTCGTCGGACAGCCCGCCAAGAACCAGATGATCACCAACCCGGACAAGACCGTGTACTCGATCAAGCGCTTTATCGGTCACCGCTACGGCGAGCTCTCGGGCGAGGCGAAGCATGTTCCGTATAAGGTCGTCCCGCAGGGAGACGACGTACGCGTCGACATAGACGGCAAGCTCTATTCCGCGCAGGAAATCAGCGCCTTTATCCTCCAGAAGATGAAGAAGACTGCGGAGGATTACCTCGGCGAGGAAGTGACCGAGGCCGTCATCACCGTGCCCGCGTACTTCAACGACGCGCAAAGGCAGGCCACCAAGGACGCCGGAAAGATCGCCGGTCTCGAAGTGAAGCGCATTATCAACGAGCCGACCGCGGCCTCGCTCGCCTTCGGTTTCAATAAAGACTCAAAGAAAGAAAAGACCATCGCCGTCTATGATCTCGGCGGCGGTACCTTCGATATTTCGATTCTCGAGCTTGGCGACGGTGTCTTCGAGGTTAAGTCCACCAACGGAGATACCAACCTCGGCGGCGACGATTGGGACAGGCGAATCATGAATTGGCTCGTCGAGGAATTCAAGAACGACACCGGCATCGACCTCTCGAAGGATCGCATGGCCCTTCAGCGCCTCCGCGAGGCCGCCGAAAAGGCGAAGATCGAGCTTTCCGCCGTGGCGAACGCCGAGATCAACCTCCCGTTCATCACCGCCGACGCCTCGGGCCCCAAGCACCTCCAGAAGAGCCTTTCGCGCGCGAAATTCGAACAGATGACCGACGACCTTTTCGAGCGCACCAAGGATCCGTGCCGCAAGGCCATCAAGGACGCTGGAATCACCATCGACCAGATCGACGAGGTTCTCCTCGTCGGCGGCTCGACCCGCATGCCCAAGGTGCTCGAGATCGTCAAGGGGCTCTTCGGCAAGGAAGGCTCGAAGGGCGTTAACCCCGACGAGGCGGTCGCCGTGGGAGCGGCCATCCAGGGCGGTATCCTCGGCGGAGACGTCAAGGACGTGCTCCTGCTCGACGTAACCCCGCTGTCGCTCGGAATCGAGACGATGGGCGGCGTATTTACCCGCCTCATCAACCGCAATACGACCATACCGACCCGCAAGAGCCAGGTGTTCTCGACGGCCGCCGACGGGCAGACCGCCGTTTCGATCCATGTCCTGCAAGGCGAGCGCGAAATGGCCGGCCAGAACCGTACCCTCGGGAAGTTCGACCTCGTCGGCATCCCGGCGGCTCCGCGCGGAGTGCCGCAGATCGAGGTAACCTTCGACATCGACGCGAACGGTATCGTGCACGTCGCGGCGAAGGACCTCGGCACTGGCAAGGAACAGAAAATCCGCATCGAGAGCTCCTCGGGACTTTCGGAAAGCGAGATCGATCGCATGGTCAAGGAAGCCGAGGCGAACGCCGCGTCCGATAAGGCCGAGCGTGAAAAGATCGAGGCCCGCAACGAGGCCGATTCGATGATCTATTCCACCGAGAAAACCCTCAAGGATATGGGCGACAAGGTGAGCGCGTCCGACAAGCAGAATATCGAGACGGCCGTGGCCGCCCTCAAGAAGGAACTCGAGTCGGGCGACGTCGAGGCGATCAAGGCAAAGACCGAGGAGCTCAAGCAGGCCTCGTACAAGATCGCCGAGGAAATGTACAAGCAACAAGCAGCCCAGCAAGGCGGGGACGGTTCCGCCGGTGCGGGTCCCGATATGGGCGGCGCGAACGACTCGGGCGGCTTTGCCGGCGCCGGCGCGAGCGGACCCAATAAGGGTTCTGCGGACGATGTCGACTACGAAGTCGTGAACGAAGACGAAAAGAAGTAAGTAAAGCCGTACTGACGGAATAAATCCGGATCGGGGAGCGCGCGATAGGGATACGAACCCCCTCGCGCGTTCTCGACGTTCCGGATTTTTTGGCGTATAGTGCGGAGTATCCCTGAGTGTCTGGAGTTTCCCGTGGCAGCGAAAAGAGATTATTACGAAGTTCTCGGCGTTCAAAAAACCGCGTCGAAAGACGACATCAAGAAGGGCTACCGAAAACTCGCGATACAGTACCATCCGGACAAGAATCCCGGAGATCACGCGGCTGAGGAAAAATTCAAGGAAGCGACCGAGGCCTACGAGGTCCTTTCGGACGATCAGAAACGCCAGGTGTACGATCAATACGGCCATGCGGGACTTGAAGGCATGGGCGGTCCCGGAGGCCCGGGCGGCTTTGACCCGAGCGCGTTCCAGGGCTTTGAGGATATATTCGGGGACTTCTCGGGTATATTCGAGAATCTTTTCGGCGGCGGCGGCGGTTCGCGCCGCAGATCGGGAGGCCGCGGGGGCCCCGCTCAGGGAGCGAGCCTCAGGTACGACCTTCAAATTGATTTTAAGGACGCCGTCTACGGATCCAAGGCCGAAGTGCAATACTCGCGCAGCGAATCCTGCGCCTCGTGCAAGGGCAGCGGAGCGGCGGGCGGTTCTGGCCGAAAGATGTGCCCGACGTGTCAGGGCGCGGGCCAAGTGCGTCATAGTTCCGGCTTCTTTTCCATTGCGTCTCCGTGTCCTTCCTGTCATGGCGAAGGCACGATTATCGAGAATCCCTGTCGCGAATGCGGCGGGACCGGCGTGCAAAAGAAACGGCAGAAGATTCTCGTTACCATACCCGCGGGCGTCGAGGACGGAAAGCGCATAACCATACCGAGACAGGGCGACGCGGGCCCCAACGGCGGCCCGTACGGCGACCTCGTGGTCTTTCTGCGCGTCAAGGGCCATCCCTGGTTCGAACGTTCCGGCGCCGATCTCTATTGCGCGATTCCGATTTCGATTACCCAAGCCGCGCTCGGCGCCGAGATCACGGTGACAGCGCTCGACGATAAACAGCTCAGGATCAAGATTCCCGCGGGCGCTCAGAGCGGAAAGCTCTTACGCGTTCGCGACGAGGGAGTGCCGGTCTCGAGCGGCAAAAAGGGAGATCTCTACCTGAAATTGCTCGTCCAGGTACCGACCAAGCTTTCCGCGAAGGCAAAGAGCCTGCTCGAGGAAGTTTCCCGCGTAGAAGGCGAGAATTCCTCGCCGAATCCCGTGCCGCTCGCCGATCTTCAGAGTTAGGCCATTTGTTTTTTCTTGCCCCAAATTTCTCCAAATGTGGTACAATACTGTGCTGGTCGCGCGCCTTCAGGCGCGGGTCGGGTAAGCCGCTAAACGGGTTTGCCCGAGGTGTCCATACTATGATTCTCCGAAGAGGTGCATCAGGATGATTCAATCCAGAAAGCGACTCGCGAAACTGGCAATCGATACCGGCGTCGGGCTCGTGTTTTCTTTTTTCATGTTTATAATAATCCCGCAGTTCTCGTTTAACGGCCGCATGATAACCGCCGCGATCATGTTTCTCATCGCCGCGACCTCATCGTCGCTCGTCACGCGCGAAGTGTGGAGGCGACTCGAGTATCGGGCCTTCAACGTCAGAGACAGCCGTCTCATGGTCAATTTCGTCGATCGCCTACGGTTTTCGTACACGGTAGAGGATTTGATCGATGCGGTGCAGACCGTCCTCGAGCACGAGGCCGACAGTTCTGTGCTGTACGTCAACGCCGAGAACTCCTACGTCGTCTACAACAGCCCCACCCGCATCGCGACCGATCCTGAGACGCTCGAGGTGCTATCTCGTAATTTCCCCGACACCTGGCCCGAGGGTTTCTATCTCATCGACGAGGAACTCGGGCTCGTTTCAGACTTTGCGCGCGCGCGGGGCTTTTTCCTCGTGTACGAAAAATTGCACTTCTACGTTTTGTGCCGGTACATGAAGGTTTTCGAAAAAAGCGTTTTCGCGACGATGATGTACGAATTCTCGAATTTCCAGAAACGCACCAAGACGATTACCCAGCTGACCGCCATCTCGGAACTCTCGAAGGAATGGGACATGGTCGCGGAGACGCAAGTTTCGTTCCTGCCCCAGAAGATGCCCGATATTCCGAAGCTCGACTGCGCCGCGTATTTCAGGCCGCTCGTCAACGTTTCTGGCGACTTCTACGATATAATCCCGCTCGACGAGCATCGGACGTTCTTTCTCCTTGGCGACGTTTCCGGAAAAGGTCTCGCCTCGGCGCTTATCATGGGCGTTATCATGAACACGGTTAAGATCATCGAGAACAAGGAAGACCTTCCGGGCGTGGTTCGCGCCATCGATACCGCCATCAAGTCGATGCGACTGCAGGATAAATACGCCGTTCTCTTCATCGGCATCATCGATACGAAGGTTATGAGGATTCGCTACGTAAACGCATCGATGGCCGACCCGATCATCATCACTCGCGCGCCCGGCGGATACAAGATCAAGCCGCTTCAGTCAAACTGCAGCCTCGTCGGTATCATCGACCTTGACGAAATCACGCAGGAAGAGGCTCCCCTGTATCGGGGCGACGTGGTGCTCATGGCCTCCGACGGCGTTTCCGAGGTCATGGACGACACCGGCGTCGAGCTCGGGGATACGGAGCTTTATATGAATACGGTCAAGAACAGCGCGCATAAGGGCGCCAAGCATTTCGTCAACGACATCGCGGACCTAGTGCTTGATTATAACGGCGACAAGAAACTTCGCGACGACGTGACCATGCTCGTCGCAAAGATCGAGGAGTAACCATGAGCATGCTCATTTTCAGCTATATCCTTGCGGCCTTCCTGTTCGCCTTCTCGTACTATCTGGATTCCCGGTCCGAGAAGCAGAACAACCTCCTGACCGGCCTTTCGATGACGTCCGCGTTCACCGCGCTTTTCGCGGGCGTTTCCGCGACGCTCCTCTATACGAAGAACCCGACGCTGAGCCTTTTGTCGTTCAGGCTCTGCCTCATATCGTTTTCGATGTCGTCGGTTTCGCTGTTTCGCTACTCGCTTACCGTGCCGTATTTCGGCAAACATTCCATCGCCAAGGTTTTCGGCGCCCTGCTCGTGCTGTCCGCCGTTTATCTTACCTTCGTGTCGATCGAGAGCGTTACGCTCGGTACTGTCGACGGCCGCTATTTTATCGTATCGTCCGACTTCCATACCCTGGGAGACGGGTTTTTCCTCTATATCGCGACGTTCGCGCTCGGTCTTCCGGCGCTCACCGTCGTGACGTTACTGTCGCGCGCGATCGGCATCAGAAGCCGCATATTCCGGCAGCGGCTCGTATTCGTCGCCGTTTCCGTGTGCTTAGGAATTGCCGTCGCGTACGCGCTCTATAGCCTTTCCATTACCTACGTGTGGGCCTTGCCGCTTGTTCCGTTCGGGCTCGCGGTCATGCTCGTGATGATCTATCAGTCAGAGTCCGTCACCACCCTGTTCGACCGGTCGCTCGCCACGGCGACGGCAATTAACTTCGTCGTGCTCAACCTCGTGTTCAGCCTTGTGACCGGCTTTGCGGCGGCGGCGCTTATCTCGGCCGTCCCGTCGCGCGCCCCGCTCGTCGCTTCCCTTGTTTTGCTTGCGGTATCGATGCTCTTCCTCCGCGAGCTCGCGCGCAAGCGCCTTCGCAAGTATGTCCGCGTCGGAAGCGACTATGAGGCCGAACTCGAGGCGGGGCTCGACTCCATAGACTACGCTTCGGGAGGCGAGATCGTCATACAGAAAACCGTCACGCTCCTCGAGCAGTACGTCGAGTGTTCGTCGGTGGAGATCATGGTTTCCGACGATAAGGGAAAGCTCGTGACTACGTTCTCATCGCTCGGCGCGAAAAACGAGCTCGTGATCGCCGAGAATAAGGCGATCGATTTCCTTCTCGGCCACAGCGAAACGATCGTGCTGAAAACGCAGGCGATCACGAATCACCTCTATACCGACGTAAAGCAGAACCTGCTCAAGATCTTCGACATCGCGCATTCAGACGCGTTTATCCTCCTTCGCGAGGGTCATCGCGTCGTTGGTATTATCCTGCTCGGCGCGAAGAAGCGCGGCGCCGACTTTACCGACTATGACTATTCGGTCCTCTCGCGTCTTTACTCGAACTTTTTCCTCGTCATGTACTATTTAAAGAACATCGCCAACGAGTCGGTGGTGCTTACCGTCGATCGCGAGATCGAATTCTCCGGCCAGATCATCACGTCGATACAGGAAAACATCGACCGCATCGAGCACGAGAAAATCGACGTCGACTTTATCACGCGGTCCGCGAGAAAGCTCGGCGGAGACTTCATCGACTTCATCAAGCTTGCCGAGGATAAGTATCTTTACGTGATGGGAGACGTTTCGGGAAAGGGCCTGAACGCGAGCATGTCGATGGTCATTCTTAAGTCGGTCCTTCGGACGTTCTTGACCGAAACGAAGGACTTCAAGCAGCTCGTCGTCAAGGTAAACTTGTTTATCAAGAATAATTTGCCTAAGGGAACGTTCTTCGCCGGGGTGTTCGGCCTTTTCGATTTTTCGTCCAACGTCATGTATTACCTCAATTGCGGAGTTCCCGCCATGTTCCTCTACACCGCCGCGTACAACAACGCGATAGAGATTCAGGGCGACGGCCGCGTTCTCGGGTTCGTGCGCGACGTGGGCAAGTACCTCAAGGTCAAAAAGATCGCGCTCAATCCGCAGGATATCCTCCTTATGACGACCGACGGTCTCATCGACGCGACCAACCTTCGCGGCGAACGATACGGCAAGGATCGCGTTCAGCGGCACTTGATGGACAATCGCTCGTATCCTGCTGGGCGCATGGCAAAATTCCTGTGCGAAAACCTTGGCGAGTTCGTCTCTCGCGAGCTTGAAGACGACATCACGGTGCTTGTCATAAAATATCTGAGTAAATAAGGGGTAGACTTCATGGAAAGCATATCGATCGTCGAAAAGAGCGGACCGAACTACGCGCTCCTTGAGGTATCCGGAACGATTAACTCATACACGTATACCGAGTTCCAGGAGAAGGTGTATTCGCTGATTAAGGAAACGAACCTCGTGTTGGATCTTTCGCGCGTCGTGAACCTTTCCTCGTCGGGGCTCGGCGTATTGATGGCAGCCCTTGACGACGGCGACGCGGTCGGAAATAAGCTCTACGTGATGAAGCCTTCCGAGGTCGTGCGCCTCGCGATCGAGTCGACGGGTTTCAACGAGATGTTTACCGTTATCTACTCGCTTACCGAAGTTGTTTGATCCCTCATGATTCGGCCCTGTCGCGCGCGCGTCGCGCCGGACTTCGCCAATCTCGATACGCTCGAGCGGTTCGTGCTCGCCTGTCCGTTGCTGGACGGCAGCGAGCGGAATCGCGCGCTCTTAGTCGTCACTGAATATTTCGATAACATCGTCATGCACGGGAAATGCCCGCCCGGTTCCTTTGTGTCCGTGCGCATTGTGCGCGCCCGCGCGAGAGGGATGGCGACCGGGGGAACCGTGCGCATACTGATTACGTATCGGTCGCCGACGTTTGCCCGCATGGTCGCGGCTCATGGAACCGCTCAGCCGTATTTCGATGAGGCTTCGCGACGATACCGCGGGCTCGGCCTCCTGATGTGCCGTAACATCGCGAAGCACGTGTCGTATCGCAAGGGCTTGTTCAAGGGCGCCATTCGCATTATTCTGTAGACATGAGACGCGAGGCGATTGCCTTTTTCGACGTTGATCACACGATTTCGCGCGTGTCGACGAGCCTTTTTTTCATGCTGGAATGCGTTCGCCGGGGAATCATCTCGTGGTGGTATCTCGCCGCGGCCCCGATTCTCTACGTTCTGTACCGCCTTTCCAACGTCAGCGTCGATCGCCTCTTTCGCGTAAGCCTTCCGAAACTCAAGGGAGTTTCCCGCATGACGCTCGAATCAATCGCGGACGCGGCCTTCGAGAAATGGCTCAAAACCCGTTTGTATCCGGGCGCGCTCCGCGAAATCGAGCAACTGCGAAGCGAGGGCATCCGCGTCATTATGGCGACTTCCTCTCCTTTTGAAGCCGTGTATCCCCTCGCGCGGCATTGTGGCTTCAGTCCGTCCGACGTTATCGCGACGCAGTTTTCGTACGTCGACGGCGTGTTCGAGGGAAAGATCGTCGGAGTCCCGGTCTTTTCGCGTTACAAGGGAAAGATCATTCAGGATTTTCTCTCGCGAAGCGGCGTCGATATTCACTATTGCTCATTTTATTCTGATAGCGTTCACGACCTTCCCTTGCTCGAGCTTATCGGACGTCCCGTGGCGGCTAATCCTGATTTCAGGCTCAGGGCAATCGCGCGACGGAGAGGCTGGGCGATAAAGGATTTTTCATGAAGCGACGGATGATCCTCATCGCGTGCGGAGCGCTTACGCTTTCGGCATGCTTCGCCGAGCGCGAGACGCCTTCTGGCAAGCGCGAGTCGCCCTCTGGTACGCCCGCGGCGCCCTCTCGCGAGCGTGCGGCTTTTCTCGCGCCGTCGAGTATCCCTGCGGATATGGCGCGCGAGCTGAACGAGCGCCGAGAGGACTTCGTTCCCGCGCTCGAACGCGCGATCGCCGCAGATAGCGCGGGCTTGCTCGCGCTCGTCGACAAAAAAAACCGCCTGCCCGCGGACTACGCGCCCTCCGACCTCGTTCCGGTCGGAACCGGAAGGTCTTACGTCCCCGGAAGGGAAGGCCTTTCCCTCAGGCGAGATGCGGAAGCGGCTCTCGAGCGCATGGCCGCGGCCGCGCGCGCCGACGGGGTAACGCTCGTCGTGAGCTCGACGTACCGCTCCTGGGACTACCAAAAGAAAGTTTACGAGAGAAACGTGCGCGAGCTCGGGCGCGAGGCGGCCGATCGCGAGTCGGCCATGCCGGGCGCGAGCCAGCACCAACTGGGCACCGCCGTGGACTTCGGCTCGATAACGGACGCCTTCGCCGAAACGAAGGCAGGCTTATGGCTCGTCGAAAACGCGTACGCGTACGGCTGGTCCCTTTCGTTCCCCGACGGGTACGAGGCCATTACCGGCTTTCGGTGGGAAAGCTGGCATTATCGCTATGTCGGAATCGAGGCCGCTTCGCTGCAACGGGAATGGTTCGGGGACGTTCAGCAGTATATGATCGAGTTCGTGGACGCCTGGAAGCGCAAATAGCGCGTAGTCAGGAAGTCAGACTTCTTCGACATCCGACGCGGAAAGGCCGAACTGCTCGCCGTGACGGCCCGAGCCCTCGGGCTCTATGTGAACCATGATGTCGTACACGTCGGCGATTTGACACTTGACCGCATGCTCGACGGCTTCCGCTATATCGTGCGCCTCTCGTACGGTAATGTCGCCGGCGACTTCGATGTCGAGGTCAATGTCCCAACTCGAGGCCATCTTTCTGATTCGCGCCTTGTGCGGGTTTCCCGCTCCGGGCACCGAGTGCACCGCGTCGAAGAGCGCGCGGTAGAGGCTTTCGTCGGTCGTGCCGTCCATCAATTCGAGGTTTTGCTCCAAAAAAATTCCGAGCGCCGTTTTCATGACCCAAAGCCCGACGAGTAGGGCGATGATCGGATCAAGCATGGGAAGCGAGAAAATCATGGACGCCGCGAGGCCGGCCAGAACGGACGCCGATATGACGATATCGCTCGCCATATTTTTCGCGTTTGCGAGCACGATCGCGCTGCCGGATTTTCTCGCGATGCGGTACTGGCTCGCGGCGAGGGCTCCCTTGCCGAGGATCGAAAGGGCAGTCACCCAGAGCGCGATCGGGGAGGCGGCTGAGAAGGCTGCCTTTGAAGTGAGCCGCGAAACCGCCGAGGCCGAAAGCTGAAAGCCCGCGAGCAGGATAACAAAAGCGACCAAAACAGTGGCGACTGTCTCTGCGCGCCCGTGACCCCAGGGATGATTCTTGTCCGACGGTTGACTGATAATCGACGCCACCACAAGCGACATGATGGCGATTATGACGTCCGTCGACGAATCGATACCGTCGCCGAGCACGGCGAGACTGTCGGTCGCGAGCGAGGCGGCTATTTTAGAAGCGGCCAACGCGAGGTTGCCCGCGATCGCGATAACCGCCGCCGTCCGCACGTGCTTACCCTTGTCGGTTTTGCAATCAGCGCGCATGCTATTTACCCCCGTGCGTGGAAGTCCCGAATCGCGGCAACGGTCCGCTCGATTCGCCCGCGATCGATCCAGTAATGGGTCACGAGCCTAAATTTGCCAGAGCCGTCGTGCATGGAAATGAGTATTCCTCGCTCCTTGAGAAAATCGACCAGCGCCTCGCCGTCTATGCGCGCGCCTTCCGTGTGCGTGAAGTATACCATGTTGATGCGGACGCCGCCGCGCTCGACTACGAGCCCGGGGATGGTTTCGAGACCTTGCTCGAGAAGCCGCGCGGTTTCGTGATCGTCCGCGATCCTGAGCCTCGTGTCCTTGAGCGCGACGAGCCCCGCCGCGGCGAGGATTCCCGCCTGTCTCAGTCCGCCTCCCATGATCTTGCGCCTCTTTCTGGCTTCGTCGACGAACTTTCTCGTGCCCGCGAGCATCGAGCCGACCGGAGCGCACAGGCCCTTCGAGAGGCAAAACATGACCGAGTCCGCGAAGTGCGCGATTTCTTGCGCCTGAACGCCGAGAGCCGCGGCCGCGTTGAAGACCCGCGCCCCATCGAGATGGATCGGCACGCGAAACCTGTTAGCCGCGCGGCGGATATCCTCCATTTCGGCAAGCGTCATGACGGTGCCCTTGGAATGCGCGTTCTCTATGGCGATGAGAGAAGTCTTCGGTTCGTGAATGTCGTCGCCTGAGCGTATTCGCGCCGATACCGCGGTTCCGTCGAGAAAACGGTCGCCTGAGTCGACCGCGCGAAGCTGGACTCCCGCGATCACCGCGGCAGCGCCCGCCTCGTGCTGCACGATATGGCTCGTCTCGTCGAGTATGACCTCGCTTCCGCGCGGGCAATGCGTATATAGCGCCAGTTGGTTTCCGAACGTACCCGAAGGAACGAAGAGCGCCGCTTCCTTGCCGACGAGGCTCGCGGAGTAGGCCTCGAGTTCCCGCACCGTGGGGTCGTCCCCGTAGACGTCGTCTCCGACGGACGCCGATGCCATCGCCGCCCTCATGGCCTCGGTCGGCCAAGTTACCGTATCGCTTCGTAAATCGATGATGTTCATGGTGTGAAGCACAGTAGTACAAAGCCGGAAAACGGACAAGGGGTGTATCCCGGGGGATGCGCACCCGGCTAACTCTTGCGTCAGGCGAGTACGGAAAAACGCTCCCAAAAATCGGGAAAGGATTTTTTTACGCATGAGCCGTCGTCGATCGTCTGGCCGTCGAGCGCGAGGCCCGCGACGGCGAAGCTCATGGCGATGCGGTGGTCGTTGTACGAGGATACGGCGGCCCCGTGGATTCGCGACGGGTTTCCCTCGATGACGAGGTCATCGCCCTCGACGCGAGAATCTATCCCCATTCTCGAAAGGCCGTCTTGAATCGCGTCGATGCGGTCGCATTCCTTGAACTTGAGGTGCGCGACGTCGCGAAGCCGGCTCGGCCCCGGCGCGAACGCCGCCATGATCGCGACGGTCGGAACGAGGTCGGGCGTATCGCGGAAGCTTTCGTCGATCGCGCGCATTCCACCGCCCGTCACGGTAAGGCCTTCGGGCGTGAAGTCCGCGGCGCAGCCCATCGCGCGCGCGTACTCGACGATTTTACGGTCGCCTTGGACTGAGTCGCGCGAAAGCCCCGAGAGCAAGACGCGCGATTCCATGACGGCGGCCGCAGCGATAAAGTAGGAAGCGCTCGAGTAATCAGACTCGACGGAAATCTCGGTCGCGCGGTACCGTTGGCGGCCGGGTATCGCGATTTCGCAGTATTCTCCGCCTGCGATAGAGGCGCCGAAGCGGCGCATCATCTCGACGGTGATGTCGAAGTACGGCTTCTCGGCCATGTCGTCGACGCAGACGATGAGCGAGTCTGCGTTCGCGAGCGCCGCGGCGACGGCGAGCGAGCTGAAGTACTGCGAGGTTTTTATCCCGCTCATGCGAGCCGTTCCGCCCGCGAGCCCGGAGGGCCGCGCCATAAGGGGAGGGTAGCCGTCGTTCGACGTGAAGGAGACGTCGCCGCCGAGTTGGCGCACGCCCGAGACGATTTCCGCGACGGGACGGCGAAGAAGGCCCTCTTTGCCGGTAAGCGTTACGGGCTTCGTCGAGAGGCAGGCGAGCGAGGCGAGAAAGTTCATCGCAACGCCGGATTCCCCGCAGTCGAGCGCGTCCGCGACCGGCTTAAACGAACCCGCGCACCCGTCGATCTCGATGACCGAATTGGAATCGTGCGTCGCATCGCGCGCGTTAACTCGAACCGCGACGCCGAGTCCCCTGAGGCACTCGATGAGATGCAGCTGATCCTCGCCGAGCAGCGGGTTTCGAATCAAGGTCGTTCCCTCGGCGAGCGCGCCGAGCACAAGCGACCTGAGGGTATGCGCCTTTGACGGAGGCATAGCGATGGATGCGTCCTTTCGGCTTCCGCGCCGTATCTCGATCATGCGCCCTCCGTTATACGACGATGTTGACGAGCTTGTCTTGGACGACGATGACCTTTTTCGGGGCCTTGCCTTCCATGAACTTTACCGCGCCCGGGCACGCAAGCGCGGTGCGCTCGAGCTCCGCCTTGTCGGTTCCGACGGCGACCTCGAACTTATCGCGAATCTTTCCGTTGACTTGAACGACGACCGTGCAGGAATCGTCGACGCAGTAGCTCGCGTCGTACTCAGGCCAACGCTCGTAGGAAATGGTTCCCTTGAAGCCGAGCTTTTCCCAGAGCTCCTCGCCGAGGTGGGGCGCGTACGGCGAAAGCAGTTTGACGAAGGCCAACCAGACGGACGCGGGAAAGGTCTCCCGCTTCGATATCTCGTTCGTGAAGATCATCATCTGGCTGATCGCGGTGTTGAAGTTGAGGCTCGCCGTGTCGTCGGTGACCTTCTTGATAGTCTTGTGCAGGGCGCGGGAAAGCGCGAGGGCCTCGGGGCTTGACGAGTCGGAATACGAATCGCCCGCCGAGCCGGTCATGGGTCGTTCGGAGAGCGCCCATACTCGTTCGAGAAAGCGGCTGACGCCGACGAGACCCTGAGTGCTCCAGGGCTTCGAAACCTCAAGGGGCCCCATGAACATTTCGTACATGCGGCAACTGTCCGCGCCGTAGTCCCGGATCACGTCGTCGGGGTTGATGACGTTCTTGAGGGACTTCGACATCTTCGCGATGACGCGCTCGAGTTTTTCGCCCGTGGCGATCTCCTCGAACTCGTCCGTCTTTCCGGGAATTTCCCGAACTTCGTCGACCGGAACGAGCGATTTGTTCTTGCGCTGGTAGGCGAAGCTCGTGATCATCCCTTGGTTGATGAGCCGCTTGAAAGGCTCGTCAGAGGTGACGAGCCCGATGTCAAAGAGAACCTTGTGCCAGAATCGCGCGTAGAGGAGGTGAAGAACGGCGTGCTCGGCGCCGCCGACGTAGAGGTCGACGGGGAGCCAGTAATCGATCTTGTCCTTCGACGCGAACTCGCGCGGGTTCTTCGGGTCGAGATAGCGGATGTAGTACCAGCACGAGCCCGCCCATTGGGGCATCGTGTTCGTCTCGCGCTTCGCCTTGCCGCCGCACTTCGGGCACGAGCAGTTCACCCACGCGTCGATGCCGGCGAGCGGGCTTTCGCCGGTGCCGGTCGGCTGATAGCTTTCGACGTCGGGAAGGCGGAGGGGCAGATCCGAGTCGTTGAGCGGGACGGTGCCGCACGCGGGGCAATGGACGAGCGGGATCGGCTCTCCCCAGTATCGCTGGCGGCTGAATACCCAGTCGCGGAGTTTGTAGTTCACGGCCTTGCGTCCGATATTTTTTTCGCCGAGCCACGCGATCATCTTGTCGATGCAGTCCTGCGTGCCGAGGCCGTTAAAGCCGGGGGAGTTGACGCTCTTGCCGTCCGCCGCCGCGCAGGCCGCGGGTTCCGCCGAGTAGTCGCCGTCGGGTCCCTTAGCCGCCCACTCGGCCTCGCTCGCGACGACCTGGATGATCGGTAGTCCGAACTGCTTCGCGAAATCCCAGTCGCGCTCGTCGTGCGCGGGAACGGCCATGATGGCTCCCGTTCCGTAGGAGATGAGGACATAGTCGGATATCCATATCGGGATTTTTTTGCCGTTAACCGGGTTTATCGCGTACGAGCCGGTAAAGACGCCGCTTTTTTCCTTGGCGAGGTCGGTTCGCTCGAGATCGCTTTTCTTGGCCGCCTCGTCGACGTACTTCGCCATGGCCGCCTCGTTTTCGGCCGTCGTGATTTTGGAAACGAGGGGATGCTCGGGCGAGAGTACCATGTAGGTCGCGCCGAAGAGGGTGTCGGCGCGCGTCGTGTAAATGAGAAGTTCGTCTTCGGTTACCTGCGCGCTCGAGGGGTCGCCGTCTTTCGCGATTCGGAAAATAACCTCTGCGCCCTCGCTTTTGCCGATCCAGTTTCGCTGCATCGACTTGACCGACTCGGTCCAGTCGAGGACGTCGAGATCCTTAAGCAAGCGTTCCGCGTATTCGGTAATCTTGAGAATCCATTGGCGGATGTTCTTGCGCGTCGTCTGCGTGCCGCATCGGTCGCACTTGCCTTCTTTGACTTCCTCGTTCGCGAGGCCTGTCTTGCACGAGGGGCACCAGTTGATCGGGGCGTGCGATTCGTACGCGAGTCCGCGCTTGAAGAGCTGAAGGAATATCCACTGGGTCCAGTGGTAGTAGTCATGCTCGCATGTCGAGAGCTCCCGGTCCCAGTCGTAGCTGAAGCCGAAGGCCTTGATCTGCTTGCGGAATTTATCGATGTTCGCGACCGTCGTCGCGCGCGGATGCGTGCCCGTCTTGATGGCGTAGTTTTCGGCGGGAAGCCCGAAGGAGTCGAAGCCCATGGGGTGAAGGACTGAGTAGCCGTTCATGCGGAGGTAACGGCACCAAATATCGGTGGCCGTGTAGCCTTCGGGATGGCCGACGTGAAGCCCGTCCGCGGATGGATAGGGAAACATGTCGAGTACGTATCGGCGCTTGTCCTTTGGCGTCGACTCGTTCTCGATAGCCTGAAAGGTTTTGTTGTTCTCCCAGAACTTTTGCCACTTGGGCTCGATGGTCTCGAAGGGATATTTTGCCATTGGTGCCGCTCCTGAGCCGTAAAACACGGGTTATAATGGCACTATTCTATAGTAAAGAGACGCATCGTTACAAGAATGGACCGAGAAAGGCCCGATCGCTTGTCCGCGCGTCGCCATATCCCTATAATCTGGGATATGGGCGCATTTCTGGAATATCTCCGGCTCTTCGGCGTGTTTTTCTTTATCGGCTCCGTGACGTTCGGGGGCGGGCTCGCCATGCTTCCGATCCTTGAGCGGGAGCTCATAAAAAAGCGGGGATGGATGACGAGCGAGGAACTCGTCGACTATTTCGCCATCGGTCAGGCGACCCCCGGCATCGTGGCCGTGAACGTGGCGACCTTTATTGGGTATAAGCGCAAAGGCCTCGGCGGCGGGATCGTCACGACCGCGGGCGTCGTCGCCCCTTCGGTACTCGTTATTACCATACTCGCCATGTTCCTGGAAAATTTCTCGGAGATTTTGTGGGTTCAGCGCGCCTTGCGGGGAATCAACGTCGTCGTCGCCGTCCTGCTCGTATCGGCCGTGTGGGGAATAGGAAAAAAGACCATATACGACTGGATCACCGCCGCGGTCGCCTGCGCGGCCTTCGTCGCAATCGCCGTTTTCGACGTATCGGCCATCTTCGTCGTCCTCGCGTCGGCCCTGCTCGGCCTCCTCGTGAAATTCCGCGACTGGCGGCCGCGCCCTCCCCATCTCCCCGATTAGTCGGAATTTTCCCTCCGGAGGGCTGGTCTTTTTTCGCCCGCGGCGGTAATATGAATCCGTCCGCATGACTGACGCGAACGGGGAGTACCCCGGGGAAGTGCGGACCGTTGCCTGCCGCGCGTCTGGGCATATCCACACTACGTTTCGAAGCCGCGAATTCCCAAGCCTCGGGACAGTGCGTCCCGCGGCAGAATACCGCGCGCGATCGGAACAGAAGGAGCAAAGACATGAGCGCACTTGAGAAGAACGATCCCGAGATCTACAACCTCGTCAAATCGGAGGAAGCCTACCAGAAGGCGACGATCCGCCTGATCGCGAGCGAGAACTACACCTCCAAGGCCGTTCTCGAGGCCTGCGGCACGGTGTTTCAGAACAAGTATTCGGAAGGATATCCAGGCGCCCGCTTTTATCAGGGCCAGGTCAATTGCGACGCCCTTGAGACGGTCGCCATCGAACGCGCGAAAAAGCTTTTCGGAGCCGAGCACGCGAACGTCCAGCCCTATTCCGGCTCGCCGGCGAACCTCGCGGTGTATCTTGCCTTCGCCAAGCCCGGGGATACCGTTCTCGGGCTCAATCTTTCGCACGGCGGGCATTTGACCCACGGCTCGAAAGCGAGCGCGACCGGCAAATGGTTTAACGCCGTTCATTACAACCTTAACCCCGAAACGGGACTCCTTGATTACGACGAGATCCGCCGTCTCGCCCTCGAGCACAAGCCGAAGATTCTCATAGCCGGCCACTCGGCGTATCCCCGACAGCTCGATTTCGCGAAATTCCGCGCTATCGCCGACGAAGCCGGTTGCATCCTCTTCGTCGATATGGCCCACTTCGCGGGCCTCGTCGCGGGCGGTGCCCACCCGAACCCGGTTCCCTACGCCGACGTCGTCACGACGACCACGCACAAGACCCTCCGGGGCCCGCGCGGCGCGCTCATCCTCTGCAAGGAAATTCACGCCAAGGCCATCGATAAGGCCGTGTTCCCCGGCCTTCAGGGCGGGCCGCACAATGCCACGACTGCCGGTATCGCGGTCGCTCTCGGCGAGGCGATGCTTCCTTCGTTCAAGGACTACGCGGTCAAAACCTGCGCGAACGCGAAAGTGCTCGCTTCCGAGCTCGTCGCGCGCGGCTTCAACCTCGTGTCGGGCGGTACGGATAACCACCTCATGCTCATCGACCTGACGAACAAGGGCGTGACCGGCAAGGAGATGGCCGTGGCCCTCGAGAAGGCCGGCATCGTTCTCAACTACAACACCGTCCCCGGCGAGACGCGCAAGGCCTTTGATCCGTCGGGCATTCGCCTCGGCACTCCGTCGGTCACGAGCCGCGGCTTCGGCGCGGGCGAGATGAAGAAGATCGCCGCATGGATGGACGCCGTCTCGGGAAAGATCGGCGACGAGGCCTTCCTCGCGGGTATAGCCAAGGACGTCGAGGCCCTGTGCGCTTCGTTCCCTGTTCCCGGCATCGACTGACGGGGACGCCGGTATGAGCCTTGTCTCCCTATTCTTGACGTTTCTCTACGTGGGGGCGTTTACGATCGGGGGCGGGCTCGTCGCAATAACTTTTATGCAACAAGAAATCGTCGGGCGGGGATTACTCTCTCCCGACGATTTCTTTTCGATGGTTGCCATATCCGAGTCAACGCCCGGTCCGATCGGGATCAATATGGCGACATATATCGGCTATCGGATGTACGGCCCCGTCGGCGGGCTCGTCACCACGATCGGCACGGTAATTCCCTCGCTTGTATGCATCATCATAATCGCCCGCTATTTCGGGAGAATTCAGGAGAAGCCGGCGGTCAAGGCCGCGTTCTACACCTTGCGCGCCGGAACGACCGGCATGGTCGCGGTGGCCGCCTGGCAGGTGTTGACGGTGACGATTTTCAGGCTGGGGGATTTCAGCGCCGCCGGAGGCCTGCAGTCCTTGGGCGACGGTTCCTTCCTCCCCTTGTTCAGCTGGCCCGCGCTCGCTCTTTTCGCCGGCGCGTTCGCGCTCAGTCGGAAGCTCGACTGGCACCCCGTTTTTTTCGTGCTTATCGGCGCCGTTTATGGAGTTTTGTTTTTATGACGCCAGCGTCGCGCATCGAACGCCACCAGCGTCGCGCGGCTATCTCTTAGAGGTACTTCTTCAGTTCCTTGCCGTGGATTCCCGCGTAGAGTTCCACGTATTGTTTCGCCGGGCTCGCGTTCACCTTCGGCAAGAGCACTTCCTCGATTTGGAAAAAGCCCACGTCGCTGAGCATTTCGACGGACACGCGGATCGGCTTTGGGTCTCCCGCCGCGATCATCACCTTTTCGATCGAGTTCGCGGAATACTTATGGATGTCGCCGGCGCGCGGCTCGGTATTGAGCACGAGCGGTATGCGCGCTCGCCCCTTTTCCATGTCGCATCCGTCGGCAATGAGTATGAGCCCCGCCTCAAGCGAGTTGATCTTGCGGTTGGCCATGTGGCCGATAATGCCCTCAAGGGCGACGGAGCGCACCACGATGCGCTTCTCGAGGTTATCCCGGTATACGTCGGCGAGAATGCGGTCGATGAGCGGCATCGCGAGCGTTGCGCTGTGAAGCTCGTGGTCCTGCCGTCCCATCGCCATGCCAAGGTCGTGCAAAAAGGCGGCAAGTATGACCGCGCTCAGGCTTTCGTCGAAGGTTCCTGAGTTTTCCGACTCAATGCTCGTTCGTATTCCCGAAGCCTTGAGTAGGTCGAGCATGAGGACGGCGTTTCTCGTGACCGTCCGCATATGCACCGGCCCGTGGTCGTTATAGCCGAGGCGAACGATTGATACGGTGTTCGCGTATTCCTGCATTTGCTGCACTTCGGTGTCTTGCGTCAGTAATTCCGCAATACGGTAGGGAGGACTGCCGGGAGTGAGGCGTTCGAGTATTTTTTTCTCTATAGAAAGTTCTTTTGGCGATTTCATATATAAAATATACCCATTGGCCTTGCCGTAAGGCAAGAACGTACGAGACAAAACTTACGGACTTTGTCACAAAATCGTTGAAAACTCCGAAGAAACGGATATAATAACGATATTCGATATATCACTAAATGTTTGGGGGTATCATGGACGTTCGTACCGTGCTTGTAGTGGACGATTCCCGTATTATGCGAAACATCGTAAAAAACACCTTTTCCACGATGGGGATCCCCTGCGATTTCGTCGAGGCCGGAAACGGGAAGGAAGCGCTCACGCGGCTTGAGGAGCGCGACATACACCTCGTTCTCCTTGACTGGAATATGCCGGAACTTTCCGGGCTCGACTTTCTCAAGAAAGTCAGGGCGATGGAAAAGTACAAAAGCCTCCCGATCATCATGGTCACGAGCGAGGCGGCCCGATACAACGTGATCGAGGCGCTAAAGAACGGGGCGACCGACTACATCATCAAGCCCGTCAACGAAAAGAGCTTTCGCGAAAAGCTCTCCAAGATTACCCTCTAGGAGCAAACCATGGAAAAATACATACAGCCATTTGTCGACGTGTGCGTAAACGTATTCCGGGAATTCATCGGCGTGGAACTCGAGACCGAGCGCCCGCACTTCGCCAATAAGGACGACCCGCACGAATGGGACGTATCGGCGATCATCGGATTGACGGGCGAGGCGCGGGGCGCGGTCGTGATCTCGATGAAGCAAGCGCTCGCGCGAAGGCTGACCGGCGAGCTTACCGGCTCGAAGCACGATGACCTTGACGACGAAGTGATCGACGCGATCGGCGAGATCATCAATATCATCGCGGGTAACGCGAAGCGCGGGCTCGAGGAATCCTTCAAGCTGGTGATATCGCTTCCCACCATCGTTCGGGGTACGGGCCATTCCATCCAGTGGCCGAACGATCAGGCCCGGATTATCTGCATTCCGTTTCATATTTTCGAAAACGAGATGTTCTGCCTTTCCGTGGCGATCGAGGCCTCTTCCGGGGCTTAGTTTTTTTTCCGAGGAAGTACCGTATGAATAAAGTAAGAGTGAATCCGTTCATGAACGTCATGACGAGCGGCAGAAGCTTCGGCTCCCGCGACGAGGCGACCATGGATACCATGGTTCGCTATATCCTGCTTAACTCGATGATTTTTCTCGGAGGGACGCTTTTGTTCCTCTTCGGTTTTGAAAGCCTTCGCGCCGGCGCGACCGTACAGGGTTTCTTTGACCTTTCAATGGGGTTCATGACCCTTGTCGCCTTCGTCGTCCTCAGGACCGAGGCTCCGTTCGTCGTTTCCGGGCTCCTGACCGTCATCCCGTACATGATGCTGTGCGGGTTTCTCGCCGTCAGCGGCGGCGTTCAGGGATCGGGCGTCCTGTGGATCTATTCCTTCCCCCTGCTCTCGATATTCCTCCTCGGAATGAAGGCGGGCACGGCCCTCTCGATCGTCCTTCTCGCCGGCGTCGCCGCAGCGGTCTACGTGCCCGGCGTCTCGCCGATGACGTTCGAGCCGTCGTTCGCGCATCGTACCGTCGGCGTGTACGTGCTCGTTCTCGTTTGCACGATGGTCTACGAGCGCACGAAGGTCGCCAAGGATCAGTGGGTCGCGCGCCTGACGCGCGAGCTTAAGGCCGAACGAGACGAGATCGCGGCGATGAAGGATAACCTTAAGACCGGGCTTTTTCTCATGGACCGCGACTTCGTCATTCAACCGCAGTATTCCCGCGCGCTCGAGAGCATCATCGGCGAGGCGGACTTAAGCGGCAGGAATTTCCTCGACCTTCTGAAAAACTCCGTCCAGGAAAAAGAGCATGAGACGCTTCGGGATTATTTCGAGATGGTTTTCAACAAGTCATACGACGCTCAGATGCTCGAGGACATCAACCCGCTTCACGAGTTCACGTACGTCGGCATCGCGTCCGGCAAGACGCGCACGCTGCGGTGTACCTTCGCGCCGATCGACCGCGACGACGGCAAGTCATACATTCTTGGGACGCTCGATGATCAAACCCAGGAGACCGAGTTGCGACAGCAGCTTTCGGAGGAAGAAGGAAAGAGGCAGGAGGAAATGCGCGCGCTCTTCGAGGTGATTCACGTCGAACCGCGCGTATTAAACGACTTCATCGCGGACGCCGAGTACGAGTTTGACCGGATTAACGCGGCGATGAAGGACAAGACGCGGGCGGCGCCCGACGTCGTTTCGGAGATTTACCAAGGCGTTCACGCCATCAAGTCGAACGCCGTCATCCTCGGGCTTTCGAGCTTCTCGACCAAGCTTCACCAGCTTGAGGACGAGATTCGCGACCTTCGCGAGCATGCCGACGTCTCGTTCCAGGAGATCCTTCACATAACCGTGGAGCTCGATAAGCTCATGACGATCAAGGACGGCTTCAAGGGCCTTATCCACAAGATCCTTTCCTTTAATACCGGGGAGAGCCGCCTGCAGGAAGAGCACGTTATCGTTCAGTCGCTTCAACGCGTGATTGATAAAGCGGCGGCCGATCTCGGCAAGCGGGCGAAACTCGCCATACGGTCGATCGACCCGCGCGCGATCGAGCGCGCCCCGAGACGCGTCGTCAAGGACGTTCTCGTGCAACTTGTGCGCAACGCCATGAGCCATGGCATTGAGTCGCCGCTCGAGCGCTCTCAGGCGGGGAAGGGCGAGGAAGGCTTGGTTTCCCTCGCGATCGGGATTGTCGATGATCGAATCGAGATCGCGCTCACCGACGACGGTAAGGGGCTTGATTTTTCCGCTATCAGCGCGAAGGCGCGGGATCTTGGCCTTATTACCGATCCCGCCCGCCTATCCGACCGAAACTCGCTTTTGCAGGTGTTGTTTTCGCCGGGATTCAGCACCGCGAAGTCCACGTCGATGCACGCGGGCCGGGGAGTGGGCTTGTCGTATGTTCGCGATCGCGTGCGCGAGCTAAAAGGCTCTATCCGTATACAGTCCGAGGACGGCAAGGGAACGACTTTCCGCGTCACGCTTCCCGCCGAACTCGCCGCTCGCGAGGTAGAACGGACGGCGTAATTCAACGCCAAAACCGCTAAAACCTTGATAATTTTCGAAATTACGCTACA
>CAYSEA010000001.1:41787-141510 GCA_964429975.1 uncultured Treponema sp.
GTCGCGATCGGCTACAAGTTCTGATTTTTCTGTTTAGCAAAAAGCCCTCCGTTTGGAGGGCTTTTTATTTACTCCACCGAATCGGGCGGTTCGCTTGTATCGACCGTTTCTTGCATGTCCTGTTCCCTTGCGCCCCGCGCCGCTTTGTATGATCCAATCATAATCGATACGGACTCAAGCCCGGGAATGTTCTCGCAGAAGATCTTGACGATCACCGTCATCGGTACGGCGAGTACGAGACCGACGAAACCCCAGAGCCATCCCCATCCCAAAAGAGAGGCGAGGATGATAAACGGCGACAAGCCGAGGTTGTCTCCCTGAATTTTCGGCTCGAGAACGTTGCCGATAATCATGTTTACGAGAAGGACCGAGCCTATGGAAAACATGATCGGCGTCGGGTCGGGGTAAAACTGAACGAGCGAAAAAACCGCGATGCCTCCCCCTGCGACTATAGAGCCTATCGTCGGGATGAAATTCAATATGAACGAAACGATACCCCATACGACGGGAAAATCCATGCCGATAAGCCAGAGGGATAATCCAACGAGAACTCCGGTTGCGAGACTCAGGAAAAACTTTATGCTGAGATAGCGGGTGATTTGCACGACGACGGATTCCATTATCGAGGATATGCCGCCGGGGAAGGTTCGTGCGAAGGCGATTTCGGCGCGGTCGCGAAAGTGGCCGATTTCAAGAAGCAAGAAAACGATAAACAACGTTACCATGACGGAATCTTTTAGCAAAAAGAGAAAGGACTCTGAAAAGCTAAACGCGAGGCTTTGAACCTTCGTGCGGACGTTCAGATGGCTCCAGAGATTCTCAAAGAGGCTCAGATGCTCGTCATACGCGAAGTTGAATGTCTCGGCGATCTTACGGTAAATTTCCGTGAATCGGGTTTCGTATTTTGGGTACAGCGTCGCTATCGTGCCGACGCTCTTAAAAAGAATAAAACCTGCAACGTATACGGCAATGCCGATCAAGAGAACGATGATCACCGAGGCAATCGTGCGGGGTACTTTGACTTTCGTCAGAATCGCTACGAGGGGCTCGAGTACGAAAGTAAGGAGGACCGCTATGACGAAGGGCAGCACGACGGGCGTCGTGAGTTTCAGCGCCCCTCCCGTGAGTATTAAGGCGATGAGCCCGAGCATAAAGAGGCTCGCTTTCCGGTAATTCAGGGCTGATTTAACATGATCTTTCATTGACACCCGCTTGTAAGAAGTACTACTTAAGGAGCATTACGAAGGTTCCCCCCGTGATGAGAACGCAGCCGATTATTGTCTTGAGGGATATCGCTTCTTGAAGGAAGATAAAGGCGAATACGATTGTTAGTACGAGACTGAACTTATCCACGGGAACGACTTTCGACGCGTCTCCAATTTGAAGCGCGCGAAAATAGCAGAGCCAGGAAAGGCCCGTCGCGACGCCGGAGAGCACGAGGAAAAGAAGACTCTTGCCGGAGATATGCTTGATGCCGCCGATTGATCCGGAGATGAGAACGACGAGCCAGGCCATCACGAGGACGACGCCGGTTCGGATAGCGGTAGCGAGATTTGAATTGATGCCGGAAATGCCGATCTTCGCGAGGATCGACGTGAGTGCCGCGAAGAGAGCCGAAAGAAGAGCGAAAATAAACCACATACTGCGTGCCTCCCGTAGGCCGAGTGTACCGCAAAAAGCGCGCGTTGCGCAAAGGGTTTGTTCGTATGTTTTGAAAGTTGCAAGCGGTGGTAGTGCGCTATTGGCGGAAGTGCGCCAGCGGCGATGGTCCGCCGTCGGCCGCAAGCGGCAGGCGGCGTTTCGTCTCGGAACGGTTACTTCTTGTTGACGAGGTCTTTCAGGGCCTTTCCGGCCTTGAACTTCGGGGTCTTGGCGGCCTTGATCTTGATGGCTTCGCCCGTCTTGGGGTTGCGTCCGGTTCGCGCGGCGCGTTTTCCGACTTCGAAGGTACCGAATCCAACGAGCTGGACGGAACCGCCCTTCTTGAGTTCTTTCGATACGGTGTCGATGAGGGCCTTGAGGGCATTACCGGCGTCTTTCTTGCTCAGGCCGGCTTCGTCGGCGATGGCGTCAATCAGTTCCGCTTTGTTCATTGTTGTTTTCTCCTTGAGACTGTAAGCATAGTGCTTGTCTGCGAGTATACCACGAATGAGCCCATTGAGCAAAGCCTTTAGGCACGGGGCGCAAGAGATATGTTGACTTTGCGATTTTCGGGGGCTATGCTGAATGTATGGGAAAGTCCGTTCGTCGTGCCCTTAGCGTACTGTTTTTTTTATCGTGCTTTGGTGGCGTTTCGGCGGAAGCCGGACAAACGCGCGATCCCCCAAAGGTCGCTCTCGTGCTTAAGGGCGGCGGCGCGCTCGGTATCGCGCACGTCGGCGTAATCAAGGTGCTCGAGGAGCTCGGAATTTCTCCTGATCTCGTAGTTGGCACGAGCATGGGTTCCATCGTCGGCGGTTTTTATTCCCTAGGTTACTCCGCGGCCGAGATCGACTCAATCGTGCGTGGCATTAACTGGCAAAGCGTTTTTTCTGAGCCGGAGTCTCTAGCGCCGAGTTCCTTTCGCGAGCGTCGGGATCGCTCTAAATATGCCTTGAAGTTTGCCTTTACGCGCAAAGGCTTTTCCGTTGGATCCGGGATTCTTTCTGGAAGGAACGCCCTCGCTATATTCGACCGGCTTTCGCTGCCCCATGCGATGCCGGCCGACTTTGACTCATTGCCGCGGCGGTTTCGTGCCGTAGCGTCGGACCTATCGTCGCGCGAGGCCGTCGTGCTCTCCGAGGGTTTTATTTCGGACGCCATGCGCGCGAGTATGAGCATCCCCGGCGTGTTCGAGCCCTATCAAATCGGCGAGCGGTACTACGTCGACGGTGGCGTTCTCGACAATCTTCCCATTAACGTCGCGCGTTCCCTCGGCGCGAAAACGGTCATTGCGATAAATTTAGTCGATAATACGCAACATGAACCGAGCGAGATCGGCTCGAGCGTCGTAGAGACGCTTACGAGGACGCTGGACATACTTACCGAGATTACCGTTCGCTCACAGCTCGAGAATGCCGATTTGGTAATTAACGTGGACATTTCCGGTTTTGGGGCGTATAGCTTTGATTCCGCCGCCGAGATAATAAATCGAGGGGAGATTTCCGCACGCGCCGTTTCGGCGGAGCTGACCGCGCTTATGAGGTCGCCGTCTCCCGGCGGCGCCGTTCCGGCCGATTCTTCATTGCCATTGGTCCCGGTGTATATCCCCGCGCTCGCGCCCCCGTTCGAGAACCTTCGCGTTGCCGGCGGCACACAGATAGACAGGACGCTCGCCCGTCGTCTGCTTGAGAAAGACGGTAAACTCGCGACCGACGACTCGACGCTTGCGAGCGCGTATGCGGCGCTTTCCGCAACCGGTAAGTTCAAGACGATTCGCATGAGTCGAGATGACGAGGGCCCAACGCTCGTCGTGACCCTCGAGCCGATGAAGGTTCCTCAGCACGAGGCCCATGCGGGCTTTTCCCATCGAGGAACGTATTCGGATACGCTTTCGAATTTCTCCGTGGTTACGACGGGCGTGACGTTTCGAAACTTGACCGGCGTCGGATCCCGCTGCACCATCGACGTCGGGTTTAACGGAGCGCTTACGGCCGAGACGTCATACTTTCAGCCCTTCGGCGGAGTTTTTTTCATAGAGCCGATTTTCTCCTATAAGCGCGAGCTCGATACGTATCGGTATGACGCGTCGGTCGGGCTTCAGTACGAAACGGATTCGCTTTCCGTCGGGGGAAATCTCGGCGTCGTCATGTCGAAATACGCCGAGCTTTCGGTCGGGTGGAGCGCGAACTGGATCGACTCGTCCGCGTTGCCGGACATCGAGACGACGGAAGGGTACGATCGATACTTTCTCTTTCGCGCGCGCTTTGACGTTAACACGCTCGATTCCCCGCTCTTCAGCACGAGCGGCTTCGCTCTGAAAGCGCAGTACCTGTCGTCTTCGGTCAAGGCCGGATCGACTCGCGATTTTTCGATACTGGAGACGTCGGGAGAACTCTCCCTTTCGTTCGACTCGCCGTACTCGATTACGCTGCGATGGATGGCCGGAACGGACTTTAGCGAGGCTGCCTCGCACGCGAACGCCTCGCCGCTCTTCTACCGCCCGTCGCTGGGAGACCGGCTTTTGTTTCCGAACCCGCTTTCCATCGACGAGCGGACCGGATGCCACGTCGCCGGCGTCGGCATCGGCGCGAAGCGAAGGTGGGACCTTGCCTCGTCGTTCGTAACCCTTCCCGTATTCGTGCTCATTAACGGCGCGTGCGGGGTTACGGCCCAGGATCGCTCCGAGCTTCGCGAATTGGGCGACATCTTCCATTGGAATTCGACGATCGGCGCGGGCCTTCGCCTGAACGACGGTTTTGCCGTCGCGCTTCGAGGCGGCGTTTCGAGGAATACCGCGCGCGATTATTTTCCCTTCATCGCGCTCGATATCGGCGTTATCTCAAGATAAGGATTTTTTGTCGCGCGCGAGCGACTCGCTCGTCGCTTCGCGTAGTTTCGTCACTTCGGGCAGCCCGTCACTTTGAGTAGTTCGTCACTTCGGGCAGTCGCAGCTGCCTGACTCGGGCGAATAGAGCTCTCCGCGCTGTCGCGCATACGCTTCGTATCCCAAGGTAAAGTCGATGATGTGGGTGAATCCCGCGACGGCGAGATGCTCGAAGGCGCGCGCGCTTCTGTTGCCACCGTAGCAAATAAGCACGATCGGCTTATCGCGCCGATATGGCGATATCCAGGTCGCGAAGGGCTCTCCTTCGCGCGTATTCGGTACGTTCAGGAATCCCGGCGCGTGACCGGCCTCGTAGTCTTTTCCGTCGCGAAGGTCGACGAGCAGGGGATAGTTTCCCGACGCCCGGAGCGACGCGACGAGGCTGTCGAGCTCTGCGGCGTCGCTTACCGCGCGGAAGGTCGCTTTCGTTCCCCACGGGAGGTTCGACCGCGTCGCGTACACGATGGCCGCCGAGAAGGCAAGGAGGGCGACGATCGAGATCGCCCACGCGATGACTAAAGTCTGTGGTCGACCGCTCGCGTTTTTATTTCGTTCGGCGCTGTGTGTTTCCATATTAGTCATGATGATTTCCCACGATACGGCTTCGTGTCAAGAGAGCGGTAATAGAAGGCTAAATGCCGAGCCCGTGCCTTCTGCGCTTTCAAGCTTGACGGATCCCCCGTGCGCGAGGGCGATATGCTTGACGATCGAGAGACCGAGTCCCGTTCCTCCCGTATCGCGCGATCGCGCCTTGTCGATGCGATAGAAGCGCTCGAATATGCGAGCGCGGTCCCGTTCGGGGATGCCCTGTCCGCGGTCGATCACGGAGACGACGGCAAGCCCGCTCTCGACGGAAACCCGGACGGTGGCGATTCCTCCCTCTGCGGCGTATTTTCGCGCGTTATCGAGAAGGTTCACGAGGGCTTGTCGTATGAGTCCTTCGTTCGCTCTGATGACGATGTCGTTCTCTCCTTCCCGCCTAAAGGTGAAATTTAACGAGACGGCGCGACGGGCAACCTCGGCGATGGCCGCCGCTATGACGTCGTCGAGGCGTACGTCCTCTTTTTCAATTCCTTTTTTCCCCTCTTCTTCCTCGATTCTCGCGAGCGAAAGGAGGTCGGAGAGAATGGCCTCGAGTCGTTCGGCACCGCGCGAGGCGATGTCGAGAAACCGGGCGCATGAGGCGCGATCGTCGCATCCCGATTCCCTGAGCGTCTCTATTGCGGCCTTGACGGTGGTGATCGGCGTCTTGAGCTCATGCGACACGTTCGAGGTAAAGTCGCGGCGCACCGTTTCGAGCCGGTAGAGCCGCGTGAGATCGGTTATGACGAGTACCGCCTTTCCGCCGTCGATGGGGGCGGAGGCTATTCTCAGTTGGCGCGGCCGCTCGCCGTAGAGCGTTATGTCCGTCTCGAGCGGTCCTTCCGTCTTGAGGGCGGATTCCATAAACTCGCAGAGTTCCGTACTCCGCGTCATCGCGAGCAGGTCTCCTGTTGCCTTGCCGGGAAAGAGGGCGGCGAACGCGGGGTTCGAGCTGAGTACCGCGAGTCGCGGGTCTACTACCGCGACGGCTTCCGTCATTCCGTTCAGGACCGCGGTAAGCCTACCGTTTTGCTCGGCCACGGTTTTTATGCGCTCGTCGAGTAGGACCGCCATTCTGTTGAGTACGGACGCGAGGTTCGCGACCTCGTAGGGACCCTCTTCGGGAATGCGCTCATCGAGGTGCCCGGCAGAAAATGATCGTGCGCCGGCATCGATGCGAAGTATGGGCGCCGAAAGACGCCTTGTAAGCCAGAGCGCGAGTATGGAAACGATAATCGAAAGGCACAGGCCGAAGAAAGCGACCTCAATAACGAGCGCGGTCTTTCGTTCGTCGATGAGGCTGAATGGCGTCGCGACGCGGATAATAGCGAAGGCGCCGTCTTCTGTCGGAAGGGAAATTGCCTCGTACGTTGTCGTGACGCCGGTCGATACCGATCGGCGCATCGCGGATCCGTTGCCCGTGGTAAGGGCCTCGCGGACTTCCTCGCGGTCGAGATGCAAATCCATTTCATCGGGCGAGGCGTCCGTGTCGACGAGAACTTGCCCGTTCGGCGCGATAACCGTAAGGCGAATGTCGGTTCCGCTCGTCAGCGCGTACGCGCCTTTGCGAAGTTCGTCGTAATTGCCGTCGGGCCCCTGTGCCAGGGCCTTCGCGAGAGTATTTCCAAGCGCGTTCTTCGCGAGTATCGTCGTCTCGCGCATTTTTAACGAGGAAAGATCGTAAAAGAAATCGGTGGCGCTTTGGGCCGCGAAGGCGGTAAAGGCAAACGCCGTCAAGACGACCGTGATGATATAGGGCGGAAATATCCAGAAAAAAAGACTGCGCCTCATGAGTTTTTTCCTTCTTTCCAGCGGTAACCGACGCCGCGCACGGTTTCGATCGACTCTCCGGCGGAAAGCATTTTTTTCCTGAGGCCGAGGACTTGCACGTCGACCGATCGGTCGGTGACGGGATACCCCGGGCCGTGAAGCGCGTCGATGAGACGCTGGCGGGAAAAGACGTGCGATGGGTTTTTCATGAGAAAGGCGAGCAGGGCGAATTCCGTCGCGGAGAGAAAGACGTCTTTTCCGTCGACACGAACCTCGTGACGCGCGCCGTCGAGCTCAACGTTGCCGGACGCGATCGTCTCGGCTTCGGCGTCTTCCCCATCGCGCTCGCGGCCGGTTTCCCTGAGGCGCGCCCTCACGCGCGCGACGAGAACGCGCGGCGAGAAGGGCTTGGAAACGTAGTCGTCGGCGCCGAGCTCAAGGCACGCGACGACGTCCGCGTCCTCGCTTCGCGCGGTCACCATGATAACCGGGAGAACGGCGGTCGCCTTGTCGGCGCGTATCCGCCTGAGGGCCTCGATGCCGTCGATTCCGGGGAGCATCATGTCAAGGAGCACAAGGTCGGTTTTATGGGACTTGATGGACTCAAGTCCCTTTTCCGCGGTATCTGCCTCGCGTACGGAGTAACCCTCGCGGGACAGATTGTAGCTTATGAGATCCCTGATGTCGCGCTCGTCCTCAATCACCAGTATCGATGCCTTCGTCGTCATGCGCCTTCCTAGTCGTTAAATTCCGCGTGCGATCCCGTCACGATGTACGCGACGAGTTCGCACGAATTGGTAACGTGATCCGCGAGCCGTTCGAGAAAAGCGGACGTGCGGATCAGCTTGATCGCTTCCTCTGCCTGATCGGCGGAGGCCTTAATATCCTTCAGGGTAATTTCCATTATTTCGTGATGGATGTCGTCGACGTGCCCATCCATAGCCGCGCACGCCGCAGCCGCTTCGACGTCACGGCCGAGGAACGCCTCGGTCATCAGGTGGAGCATCTCGCACCCGCGCTCTCCCATCTCGGCGAGCAGGGCAAACTGCCTGGGCCAGGCGGAATCCTTGAGCTTTATCGCGGTCTTGGCGAGGTGTACGGCGTAGTCGCCGATTCGCTCGAGGTTGTCCGCGAGGCGAATCGACGAGACAAGCTCGCGGAGGTCCTGCGCGACGGGCCCTTGCGTGGCCATAAGGGTCGCCGCCAAGTCCTGAACGCGGGCCTGCATCGCGTTGACTGTGCCGTCGTCGTCGCGAACCCAGGCTGCGAGTGCTTCGTCCCGCTCTCTGAGGGCCTCTATCGCCTTTCGGAGGTCTTCCTCGACTCGGGAGGACATTTGCAATATATCGGATCGGATGCGATCCATCTTTTCGTCCAGGTTCGTTCTTGACATCGTCACGGCAGTCTCCTTCGGGACCTCTCGTCCCAGTATACGTCATCGGCTCGCGTAAGTGAAAGCGATTTTCTGGCTTTCGCTTCTCGGCGAGTCCGGCAAGCCTTGTCAGCCGAAGCGCCCGGAGATGTAGTTCTCGGTACGCTTGTCTTTCGGGTTAAAGAAGATGTCTGAGGTTTCGCCCATTTCCACGAGGATGCCGTTCAGGAAGAACGCGGTGTCGTCGGAAACTCGCCCGGCCTGCTGCATATTGTGCGTCACGACGATAATCGTATACCGCTCCTTGAGTTCCGTCATCAGGTCCTCGATTTTTCCCGAGGAGATCGGATCGAGCGCGCTTGTCGGCTCGTCCATGAGGAGAATCTCGGGCTCGACGGCGATGGCGCGCGCGATGCACAGGCGCTGTTGCTGTCCGCCCGAAAGGTCGTAAGCGCTTTTTTTAAGCTTGTCCTTGACCTCGTCCCAGAGATAGACTTTTTTCAGGCTCGTCTCCACGAGCTCGTCCATATCTCCCTTCCAGCCATTGATGCGCGCTCCCCAAGCGATGTTCTCTCGCACGCTTTTCGGGAAGGGGTTCGGCTTTTGGAAAACCATTCCGATCCATCGGCGAAGTCGGACGGGATCGACGGACGGGTCGTAAATATCCATTCCGTTGAAGAGGATTTCTCCCTCGACTCGGGTCCCGGGGATGAGATCGTTCATCCGATTAAAGGAGCGAAGGGCGGTTGATTTGCCGCACCCCGATGGACCTATGATCGCCGTCACGCGATTTTTCGCGATTTTCATGTCGAGGTCGATGACCGCGTGAAAGGATTCGTAAAAGAAATTCATTCCCTTCGTCTCTATGGCGAAGGATGAGTTGGAATCGTTCATTGCTTACCCTCTCTTTTCCGCGCGAAACTTGTTGCGGAGCACAATGGCCGTGGCGTTGATCGAAAGCGACAGAAGCAGGAGGACGACGATGGCCGCCGCGGCGAGGTTTCGAAACTCCGCCTGCGGCCGCGCCGTCCACTGGTAAATCTGTATGGGGAGCGTCGTGAAGCGCGAGAACGCCCCCGTCGGGTCCTTCGTGAGAAACGTCGCGGCCCCGACAAGCACGAGAGGCGCCGTCTCCCCGATGCCGCGCGATACGGCGAGCACCGTTCCGGTGAGGATGCGGTCCATCGAGGCGGGAAGGACGTGGTGGGCCACTACCTGCCATTTCGTAGCGCCGAGCGCGTAGCCCGATTCCCGCAAGGTACGCGGCACGGCGCGTATCGCCTCTTCCGCGTTGATGATGATCGTCGGGAGGAGAAGCAAGGCGAGCGTGAGCGCGGCCGAAAGGACCGTTCGACCGTCGCCCGAGGAATCGCTTCCCGTCGCGCCGAAGATCGCCCCCGACGTGATGGGCGCAAGCACGCGTACGAAGATGCCGAGCCCGAGCATGCCGTAGATGATCGACGGTACTCCGGCGAGGTTATAGATATTCGTCTTGATGATTCGGTTAAGGAGGTTGTCCTTGGCGTATTCCTCGAGATACACGGCGGCGCCGAGCGCGATCGGAAAGGCCACGAGTATGGTCAGCGTTATCGTCAAAAGGGATCCGAGAATCGCGCTCCTGATTCCCGCGAAGAGGGCGTTTGACGACTGAGACGCGCCGAGAAAGGACGGGTTCATCCAGTAGCGGAAGGACAGGTCGCCGTCGTCGCCGTTATCGGCCACCCACTCGAACACCGCTTTCCTGTTTGCGACGGACTCAATAAAGGTCCATGTGCGGACGACCGTCGGCTCGAGCACCTCGGACACGACGAGAGCCGCGAGTCCATCTCTGCCGCGTTCGGCGAGCGGCTCTTCTATATCGAGCGCCTTGAGTCGGCGCGAGCTGACGTTTTCTTCCAGTACCGAGATAAGGGCCACGGAGTCGAGAGAGTCGAGCGTCGCGGTTGTCGTGCCGTCGCCCGAGGGCTCTCTACCGTCCTTAGTTGGCAGCACGTATTCCGGCCGCGTTTCGTATTCCACGAGGACGAAGCCCGCGGTCTGGTTGAGCACCGAGACGATGAGAATGGCCAAACACACGATGGCGAACGCAGTGGCCGCGATAAAGACCGTCGCCATTATTTTTCCGTTGCGGTGACGCCGCGCGATGTCGTTCATTCGTATACCTCCTGGTACTTTCTCACGAGATGATTTGACACAATGTTGAGCGCCAGGGTTATTACGAATAGCACAAGGCCGATCGCGAAGAGCGAGTTATAGTCGATTGAGTCGTACGAGAGGTCTCCGCCCGATATGCGTACGATGTGGCCGGTCATGGTTTCCGCCGCGCGGAACGGGTTGAGCGAGAGGTTCGGCCCCGCGCCGGCCGCGAGCGCGACGATCATCGTCTCGCCGACGGCTCGCGAGAGACCGACTATGAACGCCGCCGATACGCCCGAGAAGGCGGCCGGCAGGACGATTTTCAGGGATACTTCGAGTTTGGTCGCCCCAAGCGCGTAGGCGCCCTCGCGGAGCGAGCCGGGCACCGAGGAGAGGGCGTCCTCGCACATGGACGATATAAGCGGCAGGATCAGCACGCCCATCACGAGACCCGCAGCAAGCGTGTTGTATACGTCGACGCGGTCCCTGCCAAACGCGTTCTGCAAAATGGGCGTGACCGTCTGAAGGGCGAAGAACCCGTATACGACCGAGGGGATACCCGCGAGCACCTCAAGAATCGGCTTGAGCGCGTTGCGAACCGAGGGCCTTGCGTATTCGGAAAGGTAGATTGCGGAAAACAATCCCGCGGGAAGGGCAACGGTCATCGCGACGATGCTTGTCACGAGCGTCGCGGTAAAGAGGGGCAGTATCCCGAACGATCCGATCTGGGGCTGCCACCTCGTTTCGAGAAAAAACTCCGCGAAGCTGACTTCGCGGAAGAAGGGCAGGGATTCCTTGCCGAGCGTCAGCACGATTCCGGCCGTCGTGAGCACGGACACCGTAGCGGCGAAAAAGAGAAAACCCTGAATCGCGGCCTCGGCGGGCCGTTTCCCGCTCACGAGGTCTTTCGCGCCGAGCGTTTTGTTCACCCTGCCCTCCATACCTTAGTACCTGCCGGCGATCGCCGCGAGGAAGGCTTTCTTCGCCGCGAGAAGATCAGCTTTTGGCGCGGGGAAGTATCCGACCTTTTTGATAACGCGGTTTACGTTCGAAAGATAGAAGTCTACAAAGGCCGCGACCTGGGGCTTCGAGGCGAGAGTCGCGGGCGTAGTATAGATGAAGAGCGGTCGCGCGAGGGGATACGTGCTCTTGTCCACGCTTTCCTGGCTCGGTGCGATGCCTTTCAGGGAAACGGCGTTCAGCTTGGACTTGTTCTCAACGAAGTACGCATACCCGAAGAATCCGACCGCGTACTCGGAACCCTGAATGCCCTGTACGAGGACGTTGTCATCCTCGGACATTTGCAGGTTCTTGGCGAGAAGGAGCGGCTCTTTCTTCTTGGAATGAACGACCTCAGTGAAGAAGTCGAAGGTTCCGGAGTCGGTTCCCGGTGTGTAGCGCCTGATTTCCTTTTTGGGGAACGATGCGCGAACGTCAGACCAGTACGTCGCATCGGAAAAGACCTTCGCGAGCTCTTCCATGGTAAGGTCGGTCGCGAACTTGTTCTTCTTGGAAACGCACACCGCGATGGCGTCTGTGCCGACCCTGATCTCAATCGGCGCGCTTCCGTACGCGGCTGCGGCTTTTTCAGCTTCCGATTTCTTGATTCCGCGCGAGGCGTTCGCAATGTCGATTTCGCCCTTGCTGAAACGCTCGAAGCCGCCTCCTGAGCCGATCGAGTCGATGCTTACCTGTCCAGTGTAGCCTTCTTTTACGAAGAGTTCGGTTACCGCTTCGGAAAGCGGGAACACGGTCGAGGAGCCCGATGTAACGATCGATCCGGTTACCTTCGTCGGGTCGACGCCGGGGAGCATCTTGTCGGGGTCGTCGGATACCTTGTCGATCCATGCGTACTTAAGTTTCGCGTCCTCGGCCGCGACGTTCGTCGCGATGAGCGCTCCCGAGAGGGCGATGAGGGCGACTGCAGCGATTCGTTTCATTTCTACCTCCGTGCGTTCCGGGGGGATCTCCCATCCGGGAAACCCCTCTCCGTCACGATACGAAACATAGGCGCGCGCCGTCAGGATAGCGTGAATTGATTGTTAGAATTTTGTTAGGGTCGCGGAGCAACGTTAAAAAACGATGAGCGCTTCTCGCTCATTTATTGGCGCCGGCCTTTCGCAGGATCGACTCGATTTCGGCGCTTTCGGACATGCGGGCGAACTCTATCGGGGTGAGTCCTCCCATGTCAAGTTCGGGCTGTGCCCCCGCCGCGAGCAGGATTTTTACGAACGCTGGGCTCGGCATCATACAGGCAGCTATAAGAGGGGTTAGCCCGCCTTCGGTCGCGAGGTTCGGGTCGGCTCCTTTAGATAGAAGAAATCGAGCGATGTCAGGCGATGCCTCTTGCGAAATCGATGAGATGAGCGGGGTAGTCTCAAGGATTACGAGGTTGGGGCTCATTCCCCCTGCGACGAGCTCTTTCACTCGCGCGAGGTTTCCTTCCATGCACGCGAGTACGAGCGGCATTCCCTCGTTTGATAGACCGCTCGATTCGAGGGCTTCACGTTCCTCGCGTTCCTCCCGCTCGGCCTCCGCCATTGCCTCTTCGACTATGCCCGCGAGAGTCCCCTTTTTCGCGCCGATTGACGTGAGGTATTCGACGACGGGTTCGTTCTCGCCTGAGATCGCCTCGTCGAGCGCGGTCGCGCCATATCCGGTCTCCGCCGAGACCCGTGCGCCGAGTTTGACGAGCGCTTTGACGGTATCGAGGCGCGCGACGTCCGCGACGAGCGCGAGCGGTCTGATTTGGAGCGGCTCCATCGGCGCGTCGATGTCGATGCCCGATTGTTTGAGGGCCTCGAGGGCCTCGGGGTTATCCATACTTGCCGCGAGATGAGCTACGTTCCATACGACATTCCAGGTAATGTCCTTCTGTTTCCCGTATCCGGCGGAGACGTAATGGCGGATCACTGCCGCCTTTTTTTTTCTGAGTTGGGAGTACTCGGGTCCGATATGTTCGCGGTCGAGCATGCACGCGGAGTGAAGGCTCGACGTTCCCGTAACCGTCGTTTTTCGGGGATCGTGTCCCGATCGAACGAGGTATTTGACGCAATCGAGGGCTCCCCAATACGAGGCTATCATGAGAATCGTCTCTCCCGTCATGGGCTGTACGTACTTGAGGTCGGCGCCTTTCGCCTCAGCCGCGCGAAACGCGGAAAGATCGTCCTTCTTGACTGCCTCCACGAGCGTTATGCGAAGGTCCATTTTTAGACCTTCTTCTTCCATAACGGACGCGAACTCTCGAAGTGATTCCGTTGTCTCCTCTCCCTGCCGAATCAACGCGTCTCTGTCCGGTTTTCCGGGCATGCCCGATTGCCCGAAGGCCTGCGGCGTTATCAGCATACAAAGTGCCAGTATCGATAGGATTATCCGTAGCGTTTCGGTCAGCTTCATTTGCTTTATCCTTTGTATATCGTTGTTAGTTCTTAGGTTGCCATGCTAAGAATAGCACGGTTTTTAGATGAAATCCGCGTGACGATCTAACGAAATTCTAACACACGAAGGATTGCTCCGCCCGGAAAATGAACGTATCTTTGTATATAGAAGAAAGGGCGTAAACCTAAAAGGAGGTGGAATATGTTTATAACCGTTCATGAGGGGCAACGGCTCGTGGAGGCCGTATCCGATCCCGTTCGAGCGTTTATTCTTCGCGTTCTTTCGTGCGGCGAATATACCACCGATTCCTTGGCGCGCCGCGTACCCGCGGATATTTCTGAAACGGAAGGACACATACGGATCCTTCGCGCCGCGGGGCTCATTTCAGTTCGCGAGGATTTGGGATCGCGCTTTGTTTCCCTCGCTCCGGGAGCTGACGCGATTATCCGCAATTACCTCGAGAATAACCGCATTCCGTACGATACCGCATTTTGCGCTCTTGTGGGAACGTGACGTAATCACCGACAGACGCGCGCGCTATCCGTATACTTACCGGTATACGGAGGCTGATATGAAACGAACCCTACTGGCCATCTCTTCGCTTACGCTTTCTCTTTTTGGAATTTTTGCGCGTTCTCCTGACGCGAAAGTGTCCCCGGCGGAGGCTCGCGAGCTTCTTGCGGCAAAGCCTCCCGCCATTCTCATAGACGTTCGGACGGAAGGCGAGTTTAAAGGAGGGAGAATCCCGGGTGCGCTTCTGCTTCCGTTTGACGAAATAACCCGCGAATCGGCGACAGCGATAATCCCCGCGAAAGACTCGAAGGTTATCGTGTATTGTCGGAGCGGGCGGCGCTCGTCGATAGCGGCGAAAACCTTGCGTGATCTCGGATATTCTAACGTACGCGATCTCGGGGCCATCAGCGATTGGCCTTATGGCTTTGAGCGGTAATAGCGCTTGAGAATCGTTCCGGTAAAGTGATACTATAACCTCGTCGTGCCTTGATGGCGCCGCGGGGTGAATATGGAACCGTTGAATTTCAGCCTTACTGTCGCTATCGTTCTTGCCGGGGGGTGGTTTGCCGGGAAGCTTTTTTCCCGACTATGCCTGCCGTCAATCCTGGGAATGGTAATCTATGGTATCGCGTGCTCTCTATTTCTCAAGCCGCTCGCGTCTCCCGTACTTTGGGAGCTCAATCCTTTTTTAAAATCTTTCGCTCTTATAGTTATTTTACTCCGCGCGGGCCTTGGAATTAGCAGGTCTACCCTTAAGAGGGTTGGGCTTACGGCTTTTTTGATGTCGTGGGTTCCGTGCGTCATCGAAGGGATCGCGCTCGCGGTTCTCTTTTACGCTTTCTTCGACTTCGGATGGGCCGTTGCCGCCCTTACTTCGTTCATGCTTGCCGCCGTATCGCCTGCGGTTGTCGTGCCGTCGATGCTAGACCTCAAGTCCCGTCGGCGCGGCGAAAAAAACGACGTACCCACGATAATCATGGCCGGCGCGTCAATCGACGACGTATTCGCCATAACGCTTTTTTCCGTTTTCCTCGCCCTCGCGACCGGCGGACAGTCGAACGTTTTCGCGGCCGCGCTTTCCGTTCCCCTCTCGATCTCGATCGGCGTCGCGTCCGGCTTGGCCGCAGGTCTCGCGCTCTCGTTTTTTTTCGGACGGCACTATGCGTCTATCAGGGCTACCGAGAAGGCCCTGATTCTGCTCGTGTGCGGAATGCTACTCGTTGAAGTCGGGGACAGCTTCCATTTCGCCGCCCTGCTCGGCCTCATGACCGCGGGGTTCGTGATTCTCGAGCGGCACGAGCGCGTCGCCCACGAGCTTTCGGCGAAGCTCGCGAAGATTTGGGTTTTCGCCGAGATCGTCCTTTTCGTAATGATCGGATTCTCGCTCGATCCCGCCGTCGCGCTTGGCGCGGGGGCGAAGGGCCTCGCCGTGGTCGCCTGCGGCCTTGTCTTTCGGTCGATCGGGGTTTTCGCGGCGACCGCATTCTCTCCCCTGACATTTCGCGAGCGCGCGTTTTGCGCCATCGCCTACCTCCCGAAGGCCACGGTGCAAGCCGCCCTCGGCGGAGTCGCCCTGAGCCATGGCGTCCCGGAGGGCAACGTGATTTTGGCGATCGCAGTCGTGGCCATACTCTTTACCGCACCGCTCGGCCTCCTCGGCATTCGCTTTTTCGGCAATCGTCTTCTTGAGGCATCGGGTGATCCTGTCGTAGATATGACGCAATAACGGGCAGTTTGGAAAGTGATTGCTTGAGTTTTCGCCTATCTGCTCTATACTTGAGGTATGAAGAAGGCTTTTACAATATTCGTAGTACTTTGTTTCTCCTGCCTTGCTTCCGTACATGGGCAATCCGAGGGACCCAGTCCAGTCGTTACGATTTTCTTGGGCGAGCAGCCTCCGCTCATTTCGGAGAAGGACGGGATCGTTAACTTGGTGGCGGCTGAGGCGTTGAAGCGCGGCGGCTACACAGCCTCGTTCGAATTTCTGCCGATCGGCAGGATGCTCAAATTATTGGAGCTGGATTCTCTTGCCGTGTATATTACTCCGACGAACACCGCGGCACAGCATAACCCCCGCGTTCATCTTCTCGCGGCAAAAGGCGTATTCTTTTACCTGAAGGCAAACGCGCCGCGCGTGCCCGTTACCCGGCTTGAGGATTTGGCGGGAAAAAGAGTCGGCACGGTCACCAATTCCCCGCTTCGTTCTTCGTTCGAGAAAGCCGGCATCATCGTAGACGAAGGTCCTTTCGAAACGATGTTCCAGAAACTCGCGGCCGGCAGGGTGGACTTCGTATCCACCGCCGACGTGGGCGGCCTTTTGACCATTAACCGGTTCTTTCCGGGAAGAGAATCGGAGTTTGACTTTACGGATTTCTCCTACATGATGATCGGCGCGGGGCTCTATGCCAAGCCGGGACCTGAGGGAGAGGCTATTCTTGAGGCGGCCCGACGCGGCTTTGACTCGATGAAGGCTGATGGCACGGTGACCAGAATGCTCAGGGAAGCGTTCGGAAAGGAATACTCTTCGCGCGTATTCGTGTACTAGAGAAACACAGACGAGGAGATTTCGATGACCGCGCACAATGACGCATTGCTGGAAAGGATACTCGACGTCGCCCGGGATGACGAGGGGATTCGCGCGCTCGCCCTTATCGGATCGAGCGTTGGCCCGGAAAGAATCAACGATGAGTACTCCGATATCGATCTCATTCTCGTGGCCGATTCCCCAGCAAGGTATCTTGAATCCGCATCGTGGGCCGAAGCGATCGGAGCAGTGTGGTTTTCCTTTGCCGAGTCGGTAGCGGCGGAAAACCATTACGAACGCCGTTTTCTTTTTGAGGGGGGCCTTGACGTCGATGTCGTGGTAATCGAGGCGAATCGCTTAAAATCCCAGCCCGCCTCGCTCGTCATCGCTCGCGAGATTTGCTCCCGGGGCATTCGCGTTATCCACGATAAGGATGCTCTCACTCCCGCGTTACAGGGACTCGTCGGCGAGATCCGCGCATTCACGTTTCCCACAGAATCGGAGTTCCGCAACCTCGCGCACGACTTATACTTCCACTATTTGTGGGCGATGAAAAAATGCCTTCGGGGCGAGTATTGGGTTGCCCTGCAATGCGTCGACGGATATCTCAAGAGAAAAACCCTCGCGATGCTCGAGTGGTACGAGCGCTCGATTCACGGCAAGGACTACGACACCCGCTATGAGGGCCGCTATCTCGAACGATGGCTCGACGACGATCTACGCGGAGACCTTGCGGGTATCTTTGCCCCGTATGACAAACATGAAATTCTTCGGGCCCTCGACGCGACACTCCGTTTTTTTACGAAGATTGCGCGCCCGACCGCCGCGGCCCTTTCATTTCCCTTTCCGGAGGACGAGCTCGCCGAGCTTACGAAGTACGCGAGGGGGCTGGATCACCGAAAGTGATCCTCCATATTTCTAAATCAATGATTGATATGGCTAATTAGAAATACCAGCTGATTGATGCTGAAACGAGCGTGTTATCCCGGTAACGTCCGTACTGGCCAGAGGAATCTCCGAGAAAAATGTCCGCTCCCGCTTTCAGAATAACCCCGTCCTCTATTGTGTAGGAAACGGACGGACGGAGAAGCGCGTCATAGGGATCAATTCCGATATACGTGAATAGCTCTAGAATAAGAGTGTCTCCCAAAAAAGTATCCCGTAAGCGGACGGAAGCCGTTTGTCGGTACTCCGGTTGCACAAGCGTTACTGCATGATTGAAAATGTACTGTCCGGCATATTGCACGGAGACGTCGATTCCCCCCAAGCTCCAGTCAAGACCGATAAGGCTTACTAGTTCATTTTTTCGCGCAATCCCGAATTCCCCGACCAACGGCCGAGTGGTGAAAGAGCGGTCGAGATAGACTGCCGCTTCGGTTCTGGCAAGCACCGGACCAAGTGGCTTGCTGAAGCTTCCTCCAATCACGGTAAAACGCTCATAATGTGTTTCCGGTAATGGCAAGGACCCCTTAAGGACAGGCTGATCATCGTGGGCATACCCTGCCATAAGTTCCGCGTCGAATCCGCTTCCGATATACGCGATCTTGCAAAAAAACTCGCTATCCGAAAGGTTTTCCATATGAGCTTCGTATGGCGTAAATATGCTCATTTCCGCCGTATGCCAGGGAGAATCAGGTTCCGGAAAAACAGTCGGTACGAAAAATGGTACCCAAACGGCATCGAACGAAACGTTGCCAAGATATTTTTGCGCGCGCATCGCAGGTATACCGACACGGATCTCAGAAAAATCCGCAAGAATGAAATAGCTGAGGTCTTGCGGACTGACGATATCGGTAATAAAAAAGCCCTCGGCCTTTCCCCATACTACCGCCTGTTTTCCGATCCGGATATCAGCAAGACTTGTGAATAGATCGATATACGCTTCTCGTATAACGAAGCGGGGTTCTCCGTCCACCGATACCGCGACGGCCGGTGAAACGTGAAACCCGCTTTTTTTCCCGTATCCGTCAAGAGACACGTGGAGCACTTGCTCGGCGAGAAGAAAATCTCCTGTGCTCGTCGCTACTGATAGATTGGTTCTCGTCATTCCGGTAAGCTTAATGTCTCCCGCGATTACTGGCAGCGCGACTATGCAAAAGACTGCAAGAAGCATGAATGTCTTTTTTCGCATACTACTAACCTCCAGTTATCGGGGCTTGCCGATACGCATTTGACGATCAGAGAATACCGCCTCGCTCACGTCTATGTCAAAACGGACCGCATTCATGGTTATTTGCGTGAAACTGTTACGTTGCAGGTCCTTCATAGTCATGTCGGTAACGACCCAGAATCCGTCAATCTTGTCCCGTTTGTCTATTTCGAGCGTCTTTACCAGTTTGCCCGTAGCGTCGAAGTATTCCTTCCTGATTCCAACCCAACTGTCTTTATGGATGCGTGTTACCGTTTTAGCGAATGCCGAGTTCTTGACGACCGGTATCGATTCGACTATATAACAGGGGACATCATTGATCGTTTCCTCGCCGATGAGCGTATGGGTGTCCTCCGAAGGATGGCGATCACCGAGATCGTCATAAGTAAAGTCGGAGCCCATAAAAGAATCATTCTTTCCGTCGGAAGCGATGCGTTTTACTCGTTTGAGCGCGGGGAGATATATCCACTGATCGTCATCCCTGCCGTCGTCCCATGACCAAGTCATAAAACTGGTATCGCGAACGTCCGCCGGACTTTCAAAGAACATAATTTTTTTCTCGCCCTCTGATGTATCAATGCTGTATTGCACGATTTCGCGCTCTCGCGTCGAACCTCGCGCGTTGGTAATCTGCATGCGTAACGTCGACTGCATCGTTTTTCCGGTTGGGCGGTTGTAGACATTCTCCATAATCGTTCGGCCGTCGATTTGCGCGCTAAGTACCGCGATACACATGATCATAGCCGCTGTTGTAAGTGCCTTTTTTCTTTTCATTTCGAACCCCCTTCGTATTTTTCTGTCACTATTTTTCCCTTCCGGTCAAATCTGGAAAGAACCACTACGAAAATTGTCAATGTTACTAGTGCCGATGTTCCCATATTGAGCGCGATAAGCGCACCGACATGTCGGTTCGGCGGAAAAAGACTCGTAAGCAATACCGCGAATCCGCCGATAACCGCAAAAGCGTTATGGAGAATGGAACGACCGGTGTGCGCTACCGTTTTAGAAGCCGCCGACTCAACTGTCTCGCCGGCGGAACGTTCATGTACATACCGCTCGATAAAGTGAATTGCGTAGTCAATCCCGATGCCGATGGCGATTCCTGAAATGATCGCGGTTGAGGAGCTGAGCGGAATACCGGTGAGGCCCATCGTTCCAAAATTGATAATTGCTGTAAAGGCGATCGGTATGGTGCCTGCAAGTCCGATAAACGCATTTTTGAACATGAGAGAAATGAGCAGGAACACAATCAGGAACGAAAGTGCGAGTCCGCTTATCTGGCCCTTGAGAAGAAGCCCGGAGAACACAAGCGACTTGTAACCGCTTCCGGCATACCGAATCGCAATTCCCTTTTTTTCAAATCCAGCAGCATAGGTCTCCACGTGATCCACAATTGTCTGCATTTTGGCGGAGCTGTCGCTTTTGAGCTGGAATGCCAGATTCGCTTCCCTATAGTCATAATCGACTACTCGTTCTAAATTCTCGGGGTCGCCGGACATTTCATAAAGTAGAAGATACTGAGCGATCATTTCCCGATCATCTGGAATAACGTCGTATTCGGGCATGTCCTCGTGCATGACTCGATGCATGCGCTGTACATAGTCTGTCAGGGCAAAACTCTTTCCCACGAGAGAATCTTTTTCGATGTCTTTCTGTAGGGCTGAAACAAGGCGCAGGACTTCGGGATCCTTGAAAGTTTCCGCATCCTTCGCAGATAACACGACATTCAGGGTGGATGTCCCGCCGAAATTCTCGTTGACGAAGGTGTCGGTACGAACGATATCGCTGTTCTTCTGGAAGTTCGCGAGAAAGCTCGTGTCGATCCAAACCTTGCTTGCGCCTATCGCGAAGAGTACCAGTATTACAAGTCCAGCCGCAACGATTACCGTTGCGCGTGTAAACAGAAGCGACGTAAACCGTGTTGCCCCCGTAGTCCAGCGAGAATCAGATTGGTCGGATACTGTTTTTTTCTGTTCCTTGAGTCGGGGAACCCCGAAAATCCGTATCGCCGCGGGAAAGAGAAAGAGCGCTCCCGCCATTTCAACTAGAACACCAAACGCGGTAAACAGGCCGAAATAACGGACTGGCAAGACCTCGCTAGTCATGAGAGAAAGGAAGCCAACCGCCGTCGTTAACGACGTCATGATAACCGGTCGGGTCATGTCTTTCATGGTTCGGGCAATGAGCGTCTCACGATCTATTTTCGGTTCTTTTCGTACGAACGACTGAATCGTATTATGAAGATGTATACCGTCCGCGACGCCGACGGCTATGAGCATGACCGGAATCATGGTACTCACGGTATAGACCGGAACGCCGAGCCACGCCATGCCCCCGAAAGCTGCCAGAGTACCAATGGTAACGATGCCCATATTGATAACAGTACTCCGGACGGATCGCATGATGACGAGCAGTAGCACGATCATTATGCCGAACACGAGCGGTGCCATTCGGGCCATGTCTTTCGGACCGAGACGTGTCATCTCGCCTTCCACAACGGGGCGTCCCGCGACGTGAATGGTTTCCGGTCCGCTTTGTTCCCCGGCGAACGCTTGCAATCGGCGGTAAAAATCTGGAGTAAACGCATCGTCGACAATTTCCGCAATGATGAGGGACGAACGGCCGTCATCGCTTACTAGTTTGCCTTGAATCATGCGATTGCCTGACACAGCGCGCTTAAGATCGCTCAATTCCTCTGGAGACTGCGGAACCTCATCGTAAAAAGACGCAACCGTTAAGCCCCATTCATCCGAGGAGATGTTTTCTGCAGTGTACAGAGATGTTATTGAGTCTTCTTCGATTTCGGGAAACTGCTCGGCCAGAGATCGAGTGATATCTTTTATCTTTCCGAGTGTTCCCGGGTTGTATAACGTTTCTGGGTGCTCAATCGCGATCAGAACCGCATCCTGTATACCGAAGAGCGTTTCCGCTTGATCGCTGTATACAAACGCAGGATGGTCTGAGGGCATGTATTCGTCAAGATCAGTTTCCAGTCTGACACGGGATTTGATCCCTGCAATGAAAAACACGGCGAATGCCACAAATGCGAACACGACGAGTGCTGCTTTCCGCTTATTCCAGTTTTCCTTCATTAGCCACTCCTTGAAGTAGTTATCGATCACTATCTTTATGGTAAAAAAATTATCTTTTGAGTAAAATAGTTAACATATCCGACACTCGTCCTTTTTCGTCAACGAGATGAACCTTGCCGTTACTGAGACTGCAACGGGTTATTGTTACGCGGATGCAGCCCATAACCAGTAGAGAAAGGTCCTCCGCTTCAATGTCATTGCGTATTGCGCCTCTATTTTGCTGTGCGGCTAATCCCCGAGCAAGCATTTTGGCATTGGATGTAATCATTTTATAAACACGGGTTTTCAGCGCAGGTTCTGCATGAAATGCTTCTTCGGAGAATAAGAGCGGAGCAATCGTCTCCCTTCTACTGAGCGCTTCAAACAAGTCCGCAATAAAGTCCTTCAGAGGATTTGACCCACCCATGGTTTCCAGTTTTACAAAAAGAGAAACGATCGCTTGCTGAAAATCATCTAAAAGACATTCAAGGATTGCCAGTTTGCTGGGAAAGTGCCGGTATAACGCTGGTTCCGAAACGCCCACCATCTCGGCGACACGGCGTACTGTTAAGGCACTGAACCCATGCGCCCCAATGATGCGTACTGCCGCATCAAGAATTTCCTGCTGGCGACTTGTCCGTTCCATTGCATTCTCCCGAGATGATACGTAGTTAGTTATCTATTACTAACTTACTGTATCAGAATCGAGATGTCAATAGATATCACTCTCTATATCGCTCCCCTGTCCCCATTGGGTCGTAATGGTGTACAATTAGGCGTTCTGGGGGTGGGTGTTTATGGAAACGCGGATTCAGTCCGTTGCGCATTTGGTCGTTTCCCTGTATGCGATGTTTCTCTTTCTCGAAGGCATCAGACGGCGACGGGACATTGAACGTTTTAATTACGTCTCGCTCGTCAATGCGGGAATCGGTGCCTGGAACTTCCTTCTATTTCTGTATTACGGAATGGACACACCAGATGCCGTCTATAAGATTTCCCAGTGGGGATTCGTCAGCGTCAACGTGACTATCTTCGGGCTTTTCTTCTTTTCCTGGCGGCTTTCGTTTGGTCGCGCGCGGGACCGTTTGTTGCCGCTATTCGCCGCGGTTCCCGTCGCAACGTGCTTGCTTTCGGTCACGTCTTCGTTTCAACCGCTGTTTTTAGCGGGCCATAGCGGTTTTAGTTACTTGCCTATGAGAGAACTTGAGATTCTACACGGACCTTGGTTCGTCGTTCATTCGGTCTCCAGCTATCTTCTTATTACCGTCTCATTGGTCTTGCTTGTCATTCAGTATTTCAAGTCGCGACGAAATACTCGGGCAGCGATGCTCTTGTTCGTGGCATCCAGCGTGATCTTCTCGATATTTCTCTTTTTATCCAACTTCACGAACCTCAAAGGCACGATTCAACCATACGCCTTCCTTGGCCATCTCTTTTGCGTGAGCGTGTTCTACTGGGCGACGTTTTTGGACGAAGACGAATCCGTGGTGTACTTTGGCAAGAATCGATTCTACGACAGCGTCGGCTTGCCCGTCTTGATGTTCAATGCAGCCGGAGAACTCTTGCACCTCAACGACGAGGCCCAGCGGTATTTCGAAGAGTTCGGATTTTTGCCCGCAAAACACGCGATGTATGATCGTCTTTTCGACAAATCTCTTTTTTCCCGAATCGATATCGGCTCCGGACCAGAGGGCGACCCCTCGTTTTTCGTTCAGAACGTGAAGACCGCGCAAACCCTGTACGTGGGCCAGCGGGATATCCTCAACGTCCGCCGAAAGCGTATCGGGTATTCTCTGTCGCTCTATGACCTTTCGACGATAGACTCCTTCGTAAAAGATTTGGAAAAGCGTGCCTATATCGATACGCTATGCCGATGTCAGAACCGGACCTGCTTTGATCAACGGCGGGGGAAGATACTTGAGAGCGCCCCTCGTCCTCTCGTCCTTTTTGTCGCAGACGTCGATAATCTTAAGGCGGTTAACGATCAATACGGTCATGCGGCCGGCGACGAGTACATCCGCGCGTGCGCAGACATTTTAAGGAAAGTAACGCGTTCGACCGATTCCCTGTTTCGCATCGGTGGAGACGAGTTTGTTTTCTTTCTTTCGGGTCTCGACGAGGCAGGCCTTTTTCGCGTGCAAAATTCGCTCGCCGCCGAAATATCGGCGCTTGCCACGGAGTATCCCCGCGGACTCTCCCTCGGATACTCGGTGCTCGGCGAAGGCGACTATGATTTCGACAAGCATTTCAAGATCGCCGACGAAAAAATGTACTGCCAAAAAAGACTAAAGAAAGAAACGCCCTAAGGCGAAAGGCCGACCGACGCGCGAAAAGGTACGGCGAAAACGCCGTTTACATGGTACAGTGTGCGAACTATGACAGATTATTCTATCGTTGACCTCGAGACGCGGGACGTTCCCTCGCTCGATTGTATTAAGCCCGATACGTGGTCCGGCATAACCGCAATTCACGAGCACTATCTGAAATGCGGGAATTGCGCGTGCGTGAAAGCCGTAAGCCCGACGGGAGCCCTTCTCGGAATCGGCACGGCTATCGAGTTCGGAACTACCTCATGGCTTGCCCATATCATCGTTTCAGGCGCTCACCAGAGAAAGGGTATCGGCTCCCTCATCGTCGATCGGCTTGTCGGGTATTTACGGGACGAACGCGGCTGTCGGACCATTACCTTGACGGCCACCGATCAAGGATATCCCGTGTATAGAAGGGCCGGGTTCGCCGAAGAAAGTATGTATGCGATTTTGGAAAGGCCGGAGGGTTCGGAGATTCTTCGTACGGAAAATTCCCTTATTCGCGCGATCGATAAAGAAGAATATGACGAGGCGTTGAGGATTGATCTTGAAGCGTCAGGCGAAGACCGCTCCGTCTTTTTGCGTCCGGTTTTGAAGGATGCCCTCGTCTACGCGGAAGGCGATACGGTGCTCGGTTTTTACATTCCCGGCTTCGGCGACGGCGGCGTTTCGGCTTTGACCGAAAAAGCGGGGCATGCCCTGTTGGGCGAGAGGACGATGGACGGCCGTAAAATATTCCTTCCCGTGGAAAACCGGAGTGGATACGATTATCTCGTTTCTTTGGGCTATTCGGAAGTCAAGCGGATTCATCGCATGATACTCGGGGAACCCTTTCCCCGAAAGCCCGAGTTCTGCTATTCGCGTATCGGCGGATTCGCGGGGTAAACGGATTACGGCATCGCTTTTTTTCCGGAAGAAGACTTGCCCTACAGGCCTCGGCCTCGTGCCTCGGTCTTCCGGGACGCCTTGTGGCCTGTCGGGCGCGTACGTCCCTTCGGGCCGTTTGTCTAGTGGAAGAGGATTGACAGCCACTTCTCGCTACGCTGCGAAGCGGCTGGGCATACGTCCCATGGGCCGTTTGCCTAATGGAAATTTATTGATTACCGCTTCTCGCTTCGCTGTGAAGCGGCTGGGCATCAAGTCTTCTTCAGATTAAAAAAAGAGGACCACCTGAAGGTGATCCTCTTTTTTTTCCCCGGAAGAAGACTTGCTCTACAGACCTCGGCCTCGTGCCTCGGTCTTCCGGGACGCCTACGGAACCTGTCGCGGCCCTCCCTGGCCGCTACTCCTCGCATTCGCTCGGCGGTTCCTCCGGTTCAAGTCTTCTTCAGAATAAAAAAAGAGGACCACCTAAAGGTGATCCTCTTTTTTTCCCCGGAAGAAGACTTGAACTTCCATGCCCGTGAAGGCGCTAGTACCTGAAACTAGTGTGTCTACCAATTCCACCATCCGGGGATGCGCAACGAAGCGCATGTCGAATGTACCGGAAAGGGCAGTGCGCTGTCAAGGCGACCGGCGCTTTTGCGTTAAACCGTATAGGTACGCGACGTTGTATTTCCGCCGTGACCGGTCCAGTCCGTATGGAAGAACTCCCCCCGCGGCCGGTCGGTTCGCTCGTAGGTATGGGCACCGAAGTAATCGCGTTGTGCCTGCAGGAGATTTGCCGGGAGCCGCGCGCTCCGGTAGCCGTCGAACCAGGATAGGGCCGAGGAAAGCGCCGGAACGGGGAGGGCGCGCGACACCGCGTCGGAGACGACCCGCCGCCAGCCGGCTTGATCTGCCGCGAGCGCTTTTGCGAAATCCCCCGAAAGCGCGAGATTCGGAATAGACGGGTCGGACTCGAAGGCCGCGGCGATCCGGTCAAGAAAGGCCGAGCGGATGATGCAACCGCCGCGCCAGATTTTCGCGATAGACGCGAGATCGAGTTTCCATTCATTCGCATCTGAAGCCGCGCGAATGAGCTCGAAGCCCTGTGCGTACGACACTATTTTCGCCGCATAGAGTGCGCTTTCAAGATCGGCGAGAACGCCCGTTCGGTCGCCGGTAGGGGCTAACGTCGCGGCGTGTCGCGAACGCGAGTCCGCAAGGATCTCGCTTGCGCGAACGCGATCGTCCTTTTGCGCCGAAAGGGCGCGCGCGAATACCGACTCCACGATGAGCGTGAGGGGAACGCCCTCGTCGAGCGCGGCCATCCCCGTCCATTTTCCCGTACCCTTCTGGCCCGCGGCGTCGAGGATCTTTTCCACGAGCGGGCTTCCGTCCGCGTCGCGAAACGCGAGAATCTCCGAGGTGATCTCCACGAGGTAGGATTCGAGCTTTCCCCGGTTCCACGACGCGAAGACGTCCGCCATCTCGTCGTACGTAAGCGCGAGAGACTCCTTCATGATCCAGTAAATCTCGGAGATGATCTGCATGTCGCCGTACTCGATGCCGTTGTGGACCATCTTCACGAAATGCCCGGCGCCGCCGGGACCTATCCATTCGCAGCAGGGACTCCCGTCGGGAGCCTTCGCGGCGATCGCCTGAAAAATCGGCTTGAGTCCGCTCCATGCCGCCTCGTCGCCTCCCGGCATGATCGACGGCCCGTTGAGCGCTCCTTCCTCGCCGCCCGACACTCCCGTCCCGACGAAATGCATGCCGCGAGACGCGAGGTAGTCGACCCTGCGAGCCGTATCGGCCCAATTTGAGTTTCCGCCGTCAATGATCGTGTCCCCTTTCTCGAGGAAGGGAAGCAGTTGTTCAATAACCGAATCGACGGGAGGGCCCGCCTTTATCATCATCATGATTTTTCGCGGGGCCGCGACCGCCTCGACGAGTTCCCGGAGCGATTCCGCCCGGACGAACTTGAGTCCGCGTCCCCTCCCGGCGAGAAACGCGTCCAACACGGCGGTCGTTTTGTTGTGAACCGCGACCGTGAAGCCGTTTCGCTCCATGTTGAGCGCGAGATTCTCTCCCATCACCGCGAGCCCGATAAAACCGATATCTGCCTTCATCGCGCGTACTCCTCGTACTAAGTATAGCCAAAAAAGCGGTGGATGGGGAAAATTTTCGAAGAGACGGACGGCGTGCGCTATTCGCTTATGATTATTTCCGCCGTTTCCGACGGGAGCGTCGCGCCTCTAATGGCGTCGGGCGTCGTTGAGGCGCGATGCGCCATGACGCCGGTGAGGGCCGCGATACACGCGACCGCGAAAAGAAACACGATTACCGCCACGACGCGTTTGCGGGGCAGGGATACGGGACGCCGGCGTTTCGGCGAAAGGTCTATCTCGGTTGGTTGTAGTTCGGTCATTTCGCCCCTTCTTTCGTTGCCGCGTCAAGGGCGATCTCCATCATCGAGCGGAACGTCGTTTGCCGCTCTTCGGCGGTGGTCGCGGTGCCTTCGGCGATGTGGTCCGAGATCGTCAGTATGGCGAGCGCCTCCCTGCCGAACTTCGCGGCGAGGGTATACAGTTCGGCCGCTTCCATCTCGATCGCGAGCGCTCCGTATTCCGCCCAGAGCTTCCAGGTCGCTCCGTCGTCATAGAAGGTATCGGAGGAAGCGACGGGGCCGACCGCGGGCGTAATGCCGCGCGATTGTGCCGCGTCCCAGGCTGCCTGTAGGAGTCTGAAGCTTGCCGTCGGGGCGTAGTGACGGCCGCCGAATCGGTAGGTATTGAGGGCAGAATCCGTCGAGGCGCTCATCGCAAGGACGATGTCGCGAAGCTTCGTTTCCTTTTGAATGCCGCCGGCGGTTCCTACCCGGATTGCCGCCTGTACCCCATAAAAACGAAAGAGTTCGTTGACGTAGATCGAAAGGGACGGTTGTCCCATACCAGTTCCTTGAACGGAAACTTTCTTTCCTTTCCAGGTGCCCGTAAATCCGAGCATTCCGCGTATTTCGTTATAGCATATAGGATTTTCTAAATAGGTTTCTGCAATGAACTTCGCTCTGAGCGGATCCCCGGGTAGAAGTACCGTTTCGGCAATCTCGCCCGGCTTCGCTCCGATATGTGTGCTCATGTAACTCTCCTGCTATCGCTTCCGGCCGAAAGTGCCGGTTGCGACGTAAACGTAGTATGGCGCATTACCAAAACCGCCAATGTAGGGCGATAGTAACAGGTAATTGCCGTTTATGCAAATTTGCCCCATACTGCTTGTATGAGCCAAATCGAAATTGTACCGTCCGATCGGTTCGGACTGGGCTTCGTGGACCCGAAATTCCTGAAACCGGGCGAGGACGAATATACGCTTCGGAACGTCCAAAGCGACGCGGCGCGCCGGCAGTGGCGACCGTTAAGCGTCGATGAGATAGCCCTACTGGAGAAAAACGGAAACACCTGCGCCGATTGGGGAACCTTCCTCGTCGAGGACCCGTTCAATCCCGCATTGTTAAAAAACAGCCTTTTTGCGGGACTCGTCCGAGTCGGCGCGCTCACGGCCGAATACCTCAGGTTTCACGATTTTACCGTGCCGGCCGGCATTACCAATAGTAGAGTCATTTCCTGCGATATCGGCGCCGACTGCGCCATTCATGATTGCGCGTATTTGTCGCATTACGTTATCGGAAACCGGGTCATCATGAGCCGCATCGACGAGATGTCCTGCACCGATCACGCGAAGTTCGGCGAGGGCGTCGTGAAGGAGGGGGAAGACGAGTCGGTGAGGATTTGGCTTGACCCGATGAACGAGGCGGGCGGGAGATCGGTCCTTGCCTTTGCCGGCATGACCTGCGCCGACGCCTGGCTTTGGGCGACGTATCGCGACGACGCGCCGCTCATGGCGCGTCTCAAGGAACTCACGCAAAACGGCGTCGACCTGCGGCGCGGATGGTACGGCACGGTCGGCGACCACTCGATAATCAAAAGCTGTCAGGTCATAAAGGACACGAAGTTCGGGCCGTCCTCATACGTCAAGGGAGCGAACAAGCTCAAGAATCTCACGATTCACTCGGCGGACGACGAGCCCACGCAAATCGGCGAGGGCGTCGAGCTCGTGAACGGGATCATCGGCTACGGGTGCCGCGTCTTTTACGGCGTCAAGGCGGTTCGCTTCGTGCTCGGCAACAACTCGAGCCTCAAGTACGGCGCGCGGCTCATCCATTCCATACTCGGCGACAACTCGACGGTGTCGTGCTGCGAGGTGCTCAACAACCTCGTGTTTCCCGGGCACGAACAGCATCATAACAATTCCTTCCTTATCGCAACGCTTATCATGGGACAGTCGAACATGGCCGCGGGCGCGACCGTCGGCTCGAACCATAACAGCCGCGGCAACGACGGCGAGATCGTCGCCGGGCGCGGCTTTTGGCCGGGGCTCTCGAGCACGCTCAAGCACAACTGCCGCTTCGCGAGCTATACCCTCCTTACCAAGGGCAGTTATCCCGCAGAGCTCAATATCATGTTTCCCTTCTCGATGGTCTACGAGGACCGCAAGAACGACGTCCTGTGCGTGATGCCCGCGTATTACTGGCTCTATAACATGTACGCCCTCGAGCGGAACAGCTGGAAATACCGCACGCGCGACCGCCGCGTCCGCGTGACCCAGCGCATCGAGACGGACCATCTCGCGCCTGACACCGCCTTCGAGATGATCGCCTCGCTCAGGCTTCTCGAGCGGTGGACGGGCAAGGCGTGGTTCGCCCAGCAGGCGGGCGTCGGCGCGCTCGCCTCCGAGGGAACGATTCGCGACGTCTCGTCGCTCGACGAGGCGACGCTCGAGGCGAAGGGACGCGAGCTCATCGTCAATAACCCCGACGTGGTCAACGGTCTTTCCGTCCGCGGCGAGATGATGGAACGCTTCACGCGCGAAGTGAGGATCATGAAGGTCGTCAAGGCATGGAACGCGTACCGGCAGATGCTCTTGTACTACGGCGTGCGCACGGTGGCCGAGTATCTCGTGACGTACGGCATTCACTACGACTACTTTTCCGCGCAAGTCCCCGCCCAGCCGAGCCTCGCGTGGGTAAACATGGGCGGTCAGCTCGTTTCCGAAACCCGCGTCGACGGACTTCGCGCGGGCATTCGCTCAGGGCTCTTCGGCTCCTGGGACGACATACACGCGCAGTACGAACAGTGGTGGGCGTCGTATCCCCGCGACAAAGCCGAGAACGCCTACGAGTGCCTGAAGATCGTCGAGGACGCGGATCGCATCCCCGGCGAGCGATGGAACGAGCTGCTTTCTCGCGCGGTCGATATCCGCGACTATATCGAGAATCAGGTGTACGTCACCAAGAAAAAAGACTACTCGAACGCGTACCGCGGAATCACCTATCGAAACTCGGCCGAGCGCGACGCCGTGCTCGGGACGGTCGAGGACAACTCTTTCGTGAAGACCGCGCGCGCGGAAACCGCGAAAATCCGCGAGACGTTCGAAAAGGCGAGGGCCTAACCATGGCGTATGACCTCTCCTCGGGTGACATCGCGCTCACGGTCGAGCGGGCGGGCGAGCGATATCGCTGGTGCCGCTTCGACTGGAACGGGCTTGTTTCGTCGCTCAAGTTCCGGGGCATCGAGCTTCTCGGGCAAGAGCGCCCGTTGTTATCGAGAAACGACCGGAAGTTCGGACGAGGCCTCCATAACGAGTTTGGAATAAAAAACTGCGTCGGGTACGACGACTGCGCCGTCGGGGAATGGTTTCCCAAGATCGGCGTCGGTTGGCTTCGGCGCGACGAGAAGCCCTATTTCTTCTTTACCGAGTACGAGCGCGAGCCGGTGTCGTTCGACTCCGAGCGCTCGGCCGACGGGACGACGGCGACATTCGTCTGCGAGTCGGAAAACCGGAATGGCTACGCTTATCGCTATGAAAAGCAAATACGCGCCTCCGAGTCGGAACTCACGGTACGATACCGGCTCGAGAACTCAGGCGAGAAGACGATCGAGACCGATGAGTATACGCACAACTTCCTCCGATTCGGCGGTCGCAGGATGGACCGGGGCTATGAGCTTTCGTTTCCCCGGAACCTCGAGCCCGCGCGATTTACGGAGACGGTTAATCCCGACGGGATCCTTTTCGTACGGGAAAACCGCGTCGTTATCGCGGGAAAGACGCGCAAGCAATTTTATCTCGGCGGTATTTCTGCGGGCACGGGCGACGCCGTTCGCGGCGTCGACCGCGACGGCGCGCGCGGCGAATGGACGCTCTCTCACGCGGGTCTCGGGGTCAGCCTCACGGAGCGCGATTCGTTCGCTCCATCCGCGGTTCATCTTTGGGGATGGAAGGATGTCATAAGCCCTGAGGTTTTTTTTCCGATCCGCGCGGAAAGCGGCGCTGTCGTCGTGTGGGAGCGGTCGTACGAGGCCGCGTCGCTTCGCGATCGCGCGGATTCGTGATCGCGGGTTTGTCCGTTAGAATTTAACATCGAGCGTGAGCGCGTTCTCGATACCCCATCGGTCACGCGCGAGAGTCGTGTACTGCAAAAGATACCGTAGCTTGAAGCGGTTGGTAATCGTCGCCTGCGCCTTTACCCCCGCCGCCCAGAGCCACTCGTCCCCGTAGGAATATTGTTCCAGCGTTCCGATTCCGATCGCCGAGAGAACGAAACGCTTTGACGCCGCGAAGTCGTTTGTCAGCTCGAGAGAGTGAGAGCGAAAATCGTCGGTGTTATATCCGAAGAAATATTTCGCCCTGAGAGCGTACACGTCCGTGAACTTCCGCTTGAACGATACGTCCGGGATGGCGTAAAAGAGCCCGCTCTCGTGAAGATAGCCTGCCTTGAATCGCGCACTTGCCGTCGTTTCGTCCGTTTCGCGGGTAATCTCGGCGAAGCCCTCTTGTCCGATTTCCGCGTCTCCGTTCGCCGACACGCCATAGGAAACGTCGGCGTATACCCCTTCGCGAAAGACCCACACAAAACCCGGTTGAACGAGAAGGCGGCTTTCGTCATTGTTCGTCGTCGCCGTGAGTCGGAAGGTCGGCAATAGTTTTGGCGAGCGGTTCCAGATGAGCACGTTTTCCGCCCGGACGTAGTACTCGTCTGACCCCGTTACGATTGCGTCAATTTCGAAGATATTTCGAAATTGCGCGTCCTCAGCGACTGCGAAAGCATTAACCGCGAGCGTCATCACGATCGCGATGTATAGTGCTTTATTTCTTTTTGCCATGAGAGTCTCCCTTCGGCGCTTTTTTGAATCCGCGCCGCGTCATCGTTCCCCATCCCGTTTTTCCCCGAAGCATGCCAATGTATCCCGATACCCTAAAAAACGAAACCAATTGATGAAAGCCCGCCTGTTCCCCGATCGCCGCTACCAGGAGGCCGATGCGGTCGAAGAACGGGAATACGCGTCCGTTCCGTTCGTTTATCGCAATCGCGAGAGCGGAAAGCGCGATACCGTAGCCGAGATTTACCCCGACGATGAAGCGAAAGACCGAAGGATTGATCGCACCAGTCGCTATCGCGGAGATGAAGACGAGAAAGCCGATAAGCTCGAACCAAGGACCGGCGACCTCGAAGATCAGATAGTACGGAAAGCCGACGAGACCGTATGTTCCGTATTGCGGGTTTCCGATCATCTTCTTATGGAACGAAAGAATCTCGAGGAGGCCCCGCTGCCAGCGTTCCCGCTGTCGCTGAAGGACGGCAAGCGTTGACGGGACCTCGGTCCAGCAATTTGCCATGCAGTTATACGTGATGCGGTGCGGCCGCCCGGTCTCGCGCATGTTCCGCTCGATTCTGATCACGAGTTCCATGTCCTCGCCGACCGTGTCTTTTTCGTATTTTTCCCGACTCGTCAAATACCCGTTAATCGCGAGTACTTCTTCGCGCCTGAATACGCCGAAGGCGCCGGAGATGATCATGAGGGTTCCGAGCCGGGACCAGCCGAGCCTGCCGGTCATGAACGCGCGAAGGTACTCGATCGTCTGGAACGCGGCCAGCGGGCGCTTTGGGGTTCTCTTCTCGACGAGCTGGCCCCGATCGATGACGCAGCCGTTCGCCGGCATGATGTTCCCGCCGGACGCGACCACGGTTTCGTTCGAGTCGAGAAATGCCGCGGTGAGCGCGAGCAGGGAATCGCGCTCGAGGACGCTGTCCGAGTCGATGGCGAGTATGTATTCGCCCGACGCGGCGTTGATTCCGACGTTGAGCGAGTCGGCCTTTCCCCCGTTTACCTTATCGATCACGGTAAGCTCCGGAAGGCGCGGGTTTCTGTAAAGTCCCCTCACCGGCTGGGTCTTGAGCTTCTCGTTATAATCGCCGTCCGTCTTTTCGAGCTGGAACCGGTCGATGAGTATGGCGAGCGTGTCGTCGCGCGAGCCGTCGTTTACCACGACGATCTCGAAGTCTGGGTAGTTTACGTTAAGGAGAGACTCGACGCTCTCGATGATGCCGACGGCCTCGTTGTACGCGGGAGCGATGATCGAAATCGCCGGGAGCATGTTGCGGTGAAAGAGGAGAGACGTGTCCTTAATCGCGTATTGCTTGCCCTGCCGTATCGACTCGAGCGACGCCAGGACCGCGAGCGTCAGTCCGATCGCGAGCGTACAGAACGTATACCACCCGAACGCTGACAGATACGCGTTCGTCGCGGAGCGAAGCGTCTGCGCGAACGGTTGTCCCTGTGGGGCGAACAGCCGAAAAGCGAGCGCGGTCGCGGGGTATGACGCGAGAACGGGAACGAGGAGCGCGACAAAGGGCCAGCGCACAGTGGTTTTTTTCGCGTCGTCGATCCTTCGGTTCGGCACGGGAAGCCGCGAAAGGCCAAGTTTTTGCAGGATTGCGGGACTAAGATACATTCTGAGCTCGTCGAGGCCTCGCGTGAATGCGGCGATCCCGCCTCGAAGCGCGCGTATGAGTCGGTCTTCCACCGCTCGATCGCGATTTTTGTTGAGAAACGAAATGAGGTCGCTGACTCTTCCGCGCGAGAGCGCGTTTGCGACGATGCGTCCCGTCACGGCGACGTGAACGGGATCGTCCTTCAGCAGGAAGTATTCTATTCTGCCCGAGAGAACGTCGCACAGCGTCTCCGCGTCGGGACCGTCGAGGTTCTCTCTCAATACGGCGACAAGATACCGGAACACGCGCGGGGATTTTGCTACCATTCGAGAAAGTCCCACGATCGCGTTTGCCCGATCCCGCTCCGCGCCCTCTCTCGCGACCGAAAGGAGAATGCGCGCGTTCGCCGTGCCCGCCCTATCGCCGAGCGCGAGGCAGGCCCGCCTCGCGATTTCTTCGTCTTTATTGGTAAGGTGATCGGCCGGGTTAAGGGCGAACGGATACGATTCGACGATGCAATCGAATGCCTTTCTGCGTATTCGATTATCCGTTCCCTCTTCCCGGAAGAGCGCGAGAAGGTATGGATAGAAGGATTTCGTCGGCGCGATTCGCGAATACTCCACGAGCAGTTCGATAATCTCCCGCTCGCGCCTCGTTTCCAGTTCCGGGAACAGCGCGATGAAGGAGGACTGAAAATCGAGGAGAAGTCCCGCGACGCGCATGATGAACGGAATCGATCTCCCGCGGAGGCGATCGATGACGTCGGGCAGGGCCGCCGGCTCCTCAAGGTTCGCGAGTGCGCGAACGAGAAAGAGCATCACCGGCTCGTCGGTTTCCTGCCGGAGCGCGAGCGCGATCGCGCGCGACGAGCGTTCCGTCGCGATATAGCCGAGATAGCGCGCGGCGCGACAGCGATCATAGGCTTTGCGCGACGAAAGCTTTCTGATAAAGGGGACGTCCGCGCGGAGGCTTGTCAGAAGCGATGAGACGCGCTCCCGCTCTTCCGCTTCCGGCCTCATCGACTGGTTGAGGTCTATCCACGCGTCGATGAAGGCCGTGAGTCCCTTGCCGCGCCTCGGCGTATCGCGCGCTTCATTCGTCCCCGCCATCGCGGCCAGTAGCTGGCGGTTCGCGCGTCGCATGGTCGATTCTCTCATTCCGACGTCCCGAGGAGGTTGTCGACGAGCCCGAGTAACTCGGTTTTAGAAAAGGGTTTTTTGAGGAAATGCACGATGCCGAGATCGACCGCGCGCCTGATAAACGATTCGTCCTTTCGCCTCGATACGAGAATGAACGGAATGTCCCGGCCGTCTCCCGACGCGATCATGCGCTCGCGAAGGTCGAAGCCGCTGACTTTCGGGGCCATCGCCTCGGCGATGATGAGGTCAGGCGCGCTCTTTCCGTCGAGCGAGAGCGCGTCTCCGCCGTCGTGCGTAGTCATGAGGAAGTATCCGCGTTGCTCGAAGAAAGGCGCGAGAAATCGCACGTACGCGTCGTCCGGCTCGATGAGTAAAATTTTCTTGCGCAGGTAGAGGTCCTCTTCCTCGCTTTTTACGCGGTCGCATATTCCTCCGGCTCCTGATTTTTTCGCCCGGAATAGGCGCGCGAGAAGCGCTTTGTCGACGCTCTCGATCGTCTCGCCGCCGCCCGGCGCGAGTTCGGTGCCATAGAGAATCGCGACTGAAACCGTCAGTTGCTCTTCTGCGTACACAGAGGCAGCGGCGTGGTTTCTCACCCGCTCGGCCATGGCGCGCGCCTCGGCGGGCGAGAGGTTCTCCGTCACGCACGCGATGTACGGTCGATCGAGCTTGTAAAACGACCATGAGTCGCCCTCGTGCGCGCTGTTTCTGATGATGTACGTAAGCGCCGCAAGGGCTTCGTCTCCCGCGACCCTACCGTGAAGCTGGTTGATTTCCTCGAGGTTGTCGACGGAAAAATACAACGCGCCGAATCGTTCTGGCGCAGTATCCGACAGGATCTCGGCGAGACGGCCGCGAAAGGCGTCGGCGGAAAGAAGGCCCGTCTTCGTTTCTATCGTTTCTTGCTTCGAAGGCACTTCCGCGGAACGTTCCGCGAGATTCGCGTCCGGGACGTCGCGGGCGGTTCCTTGCGCGAGTCCTTGCGCGGGAGCGCGCGTCGGCGCGCGCGACGAAAGCGCCTTTGGCACAGTGTCCTCGCCGATCGAGTCGATGAACGTCCCGCACTCGAGCTCGCGCAGCGTCTGTATGCGCTTTCTTATGTCGTCGACGATGACGCATCCGTGCTGGGGCGCGATGATCGCGATGTCGAGGGGGATAATGGAATCCATGACCGGCGCGAGCGCCTCATGCGAGGGCATGTAGTGCTCGTGAAACGCCCGCATCCCCGCGTCGTATCCCGGCTCCGCGAAAAGATCGGGCGAGTTGAGGATGGAACCGAAGATATCGCCCGAAAAGAGCGTATGGCTCGTCGCGTCCCACGTCATGATGCAGCCCGCGCAATGGCAGTAGGGAGCCGGCATAAAGCGGAGTATCCTTCCCGATCGGAATCGCCATTCCCAGCCGCGCTCGTTTACGATATAGAACTCGTTCGGCGCGCCGTAGTGACGCGCGAGGAGCGACGCGCGCCAATGCATGGCGACCGGCGCGGTTATGCCGGCCTGGGCGAACAAGGGCAAAGACGCGCAAATGTCCGGGTCTTGATGGTGTGCGACGATGAGCGAAATCGCTTCCGGCGGAACCAGCGACACAACCGCGCGATACACGCGATCGAAATCTAGAACCGAGCCGGGATCAAGAAGCACCGCCTCGTTACCGTCGACGATCAGGTACGGGTTGCAGTCCATCGGTACGTCGGGCGCTTCGGGCGTCGTTCCGTCGGTAAAGCGATGGCCGACCCAATAGACGCCTTCGGCAAGTCGAACGGGAGCCTGAGCGCTGGATAGAGCTCGTTTTTGGTTCATTACCCTAATGATAACCCCGCCGGAGCGGAATTGCAAAGGCGACTATTCGCCGACGTATACCCTCGGCACGCGCTTGTTGACGTTGCAGGTTATCTCGTAGGGAATCGTCCCGACGAGCGAAGCGACGTCCGCGGCGCTCATGGGCGCGGGTGCGGGGCCGAAGACGGTAACGCGGTCCCACCGTCGCGCACGGCTGTCGGGGCCGAGGTCCACCATGCATTGGTCCATGCATATTCGTCCGACGACTGGGTAGGCCGCGCCTTCTATGCCGACAAAGAGTCCCGGAGACGCGCGGCGCGGTAGACCGTCGCCGTACCCGATGGGAATCGTCGCGATAACCGTGTCGCGCTCGGCCGTCCAGGTTCGTCCGTACGAGACGGTCGTTCCCGCCAGAACCGGTTTGATCGCCGCTATCGCGGTTTCGAGTTCCATCACCGGCTTAAGATCGATGAGTCGCGCGAGCGCGGGGTCGGGAAGGTATCCATACGTGATGATTCCGGGACGGGCGAGGTCGAGATGCGATGACGGATGCTGCAGGATGCCGCCCGAGTTCGCCGCGTGCACGATTCCCGGATCTATGCCTGCCTTTTTAATCGATTCGACCGCGTCGAGGAAGCGGCCGATCTGACGCTCGGTGAAGCGCAAGTCGCCTTCGGCGCGGGAGTCAGCGACGGGCAGGTGAGTCGCGACTCCGGCGAGGATGAGACCCGTCGTTCCGGATATCTTCGCCGCGAGAAGAGCTGCTTCTTCGCACGAGCAGCCGATGCGTCCCATGCCGCTGTCGATCTTGAGGTGAACGGAAAGCGTCCTTCCCGCGTCGCGCGCGGCGCGCGCGAGGATGTCCGCGTATTCGCCGTCGGTCACGAAGGCTTCAAGCGAGGCCGCCGCGAGCTCGGAGAGTTCGTCGGGGTGGGGTATGCCGAGAAGGAGGATCGGCGCGCCGATTCCCGCCTCTCGAAGTTCCGTTCCCTCGCCGACCGTGGCGACCGCGAGGTGTGTCGCGCCGCGCGAAAGCGCGGTTCGCGCGATGGGGACTGCCCCGTGCCCGTAGGCATCTGCCTTGACCGGTACGCACAGCGCGGTATTCGCCGGGAGCATTCCCGCAATGCTGGAAAGATTATACGCAAGATTCTCAAGATGAACGATTGCCCTTGTCGCGCGCATGCGGTATTGTATCCCCCTGATAAGTTCCGCGCAAGGCGTGAAACCTGCTGGAAATCAAGTTGTTTCCATGCTATTATGGAGCCAACAAAAAGTCACGAGGTAATCACAATGAATTGTCGTCTTCCCCTGTGCGCGGGTCTTGTATCCTGTTGCGTTTTATTTGTTTCTTGCGCGGGCTCCCCCGCGAGCGGTGATGTTTCTTCCATGAACTACGCGGGAGCCCTGAGCGTTTCTCGCTTCTCCGGTTCTTCCGAGCCCGAGACCTCCTCCGACGCCGACAAGGCCGCCGCCCCAACCTCGATAAAAAAGCTTAAATCAAGCGAGGCCCTCGCGCGGGCCGCCGTATTTGAAGAAGATATGGAAGCCGCGATCGCCTCCGGCGACTATGCTTCCGCGTTTATCGCGTATAACGAGGCCTCCTCCCTTCTTTCGGGGCTTTCTTCCTCATCCTCGCGGCTTGCGGGCCTTCGGAAAAACGTGTCTGCCGCCCTCGATACCCTGAAATTCACTTCGACGACCGCGCCGCGAGAAACGGTTGCGGGAACCGCGTTTAAGACGCCCTTTGCCGTCACTGTCACCGTCGTGACCCCGACGGGCGCGAAGCCCGCCGCGGGCTTCCCCTGCCTCGTCTCCTATCCCGCCGTCGATGAAGCGGGATCCCCGTATATTCTCTCCGAGACGCGGAAGGCCGACCAGAACGGCGTCGTTTCCTTCGTCGCTCCGGTGCCGACCCGCGCGGGTAAGGGCGCCGTCGTCGTGACGCCGGACTTTCTTGCGGCGGACGAATTCCTTAAAGGCGAGTTGCGCGCGAGAAATGCCCGCGGCGAGCTATCCGCGTCCCTGCCGCACCTCGTGCATACCTCGGCCAAGCGCGTACCGACGACGATTTCCATTCTCGATTTCAACAAGAACGGCACGGCGATCGTATCCGCAAACGCTTCGGCTACGGCCTTGCTGAAGCCGCTCGTACAGAAAGGATTTGGCCGCATCGGTATGGCCGATTTCCCCAATCAGCTCGCCTCCGGCGACGAAGCCGCGCTTCTCCGCGCCGCGCGCGCTCAGTTCGGCTCCGGCGTACAGCGATTTATCTTCGGCACGACTAAGGTCGACTCCCTTGCGCTCGGAGAGGATGGTCTCTGGTCCTGCTCGCTTGCGGTTTCCGTCTCGGTGTGGGATTTCACGCAAGAAAAAAAGACCATGACGGTCGATTTCCAGCACGTTTCGACGGGCAAAACCGAGGCCCTCGCCCTTGACGCCGCGCGCAAAGAGGCAGCGGGCATCTTACTCGTCGAAGAACTCCTCTACAGACTGTAGTTTTCCAGTTTCGCGTCCGCGTGTTTTGGTATATACTGAGACGTCCAATTACGCGAACGCGAGGAGTCCGGTATGTACAGTCTCGTCCTGTTGCTCGTTTTTCTCTTTGTAATGGTAGCCGTCGGCGTCTGGGGAATGAAAAAAACCACGACGTTGAACGATTTTTTTCTCGGCGGGCGCTCGCTCGGTCCCTGGATTTCGGCTTTCGCGTACGGAACCACGTACTTTTCGGCGGTCATTTTCATCGGCTTCGCGGGACGGCAGGGCTGGCAGTTCGGCTTTAGCGCCATCCTGATCGGCGTCGGAAACGCTTTTTTGGGCGCGATGCTCGCTTGGCTCGTGCTCGGAAAGCGGACGCGGGTGATGACGCAACGCTTGGGCGTTATGACGATGCCCGAGTTTCTGGAAGCGCGCTATGGGTCAAACCACCTCAAGATGGTCTCGGCCGTCCTTGTTTTCGTCTTTCTTCTCCCATATTCTGCCTCCGTCTTTAAGGGACTCGGTCACCTTTTCGAGAGCACTTTCGGCATCTCGTACGACTTCGCGCTCATCGTGCTCGTCGGCATCACCGGGCTCTATCTCATTCTCGGCGGGTACTTCGCCGTCACCATGACAGATTTTATCCAGGGTTTTATCATGATCGCGGGCGCCATTCTTATGGTCGGCATCATGGTATCGAAGGCCGGCGGCATCGGCGAGGCGATTACGGCCGTATCGAGTCGGTACCCTGAGCACATTCCCGCGGGCGCGCGGCCTTCCTGGCTCACGATCGGCTCGCTCATTTTCATGACGAGCTTCGGGACCTGGGGACTTCCCCAGATGGTTCAAAAGTTCTACTCGATCAAGGATGAAAAGATGATCGGCAAGGCCGCGGTCATTACGACGGTATTCGCGCTCGTCATCGGCGTCGCGGCGTACTCGACGGGCGTTCTCGGCCACGTATTTTTCGACGGCGAAACCGTCCCGCGCCTCGCCTCGGGCGGCGTGAATTACGACCTCATCATACCGACCCTGCTCACGGCGCACTTGCCTGAGCTTTTGCTCGCGGTTATCATGCTGCTCGTGCTCTCGGCGTCGATGTCGACGCTGTCGTCGATGATTCTCGTGTCTTCGTCGGCCATCACGATCGATCTCTATAAGGGCTACCTCCATCCCGAAGTCACCGAGAAGCAGTCGCTGCTCATGATCCGCGTGCTGTCGGGCGTTTTTATCATTTGCTCGTACGTAATATCCCGGATGCAGGTCGGCTTCATCGTGACCCTCATGTCCCTCTCGTGGGGCGTGCTTTCCGGGGCGTTCATGGCCCCGTATATCCTCGGCATTTTCTGGAAGCGCGTGACGAAGGCGGGCGCCTACGCGGGCTTCTTCGCGGGATCGGGCACGGCCATCACGCTCTTCTTCGTTCTCGGGCCCGCTAACTCGCCGCTCGCGTCGAGCATCGCGATGGTGGTGCCCTTTATCGTCGTTCCGCTGGTGAGCCTCTTGAGCCCGCGGCTCGACGAAAAAATCGTAACCGAGGCCTTCGGGGCCTAGTCAATCTATAATCCCCGCGCGCCCCACGCGGCGTGCGGGAATCCGGAGTTAATCTGATGAAGGAACATGTACTTCTTGGCGACGAGGCGCTTGCCCTGGGCGCGCTTCACGCCGGCGTTTCGGGCTGTTTCGGCTATCCCGGCACGCCCTCGACGGAAATTCTCGAGTATCTCGTGGACAATCACGAGACGAAGGGCGGCCCGGTCGCCCAATGGTGCGCGAACGAAAAGACCGCGTATGAGTCGGCCCTCGGCGTCTCGTTCGCCGGCAAGCGCGCCATCGTGACGATGAAGCACGTCGGGCTTAACGTCGCCGCCGACCCGTTTATGAACTCGTCGCTCTGCCAGATCAACGGCGGGCTCGTGTGCGTGGTCGCCGACGATCCCTCGATGCACTCGAGCCAGGGCGAGCAGGATACCCGCTTCTACGCGGACTTCGCGATGGTTCCCCTCTTCGAGCCGACCAATCAGCAAGAGGCGTACGAGATGGCCATTGAGGCCTTCGATATTTCCGAGCGCTTCCGCGTGCCGGTCATCATGCGGATGGTCACGCGCCTCGCTCACTCGCGCGCCGTCGTGCGCGTCGCCGACTCAGCCCGCGCGCAAAATGCGCTTAAAAAAGGCGTGCCGTCAGACTGGATGCTCTTGCCCGCGCTCGCGCGCAAGAACTACGCCAAGATGATCGAAAAGCAAACTTCGCTCGGCGAGTGGTCGGACTCTTACGCGAGAAACGTCTATTCGCCCAATCCCGCGCGGACGGATATCGCGATTATCACGAGCGGGCTCGGCCGAAACTACTACGAGGAGAACCTCGCTGACCTCGCGGTCGCGTGCGGATCCGCGGGTCTTCCGACGGTTTTGCACGTATCGGTCATGCCGCTTCCCGTCGCGCTCATCAAACGCGCGTGCGAGTCGGCCCGAACGGTTCTCGTGATAGAGGAGGGCATGCCCTTCCTCGAAAAGCAGCTTCGCGGCCTCGTTCCGAAGGCGGGAGCGGTTATCGGGAAGTTCACCGGCCATTTGCCGCGCGCGGGCGAGCTTACCCCCGACAACGTACGCGCGGGGCTTTCTCGCGCGCTTTCGGAACTCAACTCAGGCACGCTTGCCCCGCGCCCGACCGCGCTCGATGCCTTCGTGCCGCCCGAGCTTCCCGCGCGGCCGCCTCAGCTGTGCCAAGGCTGTCCGCACCATGACTCCTACTCGTCGCTTAACCTCGCCTGCGCGCGGCTGAACGAGCGCGAGGGCGCGGTCAGCACCGTCGTCGCCGCGGATATCGGCTGTTACGCGCTCGGAGCCGTCGCGCCCCTCAAGGCGGTCGAGACGATCGTCTGCATGGGCGCGTCTATCGGCATGGCGCGCGGATCGGCCGAGGCCGGCTACAAGTACGCCTTCGGCGTCATCGGCGACTCGACGTTCCTCCATTCGGGAATTACCGGTCTCGTGGACGCGGTGTCGACAAAAACTCCCGTCACCATCTTGATCCTCGACAACTCGATCGTCGCGATGACCGGCTGTCAGCCGACGATGCTTCCTTCGAACCAGCTCGAAAAAATAGTCCTCGGCGTCGGCGTCGACCCCGCTCACGTGCGGGTCATCGAGGCGAAGCCGAACATGGTCGAAGAAAACGCGCGGATCATGATGGAGGAGGCCGAGTATCGCGGGGTTTCCGTCATCATCATGGTACGCGAATGTCTCGAGGCTTTCCGCCTGCGCAAAAAAAAGGATTCCATCCTAAAGGCTTCCGGCGAAAAGGCATCCAATGCCTGAGGTCAAGAAAGACGATGTGAAAAAAAGCGACGCGCCGCGCTGGAAGCTCGATTCCGTGTACCCGGGTTTCGACTCGAAGGAATTCCTCGCGGCGAAGGCGGAACTCGCGGGTCTTTCGGAACGCGAGTTGGCGCACGTCGCGGCGGCCCCTCTTGCGGCAAGCGGTGACGCCGGCGACGCCGGTACCGACGGTACCGCCGGCCGTACCCTTGCAGCCGTTCGCGAATGGCTCGTCGAGATGATCGCCCTGTTTAATCGGTCGGATTCGCTCTCCGAGACGCTTCTTTCCTATTGCTATGCGCGGTATTCCTCGGATACCACGGCGAAGGAGGCGATGGCCGAGCTCAACGCGGTCGAGGAACTCTGCGTGCCCTTCAGCAAAATTCGCTCGCTCTACCTCGACGCGCTCGCCGCGAACGCGGATGAGGTCCGCGCGCTCGCCGTCGCCGACGCCTCTCTCGAGCCCTATCGCTGGTCGCTCGAAGACGACCTTTTTTGGCAGACGAGGCAGATGAGCGCGGCCGAGGAAGACCTCGCGGCGGACCTCGCGCGCTCGGGTGCCTCCGCGTGGGGCCGCCTCCAGGAGCAGATGACCTCGACGGCCGATTGCCTTTGGGACGAAGCGACCGGGGAGAGAAAGACCCTCGTCGAGCTTCGCTCCCTCGCGCATTCGCCCGATCGGGCCATCCGCGAGAAAGCCTTTCGCCTCGAGCTTGAGGTATGTCGGTCAATTTGCATTCCGGTCGCCGCCGCGCTCAACGGCGTAAAGGGAACGTCGATCGCCCTCAACGAACGGCGCCGATGGGAAGGCTCGGCGGCGACCGCGGCGATCGGGAAGTCGGTGAGGCAAGGCCTTCTCAGCGAGAAAGCCCTCGACGCGCTCATCGGCGTGATGGAGGAGACGCTGCCCCATTGGCGGCGCTATCTCAAGGCGAAGGCCCGCCTCATCGGCGCGCCGACCTGCGCGTTCTACGATCTTTTCGCGCCAGTCGGCCAAGATTCGGGGACGCGTTCGTTCGCGCAGGCGAGGGAGACGGTCGTCGAGACGTTCTCGCAGTTTTCCCCGCGCCTCGGCTCGTTCGCGGCCAAAGCCTTCGACGGCGGCTGGATCGACGCCGAGCCGAGGCCGGGAAAGATCGGCGGCGCCTATTTTACCTATATGCCCGAGGTCCGCGAGGGCCGCGTGCTCTGCAATTTCGAAGGGTCCTTCAGCTCGGTTTTGACGCTCGCCCACGAGCTCGGGCACGCGTACCATTCCGAGACGCTCAAGGACGAGCCGGCCCTCTTGCGCTCGTACCCAATGACGCTCGCCGAGACCGCTTCCATATTCGCGGAGACGGTCGTGTTCGAATCGGAATCCGCCCGCGCGAAGGACGACGAACGACTGACCTTCCTCGAGCTCAGGCTGCAGGACGGGTGCCAAATACTGGTCGATATCCTTTCGCGCTATTACTTCGAACGCGCGGTCTTCGAGGAAAGAAAGCAAGGAGAGCTATCGCCCGCGGATTTTTGCCGGCTCATGGAAGACGCGCAGAAAAAAACCTACGGCGACGCTCTCGCGTCGGATCAGTATCATCCCTACATGTGGCTGGTAAAGACCCACTACTATTCGAGCGATCTCGCGTTTTACAATTTTCCCTACGCCTTCGGCCAGCTCTTCGCGCTCGGCCTCTATGACCGCTTTCGCGCGGAAGGTCCTTCGTTCGCGGACGCGTACGACCGGATACTCGTGGATACCGGGCGGATGGACGCGACGCGCGTCACCGCGCGCGCGGGCTTCGATATAGAGACGGCCGACTTTTGGCGGCGGGGCGTCGCGCTGTTCATCGAGCAGATTGACGAATTTGAGCGACTGGTATCCGCGCGCGACGCGGGCGCCGGTCGATGAGGAGTTTGAAATATGACGTATGACATCATTCTTGCGGGCGTCGGGGGACAGGGCGTCCTTTCCCTCGCGACCATAATCGCGCGCGCCGCGATGATCGACGGGCTTTCGGTTCGGCAGTCCGAGGTTCACGGGATGAGCCAGCGCGGCGGCGGCGTCCAGGCGCATATGCGCATATCGGACGGGCCGATCGCCTCCGACCTCGTGCCGACGGGCGGCGCCGACATGATCCTCGCCATGGAACCCGTCGAGAGCCTTCGGTACCTTTCTTACTTGAAGCCCGACGGCATCCTCGTGACGGCCGCCGAGCCGTTCGTGAACATATCCGACTATCCCGACCTCGACGGGATTCACGCGGCGATCCGCGCGTTGCCGAGGAGCCGCATCGTGCGCGCCTCGGAACTCGCCAAGGAAGCGGGAAGCGCGAAGGCCGAGAACATGGTGCTTATCGGGGCCGCCGCGCGCGACCTGCCGATCAGCGAATCTTCGCTCGCGAAGAGCGTTCACGACACCTTCGCCCGAAAGGACCCGCGTCTCGTGGATATCAACATGAAGGCCCTCAAATCGGGGGAGGAGGCGACGGCATGACGAAGGCGGAAATCCCGTTCCGGGACATCGCGATCGAGACGGCGTCGCGCGAGACGATCGCGCGCATACAGCTTGAGGGCCTGAAGCGGCAGGTCGAGCAGGGCCTCAAGACCGACTTGTACCGGAAGCTGTTTGCCGAACGCGGAATTTCCTCGCCCGACGACATCAAGACGCTCGACGATATCCGCAAGCTTCCCTTCACGACGAAGGGAGGCCTCCGCGACGCGTACCCGTTCGGCCTCCTTGCCGTGCCGAAAAGCGAGGTCGTGCGCATTCACGCCTCGAGCGGCACGACGGGGACGCCTACGGTCATCTACCTGACGCAAAAGGACCTTGACGCCGCGAGCGACACGATGGCGAGAAGCCTCATGGCCGCCGGCGGGACCAAGGACGACGTCATCCAGAACATGATGACGTACGGTCTTTTCACCGGGGGTCTTTGCTTCCATTACGGCGCCGAGCTCATGGGCGCGATGGTTATCCCGACGAGCGCGGGCAACACGATCCGTCAGCTGAAATTTATGAAGGACTTCGGTACCACGATGATTCACGCGACGCCGAGCTATCTTCTGCACCTCCACGCGGCGATCGAGGAGTCGACCGAGCTCGCGCGCGGGGACCTCAAGCTGCGCAAGGCGATCACCGGGGCAGAGCCTCACTCCGAGGAACTGAGGCGAAAGATCGAGCAAAAACTCGGCATTGAGGTGTACAACTGCTACGGGATGAGCGAGATGAACGGACCGGGCCTCGCCTTCGAGTGCGTTTTCCGCGCCGGCATGCACGTATGGGAAGATCGCTTTATAGCCGAGATCCTCGACCCCGACACGCTCGAGCCCGTGGCCGAAGGGGAAACGGGCGAACTCGTCCTGACGATCCTCTGCCGCGACGCGATGCCGCTCATACGGTATCGCACGCGCGACCTTACGCGGTTCATAGTCGGGCCGTGTGAGTGCGGGCGGACGCACCGTCGTCTCGCGCGCTTTACCGGGCGGACCGACGACATGCTCATCATCAACGGCGTCAACGTCTTTCCGAGCCAGATCGAGGAAGTCCTGCTCCGGATGAAGGGCGTCGGCGCGAACTACTTCATCATCGTCGAGAAGGAAGGCGTCCTCGACCGATTGACCGTGCAGGTCGAGATTACGCCCGAGACCTTCGCCGACGACGCGCGCGTGATTAACGCCCTTCGCGACCGCCTCAAGGCGGAGATGAGCGCCCTCATCACGATAAACCCCGCGATCGAGATTCGCGAGCCGGGAAGCCTTCCTGTTTCCGAGGGTAAGGCGAAGCGCGTCGACGACCGGCGGCCCAAGGAGTAGTCGCTTATTTGACAATCGCCGGTCGATTATCGAAACTTCTATATAATGGGTAATCGACTAACGGCCTTGGCACTGGCGTTCTTTTTTTCTAGCATCCTCGTTTCGGCGGAGTCCGAGAACTTCAGATCAATTGTGATCGGATCGGCCGGAGGTGATCTGCCTCCGACCATCGTCGCGAGCGCGATCCTCGCCGAAGCGTATGAAAAAGCGGGATATCGCGCGGAATTCATCGTATATCCACCCAACCGCATGCTCGCCTCGCTTAAAATGGGAACGATCGACGCGATCGTGTTGGCCGAGGCCAGTCTCGAGCGCGAAATTCAAGGTGTGGTACGCGTCGATCCCCCGGTGTGGATCGACGAAATCGCCGTTTTTTCCAAGGAGTCGCGCTCAATCCGGTCCTGGGACGACTTGAAGGGTCTTCGAGTTGGGTACCTGACGGCGATGATTATCATAGAGCGCGGCCTTCCGGAAGGAGCGACGCGATTTCCCGCGCAAACAATCGAACGGCTGTTCAGGATGCTAGACGCCGATAGAACCGACGTAGTCGTAACCTCCCGTAGTATCGCGAAACTCATGATTAGGGAATTGGGTCTCATGAATATTCGATACTCGGGTGAAACGCTCGCGACCGTGCGGAATTACCACTTTGTCTCGAGCCGGAACGAGGATGTTGCTCTCAGAGTTTCTGAAGCGCTCGCGGATATGGAGCGGTCGGGACGTATCGCGGAAATAACGAAGGTGACGCTCGAGAAGCTCTTTGAAGAGTCCGCGCGCTGAGCCGCTTCCCGAGACAACGGGCCGCGAGTGTATCTATCGGTACGAGTATTTTATGGCGTACGCGGCGAATTCGGTGTATAATAGACTCCATTATGATCTGGAACCCCGAACACGAATGTATGGAAACCGCGGCGCTGCAAACCCTGCAGTTCGCCCGGCTTAAAAACCTGGTGGAACGCTGTTATACCAACGTTCCGTTTTACAAAAAAAAGCTCGACGCCGCCGGCGTACGGCCGTCCGATATCAAAACCCTGTCGGATATCGCCAAGCTCCCCTTTACCGCAAAGGACGATCTTCGCGAAACCTATCCCTACGGACTGCTCGCCGTTCCCCAGTCGGAGATCGTCGAGATTCACATGTCGAGCGGAACGACCGGCGTGCCCGTCGTAGACGCTTATACGAAGCGCGACATGGACGATTGGGCCGAGGGCATGGCGCGGACTCTTTCGGGCGCGGGCGCTACCCGTAACGACACGGTTCAGAACGCCTACGGGTACGGCCTCTTTACCGGCGGACTCGGCACCCATTACGGATCGCAGCGGATCGGCGCCACCATCATTCCGATCTCTTCGGGCAACACGCAAAAACAGCTCATGCTCATGCGCGACTTCAAGTCAACGCTCTTTACCTGCACGCCCTCCTACGCCCTCTATATGGCCGAGCAAGCCCATGAGATGGGAATCGACCCGAAGTCGCTCGGCATCCGCGCGGGATGCTTCGGGGCCGAGCCTTGGAGCGAGAACATGCGCAAGGAGATCGAGAAGGCCTGGGGGATCAAGGCGTACGATATTTACGGCCTCACCGAAATCACCGGCCCCGGCGTCGCGTTCGAGTGCGAGGGCCAGTACGGCATGCATGTCAACGAGGACCTGTGGTACCCCGAGATCATCGATCCCGTGAGCGGCATGCCCCTTCCCGACGGCGAAAAAGGCGAGCTCGTCATCACCACGATTACCAAAGAAGGCACGCCCCTCATTCGGTATCGCACACGCGACATTACTTTCATCATAAAGGAGAAATGCGGCTGCGGGCGCACCACGAGGCGCATCCACCGGCTCTTCGGCCGAACGGACGATCTCCTCATCATCAGGGGCGTCAACGTCTTCCCGAGCCAGATCGAGCACGCGCTCATCGAGATACAGGGCGTCGACCCGAACTACCTCATCATCGTCGACCGAAGCGCGCAGACGCATCTCGACGACGTCGAGCTGCACGTCGAGGTCAACCCGGCCGCGTTCTCCGATGAGACGAAGGACATGGAGGCCTTGCGGAACCGCATAGAGGCGACGATGAAGAGCAAGCTTGGCATTGCGTTGAAGGTCAAGCTCGTCGAGCCGAAGAGCATCGAGCGCTCGATCGGCAAGGCGAAGCGCGTTATCGACAAACGGCAAATCTAGAAGGAGCGCGAAGCATGAAGATCAAGCAAATCTCGATATTCCTTGAAAACGCGGCGGGCAGGCTCGCCGAAGTCACTCGGGTACTTCGCGAGGGCGGAGTCAATCTTCGCGCCATCATGATCGCGGACACCGCCGATTTCGGAATCCTCAGGGTTATCGTGGACGATCCCGATAAGGCCATCTCGATCCTGAACGGCGCGAAGTTCACCACGAAGACAACTGACGTACTTGCCGTTACCATATCCGACAAGGTCGGAAGCCTCGCCGACGCGCTCCAGCTCTTTGAGAAGAACGGCGTGAACATCGAGTACCTGTACGCCGCCCTCGACAAGGCCGGCGAAACAGCCGTTATCATCTTCAAAGTCGAGGATATCGAAAAGGGCATGAAGATGGTCGAGGCGAACGGCCTGAGTACGACCGATCGCTTCTAGGACGGTGCCCATGGCGGTTTCGATTCATGACGTCGCGCGGGAGGCTTCCCTCTCGTGCGAGACGATCCTTGAAGGGCTTATCAGTCCGTCGGCCCTCGAGCCCGAGGTCGTTCGCTTCGTTATGGAAACGATCCGCAAGACGGGCTATCTCGAGACGTTCGCGCAGTGGAAAACCGGAAAGCAAAACACCGCCATCGCGGTGCTTACCTTCGGATTCGATTCCGCCTCGGACGCCGAGGCCTTTAAGGGCGTCGACCGGGTGCTCTCCGCGCTTGGCCTCGACGCTACGACCGTCATTTTCCCGACGAGGCACTCGTCCGCCCTGCGGGAGGAACTGCTTTCGACGTTGCTTCGCTTTAACATGGTTTCGGCCGTCATCACGATGAACCTTTCGCCCTCGCGCGAGGTCGTCGAGAAATACGCGCGGCTCGGCAAGCCGCTCGTGCTCATGCAGACGAGCGTACCGGGCGCCCAGTCGGTACTTCTCGAAAACCAGCGGGGAATGTCCATCGCGGTGAACTATCTTTTTCAGCGGGGATACCGACGCATCGCCCTTCTCAACGGGCCGACGAGCGGGCGCGACAAGGCTGCCGTTCCGGCCGAGCGGTTTCTCGGATACGTCAACGCGATTCAGCGCATCGGCCTCGAGCTCGACGAGTCGCTCGTGTTTGAGGCCGCGGACTTCGATACCGAGGACGGCATCGCGGGCTTCAAACATTTCGCCTCGCTGGGCGCGCTTCCCGACGCCATTCTCTGCGCGACCGGCGACATGAGCGCCATCGGCCTCATTAACGCCGCGCGCGAGGCGGGCGTTCGCGTCCCCGAAGATCTCGCGGTCATGGGCTATGACGACCTGCCCGTCGCGCGCCTCGTTCAGCCCGGGCTGACGACGATACGCCAGCGGCTAATGATAGCCGGCGCGGGCGCGCTCGTGCTCGCCCTCGAATCGGCGGTAAACGGCAAGGGGCAGGATCTCGTCATTATGCCGGAGCTCGTGGAGCGCGGAAGCGCCTGATTGCGTATGCGTGCGCTTGATTGCGCCTGAGCCCGCGTTACGTCAGGCGCGCTTGGGGAAGCGAGATGGTGAATCTCGCGAGATTGCCGGAATTTTCGGCGGCGATCCCGCCTCCGTGCAAGTCGACGATCGCCTTCGCGATCGAAAGGCCGAGGCCGAAGCCACCTTCCGGCCGCGAGTCGTTTCCGCGATACATGCGATCGAACATCCGCTCGATATCCGCTTCGGGAATATGTCCCGTATTCTCGACCGCGACGCGAACGTCGCTGAATTCCGTTACGAGCGTTACGCGTATGGTCCCGCCGCGCGCGGTGTGCTGAAGCGCGTTTTGCGCGATATTCGACACGCACCGCTGCATGAGCAGCTCGTCCATCAATACGACGACGTCTTCTCCCGAGCATTCAAGGGCGATACCCGCTTGCTCGCACAGGAAAAGAAAGCGCTCGCGGATGTCGTCGAGGAAGTCCATGGAACCGATGGGCGCGCGCTTGATCGACATCTCGGGCGACTCATAGCGGCTGAGTTCCTGGAGATTGCGCACGAGCGCCTCGACGTGATTGAGTTCCGACAGGAGCCGCTCCAGCCGCTTCGCGCTCGTTTCGAGAACGCCGTCGACCATCGCCTCGAATTGGCTTTTGATCGCCGCGATCGGGGTCCTGAGGTCGTGCGAGATGTCCTGCATCCACTGCCGCCTGAGCCGCTCTTCTCGTTCGAGCCTCCGCTGGAGCGTTTCCGCGGAGCGCGCGATGCTCGTCAGCTCGCTCGTTCCCGATTTCGGGAACGATACGTCGCGCTCTCCGTCGCTGATCGCGACGATACCCGCCGCAAGCGCCTTGGTCTGGTTCGAGAACGAGGTTGAGAAGACGATGGACACGGCGAGCGTGAGCCCGACGGCGATGAGGATTCCCACCGTGATCGCGCCCCGCATCGTGTCGACGAACTGGCGGTTCGCCTTGTACGCGAGGAAGTCCGCGCTGTCGACGGAGAGATACGATATTACCCGTGATCCGTCCTTGATCGCGAGCGGCGGGTTTCGGTTGAGCAATGACTGCGGAGCGCGGCCCTCGTCGCGGAGGTCCTGCACGCTCACGCGCCTGCCTTGCTCGATGAGAAGGACGGGCTGTTTCTTTTCGTCGAACACGTACACGAAGAGGGAGTCGGTCATGTAGGGAAGAAGCGCGGCCTCGAGGGCAGTTTCGGTGAATCCGCCGTTGAGCCGGTGCGCCTTCGCGATCATCGGCACGAGTATCGTCTCGAGGTCTTCTTTTTTCTCTCTGTTCCAGTTCATGATTGAAGCTTTTATGGCGAAGCCCGTCATGAGCGACATGACGACGAGAACGACGAGCGACGACGCGAGAAGCCCTGAGAAAATTTTCGCGAATATGCTTTCCGGCAGAAGGGTCTTACGTCGCATCTGAGCGGTTCCGCGCGCCGGCGAAGCGATATCCGTATCCGCGCACTGTCTCGATCCAGACGGAAGCGCCGAGCTTACTGCGCAGGTTTGCGATATGCGTGTCTATCGTGCGCTCTGATCCTTCGAAGAAATAATTAAGGCATTCCGACAGAAGCCTCTCGCGCGAGACCACGAGCCCTTCCTGCCCCGCAAGGTATTCAAGTATTTTCCATTCGGCGCCGGTGAGATACAGTTCTTCCGAATTGACGGAAAGCCGATGCGAGGCGGCATCGAGCTCGAGCGTATTTCCGTCGAGCGTCCAGGAACAGGCGTCGCCTCCCTGTTTGGATGTTTGCGAATAGCGCTTGAGCAGGGCCTGGACCCTGAGCGCGAGTTCCTTCGGCGAAAACGGCTTTACGACGTAGTCGTCGGCCCCGAGCTCGAAACCGAGAATGCGGTCCGATTCCGAGGATTTCGCCGTAAGGAAGATAAGCGGGATGTCCGCGATTTCCTTGATCGCCTTCGCGAGATTGAATCCGTTTCCGTCGGGAAGCATGATATCGAGTATGGCGAGGTCGACGACTCCCCGCCGGACCGTTTCCACGACGTCCTTGACGCAATCGAATTCCAGTATTTTGTGCCCGTCGAGCTGGAGATAGCCGGCGGCCGCTTCCCTGATAAACGCATTATCTTCAACGAGCACTATGCATGCCATTCGTAAACCTCATTCCGCGTAGATATATTCCCTGAACACGAAGCTCCCGCCCGTCTCATGCCTGCTGACCCAATTTCCCGCCTCGTCATACTGATAGTCCGTTCGCGAGCGAATCGATCCGTCGGCGCCAAAGACCGTTTCCTCGATCACGCGCCCGTCGCTGCCGCTTACCCGCTTGATCCGCCGCTTGAGCGCTCCGTTCGGCGCGAAAGTCTTGCTCGCGGCGAGGTACCCGTTCGTGCCGTACGCGTATTCCTCGCGCTCATAGAGTCCGTTCGCGTCATATCGCTCTTCGACGGTCGCGCGCCCGAGCGTGTCGTAAAAATACATGACGCGCTTGAGGAGCTTTCCGTCGGAATAGAGCGTGAGTCGCGCGACGAGTCGGGATTTCTCGTCGTATTGAAAGGTGTCCTGAAGGCTCACGTTGCCGGCCTTATCGTATCTCGTCTTTCCCGAGAGTCGCCCCTTTGCGTCGTGCGCGTATACCACGCGGCCCTCGAGGCCTCCCGTCGAGTCAAACGCGGACTCGGTGTTTTGCCTTCCTTTGTCGTCGTAGCCGTACGCGTATCGCCACGTGACGCTTCCGGACGCGTCCGTTCCCTTGATCTCCGCGAGCTGCCCGCCCTTCGCGTACGCGAATCGCGTTTCGCCGGTCAGGTCGCCTGTGGCCCCGTAGTTTCTTTCGGCAACGGGCTTGCCGTCGCGGCCGAAGACGACGCTGCGCTTCAGCACGAGAAGCGAGCGCTGATCGCGCTCGAATTCCATAAACTGCGAAACCTTTCCGCGCACCCCGCCCGAGACGCTCTCGGGAAGCGGTGACTCAAACGAATCCGCGAACGCCGCCTGCTGAAGAAGAAGAAGTGCTACAATAAAAACCGTTACGCGACACATCGGTATCAGTGTACATCTTTCGAGCTTAATTTCTAGCCGTTTTGCGATAGATGCGCCATCGGCCTCGCGACGCAAGAGATGATTCTTTGCAAAATCTTGACAATCCCGGGAAGTTTCGTTGACATAACGAGTCTACACTCATGCATGACGGCGGCGAAGCGGCGCGTTCGGGCAGACCCCGAGCGAGGATCGATTCGCCAGAATCTCCAATAACGCGAGTATGTCTCGCGCTGGAACATTCGCCGTCCGCCGGCGTCGCCGGTTTCGGAGTACATGAAACTTGGGGTGTGTATATGAATAAGCGATCGAACGTGAGATCCCGCGCATGGTTCGCCATGGTCGCGTGCATTGCGGCGTTTGCCCTGCAGTCCTGTTCCACGGTAGACCCGGATCGGGTCAAGCAGGAAGACGGGTACGTGTATGGGTACGGAAAAGGAGGATCGCCCGAGGAGGCCGAGTTGGAGGCAAAGCGCGACTTGATCGCGAATGCCCTCGAGTCGTCCATGCGAAAGCGCTCGGGCGAATCGCGCCGCGTCGTCGTGACCACGGAGGCCGCGCGCGGGATCTCTCTCGAGACCAAGAAAGTCGCGGAGCTTAAGGGCGATGAATCCACGAGCGTCACCCTCCGCGTGCGCGAAGAAGACTGGGAAAAGTATGAGGCGAGCCGCGAGGCTTCCCTGAGAAAGGAGTTATCTTCCTCTCTTTCCCGCGCGTCCGATTCCCGCCCGATGGCGGAACGCGTCGCTTCGGCGATTGAAACGCTCGCTAAGCTCGAAGCCGCGGGCGTCGACGGACTTCTGACGGTCGAAGAGGGCGGGGATACGCTTCTTTCCGACGCGATCGTCGAGTCGCTCGGAAAACAGGCGACGAACCTGACCGTTTCCCTCGCACCCTCGAGCGGGATTATCGAGGCGGGAGCGGTCGTAACCGCGAGTCTCGCCGACGTGTCGGGCGCCGCGCTTAACGGCGTTCCCCTCGCGGCAATTTGGTCGCGCGACGGTACGGCCGTAAGCGAGACTCCCTCGATCGAGCGCGCAGACGCGCGCGGAGTCGTGACCTTTCGCGTTCCCGCAAGCGAGGAAGGCGCGTCTCCGTCGATCACCCTTCGCGTAACGACCGCTTTCGCGTCAAGCGCGATAGCTTCCGCGCGACGCTCCGCCGGTCGGCTTTCCGCCATCGACGGGCAGATAGCGGCCGAGGCAACGTTCGTAATCGGAGACTCCCTTGCGGAGCGCTTCGGGCCGTTCGTGCGCGTCGAAGCGGGTTCCTTCGTCATGGGCGCCGCGCCTGGCGACAAGCGCGCGTCGAAGCGCGAGGCGTCGCGAAACGCGGAAACCGGCGCGTATCAGATCGCTGCGCGTCCGGTGACGAACGCTCAGTACAAGATGTTCCTCGACGCGACGGGATACGCCGCGGTTCCGGATTTTTTCGATAACCCGGAGTATACTCAGGCGGATCAGCCGGTGGTCGGCGTGACGCGCGCGGATGCGGACGCTTTCGCGTCTTGGCTCTCGGGCGTTCTCGGTTCCGCCGTCAGGCTTCCGAGCGAAGCCGAGTGGGAAAAGGCCGCCAAGGCCGGACGAAATGTCCTGTTCCCGTGGGGAGACGAAAGTCCCACCGAAGGCGAACGCGCGAATTATCGCGGCAACGCGAGATTCAAGCGACCCTCTCCGGTCGGATCGTTCCCCAACGGCGCGAATCCCTGGGGACTCCATGACATGGCCGGTAACGTATGGGAAATCGTCTCTTCGCCCGCGGGTGAACCGCAGACGGCAAAGGGAGGCTCTTGGATGGAAGGATCGAACGACGTGAGAATATCTAATAAGCGGGAAATCGATCCCGCAAAGACGTACGCGGACGTCGGATTCCGCATCGTGATGGAGGTAGCTCGATGAAGGCACAGAGAAACAGCATAGGACTGACGATTGTTATCGCCCTCGCGGTCGCGCTCTCGTCTTGCGTGACGACCGGTTCGGGGGTCGGAAGCCCGGACGAGAAAAACATAGAGAAGGGAATCGAGGCGTGGAATAAGCGGAATCCGGAAGCGGCGCGGGGATACTGGGCCGATATCGAGGAGCCGAAGGCGCGCAAGAAACACCTTGACTATATCGATTCGTACAAAACGGGCGACGCCGCCCTCTCGGGCGCGATGGACGGAGAGAAACAATCCGAGGCGAAGCTTCTTGCCGCGTGCGAGAAGGCGCTCGCCGCGTTCTCGTCGCTTGACGACCGGCTTACCTTGCCGGGCGCCACAAAGAAGGACGGCGCGGCACTTTCAGAGGGGCGCATGCGCGCCCTGCTCGCCGCGGGTAGCGCCGTGCGCGCGCGCGATATCGGCAGAAAATCGGTGAAGGCCTACGGGGAGACCGAGGGTCTTGCGATTCTTCTTAAGGAAGCGGAAGTGGTAAGCGCGTCGCGCGCCCGGGCCGCCAAGGCGGAGGCCTTCGCGCAAGAAGGCCGTGCGGCCGAGGATTTCGCTTCGAAGCTCGCGGCGTTCGACTCGTCGCTTGAGGCCTACAAAAAGGCCGAGGCAACGCTTGCATCTGAAGCGTCTTCCGCGGGAATCGCGCAGGGCGCGGGCGTGGCGGCGGAGCGAAAGCTCCTCAGGCGCGAAACGCAAAACGTCTCCGTCGAGCGCGACGGCGCGATTCGCGCCCAAGCATACCATTATAAGGACAGAAGCGGCGAGGAATTCGCCCGCGTTCCCGAGAAGGGCAAGGAAGGGGGCATGAGCCTCGAAGAATTGCTCGCGCACCAGGAATCCGTCAAGGCGAACATCGATTCGGTCCATCAGGAAATGATCGCCTTCGCGGGAAACTATCCCGAGAGTATCGGGAAGGACGTGCTCGACGACGTCGACGGCCAGAAGCGCGACTTGGATCTCAAGATCGCCCAGATAAACAACGAAATCAGGACCGCGAAGGAAATCGCGAGCCGCGGCAAGGTCGTCATGCCCGTCATGATCGGACTCTTTAATTCCGCGCCCTCGACGGGCGACGAAGGGAAGAAGAGCCGGCCGGCGGTGTTCTCGGCCAAGAAGGCGAAGAAAGACGAATACTGGTGGGGGATGGTCTCGATTCCCCGCGGCGAGATGAACGATCTCGTCATCACCATGAAAGACTCTCGCACGGTTCGCGTCTTCGGGGAAAACACCAAATCGGGAAAGCTCATCGAGAAAAACAAGATGAGCGATTTGGTGAATCGCACCTACAAGGTCGGTAACTCCTGGCCCGTGCTCAACGCGGGCGGGCAGCTTCCGACGAACAAGTATTTCTTCGAGATACAGCCGGGAAAGACGGCGGAATACGAAGGCGAAGCCGTCGTATATAGCTCGTTTATCATGAGGATGAGGTAATATGATCGACCGAAAGAATTTGCTTACGAAAAAAAACGCCGTCGTCGGGGCGGTCGTGCTCGCCGTCGTTTTGGGATCTGTCGCGGCGCTCGTCATATGGAGAGGTCAGCCTCGGGGCATCGTCGTCGCGACTTCGACCCTGCCTGACTCGCTTAATCCTGTTCTCGAGCAGAACGTGTCGGGCATGAACGCTTCCGAGCTCGTGTTCGACGGGCTCGTGAACTTCGAGGTCGACGCGGAATCGGGGTCTCTGTATCCCGAGCTCGCGCTCGCCGAAAGCATCGAGCAGGACCCGAAGGACAAGAAGACCTACACGGTCCTTATCCGTCAGGCGTTTTGGCACGACGGCAATCCGGTCGTAGCCGAGGACGTCGCGTATTCCTTCGACGCGTATATGGACGAGAAGAACGCTTCTCCGAAGAAGGCGTATCTCGAGTCGTTCATCCGCGACGTTCGCGCCGTTAATTCGAGCACGGTCGAGATCGAGTTCGTGAACCCGATTCCGGAATTCCGCGCGTATCCCGTGCTGACGTTCAAGATCATTCCGTCGACGTATCGCGGGCGGGCGATGAACGTGAGCATGCGCTCGGGCGAGAACGAGCGTAATTTCGCCGTCGAGCCGATCGGCACCGGCCCCTACCGCCTTTCCGAGTGGGAAATCGGCAAGTGGGTCGGCTTCGAGGTCAACGGCGCCTATTTCAAGGGCGTTCCGAAGGCGACGGGCCTCGTGATCAAGAAAATGATCGATCCGGTCATCCGCATGAACGAGCTGAGGAAGGGTCGCATCAATCTCGTGCTGGAAACTTCCCCCATGGATCGCTCCAAGGTGGCGAAGATGAGCGAGGTGGATATCAACTCGTACCTTCCTTATGCGTTCTATCAGGTCGCCATCAATCTGAAGTCATTCCCGAATGTGGACGCGAGAAAGGCGCTCGCGCTGTCGCTCGACCGACCTTCCCTCGTCCCGTCGATTACGGATCAGGAAGTCGGCGTCGTGCTGAACCCGGGCCCATTCCCCGCCGACATCTTTATGAGGAATATTCCCGAATACGTAAACGAGAAAATCCCGAACCTTCTCGCGCACGATCCCGATGAGGCCCGCCGCCTTTCGAAGTCGGGCGGTATCGCGGGTCAGACCGCGATACTTCTGTATCCCGACTCGATGGGCGAGTTCGGCACGAGGATGGCCGAGGGTATCGTCCGGCAGATGGCGTCCATCGGGCTCGAGGTCGAGGCGAAGCGGACGGGAGACCAGGTTTTCAAGCGCATGGTCTTCGACGAAAAGTCGTATGAGCTCGCGCTCATTTATTGCGACGGCTTTGATAACCTGTATTCGGACATGGGCCGCTGGTATCGGAGCAAGGGTGACCTGAACGTCACGGGCGTGGCGGACAAGGAACTCGATTCCCTCTTTGACCGCTGGGACCGCGAGGTCGTGACCGCGAAATGGGTTGACCTGACGCTTTCGCTCAACGAGCGCATCTCCGCCATGGCGCCCGCCATGTATTTGTGCTCCCTCGAGAAGGACGTCTACACGCGGGGCCTCGGCAACGTGGCGATCGCGACGGACAATCCTTTCCTTTCGGTAGAGAACTGGACGCTAAGGAACTAGCCGCATGAGACTACTGCGTTTTTTCGCCCGCGAGTTTTTCGTTCACGGTATCGTGTTCGCCCTCGTGGGTACCTGCGCGCTCGCGCTTCTCTACCTCGCGTCGATCGGCGCGCCGCCCGAGAGCTACGCGGAATCGGCCCGGTCGTTTCTGCAGCTCGTGACCGGGTCGGAGGATTTCTCGACGGCGCACCCCGGCTTCAGCGCCGCCCGCATAATCGCGAGCGGCGCGGCCGTGACCTTACCGCTCGCCTTGGTATCTCTCGCGTTTCTTACCGTCATTTCGCTTTCCCTGGCGGCGGCCTCGAGCGCGTCGCGGTACCTCGCGAACCGCCACGGCTCGCGGGGAGCGGCGGGCCTCTACGCGGCGCTCGACATGATCGTCTCCGCGCTCGCCGCTTGCCCGCTGTTCGTCGGCTTCTGGGCGCTCGCTCAGGCGTTCGGCAGCGAGACGCCGTTCGTGTTCATCGCGGTCGTCACGGTTCTGCTCGGCGGCCTTTCTTGGGACGCGGCGCGCTTTCTGGGCGCCGACATGCTCGCGCAAGCGGACACGACGCACGCGATCGTGTTCGGCACGCTCGGCAATCCCCTCGGCTCGGCCTTTCCGCTCCCGGGAACTTGGTCGGGGTATCTTTTTGCCTCGAGCCTTCCGAGGTTCCTTCCGTATCTCGCGGGAAAGGTTCCCGCCATCGTCGGCGCAGTCACGATCGCGGAGATCGTCTTTTCCTTTCCGGGACTCGGAAGCACCTTGCTGGACGCGCTCCTCGCCACGAACACGGACCTTCTCGTGGCGTCGGTCTTCATCCTGTTGTGCCTTAACGCGGTCGTCACCTTCGCGGTGAAGACGGTCCTGTTTCTCGTCTATCCGAGGTGGTATGAAAAATCGGTTTAATCCCGCGCGATACCTCGCTATCGCGCTCTTCGTCTCTCCCCTTGCCCTTTCGTGGGCGCCGATCGACCCGTCGGTCCTGTATGGCCTGCTCGGTTCGCGGGAGCCTTCCTTCGCGCGGGCCGTGTTCGCCTCGTTCCGGGAATTGTCGGTAACGCTCGGCGCGACGCTCGTCGTGGCAATGGCGCTTTCCGTCGGCCTCGCGTACTTCAGCGTCCTTTCGATGAGGTTTGGCCGCGCAGCTAAGAGCGTGTTCTCGATGGTCGAGTCGGTTCCGTCGATCCTCGTCGCCTTGTTCTTTTACGCGCCGGTTTCCGGATACCTCGCGCGGCACGGGAGCGAGGCTTCGGCCATCGCGTCTCTCGCGGTATTCATCGTGGCGGCGACGGTGACCTCCCTTCCGGAGGCCGTACGCGGCATCGCGATCCCGCTGACCGACCTTTATTACCGGAAGTACAGCGTGTCGTTCCGGTCGTACGGCTTTACCAAGGGGCGCATACTCGCGATCCTGACGGGCAGCCGCGCGATACGCGGCTCGATCTCGCGCGTCGCGGCAACCGTGCTCATGAAGACGCTCGTGCTCGACTGCTCGTTCGGCTTTGTCATCCAGCTCGGGTTCGGCAGTTACGGAACTCCGGCGCACCTGAGCCCGGGAGCCCTTATCGCCGCGAACCGCGACGCGCTCTTCGAGGGCGGAAACCCCGCCCTGTTCTGGCTACCCTCGCTCGCGCTCGTCGCGATCACGGGCGCCTTTATACTCGCGCTCCTAGACGGACGCGGAGAGGAGGGCCTATGACGCCCATTTCCCTCAGGGGTTTTTCCATCGAGCTCGGCGGCAGGACGCTTCTGGCCGCGAGCGATTTCGAGCCCGTCGTCGGCGGCTCCACCGTGATTATCGGTCCCACCGGAACGGGTAAGTCCGTCTTTCTCAAGGCCATCGCCGGCATCCTTCCGAACGGAACGTTCCGGTTCAAGGGCTCGATGCGCGTCAACGGAATCGACGCGTACCGATCGGGCGAAAAAACAAGCCATGCCTATTGGGAGCTCATCATGCGCTCCGGCCTCGTGTTCGTGCCGGCGGAAAGCGCGCAGGCGATGAATCCCGCCCTGACGCTCGAGCAGAACATTAACCTCATCGCGCCGGGCATGATGCCCGTCGTATCGCGGAGGCTCGAGCAGTATTTCAACCTGAACCTCGAGGCCTTCGCCCGGCTCTATCCCGACGAGGTTTCGGGCGGCGAGCTTCAGCGCGTCACGATCATGACGCTCTTCTCGCGGCCGGGGCAGCTGATCCTCCTCGACGAGCCGACGGTGAACCTTGACCGAAACCTGAGGAAGCGCTTCGCCGACTTCCTTAATTCGGAGATTTTGACCGACCGCGAAAAGACCGTGCTCATGGCGAGTCACGATCTCGACTTTATCCGCGCGCTCCGCATGGACGAAGCCTGGGCGCTCGGCGGCGGCAGGCTCTCGAAGATCGAGTCAATACCGGAATCCGAAGGATACGAAAAGCCCGCGCGCTCTGGCGGGGGAGGCGAGTCGCTCGATCTTTCGCGCGTGTCGCAAAAATACTTCAAGCGCGGTATCTTCGGCGAGCGGCCCTTCGTCGCCTTCTCGGGCCTCAACGTGAAATTCGAGCAGTCCGTCGTGTACGGGATTACCGGACCTTCGGGTTGCGGCAAGTCGAGCATGATCAAGGCGATCCTCCGGCTCATGGACGGCACGAAGGGCAAGATCGTCCTCGAGGGCACCGACCTCGTCGCATTGAAGCCCGACGAGCGGGGCTGGGACCCCGCGCCGTTCCGGCCGTTCAGGCGCAAGATCGCCGTCGTACAGCAGGATTCCCGCTACTCGTTCTTTCCCGACCTGAAAATCGCCGATTCCTTTCGGCATATCTCGCCTGAGGCCCGCGACGCGTCGGGGCTTCCCGACGGCCTTGCGGATAACCTCGCCCGCGTCGGGCTTACCCGGGCGCACCTTGAGGCTTACCCTCGCTCGCTTTCGTCGGGCGAGATGAAGCGGATGGACATCGCCCGCGCGCTGACCGCGCGACCGGAGGTGCTGCTCCTCGACGAGCCGTTCGCGCACATCGATTTCGAGACGAGAACCCGGGTCATGCGCGCCCTTTCGGCGTATCTCGCGACTCATGAGACCATTCTCATCGTCGTGACCCACGAAGATTTCGACTTGCGGTATTTCGTGGACGTAAACCACGATTTCCCCGACATCGTCGCGAAAGCGGGGGCCTAAGTCCGACCGCTTGCCACAAGGTTTTTCCGTGCCGGTTCGCGCGCGCCCGACCCCTTACGGTCGCGTTCGGACCGGCTTTTTTTTGCCGCAGCCGCTGCCCTCATTGTCCCAAACGCGCTAAAACGCTATACTTCGTCCCTATGGCAAACGAAAACCTTTCGCATTGGGCGGACCAAACCGCCGAGAAGATCATACGCGAGCGGGGCGACCTTGACGTCTATACGTGCGCGTCGGGAATCACCCCGTCCGGCACGGTTCATATCGGAAATTTCCGCGAGATCATTTCCGTCGATCTCGTCGTCCGGGCCCTTCGCGAGCGCGGCAAAAAAGTCCGCTTCATTTACTCGTGGGACGACTACGACGTCTTTCGCAAAGTACCGGCGAATATGCCGAACCCGGAACTGCTCGAACAGCATCTCCGATTCCCCATCACCATGGTCCCCGATCCGTTCGGTCGCGACGCGAGCTATGCCCGCCATCACGAAGTCGACGTCGAGTCGATCCTCCCCGCGGTCGGCATCTCCCCGGAATTCCTCTATCAGAGCGAGCGGTATCGCGCGCACACGTACGACGAGGGAATGAAGATCGCCCTCGACAACCGCGCGCGCATCAAGGACTGTCTCAATCGCTATCGCGACGACGACCACAAAATTTCCGAAGACGAGGATTACTGGCCCGTGTCGGTATTCTGCGACGCGTGCAACAAGGACACCACGACCATCGGCGGATGGGACGGCGACTGGGGCCTTTCGTATTCTTGCGAATGCGGATTCGCCGACACCGTCGATATTCGCAAGGCGAAGGGCGTCAAGCTCGGCTGGCGCGTCGACTGGCCGATGCGATGGAACCACGAGCACACGGTCTTCGAGCCCGCCGGAAAGGATCATCATTCGCAAGGAGGCTCCTTCGATACCGCCAAGCTCGTCTCAAAGGAAATTTTCGGCTGGGAGCCGCCGATTACTTTCCGGTACGACTTCATCGGCATCAAGGGCACGCCCGGCAAGATGTCCTCGTCCAAGGGAAAGGTCGTCGATCTGTACGATATCCTCAGGGTCTATCAGCCGGAAATCGCGCGGTATCTTTTCGCGGGTACGCGGCCGAATACCGAGTTCGTCATCAGCTTCGACCTCGACGTCATCAAGATTTACGAGGATTACGACAAGACCGAGCGGATCGCCTGGGGCGTCGAGACGGCGAAGAACGATGAGATATTCAAGAAGGAACGCCGCATTTGGGAGCTTTCGCAGGTCGGCGAGCTTCCTTCCGAAATATCCTATCAAATTCCCTTCCGCCACCTCTGCAATCTCCTGCAGACGAACGACGGCGACGTCGAGGCGGTAATCGCCGCGCTTCCCGACGTCAAGGAATCCCAGCTCGGTCGTCTTCGCGCGCGCGCCGCCTGTGCCTGGTACTGGATTACCGAATGCGCACCGGAGGATTTCCGCTTCGCCCTTCGCAAGGACGGCTCAAAGGCCGATCTTTCCGGCCCCGCGCTCGAGGCGATCAAGGCTATCCGCGACGAGGTCGTGCCGCAGATGGACGGCGTTGACGAAAAGGGGCTCTCCGAGCTTGTGTACGCGGTCGCGACGAAATGCGGACTAGAGCCGAAGGCTCTCTTTACCGCGACCTATCAAGCCCTCATCGGCAAGGATCAGGGTCCTCGTCTCGCCAATTTCATGAAAATCATCGGTATGAAACGGCTCAGTTCCATTCTTGCCGCCTATTAAGTGTTTTTCTGAGCTCTTCAATCGGTGTAAAGCCTTATGGCGCGCGGCGCGGTAAGGCACTATACTGAACGTATATCATTCACTTGGGAGATGCCAATGCTTGAGAAAAAGCCGATCGTAACGCACATGTATACCGCCGATCCATCCGCGAACGTTTTCAACGGAAAGCTGTATATCTATCCGTCGCATGACCGCGATATCGAGATGGAGTCCAACGATAACGGCGACCAATACGACATGAACAATTACCATGTCTTCGAAATGGACGACATGACCCAGAGTCCGAAGGATCTCGGGCTCGCGCTTCATTTGGACGACGTGCCGTGGGCCTCGAAGCAACTGTGGGCCCCCGACGCCGCGACCAAGAACGGAAAATTTTATTTCTATTTTCCCGGTCGCGACAAGGACGGCATCTTCCGCATCGGCGTTGCCGTGGGAGCGAACCCCGGCGGCCCGTTCAAGGCCCAGAAGGATTATATCAAGGGCAGCTTCAGCATCGATCCGTGCGTCTTTACCGACGATGACGGTTCGACCTACATGGGCTTCGGCGGCATCTGGGGCGGACAGCTCGACAAGTGGGTTTCGGGTTCCTTCGACCCCAACGGCAAAGAGCCCGAGGGAAACGTTCCCGCCGTGTGCCCGAAGATTGCCAAGCTTTCCGACGACATGCTCGAGTTCGCCGAGAAGCCGCGCGATCTCGTGATCGTCGACGAAGCAGGCAAGCCGCTCCAGGCGAATGACCACGATCGCCGCTATTTTGAGGGCCCTTGGCTTCATAAATACAAGGGAACCTACTATTTCTCGTATTCGACGGGCGACACGCACCGGCTCGTGTACGCGACTTCGAAAACCATCTATGGGCCCTATACCTACCGCGGGATGTTCCTTCCGCCGGTGCTTGGTTGGACGACCCATCACTCGATCGTCGAGTACAAGGGTCAGTGGTATCTTTTCTATCACGATTGCGAACTTTCAAAGGGGATTAATCATAAGCGGTGCGTAAAGTTCTGCAAGCTTTCGTACAACGCGGACGGATCGATCGTCCCGATGACGCCCTGAAAAATAAACCGGCGGACTTTTTGGTCCGTCGGTTTTTTTTTGAGTGCCGGCCGTCATGGATGACGGTGGGCTTCCGAAACGGCCTCGAGATCGAGCCGCTTGAGTTTTTTCCTGAAGTTAACCGAATCGTCTTCCATTATTTCGGTCAGGTAGTCGATCTGTCGCTCGATCGAGTCCATGTACAGGTTGCGATGGACGCCGTAGCGCGACGCGAAGTGATGAAGGGCCATGACGGCCGCGTTCCCGAGGGTGATAAAGAGGCGCTTGCGCGTCATCTCATAAAAGCCGAGCGTCTTTTTCAGGATGTCGAACTCGGTGTCGTAGCCGGGGAATCCCGCTTCCTTAAATTCATAATAGAGAAAGAGCAGTTTTTCGAGGTAGGTTCTGTCGGCCATTTGGCCGAGAAGATCGGCCGACGCGAGCAGTTGGCCGGCGAATCGCTCGGCCGTACCTTCGTAGGGGATGCCCTCGAAATCCACCGAAAGGTCGGTGCCTTGAATGAGGCGGCCCACCCGCGCCGCGGTTTCGGCGCTCAGGCCAAAGGCCTCCCGCTCGCGTTCCGCGAAGGCGATGCTGCGCGATACGTGCGTTTTCGTGTGTTTCGCGCCGGTTCCCGAGTCGTCTCCCGCTTCCTGGATGTAGCCCGCGTCATGGAGCATCGCGGCGACGACGATGTCCCGGTAAAGCCCCGCGTCGATCTTCATTCCCTGAGAGAGGGCGCCGTCGCACATGCGGATCGTGGCGCACAGAACGTCGCACGTATGGGCGAAATCGTGATACTCGGTGTTACACGCCTTGTAGCCGGGATACTCCCCTCGATAGAGCTCGGACGTGAGCTGCCATTGCCGCGCCAAAAGGGCAGCCATATCCTCGCCGAGCGACATGCCCGCCATGGCAAGGCATTCCCCGATGACGGTATTCCGCTGCGCGGGATTGAAAAGGCGAGTGAGGTGCGTTTCGACGGTATCTGCCATGATCTCCCTTCGGCGGCCATTTGGAAAAAAAAGCGCGTTCACATAAAAGTCTAGCGCGTGATTTCCGGGATTTCAGGAACCGGCGGTAAAAAAGAGCGTTTTTATTCGATACGGGTACGCGCACGTGCACGCGCACCCGACCGTACCCGCGGTCGCGACGGGATAAGGGCAAACACGAGGAGCGAGAGCGCGTAGGGAAGACCGAGGATGACGGTGCCCGGGATCGCGCTTCCTTGCAGGGCGTTTGTCGCGTATTCCGCGATCGTGAAGACGAACACGGCCCCAAGGCACGGGATGGGACGCCGGTATCCGAGGTAGCAGGCGGCAAGCGCGGTCCAGCCGCGGCCCGCCGAGAGGTTCGGGACGAAGGCCCCGAGCCTGAAGGCGAGCGAGGCTCCCGCGAGCGAGGCGAAGAAAGCGGCGACGCACCATGACGCTATCCGATAACGCGCCGGCGAGCGACCCCGGGATTCAAGCGCGGGACCCGAGACGCCGGACACCGAAAGGCGCATTCCCCAGCTCGTCGAGCGGAAAACAAACGCGAGGAGCGGCGCGAGGGACACGGCAAGAAGCGCGATCGGCGTTTCGGGGTAGGAAACGAGAATGCCCCGTTCGGCGAGATCGACCACGCCGCGCGTTCCGAAAAGCGAAGCCGAAAGCCACGAGGTAAGCCCGACCGAAAGAAGGTTGACGGAAAGCCCGGTTAAGAAAGGATTCGCCCGCGTTCGCTCGGTAAACACGGCGACGGCGAAGAGAAGTCCGACTGTGGCGAGGCACGCGGCGAGAAGTCCCGCGAGGGCGCTTCCCGTCGCGAGCGTGACGCCGATCGCGATGCAGCCTGAGAGGGTGATGGCCCCGTCCATGAAGACGGCCAGAACGCCCGCGCGTTCGGAAACGAGCGCGCCGAGCGTCGCGAGGATGAGCGGTACGGACATGTAAAGGATCGTGAATAAAACTTCGCTCATCGATCCCCCTCCGTGCCGGACAAGTGCCCGCGTGTTCGCGGTAGCCGGGTTCGCGGTAGCCGGGTGCGCGGTAGCCGGGTGCTCATAAATTTCGCCGAGATCATGAGCAGTAAAATCGCCTGCACGATCGAGGTGGAGTCAAAGCTGAAGCGCGTGGAAAGAAGGGCGCTGTCGGACGCGGTTTCGAGCCATGAGAACACGAGCGACGCGGGGATGATCGCGTACGGATTCCCGCCGGCCATGAGCGCGCAGGCGAGCGCGCTCCATCCCATGCCGCCCGAGTGCCCCTGATGGCAGACGTACCAGGTTCCGGTAACCGAGAAGAAGCCCGCGAGTCCGTGGAGGGCGCCCGAGGCCGTGAGAGAGCCGGCCGCGATGCGCGCGGTGGGAAAGCCCGAGAAGCGTGCGAACTCAGGCGCGATGCCGGTGACGCCGAGGCGGAATCCCGCCTTCGTCTTTATCAGGAAAAGGGCCACGCCGAACGCGATGGCGAGGGCCGCGAAAAACGAGGCGTTAAAGAGCGACGGATCGAGAAGGGGCGGGAGTCGCACGGCCTTTGCGATCGCGGGCGTCGCGAGAAGATTCTTCGATTGGTCTCGAAGCGGCCCGGCAACGAGGTAGTCGAGCACCGGAAGCGTCGCCGCCGAAAAGAGGAACGACGAGAGAAGCTCGCTGACCCCGCGCTTCGCGCGGAGGAGCGCCGGAAGAGCGGCGAGCGCGGCGCCCGCGAGCATCGCGGCGAACGCGGCGAGCGCGAAAAAAAGAATCGCCGCGGGAGAGGTATGGTCCGCGGGCAGTCGCTGCGAGGCGAGGATGAGCGCGGTTATCAGGGCCGGGGCGTATATTTGCGCCTCTCCGCCGAGGTTCATCGCGCCCGCGCGAAGGGCGAGCGCCGAACCCGTCGAGGCGATCATGAGGAGGGCGGCCATATTGAGGAGATTCCCGAAGTGCCACCAAGACGAGAACGGGCGCGAGAAGAAAAGCGCGAGCGTACCGGCGGGGGACTCTCCCGAAAAGGCGAGAAAAAGCGAGATACCCGCGATGGCGGCGACGAGGGCGACGACCGGGGAAAGGCGTCTCATGCGAGCCTCCCTTCCCTCAGCGAGATCGTTCGGGAATAAAAGTTCGCGATCGTCATCGTTTCGGGCGTGTCGGTCAGCACGAGGACCGCGATGCCCGATCTCGCCGCGTCCCGAAGGCGTTCGCGAAGCCGCGCGACGCTCGAAATGTCGAGACCCCATTCTGGTTCGGCGAGTATGAGCGCGCGGGGCGCGTCCTTTCCCCCGAGCTCGCGCGCGAGTATGAGGCGTTGCAGCTGTCCTCCGGAAAGCGTTCCCGCGAGCCGGTCAGGCGGGACGGGTATTCCTTCCGCTTCGAGTATCGCGTTTGCGAACGCATTCGCTTCTTTCCGCGAGCCCGTCGGCGCGTCGGGCCGTCCCGCGATGAGAACGTCGCGCACGGCTATGTCGGGATGCGACCCGCGAAAGGCCCGGTTCGACGGCACGAGGGCTACCCCGTTCGCGCGAAGCCACGCGGGGGTGAGTAAGCGAGCCTGAATCGTTCGCGCGCCTTCCGGCGATACGAGCGTGATCTCCCCCTCGCTTGCCTTGTCCATTCCGCAAAGCGCGTCCTCGAGCGTATCGATGCCGCTTCCGGGGTGGCCGACTATGCCGGTGATCTCTCCCGGCCGCGCCGTAAACGAAATGTCGATGACGTGATTTCGGTTATAGGGGCGAGCGGTCAGTCCCCGTACCTCGAACGCCGCGCCGCGGGCGATTATCGCCGAACCGGCAGCGCTGATTGCAAAGGCGCCCGCACTGATTGCCGCGTCGCCAGCGCTGATTGCCACGTCGCCGTCGGGCGATAGCGCGGAGGAAAGCCAGCGCGCGCCCTGATCGCGGCCGCCGGGAATGCCGTCGACGGGGAGGGAATGCGCGATCCTTCCCTTGCGGAGCACGGTCACGCGATCAGCCCACGTCAGGACGTCGTCGATTTTATGGGTAACGAGAATGACGCCGAGCGGCTCGTTCCTCGCGGAGTTTCGCGCCGCGGACATGAAGCGCTCGCGTTCGTCGGGATCGAGGACGGCCGTCGGCTCGTCGAGGATGAGGAACGAAGGGTCGGAATACAAGGCCCCGAGCAGGGCCGCCCTGAGCCGGTCCGCGGGCGAAAATTCGCCGACCGCGCGCGCGGTATCGATAGAAATATTCCAGCGAGCGGCCAAGTCGTCGAGCGCGCGCGCCGCCTTTCGGCGGTCGAGAAAAAAAGAGGACTCGCCGAGGAGCGCGTTGTCGATCGTCGAAAGCCCGTCGGCGAGTCGCGGCCGCTGATGCACCATCGCGATGCCCCGCGCGAGCGCGTCCGCGCTTGAACGAAAGCGCGCGCGTTCGCCGTCCGCGAGGATGGAGCCGTCCGTCGGGGAAATGAGGCCGGACAGAACGTGCATGAGCGTTGATTTCCCGGCTCCGTTTTCGCCGAGTATGGCGTGAACCTCGCCCCGGGCGAAGGAAAGCGAGACGCCGTTAAGCGCGCGGAATTCCGGGGCGGTTCCGTCGATCGATGGGGGAAAAACCATGGTGATGCCGTCAAGCTCGACTTTGGAAACCGCGCGCATTCGTGCGGGGGCCTTATTCTACCGGAAGGGAAAGAGCGCCCGAGGAAATTCGCGAGACGAGTTCTTCCATGCGCGCGCGTAGCTCGGGCGGTACCGTCGCCATGTAGCCCGCGTCGTCCGAAACGAAGGAGACGTACCCGTCGCGAAGGCCGACCGTCGAGGGCACGCCTTTCGCGAGCGTGCCAAGTATCCACGCCGAGGTTTTCTCTCGCGCGAGGCGCTCCTGCGCCATGACCGCGCTCGACACGACGAGGCCCGGCGCCTTCGCGTAGCCGTTGTCGTCGAACCAGGCGAGATAGAAGAGGGCGTCCTTCGCCGCTGAGACGACTCCCTGGTTCGCGCCGCCCGAGATCGGCATAATGACGTCGCATCCGGTCCGTTTCATCGAGCGGGCGAGATCGGCGGCCTTGGCCGCGTCGTACCAGTTGCCGACCACGCGGAAGTCCGCGCGAAACGCCGGATCGACGGCGCGCGCGCCCTCGAGGTAGGCGGGCAGTATAATGCCGGTCATCGCGGGATATTCCTGCCCCGCGATGAGGCCGATGACCTTTTCTTTATTAGCGTGCGCGAGGGAGCTCTGACTGACGAGCGCCGCCATGTAGCCCGAGATATACGCCTGCTCGCGCTGATTATATCTGAACGTCGTGATCTTTTGGTTTCCGGAATGCCATGCGTCGAAAATGAGGAATTCCTGATTCGGAAACCGCTCCGCTATCGGCTCGACGATCTCGGGCATCGCGGGGTTCGAGGTGACGATGAGCGCGTGCTTTCCTTCCGCCGCGAGGGCCATCATCCGCGTTCCCCAGTCAGCCTGTCGCGGTCCCGCCTCTATCACCGAGAGGCTCACTTGCTCCCCGCGGGCTTTCGCCTCGTTGACCGCGTTCGTAACGCCCGCGACGAGCATTTCGTACACGGGGCTTCCCGACACGATGCCGGGAACGAAAACGGCGATCGATCGCTCGGCCGGTCGCTCGCGAGAGCTGGCCGGTCGCTCGCGCGATCCGGACGCGTGGGCAAGCGGGGCAAGAGATGGTAACAAAAGCGCGATAACAACCAATACGCGCGCGATTCGTCGTGTGTTCATCCGATCCTCCTGCAAGCAGAATAAATATAGTAAAAATGGCCGGGTTATGCTACTCTAAACCCATGATAGGTTTTTTCGTCAAAAAAGCCCTGTACGACGGATGGGATTCCCTGCTGTCGATACTTGCCCTTAACCTGTTGTTTCTTGCGGTCGCCTTCGGCGGATTCTTTCTCGTCGATATGCTCGTTCGCGTTCCGCCCGTCGCCGTCGCCGCGGGTATACTCACGGTGTCCGCGCTCGGAGTGTTCGCGCTCGGCCTTTCGCTTTCCTTCGCGCGAGTGGCGGCCTTTAAGAGTTTCTCCTGGAAGGACGTGCCCCGTGACCTTCTCGCGGCCATTCCGCACGGAATCGCCCTCGCGCTCTCGGCGTGCGTCCTCGCCGTTGTGTTTTCCGTCGCGCTTCCGTACTATCACGCGATCGGCGGCCGCATCGGGTTCGCGCTCTTCGCGCTTATGGTCTGGATAGCGCTCATCGTGCTTTTGTCGCTTCAGTGGTTTTTGCCGATCAGGTCTCAGCTCGACCGGCGCTTTCTCAAGTGCGTCAAGAAAAGCTTCGTAATCTTTTTCGACAATCCCGGGATTTCCCTCTTTTTATTCGGCTATTCGATCGCCCTCGGCATTATCTCGCTGGCGACGTTCTTCATGATACCCGGCGTGTTTGGCGTCGTTCTCGCGCAAAACGAGGCGTTTCGCCTGCTCATGCACAAATACGATTGGATCGAGAAGCATCCCGAGCTCGAGTATCGCGTCGCGCGAAAAGCGGTTCCGTGGGCCGAATTAATCGCCGACGAGCGCGAGACCCTCGGCGATCGCAGTTTCCGCCACTTCATCTTTCCCTGGAAGGACTGACCGGGCGATTATCCCCGCTTCGGCTTTCCCTTGCCCGCGCCGCTTCCGTCGGGAATAAACTTGCTCCCGTTCGCGTAACGGCCCGCGCGCCTGATCGGCGTGAGTCCCTCGGCGATCGCGTCCCCTTTCGAGTCTTTCCGATCGGCCTTTCTTGCGCCGGCGCTTTTTTTGGGGGCCATCGGTTTTTTCGGAACCGCGCTTTTTTTGGCGTCCTTCTTTTTCAGCGCCTTCGCGAAGCTTGCCGGTTCCGGGATTTCGAAGCGCATCTCCTGCCCGGTAAAGGGATGAAGAAACGCGAGAGCCCGCGCGTGGAGCGCGAGTCGGTCGATTATGGCCCCGTCGGCCAGGCCTGAGCCATATACCTCGTCGCCCGCCACCGGATGGCCAAGGTGCGCCATGTGCACCCTGATCTGGTTCTTACGGCCCGTTTCGAGGTCGCACTCGACGAGGTCGCACGTCGCACCGCGCTCGAGTACGCGGTATCTGGTTACCGCCCGCTCGCTCACCTTGATGGAATCCTCGTCCTTGCCCGTCGGTACGAAACCGACGTCGTGCTTATTGTACGAGATGGGCAGGTCGATCGTCCCTTCGTCGTCGAGTTTTTCCGCGCCGGGCGCGCGAACGCACACGCAGCGGTAGCGACGCTCCTGTACCATTTCTTGCCATTCGTCCATGATTTTTCCCGCGGCCGCCGCCGAGCAGGCGAACATCATGACGCCCGACGTCTCGCGGTCGAGTCGGTGGACGGCCGTGATGCGCCGCTTCCCGCGGCTTCGGTAGCGCTCCTCGAGCGCGTCGAGGGCCGTCTGCCCCCGAAAGCCCGGATAGCCGACCGAAAGCATTCCCTCCGGCTTGTTGACGACGATAATCCACTCGTCCTCGTGCAGTATCCCGAGTCCTCCCGCCTTTTCCATGCTAACGCCTCCGGTATCGTTCGACGATTTCAGACAGAATCGGCATCAGCTGTTTTTTGCGCGACACGACGTCCCTGAGGACGTAGACCGATTCTTCCATGCGCGGCAGACCGATGGTTTGCTCGAACGCCTTCTCGGCCGAGACGACGAGGAGGCTCGAAAGCTCGGTGATGTCGGTGACGAGGACCGCGCAAAAAAGGTGACCGCCGCGCTCGCGCTGCGCGTCGAGGGCCTCGAGAAACTCGCCCTTGCGCTCGAGAAGCCCGTGCGGCTCCTCGACCTCGATCTGACTGACGGTAAAGGTCAGTCCGTCTTCCTCGTATCGCTTCATGTCCTGCATGACGAGATCCGGGACGGGTCGCGCGGACACGTTGCTCGCCGCGGAAAGGAGGTCGCGGCCGAGGGAGGCGACGTCGATGTTCGTGATGCTTGCGAGGTATTCCGCCGTCATGCGGTCCTCTTCCGTCGTCGTCGCCGACTGAAGGACGAGCGTGTCCGCGAGGATTCCCGAAAGGAGTATCGACGCGATCTCGGGGCTCATCGGCACGTGCTGCTCGCGGAAGAGCCCGGCGACGATCGTGCTCGTCGCCCCGACGGGCTTATTGATGAAGGTGATCGGCTGGCGCGTCGCGAGGGGCCCGAGCCGGTGGTGGTCGATGATCTCGAGCACGCGATAGTGCTCGGCGCCTTCGATCGCCTGCGAGGGCTCATTGTGGTCGACGAGTATCAGCTCGACGTTCGGCTCGCGGTAGAGGTCTCCCTCGGAGACGACGCCGACGACGATGCCCTCGTCGTCCACGACCGGAAGGCTCTTGCCGGGGGCTGTCGCGAGGAGCGGCGCGATTTTCCGCGTAGTGTCGTTTCGGTTTACGGGCTTCACGAGCGCGTTCGAGACGCAGGCTACCGGCATCGAATAGATGATGAGAAGGGACGTCGACGCGGTGTCGTAGGGGCTGATGAGTACCGATACTCCGTTCTTCTCGGCCTCCTCGCGAAGCTCGCGGGCGATCGGCGTTCCGCTCGTGATGATGAGCGCGCGCACCTTTCGCTCGATCGCGTGCCGCTGTACGTCGACCCGGTTTCCCACGATCACGATCGTGCTTTCGGGTATGTGCGCCGCGAGGTGCTCGGTAAACGTCCCGTACTCGGCGGCCGCGATGATGACGGGGCTTTTCCTGACGAGCTCGGCGTCGCGCACGACGAGGGCCTGCGTGTGCAGGGCCGACGCCAAAAGGGAGATGCTCGTCTCTATGATCGTCTTTTGCCTCGGGTTGATCATTCGGAGCACCTTCTGCGCGAAGGAGCTGTAATGGAGGAGGGAGTGGTACTTGCCGACGGAGTCGGTGACGGGAAGGACGCGAACCTCGCTTTTTTCGAGGATTTCCATCGCCTCCCAGAGGGACGTTTCGTCCGTGATGGTCCGCACGTCGGGGTTAAAGAAATACTCGATTTTCGGCACGAGGTCGGGCAAGAACTCGGGAAGCGGCACGCCGAAACGCGTGAATATGTATTCCGTCTGCGGGGTCGGTTTTCCCGCGCGCGCCGCTACGTAGTGCTCCGCGCCGCCCGCGCGCTTGAGAGCGGCGTAGGCAGCGGCCGAGACGACTGAGTCAGTGTCGGGATTTCGGTGTCCGATCACGTACACCTTTTTGGTTTTTGCGTTGGTTTCCATAGATGGTACTCAAAAGTATACACTATTTGGCGGCTTTCGGGTACAATGGCGCCCATCATGATTTCGCTTGTCGCTTTTCTCGGCAATCACGGTAAAAAATACGAGGGAAACCGCCACAACGTCGCCTGGCTCTTCGCCGACTCCCTTTCCCTCGCGTCGACGCTTTCCTGGCAGTCGAAGTTTCGGGGATCGTACGCGCCGTTTCAGGTAGCCGCCGCCGGTACTTCAGCCGCCGACCCTTCGGCGGTCGGTAGTCGCCGCATCGTGCATTTTATAAAACCCGAAACCTACATGAATCTCTCGGGCGAGAGCATGGCGGAAGTAGCCTCATTTTATCGCGTCAAACCCGAGGAAATCCTCGTCGTGCACGACGAGCTCGAGCTTCCGTGCGGCACGGTGAGCCTCAAGTGGTCGGGCGGATTGGGCGGACACAACGGCCTCCGGTCGGCGAAAGCCTCTCTCGGTACGGCTGATTTTTGGCGTCTTCGCTTCGGCATCGGCCGACCCGACCACGCGGACGTCGCCGCATACGTGCTGTCGAATTTTTCCGGCGACGAGCGGATCGGCCTCTCGCTTGCCTTTGACGCGGCCGAATCCCTCTTCGCGGGGATTCTCCGGGACGGCCCCGAATCCTATCTTAAGGAATGGGCTAAAAAGGCCGTGACAGACTGCACTAAAGGACGGTAATCGAATGGATACGCGCGAAACGGACAAGATATTGGGAGATGCGGCCCCGCCCGAGGCGCTGGAGGCCTTCGGCCGTCTCTATCGGACGATCAGGCGACTGCGGAGCCCGGGCGGTTGTCCCTGGGACATCGAGCAAACGCCCCTTTCGCTCAGGGAAACCCTCATTGAGGAATCGTACGAGACGGTGGAGGCCATTACCGAGGGCGACGACGCGCATGTGTGCGAGGAGCTCGGGGACGTCTTTCTTAACGCGACGATGCTTTCGTATATGTACGAACAGGCCGGAACCTTTTCGGTCACTGACGCGCTTTCGACCGTCTCGGATAAATTGATCAGGCGGCATCCGCACGTGTTCGGCCAGACGGAAGGCTTCGCCGGGCCCGGTTCCGACGGCCGTACCGACACCGCCGACAAGGTGCTCGCGCAATGGGACCTTATCAAGCGCGGCGTCGAGGGGCGGTCGGCGGATTCGATCCTTGACGAGGTGTCCCGCGGAATGCCCGCCCTCGAGCGCGCGCATAAACTCCAGAAAAAGGCCGCCAAGGCCGGTTTTGACTGGGCGCGGCTCGACGACGTGTGGCCGAAGGTCGACGAGGAGCTCGCGGAACTTCGCGAGGCCGTCGTCGCGGGCGATAGAACCAGTATTGAAGACGAGCTCGGCGACCTCCTGTTTGCCATCGTCAACATCGCGCGTCATCTCAAGGTTGACCCCGGCGTGGCGATGACGCGGACGAACGCCAAGTTCACGCGGCGGTTCAAGCACGTCGAGGCGGAGATGAAACGGACGGGCATCCCCATGGACGCGGCGCATCTTTCCGAGATGGACGCCCTGTGGGACGAGGCAAAACGGGGCGAATAGGCCGATTCGTCGGTACCGCGCACTGTACGGTCGGGTTTTTTTTTGTTACATTGGTAGAACGGCGCCGCGCGCCGGCATAAAGGAGCAAACACGGTGAATTCACGATATACGGAAGACTTGAGGATACGGGCCATGCGAAACGACGAGGATGACGAAGAATGCGAGGAAGGCAACGCGAAGGGCGAGGCGCAGGCCGACCCGCTCATGCAGAAGTTCATCAAGACCCGCCAGATTATCCTCTCGGGCGAAATCAATAAACCGCTTGCGGAAAAGGTCGTGCGCCAGCTTCTCGTGCTTGAGGCCGATTCCGACGATCCGATCCGCGTGTTCATCGACTCGCCCGGCGGCGACGCAGACGCTGGTTTCGCCATATTCGACATGATTCGATTCGTGAACGCGCCCGTATACACGATCGGCATGGGACTTGTCGCGAGCGCAGGCTCGATCATCCTCATCGCCGCACCGAAGGAACGTCGCCTCGCGCTTCCGAACAGCCATTACCTCATCCATCAGCCGCTGTCCGGCATTAAGGGCGTCGCGACCGAGATCGAGATACACGCCCTCGAGCTCGAGAAGATGCGCGTGCGGATCAACGAGCTCATCTCTCGCGAAACGGGCAAGGACGTCGCCCAAGTGTCCCGCGACACCGACCGCGACTTCTGGATGAACGCCGCGGAGGCGCGGGACTACGGCCTCGTGTCGAAGGTGATCGAGACTCGCAAAGAACTCCCTTAACGCTCTGAGACGTCGGCGGCGCTTGCGGCCGACGCCGCGTTGGCAGGTGCCACAGCACTGGCAGTCGCCGCGTCACTGTCGGCCGAATACCGGACGGTGAGCTTTCCCGCCTCAAGGCTTGCGAAGAACCGCCGCTGTACCGCGTGTGCGAGAACGAGCGCGAGCGCCGCCGCGATCGGAAGGGCCTGCATAACACGCACTATTTCTCCCTTAAAGATATACGCCGAAATCGCGCAGGCCGGAACGTTGAGCGCGTAGATGCGAATCGCCGTCAACGCGAGGCTCCGGTTCGCGAAGCCCGCCGCGGACATGACCGTCGTGATAATGAATATCGGGACCGTCAAGAAAGTCGCGAGCGCCATCCAGGGAACGATGATTCCCGCGAGATCGAGCACGCGCGCGTCCGACTGAAATTGCCTGAAGAGAAACGAGCTTGAAAGCGCGAAGACGACGAGAAGCGTGCCGTTCACGCCCATCGCCATGCGGCTTGCCGTGCGAGACGTTTGCTTAAGGCGCGCGAAGTCATGGGCGCCCGCGGCCTGTCCGGCGACCGCGGCAAGTCCGCTCATGAGCGACCAAATCGGAATGAGCGCGAACTGCTCGAGCCGCGAGTAGAGCGTGAACGCGGTAAGTATCATAGGGTTAATCGCGATCATGATTCGGTTGTAGAAGACGAAGCTGATCGACGCGAGGAAGTTCATGAGGCTTTGGGGGATACCCACGCGGAGTATCTCGCCGATGACGGGAAACGAGACGTTCGCGAGTTTCCAGTGAACGGCGACGCGCGATTTTCTCGTGAGGAATATCACGAGCAAATAGACGAAGGTGATCGCGTTGCCCGTCGCCGTGGCGAGTCCCGCCCCCGCGATTCCCATTTTCGCATTGAAGATCAGCACGGGGTCGAGGATTATGTTCGCGACCGTTCCGAGCATCATGCCGACCATGATATGCTTCGCCCGTCCCTCACCCTGCAGAATCCCGATAAAGACCGCGCTGAGAAACAGGAAGGGCACGACGGGAAGGAGCCACAGAAGGTACTCAAGCCCGTAATCGAGGATGCGTTCCGTCCCACCGAAAAGCCTGAGGAGCGGCGTCGCGAGGGGGTAGATCGCGGCGAGCGTGGTCAAGCTTGTGGCGATCGCGAGGAAAAAACCGCTTTCGACCGTGCGGTCGAGCTCATGGGAACGGTCGGCGCCGATCGCGCGCGCGACGAGGGAGGAAACGCCGCCCGAAATGCCGAAGCTCATCGCCAAAAAAAGGAAGAATATCGGAAAGACGAGCCCGGTCGCGCCGACGAGCCAGGGATCGGATGCGTCGATCCGTGCGATAAACCACGTGTCGACGATGTTATAGAGCAGGTTGAAGGTTTGACCCGCGAGGACGGGAAGCGAAAGCCGCACGAGGGTAGGGCCGATTGGGCCGGTTTTTATCGATTTTTCCATAGTGACGGGAGTATAGGTAAAGCCTCGCCGCGTGTCCACACCATTTTTCGAAAAAAAAAGCCCCGAAGGCGTGTGCCTCCGGGGCCGCTTGCGCGCGCGGTTAACTTCGCGCCGAAACGCTATTTCGCGTATTTCGCGAACGCTCCGTTACCCGCGTATCGCGCGGTCGCCCCGATTTCATCCTCGATGCGCATGAGTTGGTTATACTTCGCCACGCGATCCGATCGGCTCATCGAGCCGGTCTTGATCTGTCCGGTTTCCAGCGCCACCGAAAGGTCGGCGATAAAGGTATCCTCCGTCTCGCCCGATCGGTGCGATATGACCGCCGTGTATCCGGCATTCTGCGCCATGCGCACCGCGTCGATCGTCTCGGTCACGGTTCCGATTTGATTGAGCTTGATCAGGATGGAATTGCAGGCTCCCGCGTCGATTCCCTTTCTGAGCCGCTCCGTGTTCGTCACGAAGAAATCGTCGCCGACGATCTGAGCGCGGCCACCGAGTTCGGCCGTTAGCCTGACGTATCCTTCCCAGTCGTTCTGGTCGAGGGGGTCCTCGATCGAGACGATCGGGTACGAGGCCATCCATTTTTTATAGAGCTCGATCATCTCGTCGGCGGTGAAGAGCTTGCCCGGGTTCGACTTCCAGAAGGAGTAACCCTTGCGGCCTCCCGCGTCGTAGAGCTCGCTCGCCGCGCAGTCGAGCGCGATGACGATGTCTTCTCCGGGGCGGTACTTCGCCTTCTCGATCGCCTTCATGATAAAGCCGAGCGCCTCTTCGTTGCCGAGATTCGGCGCGAAGCCTCCCTCGTCGCCGACCGAGGTCGCGTGGCCCGCGTCCTTAAGTATGCCCTTGAGCGAGTGAAAGACTTCGGCGGTCATGCGCACGGCCTCGCGGATCGACTCCGCTCCGACGGGCATGATCATGAACTCCTGAAAGTCAATCTTGTTGTCGGAATGCTGTCCGCCGTTCACGATGTTCGCCATCGGCACGGGAAGTTGCATCGTGTGCGCGCCCCCGAGATAGCGGTAGAGCGGAATGCCGAGAGAGTCCGCGGCGGCGCGGGCTACGGCCATCGAGACGCCGAGTATCGCGTTCGCGCCGAGTTTCGCCTTGTTCGGCGTGCCGTCGATGCTCAGAAGAAGATGGTCGATCTCCGCTTGGTCGAGGGCGTCGGCTCCGTCGAGTTCCTCTGCGATCACGTCGTTTACGTTCGCCACGGCGTCCAATACGCCCTTGCCCTTGTACCGCTCCGAGTCGCCGTCCCTGAGTTCCAGGGCTTCATGCTCTCCCGTCGAGGCGCCCGAGGGAACCGCGGCGCGGCCCCGGCTTCCATCCTCGAGATACACGTCTACCTCAACCGTCGGATTTCCTCGTGAGTCGAGAATCTCGCGTCCGTCAATGAATGCTATTGAGCTCATCGGTTCCCTCCCTTTTATCGTACCGTTACAGTCTTTATAATACGAGTATTCTGTGCTAAAATCAAATCCAATGGAATTCGAGCTGACCCCGGAGCTGACGGACGAAATAATCTTTGCGATGGAGGATCAAACGGGTCGATTCCTGTTCGATTCGTCCGACGGGCGGTGCGTCGCAGAGCGCGATCGTCCCGATTACGCCGAAAAATCGGTGTTTGACGACGCGAACGATCGATACTATTCCATACCGGTATGGGATTCCGTGAGCGGATTCAGGATGATGGACCGGTTCACCGCGCAATTGCGAAATCCCGTCGCGCGGGAAGACCTTCGCGTCGCGCTCGCTTCGGGTCACGGCGTATTCCGAAGCTTTAAGAATATTCTGAAGGGCTATCCCGAAATCGAGCGCATGTGGTACCTCTTCAAAGAACGGGAGATGCGCGACATCGTCCTCGAATGGTATAACGGCCTCAGGGATTTTTGGGGACTTGAGCGTATCGGCTCAGAGCCCGAGGAAACCGACGAGATCGTCGCGCAGGATTTTTTGTTCCGGGAGGCTGTTGCCGCAGACGAGGCTTTTCTCGCGAGCATACAATCCGACGTTGTCTCCGAGATCGCCGAATCGCTTCCCGGGGATCTCGCAGACGCGATTGCCGCGCTTTCCGCATGCGTCGCGCCTGACGTCGCCGTCGGCGGCGGATTCGTTCTCGCGGTCGAAAGCATGGAAGGCGACGTCGTCGCATTCGCGTCGTCATCGGCATACCCGATCTCGAGCGCGCGGGTCGCGAGGCTTTCCTCGATCGCCGTACGCCCGGATTTTCGGGGTATGGGCATCGGAAAGGAACTCCTCGGACGAACTGTTGCGCATTGGGCGAAACGCGGGTATCGCTGGCTTGTCTTCGCCGCTCCCGTCGTTCCGCCGTCATTTCTTCCGGCGCTCCATCGCGCCGGATTTCTTCAGAAGGGCCATGTTTCGGTCCTCGACCTTTCCGGGGCGGCTTGCCATTGAGTAAGCCCGGAAAGTGTGACATTATTCCTTTTTAGGAGAGTATTGTGGCTGTTAACAGAAAAGACGAACTCGACGAAGGCCGTATACTGGAATGCCTTCAGGACGTTGTGACGAGAATCAAGACTGAGGAAGATCCGTTTCTGCTGAATACCTATCGCCGCCTTTTTCGCAAGGCCGTCCCCCTGACCTTGCGTTCCTATTTCGCGGCGTATTTCGTGAAGATGCTTTCCGAGGGACGCATTCCTTCCGGCATGTCTTCGAGAGGCGATCGTTCGGTCCGACGGGACAGAAACGAGGGCAATGAGCGTGGCGATCGAGGAGATCGTGGCGATCGAGGAGATCGTGGCGATCGAGGCGATCGCGGCAATCGCGGAGAGCGTGGCGAACGCGCCGATCGCGCCGCGCGCGGCGAACGCAATGATCGCGGCGATCGCGGCGAACGTTCCGATCGCAATCGAAACGACGGCGCGAAGAACGCGCGCGATACCGCGAGTTCGCGTCAAGACCAGCGCAAGGCTCCAGATGATAGAAAGCGGACGAGGGGAGAAGGCCGCGAAGATCGACCGGCTCGCGAGGATCGGCCCGAGAAAAACGAGCCGAGGAACGTGTTGCCCGACGACGTTTCGACGACGCTGTTCGTCGGTATCGGCAGAAACCGCCGCGTGTTCCCGCGGGATATCATCGGCCTAATCCTGCAGAACGCCGGGATTGACCGCGACCATGTCGGCGACATTCGCGTGCTTGACAACTACTCATTCGTGCAAATCATTACCGAGGACGCGGAGACGGTCATATCCGCGCTGAACGACATCGAGTATCGCGGGCGTAAGCTCGTCGTGAGCCATTCGCGCAAGCGTGAGGACGGACCGGCGAGACAGGACGGCGACGATCGATCCGCGACCGCGGGCTTTGCCGAAAACTCCGACGAGCCGACTTCTTTCGACATGGACGGGGAAACCGACTCGTATGAGGATGCGGACGACGAATCGCTCGACGGTTCCGATTCCTATGACGACGAGGGATCTTCGGGCGAAGGGTTCGATTCCGACGATTCCGATGAATCAGGGGATGGGGATCCAGACCTTGACGATGACGAAGAAGATAAGGGCAACGTTTAGCGCGACGGCGAATCCCGCGACGAGAATACCGACGGTACTAATCCGTCGGTATTTTTTTTCCCCCGTAGCCATACGAGAGCGACGCGCGCCGCGAGCGAGGGATTTCGCGATGAGCGTCAGTGCGAGACCGGGCGGGCACCATGGTAAGGCTTTTCCGAAAATAGCGACGAGCGCCAGGATCGCTATCGCGTCCATTTCGGGGTGTTTGAGCGCGTCCAGCAAAAAAACGAATTCCGCGAAGGCGCCCGCGGCGATGGATAGAGCCTTAACCGGATCGGGCCGTTCGGGCGCGAAACGCGCGAGCGCGGCGGCGGCGACGCGCCTTTCTGCGTCGAGCGCGCGCAGTTCCTCGTGAAAGAGGCAGGCGAAGCGGTCTTCGTCGAGCGAATAGACCAGCGCGGTCGTTCCGACTAAAACCGTCGAGATTTCCGTCCAGCGGATGGCCTGAATGCGGCCGTCTTTTCCGAGTAGCAAAAAGACCGTGCGTGAGGGCAGGAGCGCGAGGGCGGAGCCATCGTCATTGCGGGAACGATCGCGCTTGAAGATCGCCTTTCCGTCGGCGATGTCCGAAAGCGTGCAGGGAATTCCGTTCGCAAGCCGTCTGAGAAGACGCAAGCCGCGCGCGGCCTTTATTGCCGCCGAGACGGCCGGCACGATGACGTACGCAACGAGCGCGACGCCTGAGATGAGCGCGATCCTGATTATCATGGACGCTCCTTTCGGGTATAGTGGCGGCACTATGAAAATCACCCGATTCGTCGCCGGCCCGCTTTCAGAGAACGTATGGTGCGTGCCCGTTGAGGGCAATCACGTCATGTTGGTCGATCCGGGCGGCGAAGCCTCTTCGATTATAGCATATCTCGGGGCGGCGGGCTTGAGTATTTCGTCTATCGTATGCACGCATGGGCACTTTGACCATATCGCTGCTCTGCCGGCCATAGCCCGGGCCTTTCCCGATTCCCAAATACTCGCGCACCCCGACGAGGCCGCGTGGTTCGGGCCGGGCGCGCTCAAACGCCATCATGATTTCTTCGAGCTCATCGGCGGGGGAAGTTTTATCAAGAGATATCGGGAAGAGTTGCCCCCGACGACGGGATCGCTTGTCGAGGGCGGCGTCGTGGAAGGCTGGACCATCATGCATACGCCGGGCCATAGCCCTGGCTCGATATGCCTCTATAGCGAAAAAGAGCGAACGCTGATCGCGGGCGATACGCTGTTTCGCATGGGCTGTGGCCGAACCGACAGTCCCGGCGGCGACTCGATCGCGATGGAACGAAGCCTCGCGCGGCTACTCGCGCTGCCCGAGGACACGGTCGTCCTTTCCGGTCACGGGGAAACGACGACCATCGGCGACGAGCGCGCGTTTATCTGATTTCGGCGAGCGACTCCGAAATGCTGAAGGCGTGGTCGCCGAGCTTTTCCACCGCGCGAACGATGTCGATGTAGAGAAGCTCCGCCTTGACGTTCGCCCCTTCCTCGAGCCGCTTCCGCGCGACGCGCTTGAGGTTTTTCCGGAACATGTCGATCTGATCTTCCATCGCGGTCGCTTCCGCGAGGGCCTCGCTCGAAAGGGGCTTGTTGAGGTTCGCGTGAATGAACCGGAGGAAGCGGCCCACGAGCGCGAAATACGGCTCCAGGAGTTCCGTATCCTCTTTTCCGAAGTCGAGCCGCTTTCCGGAGCCGCGGTCGAAGAGCATGGCGACGTGAAAGACGTTGTCGGTCATGCTCTCGAGATCGTCGACGATGCGGAGCATGAGCCGGACGTTTTCGAGCGTTCGGTCCGAAAGCGGAAGCTGCGTGGTTCTGACGAGATAGGCCGAGAGCGCCTCCTGCATTTGGTCCGCGTAGTCTTCCTGCGCCGATAGCCGCTGGATGACCTCGCCGACCGACGAGGGCTTAACGACGACGGACGTGAGCGTATCGAACATTTCCTGCACGAGATCCGACATGGCGAGGATTTCCCGCTCCGCGGTGAAGACGAAGGACTCCGCCGTTTCCCTGCCGCCCACCGTCGGCAACACGAGACGGTATTCGGTCGGGGGCTCGTGATCCCCGGGTTTGACGAGAAACTCGACGAAGGCCGATATGTGATTCACGAAGGGCAGGAATATGAGGGTGTTGACCGTGTTGAAGACCGTGTGCAGCATCGCGAGATGGATCGTGATTGTCTCGAGGCTCATTTCCCCGGGCACGATGAACTCGACCAACCTGATGAACGGATGGAAGAAAATCATAGCGAGAATCGTGCCCGCCACGTTGAACAGGACGTGAACGGTCGCGGCGCGTCGCGCGTTGAGCTTCGTGCCGATCGCGGCGAGGATCGCGTCGATCGTCGTTCCGATATTGCTTCCGAGCACCATGGCCGCGGCGAATTCCCAGCCGAGCATGCCGTTGTGCGCCATCGTCAGGATTATCGCCGTCGCGGCGCTCGAAGAGTGAAGGATAACCGTGAGAATGAGACCGACGAATACTCCGACGAAGAGGCCCCAAATGCCCTTATCCGCGAAGAAGGCGACGAAGCCGAGCTGGGTGGCGTCGACGTTCGGCATCGAGTGGGCGAGGAGGTCGAGGCCCATAAAGAGAAGGCCGAAGCCCATGAGGGCCTCGCCGAGGTTTTCTTTTTTGAGGCGTCTGAAGAAGGTCAGGAAGTAGCCAAAGCCGAAGACGGGAACCGCGAAGAGGGCGATCTTGAACTTGAAGCCAAAGAGCGAGACGATCCACGCGGTGATGGTCGTTCCGATATTGGCGCCGAAGATGACGCCGATGGCTTGCTTGAGCGTCAGAAGCCCCGCGTTGACGAAGGACACGGTCATGACCGTCGTCGCGCTCGACGATTGCACGATCGCGGTAACTCCGAGTCCGGTCAGCACGGCGAGAAATCGGTTCCCCGTCATGAAGTTGAGGATCCGGTGGAGTCCGTCGCCCGCGCTTTTCTGGATTCCGTCGCTCATGAGTTTCATTCCATAGAGGAGGAGTCCGAGACTTCCGATAATTTCAAGGATCATGATCGCATGGTTCATGTCGCCAGAGTATCAGATGGTCAGTCCCTTTTCAACGGGATAAACTTGGTATAGTATGGAAAACGCATGAAACGGATAAACTTTTTTCTAACGTGTTCTATCGCGATAACCGTCGCCCTCAGCGGGTGTTCCGGTCGAAATCCGTCGTTTTTTCCTTCCGCCGACGCAGGCGCGGTTCCCGCGGAGGCGTCCGTTCGAAAACCTCGCAGGAATATGGCGGATTTCCGCGTCGTGCTGCTCGCGGGTGAGGAATACGCCGCTCGGCCCGCCGTCGCCTCCTTCCTCCTTTCCGAATACGGGGACGCCGAGTCGGGCGGGATGCTCCTGAGGCGTGAATCCTTGCGCGCCGTCGAGTCCCTGCCGGAAGGCTCGATCATCCTTCTTTTGGGCGCGTCCGATTCTGTTGTTCGCGATCTCGTGAGGCTTCGCGATTCCGTCGAACGGCTCCGCGTCGTTTCGCTCTTTTGCGACGGCGACGTCCTTCCCCTTGAGGAAGCCTGCGATATCGTCGTGGATCTCGCCGTCACGGGAGACCTGCTTGCCGACGAGCGAACGACGGCTCCCTCGACGCTTCCCGACGCGGAATTGGGCTTTTTGCTCTATACCGCCGCGCTTGCCTTCGACGTTGACGGGTTCGACGCGAAACCGCCTGCGGAAAAGCGGCCATCGGCCCTTCTCGCCGACGCGCTCGTGCGGGCCCGTTCGTACGCGAAAAACAGGACGGCGGGCGCGTCGTGGAGCTTCGCGCCTTTCAGCGATCCCGAGACCGGGCTTCGTTCGGCCAATCATATGCTCTTTTCATCCGTTTCCCCCGGAGCGAGCGTGCCATGAACGGGCTCGAACGCTCAGTCCCGGGCTTTTTGGGGTCGGACGCGTCCCTTGCGGCGCTTGCCGCTTCGGAGAGCGCCCGCGTCCTCCTGCTTTCGGACACGCACGGACACTATTCCGTCGTCGAGGCGATCATTCGCGAGTTCGGGCCCGACTGCGACGCGCTTGCGTTCGCGGGCGACGGTATGTGGGACATCGTGCGGTACCTCGAGCGCGCCTATGAGTCCGATAAACTCGCGCACGTCCTGCCTCCGGTTCTCGCCTTCGTTTCCGGCAACGGAGACGGCGAGGAGTATCGCGTCGGTTTGCCGGAAAACGGCGACAGCGCGAAAACAAGCCCCGGCTTTACTTTCTCGGTTCCCGATCGCCTCATTATCGCCGTCGCGGGGTTTCGCCTGCTGCTCGCCCATGGCCATCGGCACTCCGTCGACGTGAGCCCCGAAATCCTCATTAACGTCGCCCATAGTCTCGATTGCGACGTCGCCATTTTCGGCCATACGCACATGCCCTTCCATGAGGAATACTCGCATATTCTCGCCGTGAATCCCGGTAGCCCCGCTCGCCCCCGCGGCGGCTCTGCCCCCTCGTTCGCCCTTCTCGAGGTCGACTCGACGAGCATAGTCCCGCGCGTCCGCTTCATGACGGTTCGCGACGGGATGCTCGGCTCGTTTCATTTTACCGAAAACTGACGGTCGCGCTCAGGTGACCTTGGCCAGAAATTCGCGCGTGCGCGGGTTCTGCGGGGCCTCGAAGAGACGCTCGGGCGTTCCCTGCTCGAGTATGATTCCCTCGTCCATGAAAAGGACGCGCGAGCCGACCTCGCGCGCGAAGCGCATCTCGTGCGTGACGACGGCCATGGTCATTCCCGCGGCGGCGAGCGAGCGTATGACGCCGAGCACTTCGCCGACCATTTCCGGGTCGAGCGCGCTCGTCGGCTCGTCGAAGAGCATGACTTTCGGGCGCATCGCGAGGGCGCGGACGATGGCGATTCTCTGCTTTTGACCGCCGGAGAGCTGGGCGGGATGGGCGTGTATTTTGTCGATGAGGCCGACTTGGTCAAGGAGGTCGCGCGCGTGCCCCTCGGCCTCGGCGCGGCGCTCGCCTTTTACCCGCATCGGACTGAGGACGATGTTTTCGAGCACGTCCATGTGGGGAAAGAGGTTGAAGTGCTGAAAGACCATCCCCATGTCGCGCCGGTGGCGGTCGATGCCGCCGCGCGCGCGCCGCGCCTTGTCGGTTATCTCGACGCCGTCGAAGACGATTTTACCCGCTGTCGGTTCCTCGAGTAAGTTGAGACAGCGGAGAAACGTGCTCTTGCCGGAGCCCGAGGGGCCGATGACGACGATGACCTCGCCCCGTGAAATATGCTCGTCGATGCCCTTGAGGACTTCGAGCTTGCCGAATTGCTTATAGAGGCCCGAGACCTCGATGATGCGCGTCGCGTCAGTCATGGTTTCTCATCCTCCGTTCGACGTGGGCAAGGAATTTCGACAGCGGGAAGGTGAGCAGGAAATACGCGAGCGCGGCGACGAGCAGGGGCTCGAAGGGCTGAAAGGTATTTCCGCGCACGGTGTTCGCCTTGTACATGAGGTCGGCGATTCCGATAATCGAGACGATCGAGGATTCCTTGATGACGACGACGAACTCGTTTCCGAGCGTCGGCAGGACGTTGCGTATCGCCTGCGGCACGACGATGAAGCGAAGCGTCTTCGGCCAGGAAAGGCCGAGCGAACGGGCGGCCTCGGTTTGACCCTTGTCGATCGACTGGATTCCCGCGCGAAAGATCTCGCAGACGTAGGCCCCCGAGTTGATCCCCATCGTAATGACGCCGGCCATGAAGTCGGCGAAGTTAATCCCCAGTATTTTCGTCATGAAAGGAATGTCCGGGAAAACGATGCCGATGGCCTGCAAGCCGTAATAAATGATAAAAAGCTGAACGAGGAGGGGCGTGCCGCGGATAAACTCGACGTACGCGGTCGCGAAGAGGCGGGCGATTCGGTTCGTGCTGATGCGGCAAATCGCCAAGATAAGGCCGATGCACGTTCCGATAACCACCGCGAACACGGCAAGGATGATCGTGTTTTTCGCGCCAATCAGATAATAGGGCCAGTATTTATACAGGAATGTAAAGTTCATTGCTCGGACAGTATAGCCCGGGAAAAGCTCTTTGGGAAGGATTGACTGACGGCTATTTATGCATAAAGTCGTAATTTTTTTGCATAATTATTCACATAAAGTCCCATTTTTGGCTGTTAGATACTGGACAAAGAAGGGCGATTTAGTACAAAGTACACTTGCACGTACGATCCGAAGTTAAGAGCAAAGGCGTTCTTTCCGCGGAATTGGTCGAAGCATTCCCGGTGTATTTTGTCCGGGTACCAGTTGAGAGGAGACAAAGATGCCTTTTACCACACGACCCGGAACTTATGGTCTCTACGACCCCGCCTTTGAGCACGAGAACTGCGGCGTCGGGTTTTTGGCCAACATCAAGGGAATCCGTACTCATTCTATAATAGAAGACGCGAATCATATTCTCTGCCGGATGGAACACCGCGGCGCCCGAGGGGCCGAGGAAAACACCGGCGACGGCGCGGGTATTCTGACCGCCCTCCCCGATAAATTTTTGCGGAAGGCCGCGGCCCGCGATGCGGGTTTAGTCCTCCCGGCCGAGGGTACGTACGCGGCAGGCATCGTGTTTCTGCCGGTCGACGAGGCTCGGCGCGACGAGTGCAAGACCGCCGTCGAGCGCGTGGTTACCGAGGCGGGGCAGATTTGCCTCGGATGGCGGCGCGTGCCCGTCGAAAACTCCCGCCTTGGCCCGTCAGCGCGGGCGAGCGAGCCGGTCATGGAAATGCTCTTCGTCGAGGCGATGGGAAGCGCCGGCTCCGGCTTCGCGCCGATGTCGCCCGCGGCCTTTGACCGCAAGCTCTTTATCATCAGGAAGCGGTCGACGCACCTCCTTCGCGGAAGCGAGCACGACCCCGAAAGCCATTTTTACGTCGCGAGCCTGTCGTGTCGCGTGATGGTCTACAAGGGCATGCTGTCGGCGGACCAGCTCATGGACTATTTCCCCGACCTTTCGGACGGCGACTATATCTCCCACCTCGCGATGGTGCACTCCCGATTTTCCACCAATACGTTCCCGTCGTGGGACCGCGCCCAGCCGCTTCGCTGCATGGCGCATAACGGAGAGATCAACACTCTGCGCGGCAACGTGAACAAGATGCTGTCGCGCCAGGGGCTCCTCGAGAGCGGCCTTTTCGGCTCCGAGCTCGCCTCGGCTTTTCCCGTCAACGAACCCGACCTTTCCGACTCGGGGAGCTTCGATAACGTCCTCGAGCTTTTATTGATGGGAGGGCGGAGCCTTCCCGAAGCGGTCATGATGATGATCCCGGAAGCCTGGGAGAACCATCGCGCGATGAGCGCCGAGAAGCGCGCTTTCTACGAATACTCGAGCTCGATGATGGAGCCCTGGGACGGACCGGCGTCGATATCGTTCACCGACGGCACCGTCATCGGCGCCGTGCTCGACCGCAATGGCCTCCGGCCGAGCCGCATCTACGTCACCGACGACGACATGGTCATCATGGCGAGCGAGGTCGGCGTCCTCGAGATCGACCCCGCGCGCATCGTGAAGAAAACCCGCCTTCAGCCCGGCAAGATGTTCCTCGTCGACTTCACGAAGGGGCGCATCGTCGGCGACGAGGAGATCAAGTCCGCGATCACCTCCGCGCGGCCCTATGGGCGATGGCTCGAGAATCAAGTCATTCACCTCGGCTCCCTTTCGGCGGGGCCGGAACTTGCCTCGCCCGACGAGGCGGGATACAAGCGCCTGCTCCGCGATTTCGGCTATACCCTCGAGACCGTCAACATGCTTCTCAAGCCCATGGTCGAGAACGCCCAAGAGGCCCTCGGCTCGATGGGCAACGACGCGCCGCTCGCCGTCCTCTCGAAAAAGCCGCGCCTTATGTACGACTACTTCAAGGAACTCTTCGCCCAGGTGACGAACCCGCCGATCGACTCGATCCGCGAGGACATCATCATGAGCATGGAGTCTTTCATCGGCCCTGAGCGAAACTTGCTCGAGCCCCTCGAGAGCCATTGCCATCGCCTGAGAATTCATTACCCGATCCTGACGAACTCGGAGCTCGCCGCGCTGAAGGCCCTCGACGGGCGCGGATGGAAGAGCCGCGTCATCGACGCGACCTTCGAAATCGCAGCCGGCTCCGGCGCTCAAGCGGGCGCCGAAGCGGCTGGCGCCGCCGGCGGAACCGCCCTCGTCGAGGCTCTCTCGCGCCTCGAGCGCGAGGCTGACCGGGCGATCGATGACGGATACCAGATCATAATCCTTTCAGACCGGGCCGTGGGCCCCGAGCGCGCGCCCATACCCGCCTTGCTCGCCGTCGGCGCCGTCCATCAGCACCTCGTGCGCGAATCGCGGAGAACCCAGATCGGCATCGTCCTCGAATCGGGCGAGCCGCGCGAGATACATCACTTCTGCTCGCTCGTCGGCTTCGGCTGCGACGCGGTCAATCCCTGGCTTGCCTTCGAGTCATTATGGCGCCTCGACGCCGACGGCGCCCTCTCCCGCAGATTTTCGAAAAAGGAAGTCGAGGAGCGGTACGTCAAGGCCGTCGCGAAGGGCATGCGCAAGGTGTTCGGCAAGATGGGCATCTCGACGCTTGAGTCCTACAAGGGCGCGCAGGTTTTCGAGGCCGTCGGTCTCGGCCGCGAGGTCGTGGCCCGCTGTTTCACCGGGACCGCGAGCCGAATCGGCGGAGCGGACTTCGCGTCTCTCGCGCTCGAGATAGCCGAGCGCCACGCCGACGCCTGGCCCGAGCGGGCCGTGAACCCGTATGACGAATGGAGAAGCTCGGGCGACTTTTACGTCCGGACGGGCGGCGAAAAGCACATGTGGGACCCCGAGTCGATCGCGGACCTTCAGATCGCGTGCCGACAGAACGATCGCGCCGCCTGGGAACGATTTTCCGCGCGGCAAAACGCGCGCTCGACAGAACAGGCGACGATCCGGGGCTTGCTCAAGTTCCGCGAGGGCGTCGACGCCGCCGGCCGCGCGATCGCGCCCGTGCCGCTCGACGAGGTCGAACCGGTCTCGTCGATCGTCAAGCGGTTCGTCACCGGGGCCATGAGCTACGGCTCCATTTCTCTCGAGGCGCACCAGACGCTCGCCATAGCCATGAACCGCCTCGGTGGAAAGAGCAACACCGGCGAGGGCGGCGAAGACCCCGCGCGCTTCAAGCCCGAGGCGAACGGCGATTCGCGCCGCTCGGCGATCAAGCAGGTTGCCTCCGGCCGCTTCGGCGTCACGATCGAGTACCTCACGAACGCCGACGAGATACAGATCAAGATGGCGCAGGGCGCGAAGCCCGGCGAGGGAGGGGAACTTCCCGGACACAAGGTCGACGAATACATCGCGAAGACCCGGCACTCGACTCCGGGCGTCGGGCTCATCAGTCCGCCGCCGCACCATGACATCTACTCGATCGAGGATCTCGCCGAGCTCATCTTCGATCTCAAGAACGCGAACCCCCAGGCGCGCATTTCCGTGAAGCTCGTCAGCGAGATCGGCGTCGGCACGATCGCCGCGGGCGTCGCCAAGGGACACGCGGACCATATTCTCGTGTCGGGCCACGACGGCGGCACGGGCGCGTCTCCGCTGACCGGCGTCAAGAACGCGGGTCTCCCCTGGGAGCTCGGCATCGCCGAGACGCACCAGACCCTCGTGATGAACGATCTCCGCTCGCGCGTCATCCTGCAGACGGACGGCCAGCTCAAGACCGCGCGCGACGTCGCGATCGCCGCGATGCTCGGCGCGGAGGAGTGCGGTTTCTCGACCGCCCCGCTCATCACCCTCGGGTGCGTCATGATGCGCAAGTGCCACAACAATACCTGCCCCGTCGGCATCGCGACGCAGGACGAGCGCCTGCGCGGGCGCTTCGCGGGAAAGCCCGAGTATATCGTCGCGTTTTTCACGTATCTCGCCGAGGACTTGCGCTCGATCATGGCGTCCCTCGGCGCGCGCACCTGGAACGAGCTCGTCGGGCGCGTCGATCTCCTCGAGGAGGATTTTTCCGTTCGGACGGGAAAGAGCCGCCTCGTCGATCTTTCGGCCCTGCTCGTGCCTCCGCTCAAGAGCCATCCGGACGCGCCGCTTTTCAATACGATGCGCCAGGACCACGGCATCGCGGGCGTGATGGACATGCGCCTTATCGAGCGATGCAAGAGCGCGATCAAGTCGGGCACGCTCGTCGACTTCGAGGAAAAAATCAAGAATACCGATCGCGCGGTCGGCACGATGCTGAGCCACGAGATCGCCCTCCTTCGAGGAAACTCAGGTCTCGCGGAAGGCACCATACGAGCGCGCTTCACGGGTACGGCCGGCCAGAGTTTCGGCGCGTGGCTTTCGGGCGGCGTCGAGTTCAAGCTTTCGGGCGACGCGAACGACTACGTCGGCAAGGGCCTTTCGGGCGGGCGCATCATCATCGCGCCTCCCGAGCGTGCGCGCTTCCGCGCCTCCGAGAACGTCATCATCGGAAACGTCGCGTTTTACGGCGCGACCTCGGGCGAGGGTTTCATCCGGGGCGTGGCGGCCGAGCGCTTCTGCGTGCGCAACTCGGGCGCGCGCGTCGTCGTCGAGGGCGCGGGCGACCACGCCTGCGAGTATATGACCGGCGGGCGCGTCGCGATTCTCGGGCAGACCGGGCGCAACTTCGCCGCCGGCATGTCGGGGGGCATCGCCTGGGTCTACGACCCGGACGGCAAGCTCGCGAATAACAGCAACAGGGAGATGGTCTCGCTCGAGACGATCCCCGAGGAAGAATACGGGGAGTTGAAGGAGATGATCGACCGTCATCAGCGGTTTACGGGATCGGAGATCGCGCGGGACATTCTCGCGAACTGGGCCAAGGAGCGCGAGTACTTCGTTCGCGTGATCCCGGAGGATTACCGAAAGGTGCTTGAGGCGAAGGCCCGATTCGCGGGCGAGAGCGCCGCATCGGCTCGGTCCGCCTCGTCCGCCGCAAAGGAGGCCGTCAATGGGTAAGGTAACCGGTTTTCTCGAATACGCGCGTCGCAAGGTTCCGTACCGCGCGCCCGAAGTGCGCTCTCTCGATTTTCAGGAATTTCTCCTTCCGCTCGATCCCGCCGAAAGGGTCGAGCAGGGCGCGCGGTGCATGGACTGCGGCGTACCGTTCTGCCAGTCGAGCTACGGCTGTCCCGTGTACAATCTCATTCCCGAGTGGAACGACCTTGTCTTCAAGGGCCGCGAGCGCGAGGCGTTTTACCGCCTTCGCAAGACCAATAATTTCCCCGAGTTTACCGGGCGCGTGTGTCCCGCCCCGTGCGAGGGCGCGTGCGTCCTCGGCATCAATCAGGACCCCGTCACCATCAAGGATAACGAGTGCTGGATAGTCGACAACGCGTGGGAGAAAGGCTGGATGGAGCCGATGCCACCCGAGTCGCGCACCGGAAAGAGCGTTGCGGTCATCGGCTCGGGCCCCACGGGCCTCGCGGCCGCCGACCAGCTGAACCGCGCGGGACACCGCGTCACGGTGTTCGAGCGCGCCGACCGGCCCGGCGGGCTTTTGATGTACGGAATCCCGAACATGAAGCTCGACAAGGGCCTCGTTATGAGAAGAATAGAAGTCATGGAAGCCGAAGGCGTCGAGTTCAGAACCTCGACCGCGGTCGGGCGCGACGTTCCCGCCGCGCGGCTCATGGAAGATTTTGACGCCGTGCTCGTCGCGACCGGCTCGACGCGTCCGCGCGACCTCTCCGTTCCAGGTCGGCAGCTTTCGGGAATTCACTTCGCGATGGACTTTTTGACCGCCAACACGAAGAGCCTTCTCGACTCGGCCTTCTCCGACGGCAAGCGTATCGACGCGAAGGGAAAGAAGGTTATCGTGATCGGCGGCGGAGATACCGGCAACGACTGCATCGGCACGTCGATCAGGCACGGTTGCGCGGGCATGGTCAACTTCGAGCTCTTGCCGAAACCGCCCGAGTCGCGTACGGCTGATATGCCCTGGCCGACGTTTCCCCGCACGCTCAAGGTCGACTACGGCCACGGCGAGGCGATTCACGCCTTCGGGCGCGACCCGCGCGAGTTCTGCATCGCGACGAAGGAATTCGTCGGCGACGAGGCGGGCAACGTGAAGGGCGTGCGTACGATTCGCGTCGAGTGGAAGAAGAACGCCGCGGGCCAGTTCGTCATGGAGGAACTTCCGGGAACCGAGGAATACTTCGAGGCGGACCTCGTGTTTCTCGCGCTCGGATTTCTCGGGCCCGAGGCCGAGCTTCTTTCGGACTTCGGCGTCGAGACGGACGGGAGAGGCAACGCGAAGGCCGCGTACGGCGCGTTCGCGACCGGCACGCACAAGGTCTTCGCAGCGGGCGACGCGCGGCGCGGGCAGTCCCTCGTCGTGTGGGCGATCAACGAAGGGCGCGCCGCGGCCCGGGAAATCGACCGTTTCCTCTGCGGAACGACGTACCTGCCCTAGAAGTCCCGTACGCGGTAGTAGGCCTTTTTCGGCTCGTGCCGCTCGTCGAAGACGAAGGGATAATTCTTGAAGCCCCTGAAGTCGTTGAGCCAGGTATGGTCGTCGGCAATGCCCCAGAAGGTCACGCTCGTGACCTTCCGCGCGTTCTTGCGGAGCCGGGTAAAGATTTCGTCGTAGCGGTCCGCGAGCATGCCCCTCTTGTCAGCCGGGCAGGTAATGTCGAGCTCGGTTATGTGGAGCGTGAGCCCCGTCGCCGAAAGCTCGTCGATCGCGTTCTGCAGTTCCTCCGACGAGGGCCAATCGATCGTCCAGTGGCCCTGGAGGCCGATGCCGTCGATGAGGCCGTCAGCGACTAAATTTTGTTCCTCGATCATCTCGATAACGCGCTCTCGTTTCGCGGAATTGTCCATGCCGTAATCGTTGTAAAAGAGGAGCGCGTCCGGATCGATCGAGCGGGCGATCGCGAAGGCTTCGCGCACGTAGGTTCCGTCTCCCCACATCTTATACCAGGGCGAGTCCGTCCGGTAAATCGATGTACCCATACCGTCGGCGATCGCCTCGTTCACGACGTCCCAGCAGTACGCCGTTCCCTTGTAGCGCGTCATGACGGCCGTCATGTGCTCGCGCAAAATCTCTCGCGCCCACGCCCTCCGCTCTTCCGTCGAACCGGAGGTCTTGAACATCCACGTCGGGCTTTGGTTGTGCCATACGAGCGTGTGCCCGCGCATGCGCATTCCGTTCGCGCGGGCGTACTCCGCGATCGCGTCGGCGGCCTTCCACGAGAAAGAACCGCGACGCGGCTGAATGACGACGGGCTTCATCGCGTTTTCCGCCGTGAGCGAGCTGAATTGCGTCAAGAGCTCGGGCGGATAGCGTTTGAGGGAGTCGAAGCCGTATTCGCCTGCGCCTACCGCGGCCCCGATCGGGAAATAGTCGCGGTATGCGGCCGAGAGCGTTTTGCCGTCGGGCGCGTTCGTGTCGCCGAGGGCGTCCGTGTCGCCCTGCGCGTCCGTAGAGGCGCAGGACGAGAAAAGCAGTGAAAGGGCGGCGAGGGCTACCGCGGCGTGTGTCATGTGCATTGCATTCTCCTGTCGTAATTTTGATGCCGCTCCGCCACGCGGTACATAGGGTAATTTACTGAAGCGGACGAGAGACCGTTCCCGAAAAATAGACGACGCGCCCGAAGAGGGATCGCTTCTCGATAAGGAGTTTTTTCCCGTCCCAAGAGATGTCACAGGGCATGCCGTCGTCGATGACGAAGGGGTCAACGAATACGTCGTATATTCGCCGGGCGTCGCGCGTCGGCTCGACGGCGATAAGATAGAGAAGTCCCTTGAAGCGCACGGGATGCGACGGGGACGGACGCCTGTTGTGGGAGGAAATGGTTTTCGCGGCTTCCTTGGCCTCGATGAGAAAGGTACAGGACCCGTCTCCCATCTTCAGTATCCATCCGGGAAAACCGCTTTCGACCGGCTCGCTTGAAAGCGAGGCCGCGAAGGAGTCTTTTTTGCGCGACTTCCCGCTCGACGTGCCCTGCGCCTTTGCGGGGAGGCGTACCATCTCCCAATAGCCCCGAAGATCGTCCGCGTAGTTCGACGGAAGGTTTACGTTTTCCTTTCCCCTTGCGAGCCTGCCGGCGACAAAGCGATACGCGGCGAGCCGCAAGTCGACGAGTTCAAGGAGCTTCTCGTCGAAAAAAATGCGCGACTTCGTGACGTTGTTTACCGTCGTCGTATTACTCGCGAACAAATCGTTGCCGAAGCGCGTAAGCGTGTAAATTTTCGGAAAGTCGATCCTGAAAAGTTGCGTGGCGTGCGCGATCGCGTGAAAGGCCGAGTATGCGACGCGGGATCGACCCATTGAGGTTTTTAGCTTGTTGGACGCCTCGATTCGGTCGGTGAGTTCCCATCTCAGACGAACGTTCTCTTCGATCATGGCCGTCATCGTCGGTTTGTCCGCGTTCGAGAATGAGCGCTTGTCTCCAAAGGAAAGCTTGGGCGACGAGTACTCGCGGAATTCTTCGAGTTTTCCCGCCCCCGCGAGGCCGTACGCGAAGGGGCGAAGCGACGTATTCGCGCCCGACGTGAGGAGAAAGTGTATTCCCCGCTGGGCGTGTCGTTTTTTTTCGATGAGGATGTAGTCGGTGGTCGCTTCCATGGAAAAGTGAAAAAGCTTTTGGTGGTATTTCGTGAAGAGTTCGTCGAAGGCTTCGCGGAACTCGCCCGAGGCGCCGGCGGTCGCGTCAGGCGGTACCTCGACGGTCACGAAATACGGCTTGGGCGTTCCGTCGCGTCCCGGCCTGTCGCGCTTCAGGAACGTCCATACCTCGACGGGGTGGAGGATAACGCGTGCGCTCTCGCCTGAGCGAGTCGCGATGAGGGTACAGGATCCTTCCAGAATCGAGAAATCGGGAATCTCGAATTCCCATTCGTCGAGGGGAATGCCGCCGTCCCAAAGTTTCCCCCGAAAGGTTTTCTCGACTCCCGTGCCGCGTTTCGCCGTTCCTCGCGCGACGGCGCGCGAGTCCAAAAGAGATTCTTCGGGGATCGAGAGGCTTGCCTGGACGAACTTCCACGCGCCGTCGAATATTCCCTTCGACCAGTAACCGGGATTCCCTTTCGAGTCTAGGCCCGCGACCCGAAGCTCGCGCGCGGCGTTTCCGTGCCCGTTTTGCAAGATCGTGATGTGTCGGCTCGCGCGCGCTTTTCCCGCTATCGGCAAGCGTGGTTGCTTTCTCCATGCCTCGGAGGGAAGCGCCCAAGGGGTAAAGTTCGAGCGGTAATCGGTTCCCTTGAGGTCCGAAGTATACGGTTCGTACGTGTACTTAAAGAACATGGGGTCGCTTCCGATCGTGTCGAAGTCGGCAAGGCGCGTGTACATTTCGCCGGCCTCGCCGATGAGGAATATCGTCGAGGCGCTCACGGAGAGCGCCACCGAGCGGAACGCGCCTTTTTCGGGCGCGAGTATGTTATGGCTAAAGTCCGTGGGGAGACCGGTATCTTCGTAGACGATCTCCTGGCCGTCGGCGAGCAAGACGTACGTCGAGGAGATGCCCATGGTTCCATAGTGATGCTCGTGGCCGAAAGCGTCTTCGTAATAGAGCACGTGCGAGTTTCGCTTTCCGACCGACCAGGCGATGTTGGCAAGCGTCCGCGCGTCGAGCGTCATTTTGGTAAGATCGGGCCATCCGTGGGCGTCGAACCAGTAATTGTCCTTGCGGGAATAGACCTTATCGAAGGAAATGCGATAAAAGACGCCGTCCCGGGAAAGGACGACGAGCTCGTCGGCGTCGGCCGATATCTCGACGATGCGATCGGTCGCGATGAAATCTTTTTTATCCTTGTTTTCCGGCAAGCCCGTCATGCCGAAAAGCTTCCAGTCGACGGGGCCCGGTTTTCCGTCGAGCGCCTTATACCAGATTTTTCCGTCGCGAAGCGCGTAGTAATGGTAGGAATTAAAAGACTGCGTTCGGGTCTTGATGAGTATTCGGGCGGGAAGGTTCCCGTTGACGTCCTCGTTTGACCGGTCCGGAAGACTGACCGTTTTACCGGAAGGCGGACGCGCGAGACCGTTTTCCGTAGCTTTCGGCAAGGTGGAACACGACTGGTAGGAAAGACTCAGGACGACGAGTGCTGTAGTAAAGGACAGCGGCCGAATCGCCGCTCGCACACGTTCACACAATCGCGGTATCGGGTTGCTGCTCATAGTATTCTAATATACCGCTAAACCCGCGCGGTTCAAAGAAACGCGCGGGATTTAGCGTACGTTCGGTGCGTCAGTACTCCACGAGTTCGCTCGAGGCGGCGACGAATTTATCGACCGACCCCGAGGTTTTCAGGCGCGCGACCGTCTCGTTTACCTTCGCGAGGAAGGCCGTCTCTCCTTTCTTGACCGCGACGGCCGATCCGCCGTCGTCGTCCTTGAACGTGTAGCCGGCGAGGACGAGATCCGCGTTGGCGCCGAGGTAGGCCTTGGCCACCGGAAGCTCGGCCACGATCGCGTCGATCTTGGAATTTTTCAGTTCCATAACGAGGTCGGGGAGCTTGCCGAGTTCCTTGACTTGCGCGTGCGGGGCTTCCGCGTTATCGTCGGAGACGCCCTTGATACGGGTCTTCGCGAGCGTTACCTGGATCGCTCCGCGCTGGGCGCCGATCATGCGGTCCTTGAGCGAGGCGGCGTCGCTTCCGTACGCCTCGGCGTCGGCCTTGCGGATCATGACGCCGTGCTCGGCGAAGTAATAGATGTCGGAGAAGTCGACGTTCTGCCGTCGTTCGTCTGTCGGGGTCATGCCGGCTATGACGAGGTCGACATTGCCCGAGGCGAGGGCCGCGAGCAGTCCGTCAAAATCCATATCCTTGATCTCGAGCTTCACGCCGAGGTCCTTCGCGATTTCCTCGGCGATGGCCACGTCAAAGCCGACGATGGCGTCTTTGCCGTCGATCTGCGCGTGGAATTCGTATGGGGGATAGTCGGCCGAGGTTCCGAGGACGAGCTTTCCCGATTTCTTGATCGAAGCGAGCTTTTCGTCTTGGGCACCCTTCGTGCAGGAGCCGAAAAGAATGAGCGCGGACAGGACGAGCAACGCGGCGGACTTGGCCGCGAGCGCGGGTTTTTTCATAGAAGTACCTCCCTTAGATACACGAAGATTAGTATAATCGCCGACCGTCCGCTGGGCAAGGTGTTCCGTTTTGTGTATAGTCGGTTTCGTCACGGAAGGGTTGTTATGGAAGGATCGATCGGAATACCGGGCACCGCTCTTGGCGATATGGTCGCGGCGCTTGGCGAGGTGTACGGACAGATAGAAACGGCTCAAGCGGAGTGGAAGCTCGCGAGCCCGTTTCGATGCGCGGAAGGGTGCGGCACTTGCTGCGTCGATTTTGAGCCTGACGTCCTATGGGTCGAGGCCGCGTACCTTGCCGTTTGGATGCTGAGCTTCCAGCGCGAGCGGGCTCTATCCCTCGCGGAAGGCTCTTTCGCGTCCCCTCGTCCCGATCCCGACCGGGGCTGTCTTTTTTTCGATCCGTCAAACGAGTATCATTGCACGGTCTACGGCGGACGCGCGCTGATATGCCGCCTTTTCGGCTATACGGGAGATCGCGGCAAGGACGGCGAGCCGAGGTGGAAGCCTTGTAAGTTCCTTCCCATTGAAGGAACTAATGGCGCGTCGCCGCGTCGGCGTCAGTATTCGGGCGAAGAACTCATGGCGCTGTTCGGCGCCGTGCCCCCGCTCATGTCCGACCTTTCGGCCCGCGTCGTCGCGATCGATCCGGGGAAATCCCTCGACCGCCGTCCCCTTCGCGCGGCCCTCGCCGACGCAATTCGCCACGCGCTCCTCATTGAGCGGTTTTCCGAGCCGCCCGAGCCTAATACTCCCGCTCCCGATACCCCGGCTCCGCTCGCTTCCTGACTTTTTCCTTGCCGCCGTTCGTCCTTCCATGGTATCCTGACGGGCAAACGCGCACGTCCGATGCGCTTGCCCCGGCCGCGCGCAAGATACACAGAAAGGAGCCTCCCATGTCACAAAGCATCGTGGGCGTGAACGAACGCCTGCCCCTCGTCAAATGGATTCCCTTGAGCTTTCAGCACGTGTTCGCCATGTTCGGTGCGACCGTTCTCGTTCCCCTGCTCACGGGCTTAAGTCCGTCCGCGGCTCTCTTTACCGCGGGTTCGGGAACTCTGATCTACATCCTCATTACCGGCGCGCAGGTTCCGGCCTTTCTCGGCTCCTCGTTCGCCTTTATCCCCGCGATTATCGGCATCGGTTCCGCCTACGGAATGCCGTATGCCCTTGGTGGCGCCGTCGTCGCGGGACTCTTTTACGCGATCGTAGCCGGTATCATCAAAGTTTCCGGCCTCAAGTGGATCGACCGCGTCATGCCGCCGGTCGTTATCGGCTCGGTCATTATCGTCATCGGCCTTAACCTCGCGCCAGTCGCCATGGGCATGGCCATGAACGGGGCGGACGGGGCCTACAGCCTCGTGACTCTCTCGATCGCCGCTTTCACCCTGCTCGTCGCCATCGTCGCGACGATATTCTTCAAGGGCTTCTTCAACGTCATCCCGATACTCATCGGCCTCGTGGCCGGGTATGTGTTTACTCTGTTGATGGGAGCCTTTTTCCCCGCTTACGCCATCATTAACTTCGAAGTCGTCTCGAACGCACCCTGGCTGAGCCTTCCGACCTTCATGATGCCCAAGTTCAGCCTCGTCGCCTCGCTGACCTTCGTCGTCGTATCCTTCGCGACCATCTGCGAGCACCTCGGCGACATCATGGTCACGAGCCGCGTCGTGGGAGCTGACTTCTACAAGAAGCCAGGCCTCCACCGCACCCTGCTCGGCGACGGTGTCGCGACCGCCTGGGCGGCCTTCTGGGGAGGCCCGCCCAATACGACCTACGGCGAAAACATCGGCGTCATGGCGATCACCCGCGTGTATTCCGTCTGGGTTATCGGCGGAGCGGCGGTTATCGCTGTCCTCCTTTCGTTCGTCACCAAGGTCGGCGCGATCATCCAAACCATACCGACCCCGGTCATGGGCGGCATCTCGATGCTCCTGTTCGGAATCATCGCCTCGAGCGGACTGCGGACGATCGTCGAAAGCGGTGTCGACTTCAAGTGCAAGCGTAACCTTACGATCAGTTCGGTAATTCTCGTTATAGGCATAGGCGGCGGTAAGCTCGCCTTCGCCGTCGGCGACGGGTTGACCTTCCAGCTCGCCGGAGTCGCCCTCGCGACGCTCGTCGGAATCATTCTTAATCTCGCGCTTCCCTCGACGATCGATACCGTCAAGGAGTAAGGCCCTTTCGGGCGGGCCCCGCGCCCGCCCTTTTTTTTAATAGGAGTTTGCGTACATGAAATCCCGAATCGCGACAGTCGTTTTTCTTCTGATGCTCTGCTTCTCCGCTTCGGTGTACGCGAACGTCGGCTTTGACGGTATTTGGGCGTATCTCATGGCGGGCGAGGAGCGGTTTCTCGACGAT
>CAYSEA010000001.1:141610-144216 GCA_964429975.1 uncultured Treponema sp.
GACGGGGTACAAATAGACTTCGAGATGGTGCACCCCTCGGACGCGGAAAACTTCAGCGTCTTTCTCGCGCTGCTTCGCCAGCGTCTTTCCGCGGAGAAGGAGCTTTCTGTCGCTATACCCGCTCGCGTGAGGAAGATTAACGATGCGTACGATTACGCGCTCATTTCGCGCATCGTAGACCGTGTCGTCGTCATGGCCTACGACGAGCATTGGAGCGGCGGCGCGCCCGGTTCAATCGCATCGATCGAATGGTGCCAGCGTGTTCTTGAGTACGCGCTTACGACCATCAATCGCGATAAGCTCATCATGGGCATGCCCTTTTACGGGCGTGCTTGGGCTGACCAAAAGCACTCGCGCGCTTACAAGCATTCGAGCTTGACTGAGCTCAAGAAAGAAAAAAAGATTACATCGGTCCAGCGGGTTAAGGATATTCCTTTTTTCAAGTATACCGAGCCCGTTCACGTCACGGTGTACTACGAGGACTCTAGCTCGATGGTTGCTCGCGGCAGTATCTATCGTGACGCCGGGGTGCGGTTCGTCTCGTTTTGGCGCCTCGGACAGGAAGATCCGGCGGTGTGGAATAAACTGAACGTTAATCGCTGAAGATTACCCGCTCCGGGCCGTGGCCCGATTGCATAATTATGCATTATTTGCTATAAGTTTTGTATAGTTTTTTCGCCAAGTGTGCAAAGGGGTATACAAGGCAACTTCCGGTAACCCGGTTCAAGGAGGTTGGTATGCCCTTTAACGAATTATACGGCAGCAATGCGTTTGGCGATTCTGTCATGCGGGATCGTCTTCCCAAGGCCATCTACAAAGAAATTAAGGCGGTTCAGGCTGGCGAGGCGGAGTTGACCGTCGAGGTCGCCGAGGTCGTCGCGAACGCGATGAAGGACTGGGCGATAGAGAAGGGCGCGACCCACTATACCCACTGGTTCCAGCCCATGACCGGGCTCACCGCCGAAAAGCACGATTCCTTCATTTCCCCCACGGACGACGGCAGGGCCATTCTCGAGTTTTCGGGCAAAGAGCTCATTCAGGGCGAGCCCGACGCGTCGAGCTTCCCCTCGGGCGGCCTTCGCGCCACCTTCGAGGCCCGCGGCTACACCGCCTGGGACGTGACGAGCCCCGCCTACCTCAACGAGGAAGGCACCTGCAAGACCCTCGTTATCCCGACCGCGTTTATTTCTTATAACGGGGAAGCCCTCGACAAGAAGACCCCGCTCCTCCGCTCCATGCAGGCGATTAGCGCCCAGGCGCTCCGCGTCCTCAAGGCTTTCGGCAACACGACTTCCCGCCGCGTCATTTCCTCGGTCGGACCCGAGCAGGAATATTTCCTCGTCGATGAAAAGTACTATTCCTCGCGCCAGGACCTGATGCTGACCGGCAGAACCGTGTTCGGCGCGCTTCCCCCCAAGGGACAGGAGCTTGAGGATCATTACTTCGGCAAGATTCCCGAGCGCGTCGCGGCCTTCATGGTCGAGGTAAACGAGGAACTCTGGAAGATCGGCATCCCGGCGAAGACCCAGCATAACGAAGTCGCGCCGAACCAGTTCGAGCTCGCGCCGATCTACGGCATGGCGAACGTCGCGACCGACCAGAACCATCTCGTGATGCAGACCCTCAAGAAGGTCGCCCGCCATCACGGCATGGTGTGTCTCCTGCACGAAAAACCCTTCCGGGGCGTCAACGGCTCGGGCAAGCACAATAACTGGTCGATCGGTACCGACGACGGGATCAACCTCCTCAATCCGGGCAAGACGCCGGGCGAGAATCTCTCGTTCCTCCTCTTTGTTTCGGCCGTGATCGACGCCGTCGATACCTACGCCCCGCTCCTTCGCCTTTCCGCGGCGAACGCCGGTAATGACCACCGGCTCGGCGCGAACGAGGCCCCTCCCGCGATCATCTCGATCTTCCTCGGCGAACAGCTGCAGGATATCTTCGAGGGCATCGCCACCGGCCGCCCCGTCGCCTCAAGCGAGGGCTTCAAGCTCGAGCTCGGCGTGAATACCCTGCCGAAGCTCCCGAAGGACCTGACCGACCGCAACCGGACGAGCCCCTTCGCCTTCACCGGCAACAAGTTCGAGTTCCGCATGGTTCCCTCGTCCGACTCGATCTCCGGGCCGAACTTCGTGCTCAACACGATCGTCGCAGAAGTGCTCTCCGGCTTCGCTTCGAAGCTCGAAAGCGCCAAGGACCTGACCGCGGCGATCAAGGAAATCGTGACCGACACCTGGAAGAAGCACTCGCGTGTCGTCTTCAACGGGAACGGCTATACCGAGGACTGGGTCAAAGAAGCGGCGAAGCGCGGACTTCCCAACCTCAAGAGCTCCGTCGAGGCATGGCCCTATTTCGCCAAAGAAGACTCCGTGCGCATCTTCACCAAGCACAAGGTTTTCTCGAAAGAAGAGATTCACGCGCGGCTCGACATCGTGCTCGAGAAGTACTCCAAGCAGATTAATATCGAGGCGGGCGTCGCCTTCGAACCGGAGGCGGAGGGCACGCCCCTCCTCGCTGCCCGAACCTACCCGACGGTGGGCGGCATCGTGAAGACGCTGAAGCCCGGCGGGTACGAGGCCATCGCCATCGACGGCGTGGCCAACTGC
>CAYSEA010000001.1:144226-171755 GCA_964429975.1 uncultured Treponema sp.
CCTTCGAAATGGCGACGAGGGAAATACTTCCCGTCTGTACCGATTACGCCGTCGAGATCGCCGGCCAGCTCGAGACCCTCGGCGCTTCGGGCGTGAAGTCGGAATCCCTCAAGGCGCGGATGACGGAAATCATGAAGCTCGTTGAGGAAGCCTCGGCGACCGCTTCGAAGCTCGAGGCCGCGCGCTCCTCTGCCAAGGACGTGGCCGACCCCCTCAAGCAGGCCGAGACCTACCGGGACACGGTGTTCTCCGCGATGGAAGCCCTGCGCGCCCCCATCGATCGCCTTGAAAAGATCCTGCCGAAGGATTACTGGCCGATGCCGTCGTACGAGGAATTGCTGTTCAGGATCTGACGCTCCATATGTTCGCGAGTGAAGGTATGACCTTCCTCGCCATCGCCCCGAACGGACTATCGTTCGGGGCTTTTTTTTCGCTCGATGTGCTTGAGCTCGAGGGTGAGCGCGTCGATCGAGATGAATATTTCCCAGAGCGATAAGGCGAGCGAGGCCATCAGAAGAAGAAGGCTGAGACCAAAGATTATCTCGCCTGCGAGTACGAACGAAAAGAAGATGAGCGTCATGCAGAGCACGCAAAAGAAAAAGCTCAGCACCCCGAAAAACTGCGTGTACTTGATAATCGACAGTCTCAGGCTGAAATTCGCGATTTGCCTGAGGATGCGTTCGTCCTTTTTTTCGTCATAGAGCGCCACGAATTGGCGCACGAGGGCCGCGATGGCGAGAAAGCGGTTCGTGTACGCGAGCATGAGGAGGGTAATCGCCGAAAAAAGAAGGGCAGGGGTCGTGATATTGAATTCCATACAACGCTCCTTGTTCGAATCGTTCAGGGTAAATATACGCTCCTTTTGACGCTCTTGACAATATGAACACTTGAGCATATATTCAAGTGTATGAATGAACCCGATGAAATTGACGACGTACACGGTGACCACGAAACCATTCGGACAGAGGAAGTCGCCCGGGCGCGCTCGCGGATGCCCGACGAGGCTATCCTGTGCGATCTCGGAGACTTTTTTCGTGTCCTGGGCGACTCGACGCGGGTCAGGATCGTGTCCGCGCTCATGTACGGGGAACTGTGCGTATGCGATATCGCGGCCGCCCTCGATATGTCGGTGTCGGCCGTTTCGCATCAGCTTCGCGTGCTCAGGCAGGCTAAGATGGTCCGCGCGCGCCGCTACGGCAAACAGGTTTTTTATTCGATAGACGACCATCACGTCGGGATTCTCGTCGCGACCGGTCTGGAGCATCTCAGGGAGGGATCAGAACGATGAGTTGTGCCTGTTGCGGTGTAGATACGAAGAATGCGTGCGTAACCCCGGCGGTTCGTCTGTCGGTCGTTCGCTTTTCGGTTTCAGCGGCGCTTTTTGCCTTCGCGTTCGCCGCCTCGCTCATCGAGTCACAAATGGCTTTGCCGATCATACTGGTCATCGCTTGGCTCTTGGCGGGCTATCGCGTACTGATCGCCTCCGTTCGTAACGCGCTTCGGGGCAAATTTTTCGACGAAAACTTTCTTATGACAATCGCGACGCTGGGCGCCTTCGCGATCGGCGAGTGGTCAGAGGGCGCGGCCGTGATGCTCTTTTATAACCTCGGCGAGATCCTGCAGGAATCCGCGCTCACCCGTTCGCGAAAATCGATTTCAGACTTGATGGACGTGAGGCCCGACCGCGCCCGCCTCCTGGCCGCGGACGGTTCGGCCGGCGAGTTCGCGCATCCCGCGGACGTTCCCGTCGGAAGCCTCGTTCGCGTGTTTCCCGGCGAAAAGGTTCCCCTCGACGGGGTTATCGTCGATGGCCGCTCCTTCTTCGACACGTCGAGGCTGACGGGCGAAAGCCTTCCCCGCGACTCAGGCCCCGACTCCGAGGTCCTCGCGGGCTTCGTCGCCATGAACTCGGGCGTTACCGTGCGCACGACGGCCCTCTTCGCGGAAAGCGCGGCATCGAGGATGCTCGCGCTCGTCGAGGGAGCGGCCGAAAAGAAGGCGCGCGTCGAGCGTCTCATCACCTCGTTCGCCAGGGTCTATACCCCCATCGTGACCTTTCTCGCGCTCGCCCTGGCCGTACTGCCGCCGCTTGTCCTTGCCCTGAACTCGGGCGTCGCGCCGGGGTGGTCGGCCTTTTCTCCCTGGGTGTATCGTGCCCTCGTCTTTCTCGTCATTTCCTGCCCCTGCGCCTTCGTTCTTTCGGTTCCTCTTGGTTATTTCGGGGGAATCGGCGGCGCGGCCCGAAAGGGCATTCTCGTGAAAGGCGCGACGGCTATCGACGCGCTCGCCCGGGCAGGCACGGTCGTGTTCGACAAGACCGGCACGCTCACGAAGGGCACGTTTTCGGTAACCGCGGCCGTGCCCGCGCCCGGCTACGACGAAGCGCACCTCGTGTCCCTCGCCGCCGCGGCGGAGTCGGAATCGTCGCACCCGATCGCGCGGGCTATTGTGGCGTACGCCTCGGAGTCGGGAACAGCGCCTGCTTTAGGCTTCGACTCCATCGAGGAAATCGGCGGGCTCGGCGTCGCCTCGCGCGCCGGGTCGAAGCGGATACTCGCGGGTTCGCGGGCGCTTCTCGAGCGCGCGGGCGTCTCGGTTCCGGACGAATCGCGCGGCGACGGCGGGGCATCGGTAGGTACCAGCGTCTACGTCGCCGAAGACGACTCGTACGCGGGCCGTCTCGTTCTTTCCGACTCCGTGAAGGACGGCTCCCGCGAGGCGATCGCGTCCCTTCGCGCTATCGGCATACGGGATATCGTCATGCTGACGGGCGACGCCGAAGCGGTCGCCGCGTCGGTGTCGCGCGAGATCGGCATCAGCGAGTGGGTTTCAGGCGTTCTGCCGCATGAGAAAGTCGAGCGGTACGAAGCGCTCGCCGCGCGCGCGGCGCGCGCTTCCGGCGCGCGAACGACCGTGTTCGTGGGAGACGGCATCAACGACGCGCCGGCCCTCGCGCGCGCCGACGTCGGCATTGCCATGGGCGCCATCGGGAGCGACGCGGCCTGCGAGGCCGCGGACGTCGTGCTGATGAACGACGATCCCCGGCTCGTCACGCGGGCAATCGCGCACGCGCGCCATACCCGCGCCATAGTGGCGCAGAACATCGCGGTGTCGTTCATCGTCAAGATCGGCTTTCTCGCGCTCGGGGCAATGGGACTCGCGTCTTTGTGGGAAGCCGTGTTCGCAGACGTTGGCGTCGCCCTTATCGCGACCGCAAACTCCCTGAGGGCGCGCGGTTTAGCGAAAACGGTCCGATAGACAGAGGAGGCCCCTTCATGCTAGCATGGGGGCCGTCGTGCCGGCGTGGCGAAATTGGTAGACGCAGCAGACTCAAAATCTGCCGCCCTCACGGGTGTATCGGTTCAAGTCCGATCGCCGGCATAAAAATCATTTCTTAACGATAAGCGTCGCGAAACTTTCAGGCGGCAGTTCGACCGAATAGGGCGACCCGTCGATGTCGCCCGTGACGACGCGCTTTTTTCCGGTAGCATTCAATAGCTCGACGATTACCGTACCGTCGGGAGAGCTGAACGCGATTGCGCCGCCATAGGAGCCGCGCGTCGACACGTATTTCGATCCGACGGGAATAAACCTGCTATAGTGCTCGAAGGCCCTGAACATGGGAGTATACGTGACCTTTTTGGTTGTCGTGTCGATGACGATGGGGCTGTTCTGCGGCCAACGCCGTAGTTTGTCGATGTTCTTCCCTTCTTGATCGAGCACGATATTCCAAAGCATGTAGCTTTCGGCTCCCTCGGAAAAATAATCTTTCATGCGAGTCCACGTATACGCGGCGTACTTAAAATCATTGGGTGGTCTGTCGGCAATAAAGCCAGGCTTCCAGTGCCAGTTACCGCAGTCCGTCTCCGTTTGCATGATAGGAATGCCGGGGTGATGCTTGAGGATGGACGCGATCTGGCGGTCGCCGTCCCATTGCAGTCCGATCACGCCGACGTATTTTTTCGCTTCCGGGTCATCGAGTACCGTTTTCGCGAAGGTGTCGTAATTTCCGTCATTAAGCGTCCCGAGCATGATCTTCGTCTTCAGGCCCCGTTCCGCGAAGAGCGGACCGAAATAGTCGCGGATAAAGACGCGGAATTGCCCGGGTTTCCATCCGCCGTTCGGGTAACCGGTTTTAACGGTCGGCTCGTTCTGTACCGCGATCGAGTCGATAGCGAATCCCCGCTTCGCGTACGCTTCGGCGAATTTCGCGAGATAGAGGGCGTATGCCCGATAGTATTGTGGGTCATCGATGAAAGAACCGCCTTCATACTCGTTGTTGTCCTTCATCCAGATCGGTGGGCTCCACGCCGACGCCCACAGTTTGATGTCGGGTCTGATTTTCCGCGCGGCAGAGATGAAGGGTATGAGATATCGTTCGTCGCGCTCGAGCGAAAAGTTCTTCATTTCGAAATCGTCTGCTACGGGCGCGAGGGTGTATCGCTCGAGGGCGTAGTCGCTTGCGCCGATCGGTATCCTTCCGAACGAAAGGTTCGCCTCTCCCGGCGCGAATATAGTTGTCAGGATTTTTTGCCGCTCGCCTTCGTCGAGGACGCTCAGCGCCGCCCAACCCTGCTCGTTGAACGATCCGCCAAAGCCGACGATTGCCTGCTTCTCGGCCGAAGAGTCGACGGTGAAATCGACTTTTTTCCCCTTAACGGGAGTGACGAGATCGGGCCTCTCGATGCGTATCTTGTCGCCTGAGGTGATATAGAGGGAAAAGCCGCCTTTCGCGCCTGTCTCGCCGGCGACGGCCTGATTGCTTTCGCCAGAAATAAGCATAACGACGGGAATGAGCACCAAAGGTATTCTTTTCACTGTAGACTCCTGATTTTACTCTTCTGACGCTTGCTTTAGGGTTTCGTCGGATTCGGCCTCAATCTCGCTTTGGAGCGCGATCTGGATGTAACTTCGAATTTTATCCTTCGCGGCGGAATCGGTTTTCGGAGAGAAGAGCATGATGTACATCGTCCTGTCCTCGTGCGTGCGCCGGCCGAAAACGACCATCTCGACGCGAACGAGGGACGCGCGAAGCTTAAGCTGTACGTCGCGCAAAATGACGTTCTTGCCGAGATCGGGATCGGGATCGAGCACGCATGAAAGGCCGACCACGCTGATGTCGAAGATTCTGCCCGTCGCCTTGATCGGGCCCTCGCGAACGTTTACCGCGGAGATCGCGTCGTGCGCGCAGGAGGCCCGAACGTATTTTCTCCGGCCTTTCGCCTCGTTTGCCCGAAGCGTCTCGAGAAGTATCCTCGTGCTCTCCTCGAGGCCGAGCTTGAGCTTGATGAAGCCGCAGCGGATGCCGATGTCCATGAGATATTTTTTTTGCAGTCTCTCGTCGGCGTTATACGATACGATGCCGATACCTACCGAGGCGGTGGCGGGATCCGCGAGAATGCCGCGAATCCAGGTTTCCCATTCATCCTCCGAGAGGCCCGCGTCGATGTTGACGAACACGAGCGACTCGGGATACCGCTTGACGAGCCGGGTCGTTACGTCCGCGTCCTTGAGCATGTACACCTCGTACTCCTGCTCAAGGAGCCTGCTGATGAGCTCGTCGCGCACCACGCTTGGGGGATACGCGAAAAAAACTTTTTTGCCGAGTTCACCGTCGCCCATTTTTCTCGTACCTCTCTCCAGTGATATTTTGATTTGCCGGCGCGTCAGTGCAGCGTTAGGTATTGATCGGGCAATTCCTGCCCGACCGCCATCTTTGCCACAACCGTCTCCCGTTCCGTGTCCATTACTTCGCTGATGGTCCACAGCGCGCGCCGCGGCCTGCCTTCGGTCGCGCGAAGGGCCGTTTCCATCCTGAAAGGATACCCGCTCGCCCCGCGCTCAGCGAGGGGAAGAATCGTCTGAACCTTTCGCCCGATCAGTTCCGACGACTCGATTCCGAGGAGTTCCGACAGGGCGCCATTGACTTTCGTGACGTAATCCTCCGGATTCCAAATCATGATCGCCGCACCCGTCTGGCCGAGTACCATCTCGTGGTATTTCGTCGCGTTTCGGTACGCCATCTCAAGCTGATGGCTTTGCTCCAGTTCGCGCGAGATATACTCGGTTTGTTCGTGAACGATCTCGTTGAGGTTCGTCAATTGCGTTCGAAGCGCCACTTCGGCGTTTCCGCAGCGCGCTGACATAGAGGAGACGACGACCGTTATGAGCTCGAAAAAAAGCACGCGCACGATCACGGCCGTGAGCTCGTCATGGTAGCCGAAAACGCCGATGACGAGAACGGCGTAGACCGCGCAGCACGCCGTCGTGAAGGAAAGCGCCCGCTTGGGGTAGTTTCCCGCGGCAATGAGAATCGGGATGTAAAAGAGGTTCTGGAAGACGTAGGTGAGTCCGATAGAAAGGCATACCATCTCGATTCCAATCGCCAATATGGTCGTTACGGTGATTGCCGGAACGGCGAACCGCTTGACGAGAACCAGTCGGTTATCGTCAAGGTTGCTTTCCGGCCGTGTGGTGTGCCCTTCCATACCTGTGATTATCGCCGATTACGGAGGGTTTTGCAAACCGTATCCCCCGCGCCTGCGAAAAAAAGCTTGAGTTTCTCAGAATAGCCTGCGGCACTCGAGATAGTACCGTTTTTCGCTCGCCTCTCCCATCGAGAAGCTTTTTCGCGGGAGGGGGCCGCCCGAGCCTATCGTGGCGAAGAAACTACCCTTTTCTACGGGAGGAAGAAGGATGGCGACCGCTCCCTCGCGCGCGCCGAGGCGGAATACTTCCTCTGAGCCGTGGATGTAGTCGATGGAGACGCCGGCTCTCTCGCGGAGGAAGTCGTCGAGGACGGGCTGGAGTCGCGCGACGGCGAGGGCCGGGTCAGGCGAGTCGAGGATGGACATGCCTGAGGCGGAGACGAAGCCGAAGCGCGTCGTGTTCGGCGCGGAAACGGCCGCCTCGAGTTCGGCCTGTCCCGCGACCGCGCGAAGCGATCCGCCGAGCCGTTTCGCGAGGAAGGCCGCGAGATCGTCGGTCGTCGCGCCGAAAAGCACGCGATGGATAGGCTCGAAGGTGAGCCCTTCGTCGTAGAGGTTGACGATTTCGACGAGGGCATGGCGCGCGGGATGGCGCGCGAGGCTTTCCTCCGCGTCTTTTCCGCCCTTCCGCGCCGAGTCGCGGTATTCGTCCCACACGGCCTTCGCCGTCGCGAGGGAATGGTTGCCGTCGCCGACCGCGAAGAGGAAGGCGTTGCCGTCGGGATCGGTGTTATCGGCCGCGAGCCGGGCGAGGGCCTGCGCGACGAGATCGAGTTCCTCGTCCGACGAGATCTCCCAGCCGGTTATCGAACCTGAGTCGGGCTCAAGGGCGGTCGAGTAGAGGGGCGCTCCCGCGCGCGCGCGCTTTCCCGTGGCGCCCACGAGGAGGTGCTCCGGGTCGTTCACGAGCAGCATGATATGCGGGCTTTCGAGGGGGGCTCCGCGCCTGATTTCCATGCGCGGGGGAATTCTGTCGACGATGGTCGCCTCGGTCGCCCTGACGAGCGCCTTTGAGCCGGGCTTCCAGTCGTAGGCGTCGAGGTCGATCGCGGCGACGAGTCCCGCGCGCGTTCGCCCATAGGCCGTCTTCCGCTCGAGATACACCATGCCGTTCACCGGCGGCGCGAAGACGCTCGGCGAGGTTCCCCCGCCGAGATAGTCGCGCATGGACGACCGGATCGCCGCCAGTCGCTCGGCGCGGTCCGCGTCCTCGAGGAAGGCCTCGGGGAGGATGACGCGCAGCGTCGAGGGAGCGTCGCCCACGCGGGCTGAAACGCGTTCCCAGTACCCCTTGTCTTGGGTATACTGGTCGCAGGCAATGACCGCCCAGCGCGAAAGGTCATGGGCGGTTTTCGGAAGGAGTATCTCGGGTACGGCGAGCGCGTGGCGCGCCAAGGTTTCTTTCGGGTTCATGGCGACATGATACGAAAAACGGGGCGGTCTCGCAAGCGCCGCATCTCCTTGACCGGCGTTCCGATCGCACGTATTCTTAATGGTGGCAGGCAGCATGCAAGGTCAACGGCAGGTTCTCGTACAGCAACAGCGACTCTCACTGAGCCCACAGCTCGTGCAATCCATCAAGTTGATGGGTATGTCGTTTGCCGACCTTCGCGAGCGAATCCTCGAGGAAGCGGAAAAGAATCCCGCACTCGAAATCGTGCGCGACTCGTTCGAGACCCCGCAGTGGCGGGCCGTCGTTCCCTCGGGGCCCGCGCGGCTCGCGCCGTCGTCCGGCGGTGGCGACGAGGAGAGTGACGGTCATCGCGATTTCATCGAGGGCGTCCTTCAGCGCGAGGGAACGCTGCAGGACCATCTGCTTTCCCAACTCGGAGAGACGCGCCTCAGCGAGTCCGTACGCGCGCTCGCGGAGAACGTCGTGCAAAATCTCGACCGCGACGGTTTCCACGTCGTCCCCCCGGGGGAGCTTCCCGGCGCGGGCGACCCCGCCATTCTCGACGAGGCGCTGCGCGTCGTGCGGGGCCTCGATCCCGTCGGTTGCGCCACGCGAGATTTTCGCGAAACGCTCGCGGTTCAGGCGCGCCTTCTGCGGACGGGGCGGGAGGACGCCGCGCTCGAGGCCACGATCGCCATTCTTGAGGGCCACGTCCATCTTCTCGAGAAAGGGCGCCCCGACGCGCTTCTCAAGGCCCTCGCGCGCGAGCCGATAGAGGGACTCTCGATCGATCTTGAGACCGCGGAGGATATCTTCGAGATAGTCCGGAGCCTTGACCCGTTTCCCGGACGGGCCTATGACACGAGCCCGGGAACCTTCGTCGTGCCTGACGTCTTCGTGCACAGGACCGAGGACGGGTATTCCGTCGTCATCAACGACGAGGAGATTCCCGTTCTCGGCGTCAATCCCTTTTTCATGGAACTCGAGGGAGAGCCGGGCGGGGACGGCGAGGCGAAAACGGCCCGCGACTTCGCCCGAGAACAGCTTAAGGAAGCGCGGTGGTTTATGGGCTCCATCGAGCGGAGAAACCTCACGATACTCAAGCTGACGCGCGCCCTCGTCGTCTACCAAAGCGAGTTTTTCGCCCATGGGCCCGCGCGCCTCGCTCCCTTGCGCATGAAGGACGTCGCGGAAGAAATCGGCATGCACGAAGCGACCGTCTCGCGCGCCGCGAACGGAAAATACCTTCAGTGCGAGTGGGGAATCTTCGAACTCCGTCATTTTTTCAGCAATCAGGTCGGCTCCGCCCAACGGCCCGACTCCCGTGACCCGGGCGATTCCGCCGCGGCCTATACATCCGGCCGGTTTTCCAAGGAAGGGGTCAAAGAGGTTATCCGCGAGATTATCGCGGAAACCGCCGAGTCGCTGTCGGACCAAAAGATAGCCGATCAGCTCGCCCTCAGGGGCATTCGCATCGCCCGGAGGACCGTCGCCAAGTATCGGACCGAGCTTCACGTGAAATCTTCGTTTGAAAGATAGACCAAACGGTAGTATCATTGAGTCGGGAGCGAACTGTCGTTCCCGAGCACTGAGACATCCGGGAGGTCATCATGAACGTTAACGTACAATCAGTAAAATTCACCATGGATGAGGAACAGCGGGCTTTCGTCGATAAGAAACTGGAGCGGATCAAGTACGCGGAGGACCTTATTACCGACACGCTCCTGAACATAAAGTACGACAAAAAATTCGCCTTTGAATGCACGGTAAACTTCCGGTGGGGCGGGAGCGCCCACGTGTCCGCCGAGGATTTTGACTTCGGCTCGGGGTTAAACCACCTCATGGACGTGTTGGACCAGAAGGTCAGGAAGGAAAAAGACAAGATTCAGGAAAAGAAATAGCCTTAGCGGCGCGCGGTTCCCGCGCGCCGTTTCACTTTACACGCGGTGCCCGGCAGGGGTATAGTCAAGCATGGCGTTGAAACGGTTTTCCGTGCTTGATCTCCTCGGCCTCAACCTGAAGGAACACGATTCCCTCGATTTGCGGTGCATTGGCGGGAGGCGAGGGCTCATTCGCGACATCACGATACCCGATCTCAACCGGCCAGGACTCGCCCTTTCGGGCTTTTTCGACTCGTTCGCCTACCAGCGCATTCAGCTCTTCGGGCGCGGCGAGGTCGCATACCTTAATAAAATAGCCTCGGAAGGCCGCATCGAGACGTTTCAGAAGATGTTCGGCTATCCGCTTCCCTGCTGTATCTTCACCCACAACCTCGATCCGGCGAAGGCCTTTCTCGAGAGCGCCGAAGAAACCGGCTGTCCGATCCTGCAGACGGGCCTCGACTCAAGCGAGTTTTCCTCGCGGCTCCTGCGAATCTTATCGAACATATTCGCCCCGAAAGTGTCGATTCACGGGGTGCTCGTCGAGGTGTACGGCCTTGGCATCCTCATATTGGGGGATTCCGGGGTCGGCAAGAGCGAGACGGCCCTCGAGCTCATCGAGCGCGGACACCGGCTCGTCGCCGACGACGTCGTCGAGATATCCTGCGTGAACGGAAACATCCTCATCGGCCAGGGCGCGAACAAGATCATCGGCCATCACATGGAAATCCGGGGCCTCGGCATCATAAACATCACCCAGCTCTACGGGGTCGGGTCGATCCGCGAGCGAAAGGAAGTCCAGCTCGTCGCCAAGCTCGAGGAATGGGACGCCAACAAGGTCTACGACCGGCTCGGCACGGAAACGCTTACCATGGAGATACTCGGCGTGCAGGTGCCGAAACTCGAGATTCCGGTCAAGCCGGGGCGCAACGTGCCGATTATCCTCGAAACCGCCGCCATGAACGAGCGGCTCAAGAGCATGGGATATTTTTCCGCGAAGGAATTCAACCAGAACGTACTCAAGTGGATCGAGAGCGACGCCGCTCGCGCGCCGTATTACGGCGTAGACGACTCATATTAACGCAAAGCCGAAGGAAGAGACAGATGACGACGAAGACAGTCACCATACGGAACAGAGCGGGCATTCACGCGCGGCCGGCGGCCCTCATCGCACAGACGGCCAACCGGTTTGCGTCCGAGATACTGATCGAGCGCGAGGATACCCGTATCAACGCCAAGTCGATAATGGGAATCATAACCATGGCGGCCAGCTATAACAGCGTGCTTACCCTCTGCGCCGACGGGACGGACGAGAAAGAGGCCATCGCGGCCCTCGACGCCCTGTTCGAGAACAAATTCGAGGAAGATTGAGCAGAATCCGGCGCAGAACGCCGTCCCCGTTTATCGGGTTTCCCTTTTTGGCGGTTTCGTTTTTTCTCGTCGCCGCCGCCTCGTTCCTGCTTGCCGACGGCGGCTTTGCGGGACTATTTTCCGCGACGATATTCGACACGCCGCGTGGGTTTCTCATACTCGCCGTCGGCCCGTTCGCGCTCGTCGCCTTTTCCGCGATTCTCTTTTACTCCGTCGTTACCCACATCCTTCACGAGGGGTACGCAAGCCGTTTCGGGCGCGTTTTGTTCGCCTGTTTCGCGTTGCTCGCCGTCGCCGCGACCGCGTCGGCCGCGGTGATCGTGACGCGCTTCGTCGACACGGCCCTTTCCTCCTGGTTCGACTCCGACGTCGGCGACTCGCTCGAGTCGGGAGACGTCATGGCCGAGCTCTACCGGGCGGAGCGGGTGCGCGACATTGAGCGGGTCGCCGCGCGGTATTTGAACGCGCTCGCGGTTTCCGCGTATCGCGTGCGCCCCGCCGACGCCATGAACGACATCCGCCTCGTCGACGCATACGCGGTCGCCTATCAGGCCTATCTCGTCGAGCGCGATTCGGGCGGAGCGGCATCGGCGAAGCCCGTCATCGAGACGGGGGACTCGAGCATGTTTTTCCCGCGCGCGGACATCGGCTCCGTACGCGACGGATTTCTCGGAGCGGGCGAAGAATCAGGCCTCTATCGCTACGGAAGGATCATACGGTACGGCGGCGACGAGTACGTCTGCGTCTATTCGTCGCTCGTCGCCAAGGGATTCGCCGAGCGACGTGACGCGATTCGACTTGCTTCCGCGCGCGCTCGCACGATCGAGACGCTCAAACCCTATCTGCCCCTCATGGGCGTGTGGGTATTTTTCCTGTTTTGCCTGCCGACGACGCTGATCGCGCTCGCGATCGCCTGGTACGCGAGCTATCGGCTCTCCTTCGACGTCTCCGCCGCGAACGACGCCGCCGCGCGCCTCGCGCGCGGCGACCGCTCCGCCCGGCTCGTGCCGCACGGAGCCGACGACGTCGCCGCCCTTTCGCGCTCGCTCAACGAGGCCGCCCGTTCCGCCTCCCCGAGCGACGGCGGCAAAAAAGGGGACAAGCGCGCCGTTTTCAGGCTATAATCGCCGACGAAAGAGAGGATGCCCATGTCCACAGTCGCCCCCGTCTGGCTCCTGACCGGACCGGAGATAGGCGAGCGCAACGCCGCGCTCGCGGAAATAAAAAAAACCGCCGCCCGCTCAGGCGAGCTTGACTCCCACTCGCTGTATGCCGGAGACGTTCGCATGGGCGAGGTCGTCTCGCTTCTGCAGAACGGGTCTCTTTTCGCGTCGGCGCGCTTCGTCGTCGTCAAGAACGCCGATGAGATCAAGAAAAAAGAAGACGTCGATATGCTGACGCAATGGATAGCCGCGTCGGCGGGCGTCGATGACGCGACGCTCGTGCTCGTATCCGACGAGATCGGCGTCGACCGGAAGATCGAATCCGCCGTCCCCAAGGAGCGAAAGCGCGTGTTCTGGGAGCTCTTCGAGAGCCGCAAGGAGCAATGGATTTCGGCGTTTTTCCGCAAGGAAGGCTATGAGGTCGACGACGCGGCCATCGCCTCGATACTCGATCTCGTCGAGAACAATACCGACGCGCTCAAGACCGCCTGCTCGCGGCTGACGCTTTTTTTTCCGCGGGGACACCGCGTCACCGAGGACGACACGCTGTTGTTTCTCTCCCATGACCGGGAAGAAAGCCCGTTCACGCTGTTTGACACGATGACCGAAGGGGACCTCGCGGGATCACTCGAGATCGTCTCGAAGCTTTCGCTTTCGCGCGAGTCCTCTCCCGTTCAGACGATCGCCGGCCTCTCGTTTTGCTTCAGGCGGCTCGCGGACTGGCACCGCCTCGCGGATTCCGGCATGACCGACGAGTTTTCCCTCAAGAAGGCCGGTTTCGCGAGCAAGAAGGCCGTCACGCAATACCGCGCCGCCGCAAAGCGATGGGACGCCTCCGCCGTTTCCCGTGTGTTGGCCCTGCTCGCCAACGCGGACGGCGAGCTCAGGTCCTCGTCGCAGGCCCTGCATACCGTCGTCATGGATCTCGCGGTTCGCGCCGCGCTCTCTCAGGCGACGATGAATCCCTTTCGGATTCCCGACGACGCGTTTCTCTCCTAGCGGCCGAACTCGCGCGCGAGGCCTATCTTCCAGACGGTCTCGTAATCCGTATTGCCCTTGACGTGGCCCGAGTTCAGCACGACGCGAAAGTCGACCGAGGCGTCGAGCTTCCAATGGCTTGCGAGCGGCCAGACCGCGCGCGCGTCGACGCCGTGCACGTGCTTGCGCGTCGTTCCGAGCAGGGCGTCGAGCGCGCCGTCTCCCGCCCAATCGTCGAAGTCGTAGTAGACGGGCACGGAATCCGCCCCCACCGTCGTAATCATCCCGAGATAGACCGGGCCCTTCACCGTCCAGGAGTAGCCGAGCTCGAGTCTTTTGCCGGATTGCGCGCGCGCGACGAGTCGTATGCCGACTTTGTCCACGTCGCCGCCGTCGGGATGTCCGAGCGGCACGTCAAGTCCGTTCCATCCGCCCGTGAGCGTTTGCCGCTGATACATGGTGAGGTACGGCTGCCAGCGCGCGTAGGTCCATTCGTCGGCGTGGCTGTATTCCGCGTCGAGTGTGAGCATCCAGCCGGCCGGACGCGCGGGCAGGACCCACGTGACGCCCGCTTCCCACGCCCAGCAATTCGGCTTCGCCGTGCCGCTTTCCGACGGGGACTTGCTGTCGTCCATCACGAACTCTCCCCTGACGAGAAGTCCGGGAAGGGGAACGGTCCAGGCCGTCGCGAGAAGCATGACGTTGCTTGAGCCCGCGGAATAGGTGTTATGCCAATAAGAGAGCGGCAAAATGTGCGCGAGCTCCGGCAACTTGCCGCCGATCATTTGCATTTCTCCGAGACCGAGACCGAGCCAGTCGAGCGGGCGGAATTCGAGATAGTGGTATGAGAACAGTTTAAGCGCGGTCACGCTCGCGGTCGACGCGTCGTGGTTGTCGAGGGTGTCCCAATCGAAGAGCTGTACCGCGTATTCGGATTCGTTCAGTTGACTCGAGGAGCTTCCCCACAGCGAGAAAAAGCGGAACTTACCGATCCACACCGACCATTCGAGATGGTCGTACCAGGGGGCCTTTCCGTTAAGGAAGAGGTTTGACTCGCCGAAACCGATGCCCGTCTTGAAGCGGCCCGCGGCGAGCGAGACGTGCTCTCCGGCCCATGAGACGTAGGCTTGGCCGGGAAAGGTCCACCAGGAAAGATAGTCCGCGGCGCTCCAGAGGCCGAAAAAATCGGTTCCCTTCGCGTATTTCGCGAGACTTGAGGTGGTAAAATCGATCTCGGTCGTCGCGAAGAGGGAGTCGGTCCCGAACGAGAGACCGCACGCGAGTATGGGATCGGCGAGCGAGAGGCGCTCGAGCCGGGAGGAATCCCGCAGGGCGAGAGACCGGCCCGCGCCGTCCGTTTCGGCATCGAGTCCCGACCATCCCATCGCGAACGGCTGTAGGGAAACCCTGCCGCGGACAAAGCCGTCAAGCGGTCGGGGCCCGTCGGGCGCGAGTCCCCGCTGGCGCGCTTCGGCCCGCGAAAAGGATTGTACCGCCGTTTCAGGCGTGCGGCCTTCGGCGATCGAAGAGAGAAAGGACCATTCCATTCCGCTCTCCTTGATGTGGAGGTATTCCGCACGCGAGTCGGCGTCGGGAAGGGTCGCCTGGTCTTCGCCCCACGCGAGGGATAGTGCGAGAGCGGTCATCGCGACGAGAGAGACTGTCCGCGAGAGGGGAGCGGGCCTTCGGCGAGCGGCTTGCTGCCCGGCTTGCTGTACGACCTGTTTTTCGGCTCTGTCGTTTTCAATCATTACTTTTTTTTCTCCTCATTTTCGTTTGAAGACGCATCGGTTTCGTCGGCCTCAGCGATCCCGGCGGCTTCTGCGGCTCGCGCGAGTTCTTCTATAGTTGATCGTGATTCGTCATGCGTTTCGATTGAGCCTTTCGCCCTTCGCGTGCGCTCCTCGTGGCGCTCTTCGAGCAGCGCGGGCAGTGCTTGGGCGATGGCGCGCGCGGCATCGGGGCTTACGCGCGCGATCTTCGCGAGCTCGGCGATCCCTTCTTCCGCGTCCGTCGCGGAACGAAGCTCTTCGAGGGAGCCGTATCGCGAAAGGAGGAGATTCGCCTTTTGCGCGCCGATACCGGGCAGGGACTCGAAGACGAGGCGGGTATTTTCCTTCGTGCGGAGGCGCTGGTTCTTCGACGTGGCGAACCGGTGCGTCTCGTCGCGCACGCGCTGAAGAAGCCTCAAGGCGTCGGAGCGGCGGGGTAGGCGGGCTGGCGTCGACGAGCCGGGGAGATAGAGCTCCTCGTCCCGCTTCGCGAGACCGACGATGGGAATGTCGAGCTCAAGGGAGTCGAGAACCCCGCGCACGGCGTTTACCTGTCCGATACCGCCGTCGATCAGGATGAGGTCGGGAAGTTCCGCGCCTTCGTTGAGGAGACGCGTGTAGCGTCGGCTCGTAACCTCGCGCATCGAGGCGAAGTCGTCGATGACGCCGTCCGTCGTGCGAAGGCGGAAGGTGCGGTAACCCTTTCGGTCGGGATTCCCGTCGACGAAGGTGATAAGGCTCGCCACCGGAAGCCTTCCGCCGATATGCGCGATGTCGAAGCCTTCGATGCGCGACGGAATGGACGATAGACCGAGAACCGACTTGAGTTCCTCGAGCGCGGGAAAGTCGCCCTGCTCGCGAAGCCGGCGCTTCGCGTCCTCGCGCGCGTTAAACGCGGCCATCGCCATCGCGGCCGCGTGGCGTTTACCCCAGACGGCCGTTTCGCTCCGGAAATCCTGCCCGTATTCGCGCGGGGTATCCGCCGCCGTTTCGGCTACAGCCGTTTCGGCTGACGGTTCGCCCGAGCTTTCGATGCCGATGACGGTGAGCTCCGTGTTGACGCCGAGTCCGTCGGCGAACCAGCGCGCCGCGAGGGTGAGGCCTTCCTGCGTCGGGACGAAAATGCGCGGCGGGACAGCCGCGGGGTCGGTATAGTAGGCCATCAAAAACTCGGGAAGGATTTCCTCTTCGTCCTTGAGGCTTCGCGCGCGGTAGAGGTCGCGGGCCATGAGCCGACCCGATCGCATGCGGAGTACGGCGAAGGTTACCATGATGCCCTCGGCGGCCCAGGCGACGTAGTCGCGCGATTCGGGGTCCATGTCGACGACGGCGTTTTGTTCGCGCAGGTCCGTGAGGGCCCGCATCCCGTCCCGAAGGCGGGCCGCTTTCTCGAACTTGAGTTCCGCCGCCGCTTCCTTCATCATCGTCTCGACGCGCGCGACCGTCTCCGATCCCTCTCCCCCGAGGAGGAGGACGATCTCCTCGAGCGAGGCGCGATACTCCTCTTTCGTAATTTTGCCGCAGCACGGCGCGCTGCACCGGCCGATATGGTAGTACAGGCAGGGCGCGGATCTTTTTTTGAGCACCTTGCACTGGCGCACTTTGTAATTGCGGTTGACGAAGTCGAGAAAGGCGTCGATCGCGGGGAGATTCGGGAAGGGACCGAAATAGGAGGCCCCGTCGTCGAGTACGCGCCGCGTGCGGTAAATCCTCGGAAAGGGCTCGTTCGTTATCTTTATGACCGGATAGGTCTTTCCGTCCTTGAGATTGATGTTGTATCTCGGACTATGGTGCTTGATGAGGGTGTTTTCGAGCAAGAGCGCTTCATATTCGTTCTCGGTGGTGATATATTCAAGGGAATGCGCGCGCGCGACGAGTATCCGGGTTTTGATGTCGCGGTTGGAGGTAAAATATGACGAAAGCCGGTTCTTCAGCGATTTTGCCTTGCCGACGTAGATTATCCGACCCGTTTCGTCCTTCCAGAGGTAGACCCCGCTGGTTTTCGGGGCATCGAGCGCGGTCGCGTGCAATTTTTTGCGTGTTTCCGTCTCCTCTTTCATTGGATTTATCATACCATCCTGCCGATATTCTGATAAGTAGCGGTATGTTCGGTATAAAACAACGATTTTTCATAGCGGTATTCCTCTGTTGTATTCTGTTTTCCGCCCGCGCGGAAGAACGGACGCTCGTATTGGGCGGAGAGGCCGGTTGGCCCCCCCTGTCCGTTTCTCGCGGTATCGGCCGGGGAACGGGTCGGCTCGGGCGGGAGGCGCTCGTGCTTGATTCGGCGCTCGAACGGGCGGAATCGCGAGAGGACATGCGCCTGTCGTTCGACGGTCCCGAAAGCGGGGACGGTGCGGGAAACTACGAGATCGTCAAATCGACCCTGCACACCGTCGGCCAGAATCGGTCGCGGCACGGGACGGGCGCCGCGCTTGCGATGGGCGAGGGCGCGACCCTCGCGCTCCGGGGCAAGCCGGGGAGCCTTTTCTCGACGCCCGGCGCGATCGGCTCGTTCAGGATCGATTTTTGGCTTAAGCCCGAAGTTGTCGATAACGGCGTTATCATTTTCAGATGGCGCTCGTCGCGCACCGGCTTCGACTCGTCGTACTATCAGTCAATTCGCGCCGGTATCATGAAAAACCGACTTGAATGGATTTTTTCCAACGTCTGGACCGACGCGGCGGGAGCGGGCATCGAGGTGTCCCTTCGCGGGCGAAAGAACCTCATTCCCGGCGCGTGGGCGCATCACGAGCTGAGCTTCGACGCCGCTTCCGGCCTCATCGAATATCGCCTTGACGGCGCGGCCGAGGACATCAGGCATCTCACCTCTACGGGAACCGAGCGCGGGGATATCTTCTCGCCGATTCTCGGCGCTCCCGCCGACGTCGAGCTTGCCGTCGGCTACTCGGGGCTTATCGACGAGTTTCGCGTCGTGCGGGACGGACCGGCGAATCAGGACATCGAGGCCCGCAACGAACGGCTCGTGAAGTATCGGACCTCGGGCGGGCGTTTCGAGACGATGCCCTTCGACTCGGGCGGACTGGGATCGGAAATCCTTCGGGTCGACTGCCTCGCCGCGCGCCCCCCGCGCACGGACGTGACGTTTTTCGCGCGCGCGGGCGACAATCAATTTGAATGGACGGACGAATCGCCCGCTTGGATACCGGTCTCGTCCGGATCGGACATCCGGGGAGTGACGGGGCGTTATTTCCAGATCGCGGGAGAACTCTATCCCGACGGGACCGGCTCGGTGACTCCGGTCGTCTCGTCGGTCACGATTACCTGGCGCAAGGACCCGCCGCCCCTGCCACCCGCGCGCGTGTTCGCCGAGGCAGGCGACGGATCCGTGACCCTTCGGTGGGTCGCGTCGATCGAGAGCGATACCCTCGGGTATCTCGTCTATTACGGCTCGCGTCCCGGCGAATACCTTTCCGTGGGCTCTCCCCTTGACGTCGGTAATAGCCTTGAGACGACGATCGACGGCCTCGAGAACGGGAAGCCGTACTATTTTTCCGTTTCCGCCTACGACGCTGGAGGGCGTTCGCAAATGGGTCCGCTTTCCGTCGAGACCTTCGCGCGGCCCCTGCCGGAATGGAGGCGCGCGAAATGATTTTGGCGCAACGTTGGAGTATGCATGTCTGATCAAACGGCCCTCGTTATCGAACGGGCGAATTCCGCGCTCGTCGCGCGCGATTTCTCCTACGCGGAAAAACTCTTGCTCAATCTGCTCAGGCAAAATCCGAACGCCGGCGAGGCCCTTGCCTTGCTTGGCAGCGTATACCTTCGCGCCGACCGTTTCTCGAACGCGCTTTCGGTGTATCTCAAGATGTCGGAACTCGAACCCGGAAACGTGGACGTTCTCAATAACCTCGGGATCATCTACCGCCGCCTCGAGAAGTACGAGGCCTCGATAAAGGTTCTTACCGAGGCGCGCGAGACGGGAAAGGAATTCGAGACCGTCCTCTATAACCTCGGCAATACGTACAAACAAATGGGAGACTATGAGCGCGCGGCGCTGTGCTTTGCCGAAGTCATCGACAAAAAGCCCGACGACGTGCTCGCGTACAACCATCTCGGAAGCATTCACGCCCTCTCGGGCAGGCATGACCTCGCGCTGCAGGCGTATCGGCGTGGTCTGCAAATCGACCCGAACCATCCGTTCATCCATTACAACATGGCGCATAGCTATGATCTCCTCGCTCGTCCCGCCGAGGCCATCGCCGAGTACACCGCCGCGCTCAAGACGAAGCCGGGCTGGACGGAGGCCCTTCGTGACCTCGCGACATTGTACGCGCGGCAACGGGACGAGGTGAGCTGCGTCGCGACGCTCCGGCGCGTGCTCGCGGTCAATCCGTCCGACGCCCGCGCACTCACCGAGCTCGGTGCGATCGCCGCCAAGGGAGGCCGCGAAGAAGAGGCCCTCGGCTATTTTCGCAAGGCGATTTCGAGCGATCCGAGTTACGTGACCGCCGTTCTCTCTCTCGTCCAGCTTTTGGAAAAGCAGGGAAACTACGACGACGCCATGCGGGAATTACTCTCGGTTCGCGAGCGAAACCCGGGGGCGATAGACGTCCTCATCAATCTCGCCCGCCTCTACGTCAGGCTCGAGCAGTATCCCGAGGCAAAGGGCGTGTTCCGCGACATCGACCGCGTCTCGCCCGATAACGTCGGCGCTCTCAGGCTCAAGGGCCGCATGTACGCGCAGCTCGGGGATAACGAACAATCAGAGCTCTGCTTCTCCCGCATTCTCGCGATAGATCCCGCGGGAATCGATTTCCGCATCGATCTCGCCGAGCAGCTCGTGCAGTCGGGGAAGCTCCCCGAAGCCGAGGAACAATTGCTCGCGTACTTGAAAGAACGGCCACGCGACCATTCGGTTCGCGTATCGCTCGGTCAGCTCTACGAGAGCATGGGCGACAACGAGCGCGCCCTTTCCTCGTATCGAGAGGTGCTGTCCTCGGACCCGGAGAACATCGAGGCGCGGGCCGCCCTTTCCGTACTCTATCAGCGCACCGGCAGGAACGCCGACGCGGTAAATCTCGCCGACGAGATCGTCAATTTGCAGGGTCGTCGCGCGACCGAGGAAGACCTGTCGAACCTTTCCGAGTCGCTCGAGCTCTATGAGCAGGCCGTCACGAGTTACGGATCGAAGAATCCGGTGGCACTCGGACGGAACCTCGAGCTGCTTCGCCTCCGCTCGATTCCCGACGAAGGACTCGAGGCCGACCCCGCGCTCGCCGCGGCCGCAGGCGACCAGGCCTTCGTTCCCGTCGACGAGGAAACCGACCCGATGAACCTCATTGAGGACGACGAAATAGTCGAAGACGAGGAGATGCCGTTTGACGAGCTCATCTCGTCCGACGAGGAAATCGACGACGAGCTCGACGATACCTTCGAGGATCTCGTCGGCTTCGAGGAGCCGATCGAGGCCCCTCCCTCGTACGAAATGCCCGAGCCGATGGGCGACGGGGAGGATCTTCCCGATTCGGAGATGCGCCTTCCGTCGGATTACGGCGAACCGGGCTTTGACGGCACCGAGGTAAGCGAGGAGGACGAGTCGCTCGACGGAGCCGGCGGAACGTCGGCCGACGGAAGCGGATATCCCCGGGACGACCGCCGCGAGGATCCATTCGCCTCGAACGACTATCCACCGTCTCCCGAGAATCCGAAGTATCCGCGTCCGGATGGGCGTAACGCCGACGATGGGCAAGAGCCGAACTTCGATGAGCGGCTCGACTTGCCGCCCGACGCGCCCTTCGACGATTCGAATGCCGACCCCGAATCCGCGCGGACTCCCGAACCGACTCGGAATCAAGAACCCGAGCGCAATCCCGAGCCTCCGCGCCAGCCGACCCCTGACCTCGGCCCGGAGCCCGCGCGGTATCCTCCGTCTTATCCTCCCTACTCGCCCGCATGCGCGCGGGCTGACTGGACACCTCCGCAGCCCAAAGCCGAGGAGCCGGCGGGTAATGCGCGCGAGCGCGCGTTCGGCGACGACTCGTTGCTCGATGACCTCGAGCTTTCTCAGCCGCAAGCCGACGGATTCGACGATGAAGGCGACGTGAGCCTCTCGTCGGCCGATGAGTCGCTTGAAGGCGAGGCTGTTGGTGAGATCGAAGTCGATGAGGCCGCGCGACCGGCGCAACGGTTTGGCCTTCCCATCGGTACTCCCGTCATCAGTCCGCCCGAGCTCGATGAGATACTTTCCAAAATGCCGGGGAGAAACATGCTCGCGCTGTTCAGCTATCTGAAGTCGGCGACCATGTCCCTTCCGGACGACATTCTCGCGGACTTTTTGCTGAGCGACGAGCGCGTGCAACTCGAGTACGTTATTGATCGCCTCGCGGGGAAGCCCGGCATTCGGGACTCCGTAATGGCACGACAGATTCGCGCGGGACTTTCCGCCTTGCGCGACGGCTCTTTAAACGACGGTTCGCTTCGCGATGACTCGCTTCGCGCGGCCTTAAGCGAGCGCATCGATGAGTCCTTTGCGTATCTTGAGTCTCTTGCCGAGGATTTGCCGGATCGCGGGTTCGCCGTCACGATGAAAAATCGCCTTGAGCGCGTGCGGGAAAAACTTTCAGCCGACGTGATCTGAGCGCGTCGGGCGCGGCGCGCCTGCATGCTCGCGGCGCGCCTGCATGCTTGCGTTGTGCCTGCATGCTTGCGTTGTGCCTGCATGCTTGCGGCGCGCCTGCATGCTTGCGTTGTGCCTGCATGCTTGCGTTGTGCCTGCATGCTTGCGGCGCGCCTGCATGCTTGCGTTGTGCCTGCATGCTTGCGGCGCGCCTGCATGCTCGCGTTGTGCCTGCATGCTCGCGTTGTGCCTGCATGCTTGCGGCGCGCCGTATCGCTAGATTCTGATTATTCTGGAATGCGTCAGTACGCGATTTCCGTCTTCCGTGATAAGTATGTCGTTCTCAAGCCGGCAGCCGCCGTGTTTCGGGTCATAGAGCCCCGGCTCGAGCGTCACAACCATTCCCGGCTCGAACACCCATCCGTTGTCCTCGCGGTTTCTGATGGCCGGCCCTTCATGGGGCTCGAGACCGATGCCGTGCCCGAGCGCATGCGGCATGGATTTATTCGCCTTGCCGAAAATTTCGTCTGCCTTGAGGCTCGCGTCGCGCGTCGCGACGCCGGGGCGATAGAGCTCGAGGGCCGTGTCATACGCGCGTTCCACGAGCTTGACGAGTTTTTTTTGCGGCGCGGTTAGCTCTCCTGAGGCGACGGTGAGCGTGACGTCGCTCGTGTATCCCTCGACGACCACGCCGAAGTCGAGTATCGAAAGTCCCGGGCCGGGGAACTCGTAGTTGGTATAGGCCGGGAAGGGATGGATGCAGTAGCTACGCTTCGGTCCCGCCGCGAGCGTCTCGAAGCCGGTGCGTTCCCCTCCGTCGGCCTCGCGGGCCAGACGCTCGATGAACAAGGCGGCGTCAAGCTCGGTTTTGATCGATCCTTTTTTTACACCGCGCTCGATTTCGTCGATGATTCCGTCTGTGATGGAGCAGGCGAGCTCGATGTATTCCAGCTCGTCAGGTCCCTTTATCGAACGCATTCGCGCGATCTCCGCGCTTATCCCGCCTTCTTCCCGGCAGAGAACGTCGTATTCGAAGAGCGCTTCGACGTATTGCAAAAAGAGCGGGTACGGTGTTCCTGAGGGAATCTCTATGCGCGACTTTGGTGGTACGCCGATGCGCCGCGCGAGGCTTTGCACAGCTTCTACGGGGTGTCGGCCGAATTCGCTGTATGGGACGATGAGTTCGACGTCCGCGAGCCGTTCCGCCAAGTTGACGTCCCACGGGCAGAGGACGGCGTGACCGGTGACCGTGATAAAAAGTATCGCGTCGGACGGATGGCCTGAAAAATACCGCATCGCGGGATCTCTCCGTCCTTCCGCGTCCTCGATCATGACAACCGCTATGCTGTTGCGCGCCATCCAAGTGACGAGGTCGGCGCGGCGTTTTCTGTAGTGGGCTTCCATAAGAAACCAATATACCCCTATTTCTTTGACAGGGTAAAGCAAATAGGCTATGATTAGCGGCGAAAACCTTTCCGGGGGCGATGCATGGCTATTTCTATCGGTAAGAAAATCGTCTATGCCCTCGGGCAATTTGGCTTGGTTCTCTGCGCTTACGGGGCGGGGAAGCTCTTTCTTTCGTTCTATGTACCCGACGGCTCTCCCATATTTCCCGTTTACGTGTCACAGGGCTATATAGCGGGCCTCTTTACCGTAGCGGGCCTCATCGTCGCGCTGATGCGCCTCGTAGACCTTGCCGCGGGCCCGTTCGTCGGCTGGCTGTCCGATCGCCGCTCTCGTCGGGACGGCCGACGCACTCATTTCATGTCCGTCGCGGCGATCCCGCTCGCGATTTTTTCCGCGCTCATTTTTTTCCCGCCGACGCGGAACGCGCTGACGCTTAACGCCGTCGCCGTCGCCGCCGTCGGCATGCTCTTTTACGCGAGCCTCTCCCTTTACGCCGTTCCCTATCTTGCCCTCATTCCCGAGCTCGGTACGCGGTCGCGCGACCGCGTGATGATATCCGCGACGCTCGCGTCCGTTACGGCGCTCGCGTCCCTTCTCGGCAATCGTATTTACACGCTGATGGACTTCGTCGTCATGCGCCTTGGCGTCGGGCCGCTCGCTTCCTTCCGGCTCGTCGTCGCGGCCTTCGCCGTCGTCGGCGGCGTCGCGATGCTCGCTCCCGCCCTCGTTCTGGACGAGCGGGAAGAGGGACCCGAAGGCGCGGATGACGCGGTGCGCGAGCCCTTTTCCGCCTCGCTCGCGGCCGTCTTGTCCGATCGGCATTTTCGTCCGTATCTTTTTTCCGACGCGATGTTCCGGGTGGCGGCGGCGTGCGTCGTCACGGGTTTTTCCTGGTACGTTACCGTGCTCCTTTCGCTTCCCCGCCGATCGGCCGACGTCTTTCTCATCCTCGTGTTTTTTTCGAATCTCGCGCTCTACTTTCCCGTGTGCGTCGCCGCGCGGCATCTCGGAAAGCGCAAGGTTTTGTTTATCGCCTTTTTGCTCATGATCGCGGCCCTTGCCTGTACCGCCTTCGCCGGCATGTATTCCGTCTCGGCGACGGTGCAGGGGATGATGCTTTCGTTCGCGGTCTCGGTGCCGTACGCGGTGTTTTCGGTGTTGCCGATCGCCGTCGTCTCCGACCTCGCGGTCGCCTCCGAGCGAAAGACGGGAAAGGACCGCGCGGGCACGTACTTCGGCGTCCATCAATTCGTCATGCGCTCCGGCGAGCTTGTCGCGGGCATGATCGTTCCGGTGTTTCTTTCGATGCGCTCCGTCTCCGGTCACGGCGCGGTGCCGTCGTCTTCCTCGCTTCGCGCGACGATCGTCGTCGCCGCCGTCTTTCTCGCGGTAGGCTTTCTCTCGCTCTTCGGCTATCGCGAAAAAGAGGTAACCGCCGTTCTCGACGGCGAGTCCTAACTCGGCTTTCGCCTTCGCGCGAATCTTCCCGCAAGGCTTGCCAAAAGCGGGTCGCGGGTAATCAGTAAAAACGCAACTCCGATACCCGCGAACACGGCGAAGCTTATCGCGATCGGGATTCCGTTCGCGGGAATCCGCGAGAGGCCCGCGAACGGGGCCTTGATGATTCCCGCGGCGCGCCATATGACGGCGCCGGCGACGAGAGAGAACGCGGTAATTTTCAGGGCGTATCGGACCGTCGTAGAGATGAGCGAGCGAACGTCGATATCGCCTGACTTCGATAAAAAGACAAAGAGCAAAATCGTGTTTACCGCGCTCGCGAGGCTGAGCGCGAGCGCAATCCCGCCGCCTCTCATCGGCCCGACGAGCGCGAGCGCGAGCGTGATGTTGCAGGCAAACGAGCCGATTCCCGCCCACGTCGGCGACTTCGTGTCCTTTCTCGCGTAGAAGGCGGGCGAGACGATCCGGTTCAACGCGATGAAATAGAGTCCGCACACGTGCCAGGTAAAGGCCGAAAGGGTAAGCGCGACCGATTCATCCGAGAATTCCCTCGTCTTGAAAAGAAGCACGATGAGCGACTCGCCGTTCACGAGCGAAAAGAAGGTGACGGGGATCGTGATGAGGGCGATAGTGTTCATGGCCCGGGAAAGAAGGTCGCCGAACGGCCGCCAGTCGCCCTTCGCCGCGTGGCTCGAGAGGTCCGGCAAAATCACCGTGCCGATCGATACGGCGAATATCCCGAGAATGAGTTCCTGAAGCCTGAGCGAGTACTGCAGGCTCGAAACGACGCCCGTTCCCGCGTTGCTCGCGAGTATCGACGAGACGAGGTCGTTGACCTGATACGCGGCCATTCCGATGACGGTCGGCCCGATGAGGGCGAGCACCTTTCGCGTGTCGGGGTCCGCGAATGCGGCCCGCGGGTTGACGAAGCGGAATCGAAAGCCTTGCCTGAGGACGAACGGTATTTGGAACGCCGCCTGGGCCACGCCGCCGGCGATGACGCCGAACGCCATCGCGCGCGCGGAATTGCCGGCCGCCCGGGAAAAGAACCACGTGAAGCCGATGACCGTCAGGTTGAAGAGAATCGGGGTGAATCCGGACGGAGAGAAGACCCTGACGCCGTTGAGGATGCCCTGGAAAAAGGCCGCGACGGAGATGATCGCGAGATAGGGGAACATGATCCGCGTGAGCAGTACCGTCTCGTCCCCCGTCGTCCCGAAAAAGGGGATGATGAGCGGAGTGCAGGCGATTCCCGCGACGACGGTCACCGTGGTTACGAGCGAAACGACCGTGAGCATCGACGAGAGAAAGTCCCGTATTCGCGCGCTTGACTCGCGGTCGACGCAGGCGCGAAACGTCGGTACGAAGGCGACCGAGATGCTGTTTTCGGCGAAAAGGCGCCTGAGGAGATTCGGTATGAAGAAGGCGACGGTAAACGCGTCAGAGAGGGCGGAAGTCCCGAGAAACGCCGCCTTCGTCATTTCCCTGACGAGGCCGAGGACGCGCGAAACCATGGTAAGGAGCGAAAGTCGCGAACCGCTTTTTACTATAGAATGAGCCATTCGCCGAGGATACCACAGCCGAACCGGCCCGGGAAGGGCCTGAAGCGCCTGAGGACGCTTGAAGGAACCCCCTTTCTATGTCACTATGCCCCCATGACTAGCAACACGGTACTGCGCGTTGGCATTGACGTCGGGTCTACGACCGTCAAGGTGGTCGCCCTTGATCTCGACGGAAATATCCTATACAGCAAATACGAGCGGCATCGCGCCGATATACGAAGCACGATCATATCGGTCGTCGATCAGGCCCTTGATTCCATCGAGGCGTGGGCGGTCGAGTCCGGCCGGGAATCTCCACTTTTGAGCGTGAAGGTTACCGGCTCAGGCGGACTCGCAGTCTCGCACTGGCTCACCGTCCCGTTCATCCAGGAGGTTATCGCCTCCACGACGGCCGTGCGCCGCCTGATACCGCACACCGACGTGGCAATCGAGCTTGGCGGCGAGGACGCGAAGATTACGTACTTCACCGACGGCGTCGAGCAGCGCATGAACGGAACCTGCGCGGGCGGAACCGGCGCCTTCATCGACCAGATGGCGGCCCTCCTCGAGACGGATGCCGACGGGATCAACGAACTCGCGCGCGGCGCGACGATGATGTACCCGATCGCGGCGCGATGCGGCGTGTTCGCGAAGACCGACGTTCAGCCGCTCATCAACGAGGGCGCGCGGCGCGAGGATATCGCGGCGAGCATCTATCAGGCCGTCGTGAGCCAGACTATTTCCGGACTCGCGTGCGGCAAGCCCATTCGCGGGCACGTCGCCTTTCTCGGCGGGCCCCTGCACTTCATGGACCAGCTGCGGGTGCGTTTCATCGAGACCCTCAAGCTGAAGGGCGACGAGATTATCGTCCCCGAAAATTCCCAGCTCTTCGTCGCGGCCGGCGCGGCTTGGTCGGCGGACTTACCCGCGGCCTCCGGCAACCCGGAGGAGAATCCCGAGGGCTTGCGACTCCTGTCGGTGAGCGACCTTCGAAGGGACCTTAAGACCCTCGTGAACGCGGAGATGAACGAGATACAGCGCCTCGAGCCCCTGTTCGCGAACGAGCTCGAGCTCGAGCAGTTTCGCGTTCGGCACGCCTCCGAGATGGCCGCTTCCGCCGATCTCGACACCGCGAAGGGTCCCGTCTTTCTCGGGCTCGACGCGGGCTCCACGACCACGAAGGCCGTTCTCGTCGACGAGCTCGGCCGAATCCTCTGGAGATTTTACGACAACAACGGCGGCAACCCCGTCGATCTCGCCGTGCGCGTGCTCAAGGACCTCTATCGAAGGCTTCCTTCGAGCGTGCGCATCGTGCGTTCGTGCTCGACCGGCTACGGCGAGGCCCTCTTTCAGGCGGCGCTCGGCGTCGACGCGGGCGAGGTCGAGACGATCGCGCATTACCGCGCCGCGGACTTCTTCGTCCCCGGCGTCGAGTTCATCCTCGACATCGGCGGGCAGGACATGAAATGCCTCCGCATGAAAAACGGCGCGATCACCT
>CAYSEA010000002.1:0-74760 GCA_964429975.1 uncultured Treponema sp.
AGCTCGGATGAATCCCATCGGGTGCTTTGCCCTGTATAGGGATCGGAGCCCGCTATCATCAAACCGCGAATGCGGTACCTGCTCCGTCAGCGCCTTTGTTCCCGAAATCGGCGAGGAATCGTATCGACGTGCCGTAGCCGAAATCAAGAGCAGTCTCAAAAAAGGCGATTGCTATCAGGTAAACCTGACGCTTCGCCTTCGAGCGCGTTTTTTTGGGGATACACTCGGCTGGTTTTTAGGCAGGGCGATCGCGGGACACGGGAAGTATACCGTATTCATGAGGGACGGGGATCGTTCGATAGCGTCGGTTTCTCCCGAACTTTTTTTTGCTGTTTCCGCGCCCGAGCGCTCGACCGACGACATGCGAAACATCGTTTTGCGTCCCATGAAAGGAACCGCGCGACTCGAACCCGGACAAGGAGCGAAAGCCGAAGCCGCCCTTCGCGAGGATCCTAAAAACCGCGCCGAAAATCTCATGATAACCGATATGATTCGAAACGACGTGGGGAAAATAGCGCTCCCCGGAACGGTCGAGGCCTGTGACCTCTTCGAAACGGAATCCTTTCCAACGCTCATACAGATGACTTCGACGGTAACCGCAAAAACACGCGCGTCGATTTCGGAGGCCTTTGCGGCTCTCTTCCCCTGCGCGTCGATTACCGGAGCGCCGAAAATCAGCAGCATGATGGTCATAGAGCGGTTGGAAACGTCGCCGCGCGGTCCTTATACCGGCGCCATCGGCGTCATGCGCCCCGACGGATCGGCTTGGTTTTCCATCGCGATACGGACTGCCGTTTTTAATGCATGTTCCCGCTCGGTCGAATACGGCACGGGAAGCGGAATCGTGTGGGACTCGAACGATCGCGATGAATGGAAAGAATGTCTGCTGAAGGCCGCGCTACTCGGCACCGACGATTTTTACGTCTTCGAAAGCCTCTTGCTTGAGGACGGGGAATACTATTTGCTCGATCGTCACCTGGCCCGCCTTTCGACTTCGGTATCGTACTTCAGGTTTGTTCGCGAGGAACGCGAAACGTCGGAAGTTTCAGGGAATTCTCTCATGGCTCGTATTAGGGAACGCCTCACGGATATCGCGAAGGCTCGCGCGACGGGCCACTACAAGGTTCGGATTACGGTGCGGGTCAACGATGCCATAGAGTGTTCCGCAGAGGCTCTGACGTCCCTGCCCTCGCCTTATAGAGTCGCGCTATCACAAGCGCCGGTCAACTCCGCAAATCCCTTTCTCGGACATAAAACGAACGTCCGCGATTCAATCGAAAAAGCCATGAGAAGCGTTCAAGGAGCGGGCGACGCCCGCGCCGACGACGTAATAATGATAAATGAGCGCGGAGAGCTGACCGAAAGCTCGCGGGCAAACGTCGTGCTTGAAATAAACGGCGTCAAATATACTCCACCCCTCGAGGCCGGCATTCTCCCCGGGGTTTACAGGAACGAGCTTCTCGCGACGGGCGCGCTCGTCGAGAGGACGCTCTCCGCGCGTGATTTTCGCGAGTGCGATCGGGTTTTCATAATCAATTCCGTTCGACGATGCGTCGAATGCGTCAAGGTCGTTCCGTAAGCGGATTTTCGGGCCATCGATGCTTTGGGTAACGGCCCTTCATCTCTTTACGAACTTCTGACCAGACCCCGCGCCAAAACCCGGGAAGATCCTGGGTAATATGCACGGGTCTGCGGGCGGGGGACAAAAGACGGACGATCACGGGAACGCCGAGAACGGTCGGGTGCGACGCGCATCCGTAGAGATCCTGCACTCTCGTTTCAAGTACGGGCATCGGACCTTCCGAAGGATCCACTATTTCGTACGATAAAGGACGCTCGATGCCGTTTGCGAGCGTAACCCGCGTCGGCACGAGGCGATCGATCGCTTGCCCGTCGAGCGCGTATCGAAGCGCGTCAAGCAACGCTTGTTCCGAAAGACGTCCGTCGCGCTGGAAAAAGGGAATAAGCCATTCCTCCACATCGTCGAGGAGCCGCGCGTCGTCCGCGTCGGGAACGCTCGGCTCGCCGCGTCTTTTTGCGAATCGGGCGCGAACGAGAAATGACTCCGAAGCCTTCGACCAAGGAAGGACGGCGAGCCCCGTCGACCGTATCGAAGCGCAGACAAAGGCCGCGACCTCGGCGGCGGCGGGTTCGAGGGGACGCTCGAGATACGTTATTTTTCCGTACTGCAAGCATTCTCTCTTTTTCACGCGAGCGTCCGCGTTCCATTTTCCCGAATCGCAATACACTTCCGTGCGCGAGGTACCATGCCGCGCTAAAAAGGCTTCCGCGTCGCGTTCCTCGATTGGCTCCATCGAGCGGACACATCCTATCCTCTCGAGCGAATCCACGTCAGTCGCGACGATCCATTTCGGTGGTCGCGAAAAAGAACGGGACAAATCAGGCGATAGAGACGCGACTTTGCCCGAGGGAAAGAGATAGGACGCGCCTTCGGCGTTTTTCGCGAGTCGGTCGGGGAACCCCGCAAGGAGCGGGCACTGCCGAGTTGATTCGGCGTTTATTTTGTCGAAACGCGAACTCGTGCCCATGCCCGTATTTCCGCTCGTTTCTTTCAGTTCCCTCAGGCGACGCGTGAGGTCCGCCGAAAGACGCCTTCGCTCATCGTCGCCTCCCGGGACGATCGCGTGCCGGATCGCCGCTTCGAGCCCTCCGGCGAGCGCGACCGCCGCGACGCGCGGATGCACGCCGAGCGCGGCGATGCGCCGGCCCTGATCGGTAATTCTCTTGTTTTCGTCGATCGCGTCCATCCACCGGAGAAGCTCGATCGCGGATTGCCAGGCGGCTTCCCCGGGAGGGTCGATCCAGGACAATTCTGACGGCGACGACACGCCCCACAGGGCGCACTCAAGAACCAGCGGAAGAATGTCGGCTCGAAGTATCTCTGGCGTTGATTCGCGCGGCAAAGATTCGCCCTTTGACATAAGCCTGACGCACCGTCCCGGGCCCGTGCGACCCGCGCGTCCAGCCCTCTGAGCGGCGGAAAACGCGCTTTCGGTCACCGTGACAAGCGAGGTCATTCCGGTTCTCGCGTCGAGGATTCCGATGCGCGAGAGGCAGGAGTCGACGACGGTCGAAACCCCGGGAACGGTAAGGCTCGTTTCGGCGATCGACGAGGAGAGAATCACCCTGCGCGCACCTGAATCATCTAATACTTTCTTCTGCTCGATAAACGGGACCGATCCATGCAGAATGCATATGTCCTCGCCGCATCCCGAGAGCGCCTCGGCAGTCTTGCGTATTTCATAGAGGCCCGGTAAAAAGACCAGAACGCTGCCGCTTGATTCCTCGAGGGATCGCCGTATCGCGCGCGACATTGCCTCGTGAATCGGCTCAGGGCGACCGCCCCGCGCTTCGGGAGGGTTATATTCGATCTCGACGGGAAAGGAACGGCCGGGAACCGATAGGACGTCCGCTCCCAGGGTTGCCGAGAGGCGCTCGGCGTCAATAGTCGCGGACATGACAAGCACGCGAAGATCGGAGCGCATCGTAACAACATCCCGAAGAAACGCGAGCGCAAGGTCTCCGTGAATCGTCCGCTCGTGAAACTCATCGAGAATCACGATTGACGTACCCGAAAGATCAGGATTTCGTTGCAACATTCGCGTGAGTATCGCCTCGGTGACTATCTCGATTCTTGTTTCGGGCCCGATGCGCGATTCGTAGCGCACCCGATACCCAATCGTTTTTCCGACCGTTTCCCCAAGCAAGGTCGCTATTCTCGTCGCGATAGCGACCGCTGCGACCCGCCTCGGCTCGAGCATGATGATCTTTCCCGAAACGCGGGACAATAGCGACTGGGGCACGGCGGTAGACTTTCCCGCGCCGGTCTCCGCGGTTAGAAGAAGAAACCCCGAAGGCGAGCCAAGAAGCGCGTCCGCGATTCGGGTAAGATGCCCCTCAATCGGTAACGCGCTCACGAGCACTCTTTTTTTCGCATTTTAGCAAGAACACGTTCGCCCCGCTTCTTGTCGCCGAGCGCCTCGGCCAGCAGTAAGGCGCGCGAGAAATCGCCCAGTCGGTGCTCGCAGTCAATCGCGAGAAGCCTCGTCGCGATTGGGTCCCCGGAGCGCGCGAGCGGATCGAGAATCGCTGCTGCCTCCTGCCATTCCCCGCGCCTGCGCGACTCAAGCGCGCGAATCAAACCGGCTCGACCCTCGGCCCGGGAGATCGCTCCGTCGAGGGCGTATAGTATCTTCGCGAGCGATTGACAATCGATAAGATTATGCTCTCCGATTTTACTGAGAAGAGCCGACTCGCCTGAGCGCACAAAGGTAAACCAAGCCTCCGGCGCCTCGCTCCCGGGCACGTCGTCGACTCGGCTCATGCCCAGAATTCCTTCTTCGATCGAGGAAAGCTTGCATGACTCAAGCCGCGACTTCCATACTCGTCGCGACGGAAACAGAAGGTCAAGGTGGGAAACGTCCGGCGAAAGAAAATGCGGACGCATGCCGGCCATAAGATAGCGATTCCACAGAATTTGCGCGTCAAAGCACTTTCCGTTAAACGATACGATCGTTGCGTCCGTTCCGATAACGTCGGAAAGGCGCTCCAAGAACGAAAGCTCACCCGGAAAGTCAGTCAGCAAAAGCTGGGTGACGGAGAGCGAGTATCGCGCCGGTTCGCGCCGCGTGCCATGTTCCTTAGAAAGCCGTCCTATTCCCGCCATGAACGCTACCGTGCCGGCACCGCGCGAAAGCCCCGTCGTCTCAAGGTCAAAAAAACGTAAGGTTTCCGCAAACCCGTCGATTGTGCTTGAGGATTCAAGGCGTTCGCGTTCTCTGGGAAATAGCAGGGGGAAATGAGGGGAGAAAGACGGGGATGCTCCGGAAAAGGGCATGGTCACCGTTCGCTCGAGCAAAAAAGGCGCGATCGCATTCCATCCGTCAAGCGCTCGAACGGGTGCCGCGCCCGCGATTAGATCGATATCCGCCGGACGCGCGGGAGCCTCGGCTTCGGGGACGAGCGTTCTCGCCTGAGTGCGTATTCTCGAAAGACGGCCGGATAGTCGAGACGCGCTCATGCGTTTCCGCGTTCCGCGGGAGCGAGGGCGTCCAAGACCGAAACGGCGACCTTCTTGACGTCCGGGCCCGTCGCGTTAACCCCGATACACGACGGACAGCCGCCGTCGCACTCGCAGGAACGAACCCGTTCGGACGAAATCGCGAAAACCTCGGATATCCGCACGGCAAGCGATTCCGAAAGGCCCGATCCGCCCGGCGCGGAATCGTAGACGTAGAGCGCGGGGCACCCGAAATGCGGGTCCCTGACGCGGGGCGCGATTCCGATGTCCCTCCGGTCGCAGAGCAGGAAAAAAGGAGCGACGGATTTCACGATGGTGCCGATGCCGGACAGGACTTCGGCCCGGGAGGATTCGTCGAGCTTCTCGAAACCGCCGTAGCCTTCGATCCCCGCTCCGTCGATGCCGTCGAGAAGCAACATCATTCCGCGAGTTTCCGTTTCCTCGGCATCGAGCGCTATCTCGCCGAAACCGATATTCTCGTGAGTATGAAAGCGCAGTTTTTTGAACTTGGCGACTTGCGTCCGGACGAGCAAGTCGCCGATTATGACGGAAGTGCCGCGGGGCGCGTTTTTAACCTCTTCGTCCTCGGTTAAAACTTTGATATCCGTTTTAACCACGGCGTCGGTAAAGTAGTTGACCTCGGTTTCTTCGACTTCGGCGCGACGGTTTGGGATATCGAGCGCGGTGACGATGTATTGCCGCCCAAGATGTATATAGACCGCGTTCGGGAAGAGAAGCTCCTTCGCCGAAGGCCGATCCATCTCCCCGATGACGACGTTTATGCCGCCAGTCATGTCAACGATCACGACGTTATCCGCGGTGGCCGAGCGAAGGCTGACACCCTCCGAGGGGAAGGAACGATCGGACCAATGCCACCGTCCCGCGGTATGGCGCAGCATGCCGTCCTCGGACAAATACTCGAGAAGCTCGACGGTCGCCTCAGGCGGAAAGCCGTTTGACGCGAAACTCGCGGTATTCGCGACGCTCAGCTCCTCGTCGGTGAACGGAAGCTCGAAGGCCGCGCATTTGACGTGATCCGTCAAAACGTACGGGTTATTCGCGTCGATCTTTGCCATCTCTTGGGGGCGCTCGAAGAAGTAATCGGGATGCGAAATGATATACTGATCGAGCGGAGACGCGGAAGCGATGAATACGGCTACCGATTCGGTTTGCCGCCTCCCCGCGCGGCCGGCCTGTTGCCAGAACGAAGAAAACGAACCGGGAAACCCCGCCACGATAGAAGCATCGATACCGCCGATATCAATGCCAAGTTCGAGCGCGTTCGTGGAGACAACGCCTTGAATCGTTCCGTCGCGAAGTCCTTTTTCGATTTTTCTTCGTTCGAGCGGCAAGAGACCGCCCCGATAGGGAACGACGGTTATCCCGTGGTTGCCGGTAAATACGTTTCTAAGAGAATCGTTTATATACGAGGCGATCACCTCGGTCCTGACGCGAGAGTGAGCGAAAAGAATTATCTTGATTCCGGCTTTTAGGAAAGCGAGCGCCCATCGCTGGCCCTCGTTCATCACGCTTCGCCTGATGCCCTGCACGGCGTCGACGAGGGGCGGATTATACAGCACTACCGTTTTCTTTCCCGAAGGCGCGCCATTTTTATCGACGAGCCGAACGGGCATCCCAAGCAGCGCTTCCGCGAGTTCTTTTGGGTTTCCGATCGTCGCGGAACACAGAATGAACGTTGGGTTTGAGCCGTAGAAACGAGCGATTCTCAGTATCCGCCGCAGCAGATTCGCCATGTGACTGCCGAAAATGCCCCGATAGGAGTGCATTTCGTCTATGACGATATACGTGAGGTTCGAGAAAAACCGAATCCACCTCGGATGGTTCGGCAGCACTCCGGCATGCAGCATGTCGGGATTCGAAATAATTATGCGTCCCTTGTCGCGCGCGTCCGTCCTTATCGATTGAGGCGTGTCCCCGTCATAGATGCAAACGCGTAGGGGAATCCGCTCCTGGGCTCCCTGACCCCGTTCTCCAAGATCATCCGCGCCAAATAGGGAGTTAATCTCGCTTTGCTGATCTTGACTGAGTGCTTTTGTCGGAAAAAGATAGAGCGCGCGCGCATCCTCGTTTTCGAGAAGGCTTTGCATGACCGGTAAATTGTAGCACAGCGTTTTACCCGACGCGGTCGGGGTAACGACGACGGTATGCCGACCGGATCGCGCGGATTCCCACGCTTCCGCCTGATGGCTGTAGAGACTTTCAACGCCCCTCCTTCGAAGGGCGGCCTCGAGCCGGGAATCGAGACCTTCGGGAAAGGGAACTCGGACGCCATCCTTTGGCGGGAAAACGTTTACGCCGGAAACGAATGGCGTAAACGACGGGTCTTCCAAGATTTTCTTAAGTGCTTCGACATCGCTCATCGTTAAAATTATAGCATTTGAACGTGGAAAATTGAAGCAGGTTACGGTCAGTTGCTTTTATCGTCGTTTTCGCTGGCAAGGAGACTAAACTCGGGATATACTTAAGCGAAGAGAGTTTCTTAAAGGAGATAAGTGTGTCTAGGGTATTATCAATCATCCTCGGCGGCGGAAAGGGGACTCGTCTCTACCCGCTCACGAAAGAACGTTCTAAACCCGCCGTACCCTTTGGCGGAAAGCACCGAATCGTCGATATTCCGATATCAAACTGCATTAACTCGGGATTCAACCAGATCTACATCCTGACGCAGTTTAATTCGGCGTCTCTTCATATGCACGTCGCGCGCGCCTATAACTTTGACACCTTCTCGGGCGGGTTCGTCGAGATACTCGCCGCGGAACAGACCTTTGAGCATTCCGGCTGGTATGAGGGAACCGCCGATGCGGTGCGGAAGAACTTTCAACACTTCAAAACGCAAAAACCCACGCATTACATCATTCTTTCAGGCGACCAGCTCTATCGCATGGATCTCGAGGATTTTCTCCAGCGTCATGAAAAATCTGGGGCTGATATAACCATAGCCTCGACCGCCGTCCCGCGGTCGGACGCCTCGGGACTCGGTATTCTGAAAACGGATAACGCAGGACGAATCACCGAGTTTATGGAAAAGCCGGATCCAACCAAGAATATCGATGAATGGAAAATCCCGCCCGTGGCACGACCGCTTTCCGCCGTCGATGGCAAGGAATACCTCGCCTCCATGGGTATCTACATCTTCAATGCGGCAGCCATGGAAGGTTCGCTCGCTAACGAACTGACCGACTTCGGAAAGGAAGTCATACCCGCGGCCATCAAAAGCTACAACGTAAAGGCCTATGTCTACGACGGATATTGGGAAGATATCGGCACGATTCGCAATTTTTACGACGCGACGCTCGACTTAACGAGCATAAAGCCGAAGTTTAATTTTTACGACGAGGACGCGCCTATCTATACGCATAACCGGAACTTGCCGTCGTCAAAAGTAAACATGGCGACGCTCGATCAGGTTAATACGAGCGAAGGGTGCGTCATCACGAACGCGACCATCAAGCGTTCGGTGATTGGCATTCGCTCAATCATCGAATCGGGCGCCTATCTTGAGGGCGTGATATGCATGGGAGCCGACTGCTACGAAACCGACGCCGAGCGCGCGGACAATATCGAAACGGGATTGCCGAACATCGGCATCGGCGAGAGATGCGTCATCAGGCGGGCGATTATCGATAAAAACGCTCGTATCGGGAAGGACGTTTCGATCGGAATGGGGAAGACGCCCGAGGACGGGGATTACGGCTGGTATCACGTCGTAGACGGCATTTACGTCATCACGAAAAACGCCTGCGTGCCGAACAATACGGTCATATAATACCCTGAAAGCGCGAGGGCGCGCGGTCTAACGACGCAGCTCTGCCTTCGCGCTGACCTCAGAGATGATCCTGATTCCCTCGCGCACGTCCTCTACGGGTCCCGAGTAGTTAAGGCGAATGCACCGTTCACGGTGAGGATGCCGCTTCCAGGCGGTTTCTTCGTCCGTCCCGCGCTCAAGACCAAAGAAAAAATACTCGCCGGGAACCACGACCACGCCGCGTTCCTTGAGCCTCCCGTAGAGTTCGGCCGTTCCAATAACGAGGTCGGGTAAATACAACCAAAGAAAAATCGCGCCCTCGCTCCTATGGACGCGATAATTTCTTCCCGAGAAAAACTCGTCGATCCAAGAAAGGGCCATGGTCCCTTTCTTGCGGTAAAAGGGCGCGACGACGCCGTCCGCAAGCGTCTTGATCTCTCCCGTGCGAATCAAGTCTTCGGCCAAAACCTGACCGAGGGACCCTGACGTCAGCGCTATGATCGAATTGAGTGCCGAAAGCGCCGTTATAACGGGTGCGTCGGCTATAACGATACCCGTTCTCATCGAAGGAAGCCCGATTTTCGAAAGGCTCATGGACAATACGACTCCCGGCTGCCAGGTCGGCTCCGCTTCACCGACGAATCGCTCCGGAAAGATAATGTTCGGAAATGGCATTCCATAGGCATTATCGATCATAAGAGGGATACCGTGTCGTTGGGTTAATCGGGTCAATGAGGCGACCTCTTGGTCCGTAAGGACGTTTCCCGTCGGATTCGTAGGTCTCGAGACGCACACGGCGCCGACTTCCGGATGCTCCGAAAGATAGGTTTCAACGAGGGGAATGTCAATGTGATATTTGAACGAATGATCGCCTTCGGTCGATACGCTCGAAGGAAGCGTCACGAAGAGGTCTCGTTCTATCCCCTGATCGGCGTATCCGACGTATTCCGGGACAAGCGGAAAAAGAATCGTCTTTTTGCTCGGTCGTGTTCCGGAGAAGAGATTAAAGAGAAAAAAGAACGCCGATTGACTGCCGTTGGTAATAGCCACGTTATCAGGCCCGATATCCCATGCATACTCGCGCCGAAAAAACGTTACAATAGCGTCGATGAGCGACGCGCGCCCTTGTGGGGCGTCATACCTGCTTATCGTCTCCTCGAAGCGGTCTCCGTCGGAGAGTATCCGCATCATTTCGCGGCGATACGTGGCCTCTACGTCCGGAATCCTCGCGGGATTCCCGCCGCCGAGCTTTCTCGGAATTACGCCGTCAGGCAGCGGTCGGCCAAGATCGTCCATTAACCGGAGTATTCCCGAGTCTCCGGAGAGTTTCATGCCAAAGTCAGAGTATTCCATTGCGTGCCGATTGTATCACGATGATGCTCTTTGTTACAGTGCGTCGCCATCTCCCGAAGCGCCGATTCCGGAACAGATGGCGATAGGTGCGTTATCGACGAGTGAAGGCGGCAGCATCGCGGTCTTTTTCTTGACCGTGCGTACCGTGATCTTTCCGTCTTTCGCATCCACGCGCACGTCGTCGCCCCGAGTCACTTTGCCCTCTATAATGAGAAGCGACAGAGGATCCTCGATTTCGCGCTGAATGAGCCTGCGCATCGGCCGCGCGCCGAACGCAGGCTCGTAGCCATTGTCGACGAGATAGGTCCGAGCGGCGGGCCGAAGACCGAGCGAAATGCCCTGTTCATCGAGTCTTGAGCGCAACTCGCCGATCTGAATCTCAAGGATCGAGGCAACTTCTGTCTTGGTCAGGGCGTTAAAAACGACGATATCGTCCACGCGATTGATAAACTCAGGGCTAAAGATCCGCTTAAGCTCGCCCATCGCGCTTGATTTTATATCTTCGTAGCCGAGTATCCCCTCGCCGTCCGTGGTAAACCCTAGTCGGTTCTCCTTGTTGATCAGTCGCGCGCCCGCGTTGCTCGTCATAATAATGACGGTATTGCGGAAGTTTACCGTGTGCCCGAGATTGTCTTTCAACTCACCTTCCTCAAGCACTTGTAAAAGAAGATTGAAAATATCAGGGTGAGCTTTCTCGATCTCGTCGAGCAAAATAACCGAATAGGGATTTCTCCGGATTTTTTCGGTCAAGACGCCGCCGTCCTCGAAACCGACGTATCCAGGGGGCGCGCCAACGAGACGAGAAGCATTATGCTTCTCCATATAATCGCTCATGTCAATGCGCACGAGCGAGTCTTCCTTGCCGAAAAGAAACTTTGCGAGCGTTTTGGCGAGCAGGGTTTTTCCCACGCCGGTAGGCCCGAGAAAAATAAACGAGCCGAGCGGCCTTCTCGTCGAGGAGATTCCTGCGCGCGATCTTCTGATCGCGCTGGACACCACCGATATCGCAGGATCTTGTCCGATAACGGATGCGTGCAATTCAGACTCAAGGTGGACGAGCCTGACCGTTTCGGATTCGCTCAGTGAGCTTGCGGGAATTCCGGTAATGGTCGAAATTACCAAGCATACGTCCTGTGGGGTTACGACGCTTACTTCAAACGACTCGGGTTTTTGCCATTTCTGCCGTATTTCCTCGACTTCCTGACGAAGCCTGCGAACCTCGTCGCGAACGAGAGCGGCCCGCTCATAGTTCTGCGATTGCACCAACTCCTGCTTATGATTACCCAGTTCGGCGATCCTTGATTCGAGATCCTTCAGCTCGATGGGCCTTACGTCGCCCTCGATTTTCTTCATGGCTCCCGTTTCGTCGAGCACGTCAATCGCCTTGTCCGGAAAAAAGCGATCGGTCAAATACCTGCCGGACAAGGACACAATGCTCTCGAGGGACGCTTCCGTGTACTGGACGCGATGATGCTCTTCATAGCGGGATTTGATTCCGTGAAGAATATTAAGCGTATCCTCTGCGGAGGGCTCGCGAACGATAACCGTCTGAAATCTCCGCTCGAGCGCCGCGTCTTTCTCAAAGTACTTTCGATATTCGGCGAGAGTCGTAGCGCCGATACACTGAAGCTCTCCGCGCGCGAGGGCCGGCTTGAGCATGTTTGACGCGTCCATTGCTCCTTCTGCACCGCCCGCGCCGATTATGGTATGAAGCTCGTCTATGAATAGGATTATGTTCCCGGCTTCCGCGATCTCACGCATGATCCGCTTGAGACGCTCCTCGAACTCACCGCGATATTTCGTTCCCGCGATAACGGACGCAAGGTCGAGGACAAGAAGGCGCTTTGCCACGAGGTTTCTCGGAACGCGCTCGCTTATGATTCGCTCGGCAAGACCCTCGACTATGGCGGTTTTACCGACGCCGGGTTCACCGATCAGCACAGGATTATTCTTGTTGCGCCTTGAGAGAATCTGCACGACTCGCTTTATCTCTAATTCACGCCCGACGACCGGATCAAGTTTTCCCTCGCGGCTCATAGCGGTAAGATCGCGGCTATATTCCGCAAGAAGGCTCGCCTGACGCGGTGCAGCTTGCGCTTCTGGGGCTACGGGTCGTTTTTGCCGAGAAACGATCGTCGTGTCGCGCCGCGCGGTTATTTCCTGAACGGCCTTTCTCGCTTCTTCGACGGCTATCGCCTCTTTTTCGAAGAAGACGCTCGCGACGCTCTGCGGTTCCCTGATACAGGCGAGAAGAATATGTTCGGTACCGATATAATCATGCCTGAGCGTACGAGCCTCAATAGAGGCAGCATCGAGCATTCCGCGAAGCCTGCGGGACGGTGGAATATCGCCGAATAATATGGTACCCGCACGCTGCGGTAGGGACTGCTCAAGTTGAAGTTGAAAGGAAAGGAGGTTTACCTTGAGATTTTGCAAAACCGAAAAACCTGTTCCGTCAGCCGCGTGAACCATCGCGAGCAATACGTGCTCGGGAAGGAGTTGTTCGGCGTTGGAGCGCTTTGCTTCGTCCTGACTTTGAACGGTCAATAATTTCTGGGCTCGTTGCGATAGGCCTTTAAACACCGGTTATTTTCTCCTCTCCTTGATATCGGCCGTTTTAAGCACTTCCTGAACGATCATCGCCCGTAGGCGATCGAGCTTCATTTCCTCGGATACCACATCATTCTCAATAATAACGTTTCCTCCGGCGATAATAAAGCCAATATGCGCGTTTTGCACGCGATAAAGAAGAGCGGTAAGTTCGCTGTACGCGACGCCCGTCACGAGCCCGGAATAAACCCCTCCCCGAATCCTCTGAACGAGGTCAACGGCCTCGGCAAAGGAGAGAAAACGGGCGTATTTCGCGGTTACTATCGCGCGAAAGAAAGAATCCTCCAACGTCGTTGGGCGCGAAGCGGCGAGTTCATCGCGGCTTTTCCGCTCAAGCGCGACGATCCTCGCAGCGGCCTGCTCCATCGCGGTAATCAACGCTTCTCCTTCCGCGCCGTTTGAGTGTAAGTTCGAGAGCTGATAGACACACCCGAGCGAAAGGCCATCGCGCTGTCCGTAATAGCCTCGAATTACGAATCCTTGAGACAGATAGTCTCTCACGACGCGATCTATGAGACCGTTCATGCATAGGCCCGAAAGGCTGAGCAGCATAGACGCCCGGAGCGCGTTTCCCGCATCCATAATCGACGAGGATAAAAAGCCGAATCCCTTCATGGCGCAAAACGCAAGATGCTGCGAAAGTTCGCCTTCCAAAGACGCGACAAGCGAACCGCATTTCTTGAGCGAAAGCCCGGCGCCGAATGCGACGAGTCGAAGATGATCCTCTATGTTAACCGTCATCGATACGACGCCGTCGTTTCGTATGGCGACCGATCGCCAGGGCTCGCTGCCGCAATCGGGTTCGATAACCCCGCGCTCGGACATGATTCTCCGGCCAAATGCGTCCATATCGGCGATTCGAACCATTTGGAAGCTATCGTCCATTCCAAGTCGGTTATAGGCATCGAGCACGACCGACTGTACGCGCTCAGCGTCTTCCGTGCGTATGGTTAGGGGAAATTTGAATCCCTCGAGATTTCTCGCGAGACGGACGCGGCTTGAAATGACGACGTCCGAGTCCGGTCCGTCCGAGGTATACCATGCGTCCTGGGAGTTCGCTTTTTGCCTCATGTCGTCTCTCCGAGGGAACGCAACCGGTCGCGATAATAGGCCGCGAGCTCATAGTTTTCCTGATTGATCGCGCGCTGAAGCTCGCGTCGCAAGGCCCCGGCATCGACCGTTTTAGCGAGTTCGCCGTCCCGCGAGTCCGTCGACGCGACCGGCATGCTGGCTTCGATACCTTCTTGCCTGAGCAGAGTAACGATTTCGGCCGTAAAGCGCGCATAGCAGTCCGCGCATCCGACGCGCTTTGTACGCTTTATCGCCTGTAGGCTACAGCCGCACGTTGGGCAAATCGGGCCCGTTTCCTTCGCGCCGTCACGCCCGTCGGCCAAACCCGAAAAAATCCCCCCAAGGGAAATATCGACCCTGTTCGCATCGGTCGCAAAACCCCGCTCTTGAGCGCATTGCTCGCATAGATGGAGTTCGACCGAATTTCCCCGGGACACCTGTTGCACGAAAATAACCGCGGGCCGGTCATGGCATATATCGCATTTCATTACGATTTCCTCAGGGTATCGAGGGGTTTTTCCCTACCCGCGCGCGCCGCAGGAAGTACCGATACTAAGACCGAGAGCAAGAGGGCTCCCGCCGCTATCCGGAATAACTCCCCGAATCGCAACGTCACCGGAATCGATTCAAGGTAGTATGCCGGATCAAGCAAGCGTATTTCCTTGAACGGAAGCGCATTGCCGAAACGAAGCGGTGAAGTCATCTCGTAGGCGAAGAACATAAGCGCGTTAATACCGTGCTCTATCGCCGCAAAGAGACCGTTAATATGTACCGCGCAAAGAATTCCGATCGGCATACCTATAAGTATACCACCAATACCGGTAAAAAACCCCGCTAAAAGGAATGCGGAGGAAACGCACGAGGGATCGGCGCCGACGCTTTTTAGTATCGCGATTTCCTTTCGCCGTTCCATAACCATCATCACGAGCGCGGATGAGATATTTATCGCGGCGACGAAAAGGATCATGAACATGATAAACAAAAGAAGCGTTCTCGTCGTCGTGAAAGAATGAAACTGCGAACGGTTCATCTCTTTCCACGTATACGCGCGAAACCCCTCGGGCAGGGACTCGAGCACGCGCAGGCGCTCTCTCTCTATGTCTCCGAATGGATCGTCGATTCGCACCGAAATGAAGGTATTCGAGGACTCTCCCGGAAGGATTCTGCAACCGGTGCGAAAGGGTATGAAAACCCAGAGAGCATCAAGCTCTTGGTATCCCGAGCTGACGACGCCCCTCACGGTAAAAGTCGTGAATCTGGGGACCGCACGGCCCCCGCGACCCATCATCATGGTAAGGACACGAAACGAGTCCCCCTCGCCCACTCCGAGATCCTGCGCGATTTTCTTTCCAAGAATCGCGTCATTGGGAGATTCGAGCGTAGCCTGTCCCGCGATAACCGTTACGAGCTTTCGCGTATCCCCGTCATCACGGAAAAAATCCGGATGCACGGCGCGAACGGTTCCGCCCACGCGACCATTCTTTCCCACGACGAGCGCCGTGCCCTCGCGCTCAGGAAGGGCCTCGCGTATCGATTCCGCACCGTCTTTCGACGCGCGCGTGCTCGTTAAACCCGCGGCTATCGCCTCGATTCCCTCGGCTGAATCCGATCCTCCGTCGAAACCGTTCGTGCCGGTATAATCGACGACTCGTATGTGCGACGATGAAAGGTCGATCAGGCGCGATGTTATTCCCTCGATCATGCCGTCAGAGACGACGAGCACGACGATAAGGGGAACGAGACTGATACCGATACCGGCGATTGCCCCGTAGAGGCTTTTTCTCGCGTTTGATTCCCCCCGGCGAGCTCCGACCCCGAGAAAGGACAGGGCCAATCGTAGCGATACGCGTACGCTTGTCATGCAGTCTCCAACTTTCCGCCCGCGAGGCGATACCGTTCATCGGCGAGGGTTGCCGTTTCAGCGTCGTGAGTCACCAATAAAAGGGCCTTGCCATGGCGCGTCACAACGGAAAAGAGAAGCTCGCGAACGACTTCGGCGTTCGCGGGATCGAGGTTACCCGTCGGCTCGTCAGCAAGCACGAGCTCAGGCTCGTTCACGAGAGCGCGGGCCACGGCAGCGCGCTGTCGCTCTCCGCCCGACATCTGCGATGGATAATGCGACGCGCGCGACTCGAGATTCACGTCGGCAAGCAACGATCTGGCGCGTTCCGTCGCCTCGCGTCGTTTCATTCCGCGCATGAGGGCGGGGAGCATGACGTTTTCAAGCGCGGTAAAGTCCTTCAAAAGATAGTGAAACTGAAACACGAGACCGACGAACGAGCCTCGATACGACGAAAGCTCGCGCTCCGAAAGTCCGTGCACGTCGTAGGGACCCGCGCGCACGGTTCCCGTAGTCGCGGACTCAAGCCCGCCGACGATATTGAGAAAGGTGCTTTTCCCGCACCCGGACTCGCCGAGAATCACCACTCGCTTCCCCGAAGAAAGTGAAAAGTCGAGATCCCGAAGAATGACGAGATGCTCGCCCGCAGAGTCGAAGGATTTTGAGAGTCCTCGCACGGTTAGAACCAATTCACTCATATCGAAGCACCTCCGCAGGCTTAAGTCGTAAAAGAGCGTTGCACGCCATCCAAGAGGCGATGGTTGCCGATAAAACGCCGAAAAGAAACACAAACAGCACCTCGGGAAAAAAGATGCGCACGGGAACGGCCTCAAGATAAAAATACTCGGGGCTAAAAAGGGAAAAATCCCCGTTTGCCGAGGCGACGCCAAGCGCGGATAAAAAAGACTCTATGCCGTTGACCGCGCGTTCTGCGAGAGCGAACACATCGTTAATCCGCACCGATACGAGAAGTCCGAGCAGAAGACCCGCAAGCGCACCGGTTAGCCCGATAGCAAGGCCATTCGCTATGAAGATATACCGAATCTCGGAGGGCCTACTGCCGAGGGCGCTCATGACGCCGATTTCCTCGCGCCGCTCGTATACGGATCTCCGCATCGAATTGTAGATGTTAACCGTAACGACGAGAAAAATCAAAATCACGAGAAAGAACAGCATGTTTTTCTCGACCCTGAGCGCGCCGAAAAAAGCCCGATTAAAGCTTCGCCAAGACTCAGCTTCGACGTTCGGTTCGCGTGACTCGACACTGGCTAAAAACGATGCGTCGCGATCACGGTTAACCAGCTTCACGCCGGCGAGTTCTATCCCTGAATAGCCAGATAAAGCCACGCCAGTGCCGCGCGAGACGTATGCGAACGATTTATCGATTTCGTAATAACCTGTTTTAATCACGCCTACGACCGTAAGGCGGGAATCTGACGGAAACAGGTCAGTTTCGCTCGTGCCCGATACGGCTACGAGGGTTATTTCATTCCCGACCGACACTCCGAGCTCTCGCGCGAGCTCTGAGCCGAGAACGACCATGCCGTCGCGACTTACGTCGAACTCGCCCGATACTACCGTTAGCGCAGAGGCGAAACCCGGGTCCGCGGTGAGTATATCTTCCTGTACGCCGCGCACCAGCGCGCCGGACTGCTGCGAATACCGTCCCTGCACGAGCGCCTGCGTTTCCGTAAAAATAGTCAGGGAACGTATTGAAGGAAAAGCCCTGATACGTTCCAACTCATCATGAGTTCCCTTTAGCCGCACATGTGAAGAATGAACCTCGAGGATACTGTCTATATACCCCATCTGAAACCCATTCATGACCGATAGGATCACGATGAGGGCTAATACGCCAAACGCGATTCCCGCCGTGGCGAGAAGGCTCGTGAGCGCGCTTCGTCCGCGTGCGTCGACGGCGCCAAACCTCGATGAAACAAAGAAAACCCAATGCGGTACTTTATTCACGCCGTCCCTTCCTTCGAACGCCATTCACGTATTCAACGACAAGGATCGGGACCCCGTCGAAATATGCCGTTTCAACCCAATTATCATCGTCGCTATACGTGGCGATAAGCGATAATTTCCCGTTGGTAAATACCTTGCGCTCGGAAAGCGACCCGTCCTCGCGGTATGCATATGTCACCAAAACCGTTTTTTTCGGGTCGTTCGTTTCCGTCTCCGACATTCGGCCCTTGGCGTCGTACGCGTAGCGGTAGTTCGTTTCCCTGCTCAATGCGTCTAATACGGCCATTCTCACGCACTTTCCCGTCGTATCGAATTCTATTTCGGTAGAACCCGCAGGACCAATCCGAACTGACAGACGAACGACGTCCGAAGAATCGTGGTAGAGCCAAGACGTCCGTTCGCTGATCTCGCCATTTTCCCATCGTACCGCGCGCAAAGGCCGTTCACGCGAGTCGAATTCCTCGAGATACCATACGTCCTTTCCCGCGATCGCAACCGAATCTCGCGTTGTTTTCGCGTAGGCCGTTTCGGAAGGAAGCCCTTCCACGGGCTCGACTCCGAGCGATTCCTCCTGAGCGAACGTTACTCGCGCGAGAAAAAAAAGCGAGATAGCGATGCATGCGAAATTCGCTCGTCGCAATATCAAGTCCGCGTCCCAATAAGGTCAGTAAGATAATTCCCTGAGTCAAAGGGAATAAAATCATCATAGCCCTCCCCGGTACCGAGGAACGCGACGGGAAGGCCAAGCTCTTTTCCGACCGAGACGGCGACGCCCCCGCTTGCAGTGGAGTCATACTTAGTCAAAATGATTGCGTCAACGCCGACGGCCTCGTGAAACGACTCTGCTTGCCTTAGCGCGTTCTGACCAGTCGTCGCGTCAAGCACGAGAAATTTGCGATAACAGCCGTCATCCGCGCGACTTGCGGCTATCCGGTCAATTTTCTGCAGTTCGCGCACAAGGTTTTCTTTATTATGCAAACGACCGGCGGTGTCGGCGATAACGAGCGCGCCGCCTTGGGCACGAGCTGCGTCGCATGCCGAAAAAACGACCGCGCCGGGATCGGATCCGTTTTGATGAGCGATGACCCGCGTATCCGTCCGCTGACCGTGAAGCTGAAGCTGCTCAATTGCCGCCGCTCGAAAGGTATCGGCCGCGGCAAGAATAACGGGAAAGTTCTCTCGTTCTTTGTACCATTTCGCCATTTTTGCGACTGACGTGGTTTTGCCCACGCCGTTAACGCCGAGTGCGAGATATACCGAGACTGCTCCCGTCTGAGGCGAAAAACTGATTTCATGCACCCAAGGAGAAAGCATTGCGCCGAGAGTCCGAATGATTTCCGAACGGTCAGTGAGTCCATCCGCGCGACACGTTCGTTCAAGGCTTTCGACGACCTCATACGCTGTTTTTGCCCCGAGGTCCCCTTCAACGAGCTTATCAGCCAATTCTTCGAAAAAACCCGCGTCTAATTTTTCGTGCGCGGTAAATAGCCTTTTGAGGCTTTCGGCAAAACCAATTCGTGGCACTCTATCGTCCCCTCTGAGCGCTTTATCGCGCTTCCTTCGGTATCGTTTGTTCGGCGGCAAGAATGTAGCGTATCAGCTGGATCGCCACGTTAATTCCAAGGCCTATCGTTATTCCCCGCGTAACCTTCGAGGCGGTATTCCAGGCGTTAATCTCGTCAATGACCCCGTGCGACCCCGATATCTTTCCATCATAATAGGCGTTTTCCTTATTAACACTTATGCCGTATGATAACATCGAAAGCGGAAGGGAAATATATAAAAGCCCGAGCGACCAATACAGCGTCCGGCGACGCTCTTCGATTCTCTTTTCCGTATTCACTTTGTTATCGTCAATGATGAGGGAACGCGAATCCTTGCCTTGAAGCCGTTCGGGATTAAAGACAAAATAAGTTTTAACGTCGCCCGATACCGCTTCGCCGATAGTCGGAAATGACGGTAAGCTTATCTCGCTGGGAGTCTCCCCGTAATGTTTCGTGTGAAAATACAGATCCGACTTCATGCGCTTGGCGTCGAAGGCCACGGCGATTTCATGAGCCTTTACGAGCTCGACGCTGATGGTATACTCCCTCAAGGTACCGAAATCCGCCAAACGCTCTGACGAAACATATCCGGGCGCTGATGCCCCAATCGAGTGTTCGCCGGCGAATACCGTAATGGGCGCCGATCTGTCGACGATTAGCTTGCCGTCGATGAAAAGGCGCGCGTCATCCGGTTCAACAGTTATTTGAAGGGTAACCGGCTTGCGGTTTGTCAAAGTCGGTACGAGACGCGCGACGACGAGAGACACGAGAGACTCGATATCCTCGTACGCCACGGCTTCGGACACGGTAACGTCGTCGTTCGAGCCAAGTCCGGTGTCGAGGGTCACCGTGGCCCGAAGGTATCCGCCGACATCCTCGAGCGATCCGGTTATGAGACCGGAAAGCGAATCCTCGCGAAGCGACTTGCCAAGCGATGTGGCCGCCTTGCGCTGATACAGTTCGCGCCCTTCTTTCCACAGGGTAATTCCCTCGATGGCGTCCTCTGTTATGCGAGACTCCTCCATTTTCGCCCGTATACGCTCATCGTACTCCTCGATCTCCGTATCCTTTGACTTGATACCCGAGAAAATGTCGCGCCGGCGCTTCGCCTTATTGGCATCGGAATCGTTTCCGAGTAAAACCTTATCGAGATCGTCGATAAGCTTGGCCCGCGCTTCGATGAGGCTTATTCTCGCGTCAGAAAGATGTTTTAGGTCGCGTCTCTGCGCCTCGTCGGCGAGCACGAGGCGTGACTTGATTCCGGATATGCCGGAAAGAATCAGTTTGGGCAGTACCGTCGCGTAATTCTCGTATACGTCAGGAAGGTCAACGGCCACGAAAGACTCGGCACCGAGCACCCAAGACGAATCTTGACACGGCAACTTAAACGAGACGAGAGAGAGTGTCAAAAGGGCAAAGGCCCATCGAGCACGCCTATCCCAAGACAAGGCTCAGCACTCCCTCCAAATCGCGTTCGTCGACCGGTTTTGAGAGAATTGCGCACGCGCCGCATGAGAGGGCTTTTTTCGCCTGTGCTTCCTCGCCCGGGCCGGTAAGGACGACGAACCTCGTGCGCGGGCTGATCTGGCGAAAACATGACGGGTCTATAAAGTAGCGAGGCTCATACAGAACCACGGAAACGTCGCTTTCCGTAAGACATGCCACAAGCCAGTTTTTCGCCGGCATCATGCCACCGACGGTACGGTCTTCCGGCAAAACGGCGGAGCGCATGCCCGATCGTTTCGCGATGAATGAGGAAAGATATGTGGACCTGCACAATATGCCGATCATAGGTCGTCGTCTTCGCCTTCGAGCTGCACGCCCTTCCATGCGGCGTTAAGCCAAGCCTCCATGAACGGGTCTAAATCGCCGTCCATCACTGCCTGAATATTGCCGGTCTCGTGTTTCGTCCTGTGATCCTTCACCATGGTATACGGCTGAAACACATACGAGCGAATTTGGTTTCCCCAGGAAATTTCTTTTTTCTCCGCGGAAAATTTCTGGTTTTCCTGCTCTTTTTTCTCGCGATAGTACTCGTACAGTTTCGCCTTGAGTATGCTCATGGCGGTTTGTCGATTCATGATTTGACTTCGTTCGCTCTGGCACGCGACCACGATACCCGTCGGTAAGTGGGTAAACCGAACCGCCGAGTCCGTTTTATTAACGTGCTGTCCTCCCGCGCCGCCGGCGCGATAGGTATCGACGCGCAAGTCTTCCGGGCGAACGTCAACTTCGATGGTATCGTCAAGAACAGGAAAGCAGTGCACCGAGGTGAAAGAGGTGTGTCTGCGCGCGTTTGCGTCAAAGGGGCTGATGCGTACGAGACGATGAACGCCTGACTCGCCCTTGAGGTACCCAAACGCGTATTCGCCGCGTATTTGGTGGGTGACAGATTTTATTCCGCCGTCCGCCTCGAGCATATCGACGATCTCCACCTTAAAGCCCCTTCGTTCCGCCCAACGAACGTACATTCTGGAGAGCATCTGGGCCCAGTCGCAGGCCTCCGTGCCGCCCGCTCCCGAGTGTATCGTGAGAAAGGCGTCATTCATATCCACCTCTCCCGAAAGAAGGTTAATAACGTTCTGCTTCTCGAAGCGCGCTTGAGCCGCGGCAAGAAGACTTTCGATCTCTGGAACCATCGAGTCGTCCGATGATTCCTCCGCGAGCTCATAGAGGGCCTCAAGGTCCCCTACCTCGACCATCAGGTTTTCCCATGGCTCAACGCGATTTTTCAACGCTCTGAGTTCCGACATGGTCTTTTCAGCCCTCTTTTGGTCGTTCCAAAAACCCGGCGAGGCAGAAAAGTCTTCTTTTTCCCTTATTTTGGCTTTTATCGCGTCCGGGTCAAAGACGCCCCCAGATTTCACGGATTTGCGCCTTCAATTCGGCTATCGGAGCTTTACATTCCTGAAGTATCATAGTGTTCTCCCATTACTGTCGTATTGGCGGTTTTCGCGCCTGATTTTCCCGTTTCGGCACCGTTACCGGCGGCCGAACGACGATTCGCTTCCATTTTTTTTTCGCCAATACCGTGACAGCCATAACGCCGTCGACGGGAAACTGATACATCCGAACCGCGTCGTAGTAATCCGTTACACGGTCCAGTTCTTGCTTGAGTTTCGCGAGTGTTTGATCGTTGACCGAGGCCGATTCCCAGCAAGCCCGTTGGGCCTTTTCGAAACCATAGGAAGCGAGAATCTCGGCCATTTGCCGTGCCGACTCTTCCCCGCCCGGATCAAGAATGACGGAAACAAACATACATCAGCATACGGGAAAGAAATTATCTTGTCAAATCATCAATTAACTGCGAAAATAGATTTGGGGGCAAAACACGCATGAAATCGCCGATTATCCCAATCTTAGCCGTACTGCTATCCATTCTGCCGCTTACCGCGCAAGAGGCCTTTGAGACGGCTCCTGGACGCTTGGAAGTGCCTCCCGCCCCGGTTGTTTCGGGAATTACGGCCTCATTGACGGAAAACAAGGTTCTCATATCGTGGGATACGCCTCCGAGTACCATTGCCGAAAGCACCATTTTACGGGATACAAAGCCAATTACCGCGTCTACTTTTCGCTCTGCCCAACGACGAGGAACGGTAAATCGAGATGTTACGACCTATACCGACATCCTCGAGTCTCCCGGTTCGTATTATTATGCCGTATTATCCTTTGGTTCGGACGGAAAGGCTTTTGACTTTTTTTTGCCGGCAAATAACGCGACGCTTATCGCCGTTTCCCTTGCCGCCCCCGCAGAAGCAGTTTCCGTTCGCATAACGGCCTTTACTTCCTTGGTGCGTAATGACGCCGTTATCGTTACGTGGAAAACCGACTTTAAGGGAACAGGACTTGTTCTCTATCGATCGACTACACCCTTCTCCGATATGACAAGCCTCGCGGGCGCGATTGTGCTTTCGTCCTTTGATGAAACGGGAACTCCGTATGTTGATTATCCGGTTCCTGGGGTTCCCTATTACTACGCCATTCTTGATGAGTCTTCGGTTCTATCGGGCAACGTTAGTTTTGTCGCCGACGAGAACACAAACCGCGTCCCCGTAGAAGTGTCGTCCGGGTATGCGAAATTTCAAAAGGTCGGAGTCCCGCCGGTTCGTCCCATGCCCCTTCCGTGGCTCAATCCAAGCTCAAAGCTCGAACGTCCGCCATATCGTTTTACGCGCGAAACAGAGGCGATGATTTCGTCAATGACGAGTAAGCCCGGGATTCTTCGCGAAGTCCCGTACCGTGCGTACCTCTTCGAAATCGATACGCTCGCCTCGGGCGCAGGAGAAGAATTCACGCTTCGTAAAATACTCGAATCATCGTTTATACCGGGTAAGTGGGACGTTGCTATCACCGAATTGGGAAGATTCCTTTCAATTCGACGGTCTTCCGAAGTAACCGCACGAGCGCATTTTTATCTTGGCCAGGCAAAATTCTTCTCTGGCTCCTACAGCGAGGCCTTATTGGAATTCCTGCTCGTACAGGACCGATATCACGTTCAGGCCCGCGCGTGGATTCACTACGTTATGGAGCGCCTTTCCTCCGACCGTCGATCGATTACCGGGTAATCTTTCTAAGGAGCGAAAATATAGCGGGCGACGACTTCGACGCTGGATCGGCACGCATGGCTTTATCCGGCTTGGTATCTTCGGCCTTCGGCTCTCCTTCTTTCGTGGGTATCGGAATCACGGTATCTCCCGAATTAACCCGGTCAAAATAGCCTTTTCTGTCTATTTTTCCATACGTAATATCCTCGTCAACGGTCACTGCGGTGAAGGTCGCCATAATCGAGGATGAGTCATACTCGAGCGCGAGCCCCTCGCCATGCGGCCGTATTTTCTCGCTGTCCACAATTTCGTATACTTGGCCTTCTTTAACCCCATCCGCCTTTCCCAGATCGATTATCGCGTCCGCTTGCCTGCGCGCAATAATCGCACCGCGCGTCGGAATCGCCTGCGCGATCATCTGAACGAGCCGTCTCAAGGCATTCGCGTATCGATCGTTTCCGGTTCGATACACGGAAAAAGTCTCGGCGCGCGAGCCTGTTCCCGACACGTGAAGCTCCGCCGTTATTTGCATGTCCCGCTTATTCTCGCCGAATTTCACGAGGGCAAAATAGTCCTCTCCCTTAGTGCGCGAAAGCCGAAAAGCTTCCGAATAGCTCCCGACTGCCATATCGTTTGCATCGACAGTGAAACGCATATCATGGCTAAAAACGTCCGCCAACATCATTGCGGTGATTCTCTCCGAATCGGGATGAAGGATGTTTCCCGAATCTGAAAAATAGTAGATACCGATTCTCACATGGGATTTGTCGAGAAGTAACGGATTGACATTCCAACGCCGCTGTACTGACGTGGAAAGCAGACGCGAGTATGACTCGACCGCGTCGTTAATTTCCTTTGTCCCCTTTCCCCTCGACTGAATAAACTCGAGTTGCGAAAGATACCGGGCGGGATACCCACGAGTAAGAAGCAAGCGCGCGTACGAAAGGCGCGCGTTCATGTCATCGGGATCGAGCTTCAGGGCACGGCGATATTCATGAAGCGCCTGATCGGAAAGATTCTTTTCCGCGAACGTCCGCGCCTTGTCAAGATGCCAAGCGCTCCATGACGAACGGCGTCGGTCCTCAAAAGGAAGGAAGGAGGCCGCGTGCATCTCGCCGAGCGCGCGCAAGATTTCATCGTCGGGAGACACCTGCAAACCGGTTCTTGCGGACGCAAGCGCCTCTACGTCCTTACCGAGCTTCGCGAGCGCGAGCGTCTTGAGATACCAAGCGCTCGGCTTATCGCGGCCTTTTGCGATTCTCGCCTCGCAGACTGAAACAACCTCGGCATACCGGCCGGACCTGAAATAAACCGCCGATAGCAACTCATTCGCCTCGTCGTAGTCAGGCCTGAGCGTGAGCGCGGTGCGGGCATGACGTTCGGCTTCTTCCTGCGAACCCTCGAGAGAGGCAATGTAGCCGGCGTAATAGAAAACTTGAGGGTTGTCCCCATGATAGAGCATGGCCTTTCCGAGATACTCGCGCGCGAGCGCGGCGTTTCCCGCTTCCCTCGAAGTCAGCGCGAGCGAAAGCAGGGCCTTTCTGTTTTCGGGACTTCGTCTGAGCGCCTCGCGATAGTATCCCGCCGCCGAAGAAACCCTGCCCGAGGCGACCTCGAGCTCGGCGAGACCAAAACGCGCGTTGACGTCGTTTGGCCACGTAGACAGGACGCGATTGAACGCGGCGCCGGCCTCATCGTGCTTTCCCAATCCGATAAGGATAAATCCCTTGGTCGCGAGCAAACCGGGGTCGCCGCTTCTGTACGCGAGTGCCTTGTCGCACATCGTATCCGCCTGACCATATTCCTCAAGCGCGTAAAAGCATTCGGCAAGGCCCGCCCAAGCGTCAGCGTACGCGGGATTCAGCTTAATGGCCTCTTGATACCGCTCGATAGCGCCGAACCAATCCTCGCGGGCCTGCAGACTTGCGCCGTTCTCGTAAAGGCTCACGGGATCGCGACGTATGCCCGGCTCTGCCTGGGCAACCGAAACCAAGAGACACAGTAACGCAAGTACCATGGCGAATGACCTGGTCGCTTTCATGCTATGTTTCCTTTCTTTTCACGATTTTTACCGTATTTATCCGATGGCCTTCCATATCTTGCACGATGAAATCGAGATTTTTCCACGTAGCCTTTTCGTACTTCACGGGAATCTTGCCGAATAAGTCGAATACAAAGCCGCCGAGAGTATCGAATTCCTCCCCGGGAACATCCTCTTGAAAAAATTCTTTCAAATCGTCGAGATTCACCCGCGCGTCGCACAGCCAAACGCCGTCGCCGATCGGCAGGATATCTTCCCTTTCATTGTCAAACTCGTCTTGGATATCACCGACTATCTCCTCGATAATATCCTCCATGCTGACGATCCCTGAAACCCCACCAAACTCGTCAATCACGACGGATATATGGACGTGCCGACGCTTAAATTCCCTGAGAAGAGAGTCGATTCGCTTTGATTCCGGAACAAAGAAAGGCTTTCTGACGATAATCTCGAGATTAAGGGCTTCCTTCCGCGCACATATCTTGATGAGATCTTTCACGTAAAGAATACCGACGACGTTGTCGATCGTGTCGCGATACACGGGAAAACGCGAATGGCCGCTAGTCGCGACCTTATCAAGAAGGTCCCCTTCATCCATATCCATGGAAAGAAAATCAACGTCGATTCTCGGAACCATTACTTCGCGAACCGAAGTCTCGGAAAGATCGACTACGCCGCGAATCATATCGCGTTTTTCTTCGTTGAGACTTTCCTCGATCGATTTTTCTATCGTTAATTCCGCGGCCTCTAGATGAGGCTTACTGTCCTTCGCGCCGAGTATACGGCGCATAAACGGTATGCTCATTACTCGTATACTCCCATGTCGCCAAGGGACTGAAGCACATTCTCCTGAAGCGCGAGCATTTGCTCGTCAGGAGAATTGGTTGAATGATCCATGCCGGTCAGATGCAAAATGCCGTGTATGACGAGCCGTTTGATTTCCTCATCGGGAGAAACGCCGAACTCGCGGGCGTTTGAGAGAAGGGAATCGAGGCTAATGACAATGTCTCCCGCGCTCATCCACGTTACGCCGGAATCGTCAATATACTCGTCTCCTTGCTCAAACGATAGCACGTCGGTCGGTCCGTCGATTTCGCGATATTCCTTATTGAGGTTCGCGATAAAAGGATCACGGCACAGGAGTATTGAAAGTTCCCATTGATCGAGTTCGAGTTTCTCGAGTACCTTCCCGGTAAACGTCTCCAGACGATTTGTCCAGACCGGAGCATCCATGCCCTCTTCGCATTCTAGAATAACTTTATTACTCATTCCTTTTTTCCCTTCAAAACATGATCTTGTAAAATCCCGGGTAGTACCGGAACATCGACAGCATCCGGATCCTTCTGATTCGGATACTCAATTCTCGAATGATAGTATCCGGCAAGAATTCCGACGAACGTTTTCTTTACGATTTCAATATCCCGCAGCGTTAGGTCGCAGTCGTCGAGCTGTTTCGTTTCGATCTTCGCGGCGACAAGTTCGTTGATAAATTTCTCCAATCGGGGCACAGAGGGTTTGTCGAGCGTTCTGCACGCGGCCTCTACGACGTCTGCGAGCATTACGACGGCCGATTCCCTGCTTTTCGGGGGAAATCCCGGATACGTAAAATCTTCCTTATTGACATCCTCATTTTGTTTTTTGGCCTCATTATAAAAATAGGAAATAAGACTGTTTCCATGATGCTCGGAAATGATGTCGATAACCTCGCGCGGAAGCCTGAGTTGCCGGGCCCGCTCAACGCCCTGCTTGACATGGCTCCTGATTACGGTGGCGGAAAGCCGGGGGTTGATATCGAGATGCTTATTGTAGCTGGTTTGGTTCTCGACAAAATATTCGCTCTGGTCGATCTTGCCTATGTCATGATAATACGCCCCAACGCGCGCGAGCAATGGATCCGCGCCGATCTCGCGACACGCGCTCTCGGCGAGCGTCGCTACCATGATGGAGTGATTGTAGGTGCCCGAAACGGATAGGAGCATTTTTTTCATGATGGGCGAATTAAGATCTGAAAATTCCATCAGTCTGAAGCTTGTTGAGGTATTGAGAACCGTTTCCAGAATCGGTAAGAAACCAAGGAGCAAAATGCCGCTCATAAACCCGTTTACGGCGGATCCTACGAGCGCAAAAGAAAGATTGGAGGTTGCGCCAGGAACGATAACGTCCAGGATAAAGACGATGATCGGGTTAACCGCCGCCATGATGCACGCGGATTTGATAAGATCAATACGCTTTCCGGTGAGCCTGACGGCGCTGACGCCGGCGACTCCTGAAATGAGCGAAAACGCGGCTATTCCCGATGAAAAACCAGAGGCGCAAAGCACGAGCATGAAACCAAGAAACGATCCGATCAATGCGACGCGTCGGCTTATCATAACCGAAATAAGCATTGATATGAGTGCGGCCGGCATGACTGCGGACATATCAAGCTGTAAACTGAAGGATTGTATTCTGGCGAAAATAAGCGTGCATACGTACAAGACCGAAAGGGAAACCGCGACAAAGGACTTAAGGCCAAAGTCGAGTCTTGCGCCGGAAATGCCACCGGAAAGAGAATACACGGAAACGATTGCGATCATCGCGAGAAACAGAGCGGTCCCGAAAAATTCGCGTAAATCGATAAAAGAACCCGAAGACGCGAGCGCTTCAAGTTGCTGAAAGCTATCCTCATTTATCAGAAAGCCCCTCTTTACTATCTTTTGTCCCTTTTGAATCACTACGAGTACCGGCGCGACTTGCCTGATGGCGTTCTCGATTTTCGCCTCGCTTTCGTCACCCTGATAGACGAGGTTAATCTTGATGAACGGCCGAATTACCGCCAAAACCTGATCGGTAATTGCCGGGCCCTTTCTCATGAGCGTAAGAGACCCCTGGATTCTCGAGCGGACGTCGTTAAGCGTCAAGAGCGAGTCCTTCGGAACCTCAGAACGCTCTTGCCGGTCGTTTTTCCATCGTACGACCTCAACGTCAGATTGATTAAATCTATTCATGCCTTCATCGGGGAAAGCAACGACGCCCTCGTTGACGATTTGCTTGAATACCATTCTCGTCGTGGAAAGAAATCCGCTTCTGTCCGGGTTCATGTAGAGTGCAAGCATTTGCTTTCGTTCCAGCACGCCGGGGTATTCCTGCTGCAGCTCAAGCATGAACTGCTCCATTCCCGTCGAGCGTTGGTAGAGCCTATCGAGATACGTCGCGAATCCATCGAAAGAATCAAGCATCGCCGAAGATATCGCCCGATCATACCGAAACACCGCCGTCACGAGTCTTTGACGCGCGTCTCTGCGTATCTTCGTCGCGTACTCGTCGACGAATGATACCTCTCTGCTCGCGACAACGTCCCTATCCGCCACCTTTCCTATTTCGAAGTCGGAAAGGCTCAGGCGTCGGAGGCCATTTACCTGTACTGAGCCGAAATACGTCGCGAAGAGAAGGACGAAATACGTCGCGATGACAAGCGATATCTCAGCGCGGTTCTGCCGTATGCGCATTGCCGCGTTTCTCTTAGAAACGGATGTATCAAATATTCTTTTGCCCATATGCCTGCACTATCTTCCTGACAAGCGGATTACGCACTACGTCCTTGTCTTCAAGCGTTACGAACGCGATTTCCGGTATTCCGTCGAGAACGCGCATAGCCGATACAAGACCGGACTCCACGCGATTCGGCAGATCGACTTGCGTGACGTCGCCGGTAATTATCGCCTTCGAGTTCTCGCCCGGACGGGTCAAGAACATCTTCATTTGCTCACGTGTCGTGTTTTGCGCCTCATCGAGTATTATCACCGCGTTTGAAAGGCTTCTTCCCCTCATATACGCGAGCGGGGCGATCTCTATCATCCCCGAGTCTCCCATTCGCCGAATCGTTTCCCGAGGAATGAGTTCCTCCATGGCGTCCTGCAAGGGCCTCAAATAAGGATTAAGTTTTTGCTCGAGATCACCGGGTAAAAACCCGAGGTTTTCTCCGGCCTCAACGACAGGCCTCGTGAGAATTAGCTTTTTATATTTATGGGTCAGCACGAGTTGTAACGCATGAGCGACGGCAAGATACGTTTTTCCGCACCCTGCGGGTCCGATGGTAAAAATCATTTCATGGCTTTCCAAAGCGCGAATCAGCTCGGCTTGGCGAACTGTACGGGGAAATACCGGAGAGGGTCCCTGAGGAATGCGTATGCACGTTTGGTTTAAGGACTCGCAGAGTCCTTCCTCGATTCCCGCAATCAGCGTAGAAATCATGCCGGGATATCCGCCGGGAGAACGCTCATGTCCGGATAGCACCGCATCGACTAAACCCTGAAACTTTCGGCACACGTCGGCGTCATCGGAGGCGACGGTAAGCTCGTTTCCACGCGTCAATACCGGAACGCCAAGGTAATCCTCTATAGCGCGCAAATTCCCGTCATTTACACCGCAAACCGCGTGTACAATGTCCCTATCGCCCAAAACTATCGTATAACCGGTATCCAAGTAGACCTCATCGAGAAAGTGTACATATATCTTGACCGAACCGTCAAGCTTACAAAGTTACTCATCTTCATCTCCCGCCGTATTAAGGCTAAAAACGCCCTCCTCCGATTTTACCTTCGTTTTAATGTCGGAAACCGGCTTCCATTGCACGACAAAGGTAACTATTGGGGTGAAATCATAATAATAGGTGGAGCCCGAGGCTTTTAGCGTCGGCTCAACGGTAACATTCAGGTTCATAGTCCAATCGTGCAAATAGTGAGTGAGCCCGAATTTCATGTTCTTTAGCTTGAACCCCGACATTTCCCGCGCGGACCGGTTAAAAAAATTAAATGAATTTATGACGTCTTTCACGACGTTCGTTTCACCCGGCAACGTAACCGGTAAGTCTATCCAATCCTGAAAGTACCGAGCTATAACCTCATTGGAGCTCGAAGAACTCAAAGTAAGGTCAAGAAAATCATATACTTTAAACGTGAGTTTTGGAGAAAAAACAAAACTGCTATTAGTTATCCGTAAGAGGTCGAATTTCAGATTAGAGTACACGGAAAAATTCAAGTACAGCCTATTATGCCACCGATAGATGCTAATTGGCTTTGAGCTATTGTCAAATGTTAACCCGGCGTCGGAAGGTACGAAATCCTTCGCGGTACCGTCAAGTATCCACCCTTGCATCGTGTCAAGCCGATACGGAATCGTGTTTGTCATCGTGTAATATACCGAAAGATACCCATATGAGGCTGAACTATAAAAACGAGAGGGAACGCCTTCCTCAATACTATGAGTGTATTCCTGACTGAGCCGAAGACCGATCGGGAAAGACCACGTTAACACGCTTTTAAGGGGATCCCACAGCCAGTCTTCGTCTCCCGCCGTGACTTCCTTTTCATAAAGTTTTGACGTAACCGTCAAAGTCCCGTACAACCAAGAAAAAGCCGCAGTCCCGGTATATGACTGAAGCAAGGGAGGAAGATTGCTGATAAAAGTCACTTTCTGTTCGTAAGGTCCAAGCGCAACGCCCAAAACCGAAGTAGCAGTATGCGTAGAAACGTAGTCCTTGCTCCATTCAAATGGTCGATCTTCCCACGACGGGTCAGCAACCGTTCCGGTAAACTCATTTTTTAACACGTCGCCCTTAAAGTCCCACGAAAAGGAAACAGGCTTAAGGAACTCATCGTGATTAAACGGTACGAGCTTTATCGCGTCAGTCGAGACGATCTGGTAAATCGTCGCTTTATTATCGCTTAGCTCCACCGCTTCGCGTTTGGCGACCGTATCATAAACGTCATCAGACAACCATGGATGATCCTGATACGTTCCGGTAAAGGAGAGCGTCGACGAGAGCGACAGAAAGTTGCCGTCAATCGTATAGGAGCCGATCAATCGGGCTGATGCTTTCAATTGATAGTAAAGCGAGGAATAATCATTCCAGTCAATATCCGATGGTTGATTCCAGTTCGCGGGACTATAGCGAATCTCCTGAACGTACTGGGGATCGAAGCCCCAGGTAACGGAATATGCGGTTGCCTGCCTGCCCGCCACCGGGGTAGTAGTTCCGGTGAGCGCCGGGATGAATCTATCAATGATTTTTTCCCCGGAAGTATCCTCAGATTCTTTCTTCGTTTTACTATCTGCTTTCGTTTCCTCTTTCGCTTCACTGGCAGATTCATCTGCTTTTTTTTCATCTGACGGGGAATCGTCCTTGAACGGGTTAGCCAACGTCGCAGTGTCCTTAATTCCCGCCTTATCCCGGTCAGAAGAATCGGCAGTCGACGAAAGGAGCGTACCTCCCATGCTCACGCGTATCTCTGGCTTGATGAGTTCCGGGTAATAGAAAAGCCGCTCGGGTGAGTAGAGCGCTTCTTCCCCCGAGAGCGTCGTATTGATTTTGGAATTGAATGTCATGACCCCGGATATCGTCGATACGCTCAGCGTATCAAGCCATGGTCGCGTCCATGACATGTCGGGCTTTATCGATCCCGTAATTGACCAGGAATACGTGGTCTCGTCGCTATCATCGTCGTCTTTTGCGAGTTCCGCTTGTTCTGTGAGAAACTTGAACCAATTCAAATCCTCGGAACGGTCAAAAAAGTCGTCTTTATACTCGGGATCGGAAACGAGCGGTAGAGACATTGATATCTGAAAGGGCTTTTTTTCCATCTTGAGAGATAGCTCGGTGCGGTATCGGACGGGCAACTCGGCACCGAAAAAAACGCCCTTATTGTAATGCTCGTTTCCCACCGAGTCGTACGTGGAATAGAGAATCCCCGAGGATGGCGCGAACAGCGTTTTCGAGAACGCGACCGAGCCGAGAAACTTGACCGAGTTGACGTATCCGGTCGTCTCGAACGAGCCGTCAACGCCAACCATAACGCCAAGGGATGAATACCCATCGACCATAATCTTCAGGTAATCCGACTGCGTGTCTTTCGCGTCTTCGGGAAGGTTTCTGAGAAACAATCCCTCCCGGCGCTGCTCTTTGAGAGTGTCTCCCTGTAAAAAATCCGCGAAGGACGTTCCCTCCTTGGCGTCTTTCTGCGCAAGGGGTTTTCTGCCTACGAGATACGTCGTCGTTTGAACGAAATAACCCTCGCGATTTCGGAAACCGAAAACGGGATGCACGATCATTTCATCGCCGGGGTAATAGAAAAAAGGAATGTAAAAAACAGGAAGCGGGCCTATGTAGAGAAGCCCGTTTAGGATCGCGATCTCGTTGCCCGGCAAGAGCCATACGCGAGAAGCCTTAATTGACCAATGGGGTTCATCTTCGTCGCATGTCGTCAGCACCGCGCTTTTAAAGCCGATCGTCGCGCTCGAATCCCTACCGGTAATTTCCGCGTGGATGATAAACGGATCGCCGTCTTTTTTTCCCGAATCCTGCGTGACGACGCCCTTCATGAAAACGCCCTCTTGCTTTTTAATGTCAAAAAGAAGGGCCTCCCCTCGGTATTTCTCGCCGCCCTTTTTTCCCGTCGAGTGCTCATAGGTGACGTTTCCGCGCGCTTCCAGCGTATCGCGCGATTTGTCGAACAGTATCTCGTCGGCCCCGATGTGAGAAACCGAAGATCCCTCAGTGACGACGATGACAACGTCCCCGCTAAAGCGGAGTATCTCCTCGCCGAACGTTCCCGAAGAATCATTCACGGCGTCGGTACTGCCCTCGGCTACTGCCTCGTTTTCGGCGACTCCGGCGCCCTCCGCTTCAACCTTCTGTCTTTTCACGTATTCCGTGTTTCGCGCCGACTCTATCCGTACGGTACGTTCTTCCGACCACGCGTTCATCGAGACGATAAACGCTAAGGCGAATAAAACGCGCCGAAGAGAGGTCATCGTGAACGTTCCAGAAGCTCGCTGATATAGTGGCCCGTATACGATTTTTTTGATTTTGCGACGGTTTCCGGCGTGCCCTGCGCGACGATCGTGCCGCCTTTAAAGCCGCCTTCGGGCCCGAGATCAACGACGTGATCCGCCTGCGCGATAACGTCCAGATTATGCTCGATCATGACGACCGTATTGCCCTGATCGACAAGCCGCTGAATGACCGACATTAGCTGCTTAACGTCAGCGAAATGAAGGCCGGTCGTCGGTTCGTCCAGAATATACAGCGTCTTTCCCGTAGAGCGCCTGGCAAGTTCGTTCGCGAGCTTTACGCGCTGAGCCTCGCCGCCGGAAAGCGTCAGCGCCGATTGTCCAAGCTTCACGTACCCAAGCCCGACCGAAAGCAAAGTTTCCATCTTACGCGCGATATGTGGAATCGACGCGAAAAACTCCGCCGCTTCTTCTATAGTCATATCAAGAACGTCGGCGATGCTCTTTCCCTTAAAGCGAACCTCAAGAGTCTCGTGATTGAATCGCTTGCCATGACAGACATCGCAGGTGATAAAAACGTCGGAAAGAAAATTCATCTCGATCGTGATAGTTCCGTCGCCCTGACAGTTTTCGCACCTTCCGCCCTTTACGTTGAACGAAAACCGCCCAGGCTTATAACCTCGGGCTTTCGCGTCGGGCAGACTCGCGAAAAGATCGCGTATTCCGGTAAATACGCCGACGTACGTCGCCGGATTCGAACGCGGCGTCCGACCGATCGGGCTTTGGTCTATGTTGATTACCTTGTCGATGCACTCGATTCCCTCGAGGCTTTCGAACGACCCTTCGTCATAGCTCGTTCGCATGACGCGATTCGAGATCGCCGGATATAGCACGTCGGAAAGAAGTGTTGACTTACCCGAGCCCGACACGCCGGTAATGCAGGTAAAGGCGCCGAGGGGAATCGAAACGTCAATGCCCTTGAGATTGTGTTCCTTAACTCCCGTAACGGTAAGTCGGTTTCCGTTACCCTTGCGCCGTTCCGTCGGAATGTCCATTTTAAGCGTCCCGGCGAGGTACTGACCGGTAAGGCTTTTCTTTACTTTCATGACTTCGTCGGGCGTTCCCTGCGCGACAATGTAACCGCCATGCACGCCGGCTCCGGGGCCAAGGTCTACGATATGGTCAGCCGTGCGAAGTGTCTGTTCGTCGTGCTCGACGACGATGAGGGTATTACCGAGATCGCGTAGATAGAGAAGCGTATCGATCAGCCGCTGATTATCGCGTTGATGAAGTCCGATAGAAGGCTCGTCAAGGATATAGAGCACTCCGACGAGGCTTGACCCGATCTGGGTCGCAAGCCTGATGCGCTGGGCCTCTCCTCCCGATATCGTCGCGGTTCCTCGTTCCATCGTCAGATAGTCGAGTCCGACGTTCTTCATGAACGTCAGGCGCGCCATGATCTCCTTGAGAATTTGGCGGGCGATTTTTCCCTCGGTATCGGTAAACTTGATCGCCTCGAAATACGCAATCGAGTCCGCGACGGAAAGGCATGATACTTCGTGAATGTTCTTTCCGCCGACAGTGACCGCGAGCGCCTCGGGCCGCAGGCGCATGCCATGACAGACCTCGCACTCGTGGTTCGACATGTATCGCTCGAAGTTTTCCTTTTGCGCGTCTGAAAACGTCTCGTTATAGCGTCGACGCATATCGGCGAGCACGCCGGGCCACGGTTGGTGATATTTAAACTGACCGGTACCTTCGCGGTTTTTATAGACAAAGTCGACGGCCTGATCGCCAGAGCCGTTCATGATGACGGAATAAATCTTTTTCGGCAGGTCGGATATCGGCGTCGCAAGCGAGAAGGAATAGTGCTTTGCCAGCGCCTGAAAGCGGCTGCGGTTCCAGGCCGAATCGGGATTATACGGCAGTATGCCTCCCTCGTCGAACGAAAGGGATTTATCCGGGATTATGAGATCGGGGGCAAACTCGCGGCGAGCCCCGAGGCCGGTGCAGTCAGGGCACGCGCCAAAGGGGTTATTAAAGGAAAACAGCCTCGGCTGAAGCTCCGGCATCGAGATACCGCAATCGGGACAAGAGTTTTTCTGCGAGAAAAAAACCTCCGTCTCGGCCGCGTCCTTCTCCTGCTTCGTTACGAGTAAAATGCCGCCCGAGCTCGCGACGGCGGTTTCGATCGATTCCGCGAGCCGCTTGCGCGCGTCTTCCGACAGGACGATGCGATCGACGACGATCTCGATCGTATGCTTTTTTTGCTTGTCGAGCTTAACGCCGTCTTCAAGGGTTATGAGCATGCCGTCAATGCGCGCGCGCACGAAACCGGCCGCCATGGCGTCCGTGATTACCTTTTGATGCTCTCCCTTTTTTCGCATGATCACCGGCGCGAGTATCTGTATCTTCGTTCCCGTAGGCCACGCAAAAATCGTTGAGATAATCTGGTCAATCGACTGTTCCTGAATTTCCTTGCCGCACTGCGGACAATGCGGTTTTCCGATACGCGCGAATAGCAGACGGTAATAGTCGTATATTTCAGTCACCGTTCCGACTGTAGACCGCGGATTTTTATGCGTTGTTTTTTGCTCTATGGAAATGGCGGGAGAAAGGCCTTCGATGTAATCAAGATCGGGCTTATCCATGCGTCCGAGAAATTGTCTCGCGTATGCAGAAAGGGACTCGACGTACCGCCGTTGCCCTTCGGCGAATATCGTGTCAAATGCAAGCGAGCTTTTTCCCGAGCCTGAAAGCCCCGAAATAACAATGAGCTTGTCTCGAGGTAACTCTATATCTATGTTTTTGAGATTATGCTCGCGCGCGCCTCTCACGATTATTTTGTTCAATACATGAACGCTCTTATCGTCCTTTGCTTTCATGGGTAATAATACTCGTTCCCTGCCTCAGTGGTCAAGAAATACACCGAGTTGAACTATGGCGCACAAATAAAAAAACCGTCCCTCAGGACGGTTTGAAAAAATGGGCGCTGAGGGGCTCGAACCCCCGACATTTTGGGTGTAAACCAAACGCTCTACCAACTGAGCTAAGCGCCCGATTCGTGGACTGTACAAAAATTACGGGAAAAGGTCAAGGAGCGCGTTTCTTGGGCCATTGCCCCGTCAGTCTTCCGGAATCGTCACGATGCCGAGCTCATAAAGTTCGCTGTACAGCTGCTTGAAAGAAGAGTCGAACCCGTACGCGAGCACATACGCGTGCACGTACATTTTTTTATCGGCATCGTCGTCCCACGTGGTGAAGGAGACGTCGTCGTCGCCCGAGTCGATATCGTCAAAATCAAACGGCGCTGGATACGAAGAGTCGTCTCCATTGACACTCCGCATAGGAGGACCAAAATCATCGATTATGGTCTCGGCCGGAATATCCTGTCGAACGTATACCCCTACAGGCGTCGTGTCATAGTCAAAAAAACGAACCTCGACGAGACGGTTAAACGTATCCCCCGGAATCAGCGGAGCTTCGTATGCGCGATCTTGCGCGACTAATCTCCGATATTCCTTGGTGTTTAAAAGATAATTGTACGCAAGCGCGGGAGTATTCGAGTTATAGCTGTTAATCGAGCTCTGGTTTGACGCCAGCGTCGTCGAATTAGTATAAATCCGGTAATAGATATCGAAGCCCTTAAAATACGGTCCCGCCTCCGTCGTATTGCGATTATCCGACGTTCTGAATTTATAGCGGTTAAACTCCAAGTCATCAGAAGGTTCTCCATCCCTAAAAATAACCGGATAGAGATAGGCATATACCTCGATACCGCAGGAAACGACGACGGAGACTATAAGCACAAGGACAACGAGCCGCACGCGGGCCGAAAGCCGGCCTACCGCACGCGGTAGGAATCGCAAGCGCGTTCTCACGTGCGATAATCCACCAACTCATAGATGACGACGGGGCGATTCTTACCCTTTACGCGAATCGTATCGAGTTCCCGGAAGATGAATTCGTCCTTAACCGTCGCATAGGTATACTCACTGACGATGATCATAGTCCCGTACACTTTATTCGTGCCTTCGAGCCGCGCGCCAAGGTTAACGTTGTCGCCCATCAAGGTATAGTTCATTCGGCCCTTCGAGCCCATATTACCGACCGTCATCACCCCGGTGTTAATGCCGATACCAATTGCAAGCCTGCGCTCCGGGGGCCAGGTAGTGTTCAATTGCTCAAGTCGGGCCTTCTGCATGAGCGCGCACCTGCACGCCCGCGAGGCATGGTCGCGAACCTCAAGGGGCGCGCCCCAGAAGCACATAATCTCGTCGCCGACGTACTTATCGAGCGTTCCACCGGTTTCAAGGATGATATCGGTCATGGCAGAAAGATACTCGTTGAGGTGCCGCACGAGCTCCTGCGGCGTTAACGTCTCCGATAGACTCGTGAACCCGCGAATGTCCGAGAAAAATACGGTAAGCTCCCGGTCAACGCCGCCGAGTTCCGGAGGATGATCCATCATCTGCGCGACTACTTCCGGACTTACGTATTTGCCGAACATGGCCCGTATCTTTCGCTTCTCGCGCTCTTCCGTGCTTGAGCGATAGAGGATGATGGTGACATAGGTGAAAAACATGCCGGAGAACGGAACGCCATAATTTATCAGCAGGTTAAAGCGATCAAAGGCGAACGAACACCCGATAAAAGTCGCAATCGCGAGCACGAGCGAAAGCGGGAGAGAAAGAAAATTTTTCATTCGCGCCGCAAAAAACGCGACAATCATCGTAAGGAGAAACACAAATAAGACGTTTCCCCATCGGGGCAAATGACGAATGAAATTTCCCGTAAGGAGCGTATTCAGCGCATTGGCGTGAATCTCGATGCCAAACATCATCCCGTAGGGAGTTTGTTTTTCGTCATCCGCCATGCCCTTGTCAAACGCGCCGACCAGGACGATTTTGCCACCAAGAGCGCGCGTTGGCGCCCACGATTCGGGATTAGCATCCGTCTCACGCGAATAACCCGCGTACGATCGAACCGGAAAGGTCTTATGCCCGTCGGTAGCGGCGGACGAGGCTGGTCCCGCAAAATTGATAATCATCGAGCATTGCTCGTCGACGGGAATTGATAGCGACGAACCGTCGGTTTTTCGAACGATAATCTCAGTTCCCGGATATAGCTCGCATTCCGAAAAAGACGTACCCCAATAATCGAGTGCGAGGGATAAAGCTATAGAGGGGAAAAAATGATCGCGATACACGGTTAGCACGCGGGTTTCATCGTCCGCGTTTCCGTCTTCGTCGGCGTCATACAGAAGCGGCGGTGCTTTTGCGAAAATTTCGCGTTTTAGGTCAGCCAGCGCGCTTTCGGAAAGCGGAAGGTCGACATAATGCTCTTCCCCGTTTTTTTCATACCAAGAAAGGCGTTCATAGGAACCCTCATCGAGATCAAACGAGGTATCAAGGTCGTCTATCGTTAGCTCGCCGATGAAACGCGAATACTTGAACACGAGCGGCTGTCGGCGCACTACCCCGCCCGCTTCGTCGGCTACTACGTTCGCGGCTCCCGAGCCATGGGCCGCGGCGTTAAGCTCCCACAAATTGGTCTGTAACCCCACCGAAGGCCGCATCTCGCGCCACAAACCTTCGACTACCCGCGGAACGCCAGCCTTGTCAATAAAGGGAAGCTGTCGGGCAAACATTTCCTCGTCAAGCGTATCGCCGAAAGACGAAGTATCGAGTATCGATTCAAGAAACACGCGACCTGATTCGGAAATACTCTGCGCGAGCAATGTGTCGTCATCGTTATTCGCCGATTGCTCTATAAAAAATATATCGAGAAGGATAGATTGTTCGCGCTCGTCCTGATTCTTGATTCTTGAAAGGTTATTCAGAAGCTCCGCATGACGGGATCGAGGAAAGGGCCAATTACCAAATCGTTGTAAGGCTTTGAGGTCGATTCCCACGATTAGAATATCAGGCGATACGAATTCGCTTTCGCCTGTTTTCCAGACGTCTTTTTGAACCGCTTCCCGTTCGACGGAATTCTTAAACGAAAAAAAAGTATCAAGAAGCCGTGCTTCAATGTCTCCGAATAATCCGGTTGAGAAGCCTATCAGACTGAAAAAAGCGGAAAAAAGGATCCCGATAACGAACCCAAAATTCCGCGTTTTCAAGAGACCTCGAACGTTTTTTCCGGCCATGATACCTCCGGCTTACTTACTGTATCTGCAACACTACTAACCTTGATTTTGCGAGTAACGACCAAGAATTCTCAGGATACTTCTCGACGAGATTCTCATACGCTTCGATGGCTTCCTTCGTTTTGGATCGTTGTTCCTCGATGCGACCGATGTTAAACATCGCGCGCGGCTTCAGGTTAAACGAGTCGTCTGCTGCTGCCTTTGAATAGAGAGCAAGAGCCGAATCGGCGTTTCCCAGCTCTTCCTCGCAGGACGCGGCGTTATAGAGCGCGATGCCCGCGGTATAGACGCCCGGGGCGTCTGCGGCGGCTGCCAAGAAACCATCACGGGCGCCCGTCCAATCCTTTCTTGAGTACTTGATGTCGGCCGCCAGTAAATTGGCCCTCGCGCGTGCGGGTGATGAAACGCCCTTTCCCGTAATCTCGCCGAGCGAGGCTAAAAGCCCGTCTTCGGCAGTCGCAAGGGCAGCTTCGTCGCCGGCAGATTTCGCCTCGGCCCATTCTTCGATATACGAAGCGACCTTTGCGTCAATCGCGGCGGTCGCCTTGGCCTGAATAACGGTAAGCGCGACGAACGAGATAAACGCGACACACAGGACCGCAATGCCGATTAACAGGACCTTTCGGTTCGAAATGATAAAATCGCTGATTATGGCCGGTATAGACCGTTTTTCCTTAGTTTCTTCGCGTACAGCCTTAATTGACATAGTTCTATTTCTCCTTGATTTCCAATTCTTTTATCAAGCGCGACAAGTACGTCCGTTGAATGTCGAGAACCTGGGATGCGCTAGTCTGGTTCCACTCGTTCTCCTCAAGAACCTTCTGAATATAGTGCTTCTTAAACAAATTGATGACGCTCTTCAAGCTCTTATCCGCATAAGTATTATTATCAGGCATTGAGCGTATATTCAAGAGGAGGTCTTCTTCCCGAATATATGGCGGTTTACCGATAACGCACGCGCGTTCGACGGTGTTCTCAAGTTCGCGGATGTTACCCGGCCAGGCATAAGAAAGGATTGCGCTCATCGCACCCTCTGAAAAACTGAGGAACTCCTTCTTTACCTCATGCCTGAATTTCTTTAGGAAAAAACTCGCAAGCTCTGGGATATCCTCGATTCTTTGGCGTAGGGGCGGTATATAGAGCGGTAAAACGTTAAGCCGGTAATAGAGATCCGAACGAAATTTTTGTTCTTCAACCAAACGCTCGATGTCGCGATTCGTGGCTGCTATAATGCGAACATTGACCGTTATCGTGTCGCTTGAGCCGACTTTCTCGAACGAACGGTTTTGGATGACCCGAAGGAGCTTTGACTGAAGCGCAAGCGGAAGGTCACCGATCTCGTCAAGAAAGATCGTCCCCTCGTCAGCCATCTCAAAACGGCCCTTGCGATTACTGATGGCGTCGGTAAAAGCACCCTTCACGTGCCCGAATAGCTCGCTTTCCAGCAAGCCTTCCGGAAGCGCGGCGCAGTTTACGCGCACAAACGGCTTTCCCGATCGGTCACTTTTAAGGTGCAGCTGTTCGGCGAACAACTCCTTGCCAACTCCGCTTTCGCCGAGTATGAGCACCGATGAATCAGATTTAGCCACGCGTTCCACGATGTCGAGCTTCTCGAGTATTACCGGGCTTCTCGCAATCATCGTGTGATACCCGCGATCGGTCGCGATCTGATCCTGTAAGACGACGATTTCATCGCGAGAGCGTTGAAGGAAACGCGCGTTCTGATAGGCGATCGCGGCCTGATTCGCCATGATCTCGAGAACCTCGAGATCCTCATGCCCGAAACCGTTCGCGGTTCCCTTATTAAGTATCTCTATGACGCCGATGCACTCGTCCTTGACGCGCATCGGAACCGCAAGCATGTTCTGAGTTTTATACCCCGTTGACTGTTGAACGGCAGGGCTAAAGCGCGGATCGTTCGCGACATCGTTGACGATCAGGCTGCGGTTGTTCTTGGCGACCCACCCCGCTATTCCCTCATCCATCTTTACGACGAATTTCTTAGCCTCAAGACCTTTTGGTCCGAGCGCGATCTCGAATCTCAGTGTTTTCTTGTTTGTGTCGACGAGAAGCAACGAGGCAGCGTCCCCGGAAACAAGACGCATTGCTGACTCAAGGATGTGAGCCAGCAATGCGCTTATGTTGGAATAATTCGAATTGATGAGCGTATTGATTTCGATGAGGGCATTGAGCTTTTCTTTATCGACAGTATCGGAAAGTTTCATCAATGCCGCTCATCTACGTCAGTTCGTCTTGTTCTTCAGGAAATCTCCAAGGGTATACGAACCATTGTCCTTTTCTTCCTCAGAGGACATATAGCGAGAAATCTCTTCCCTCTGAACTTTCTTCTTGTAGTCCTTAATCGAAAAGGCAACCTTTTGTTTATCGGGACTGACTTCGACTACGACAACCTTAATTTTGTCGCCGACGGTATACTTCTTAATGGCTTCTTCATACGGTTCTTCGCGGCTCTCAGTAAGATTCTGCTTGTTGATGAGCCCTTCGATACCGCCGGTCACCCGAAGGAAAACGCCAAAATCGGTGATAGAGGTAATCTCGCCCTCGACGTAGGTTCCCGGGGGATTCGCGCTCGCGAAGTTCGCCCAAGGATCGTCGGAAAGCTGCTTTACGCCCAGTCGGATGCGGTGAGTCTCGGGATCGGATTCGATTACCATAACCTCGATCTCAGTACCGACTTCAAGCTCACTCGAGGGATGCTTAACTTTTTTGGTCCAGGAGAGGTCGTCGGCATGAAGGAAACCATCAATGCCATCCTCAAGCTCCACAAAAGCGCCCGCGTTCGTGACCTTTACGATTTTTCGGGTAAGCTTGGTTCCCACGGGATACTTCTCGGTAAGAGACTCCCACGGGTTATCGGTAACCTGCTTAAGACCAAGCGACACGCGACCGGCCTGAATATCATAGCCAAGTATCATGCACTCAACTTCATCACCGATCTTGACCATGTCTTCGGGTTTGTTGATTTTTTTAACCCAACTAAACTCGCTGATATGCGCAAGACCCTCGATACCTTCTTCGAGCTCGATAAAAGCTCCGAATTCGGTCAGTTTCGTGACTTTTCCCTTAATGACGTCGTTAACGTGGAACTTGTCCTCAAAATGAAGCCACGGATCCTCGGTGAAATGCTTCAGCGAGAGATTGATCCTCTTATCTTCGGGATCGAGGCGAATGACCTTCAGGGTTATTTCCTGGCCTTTCTTGACGAAGTCCTTCGGGCGAGTCACATGACCCCAGCTCATGTCATTTATATGGAGAAGGCCGTCGAAACCGCCAAGATCGATAAACGCCCCAAAACTCGTGAAACTCTTCACGACGCCCTGGACGGACCCACCGATCTGGATGTTTTTGAAGAATGCGTCGCGGTTCGTCTCGGTTTGTTCTTCGAGATACTTGCGCCGATTTACGACCACGTTAACCTTGTTATCTGAATAGAGGCGCTCGACGTAAAACGTCGCTTTCAGGCCAATAAGCTTCTCGGCCTTTTCAACCTTCTGGCTATCGGACTGGCTAATAGGGAGAAACGCGCGGACTCCCGCACCCATATTCACCTCATAACCGCCCTTGACGATTTTTTCAATTGTGCCTTCGACGGCCGTTTTATCCTGAAAGGCCTGTCTCAGGTTCTTCCAGAATACCTTGACGTCGGCTTTCTGCTTTGAAACTATAACTTCGCCGTGCTTATTCTCTTTCTTCTCGAGCACGACGCTCACCGTATCGCCAACATTCGGCAAAACCGTGAACTCCGAAACCGGAATTTTGCCTTCGGACTTATACCCCACGTCAACGAACACCTGATCCTGAGTAACCTGAATGACCACGCCGTCTACAAGTTGTCCCTCTTCAAGCGTCTGGAACGATTTGAGGTACTCCTCCTGTAATCGTGTCTGCTGGATGTCTTCACCGGAGCTCTTCGATACATCCTTTGCCACTTCCATCTGATCCATAACCAACCCTTATAAGTGAATTTTGCTTATTATCATGTCACAAACCTCACGTATGGTCAAGTCCGAGGTGTCTATATAGATGGCATCGGTAGCGATTTTCAGGCTCCCCTCTTTCTTGTTCCGGTCAACCTCATCGCGCGCGGCTATGGTACGCTCAATCTCCACGAGGGAAAGAGAGCTCGTTCCCTGAGAAAAACGCCTGCGCGCGCGAGCGGAGACCGAAGCGTCGAGATAGAACTTATGCTCGGCGGCAGGAAACACGACGGTAGTCATATCCCTGCCCTCGCACACGATGTTAGCATTTTTGGCGATTTCACGTATTTTCTCGTTAACTACATGACGAACACCGACGATCCCCGACAGAGGCGCAACGACCGCTTCGACCGCGTCGGAACGAAGATACCGTTCCACGTCTTCGTCGCCAATGAAAAGGCGGCCATTTCTATAGTCAAGAAACACGGTTTTTGCGAACCGCACGATAGCGTCCTCATCGGAAAGGTCCGGAGAGCCGGTACTTCCGCTCATCGCGAGAGAGCCGTCAGGTTCTCCGCCGAAGGATCGTAAAAGCGCGAGCGTTACGCCGCGATAAAAACTGCCGGTATTCATGAATGTAAATCCAAGCTCGGAAGCGATGATATGCGCTATCGTGCTTTTCCCGGATCCCGCCGGACCGTCAATCGCTACCGTCATCACCGTCTCCGTTATTCGAGCGCGCGTCGAGAAGCCCTCGAATTTCGCCGCTAGATAATTCACGGAACGCGCCAACCTCCAGATCGCCGAGTTCCACGGGCCCGACTCTCGTCCTAATGAGGCTTTTGATGCCTATTCCAAAGTACTTTAACACGCGTCGAATCTCCCGATTTTTTCCCTCGACGAGCACTATCCGAATCCTTCGCGAGGAAACACGCGCAGCCTCGCGACAGCGGTAAAATTCCGAGTCGATGCGCACGCCTCGGGTAAACGCCGTCAAAACGTCATCGCGAAACGGCAAGCTCGTTTCAACGAGGTATTCTTTCTCGATGCCCGATGAAGGATGGCTCACAGCAGCCGCAAAATCGCCGTCATTCGTGAAGACGATGGCGCCGCCTGAATACATGTCAAGGCGGCCGATGTTGTAAAGCCGCTCGGGATAGGCGTCCTTCAAGAGGTCGGCGGCGACGGGTCGACCCTGTTCGTCGGCAAGCGTGCAAACGTGTCCGACGGGCTTATTAAGAAGTATATAGAGCTTGCGCGATTCAGCCTTGATCGGCTTACCGTCAATGCGAATATCGTCGGAAGAAGACACGCGAACGCCCATCGCCGTGACGATTTCTCCGTTTACCGACACGCGTCCTTCCGCGATTATTCCCTCTGCGGCCCTGCGCGACGCGATTCCCGCATGCGAAATATATACCTGAAGGCGCATACTCCCGTCGCCGCTCCGGTCTTGCGACTCATCGCGCAAGTTCAAATCGCTCATTTTCGGTTTCATCAAGTTTGGGAAGATCGGAAATACTATTAAGCCTGAAAAACTTTAAAAATTCCTTTGAAGTTCCGAACTGAATCGGTTTGCCGGGGATATCCTTTTTACCGACTTCCTTGATGAGATTTCGCTCAACGAGAAGCCTAATCATCGTATCGGCCGAGACACCGCGGATCGCCTCTATCTCGCCTCGTGTTATCGGCTGCGAATAGGCGATAATCGATAGAGTCTCCATCGCGGCGCGGGAAAGACGCGCGTCGTTTTTTCGACCGTAGCGTTCCTTGAGGCTTTCCCAAAGCTCGCGCTTGGGACTGAGCGCCCAACCGCCGGAGATTTGCACGAGTTCCATTCCGCAACCCGCGTCCGAATAACGCGCACGAAGGCGTTCCAGCACCGCATCGACTACATCGCGCGAAAAACCGGTTACGCGCGCGAGCAACGCTTCGTCGACGGGATCCGTCTCCAGTAAAAATATGGCCTCTATCAGCGCCGTTTCCGTTTCCATCTTATACTCCATAGCATGAACTACCCTTCAACGGTCAGTTCCATCTCTGAGATGACGACCTTTTCCCAGGGCTTAATCTTGATATCTCCAAACATGCGGTTTTGCCAGACGCTCGCCATGCGGAACTTAACCGCCTCGAGCAAGGCCATGAACGCGCAGACTATATCCATTAGGTTACCCTTTCGCACGATGAGATCGGTAAACATGCACTCCCCGCGATTTTCCAGCAGTTCGTTCATGAGGGTAATTTTTTCGTTTACGGAAACCTCTTCATAGAGGTCAAGAATACGCTCGGAATTATAGCTCGAAACGAGATTCGAGAACGTTTTCAGAAGATCCCAAGTATCCACGCGTTCCCATAACTCTTCCTCGCCGAACGGCAAGGCGCGCTGCATTTTCTTTCGCTCGAATACCCACTCGGCCTCGTCTTCTTTTCGTTCCATCAACTCTGAAAGCTTTTTGAATTTTTGATGTTCAATGAGTTTGTCGACGAGTTCCTGCCGCGGATCGTCGAGTTCGTCGTCATCAAGGGCGATTTCCACGGGCAAGAGCATGCGGCTTTTAATGTACAGCAAAGTCGCTGCCATCGCGTAAAACTCGGTCAGGCTTGCGAGATCGTTGGATACCGAAAAGTCCAGATAATCGAGAAATTGTTCGGTAATATCCGCGATCGGAATATCGTAGATATTCACCTCGTTCTTCTTTATAAGAAACAGCAGAAGGTCGAGAGGCCCTTCGAAATTCTGAATCTTAAAGGTGTTTGCTCCATCGTGTCTCGAATCGCCGGTTTCAATATCCATAGAGGTTTCCTACCTTGCGGACGCCTTGGTCTTCGAGACCGGAAAGAATATCCCGGAACGGTCGCCCGCTTACAGGATCGGCACAATCCGGCAGAAGCTCAAGAACCGGAATGAGCACGAATTGCCGAACGGCCATTCGCTCATGCGGAATGACGAGATTCGTCTCACGTACCACACGATCGCCGAAAAGCACAATGTCTATATCGAGCGTTCTCGGCCCACGGAAAGTTGCATCGTCTCGTTTCCTTCCGTAGCGTGCTTCGATCGCCTGAGTTTCGCGAAGCAGACTCTCCGGTGGCAATGCACTTACGCCCGTAACGGCGAGATTACAAAAATCCGGCTGATCCGCGATATCTTGCGGAGTCGTCAAATAAAGGGACGAAACCCTCATACCTTCGAGCAAAAAGGAAAGATCGCGAATCGCCTTCTTTAACGTAGAAAGCGAATCGCCAACGTTCGATCCTAGGCTCAGTACGACAAGTTCCGCCGATTCGGTCATTAGAATAAGCCACCGTCCGCGACGCCTTCCGCCACGGCCTTGCCAGTAGGCTTCATCGCGGCTGCGGCCTTGTCGTTTGCGGCGGGAGTCGCAACCGCTGCGCTCGTGGTTTTGTCGCTCACAGCCTTTTCGCCCGCGGCTTTAGCGCTCGGCGCGGGTACGGGCGTTAACGTTCGCAACTTTTGTCCGGGGAAAAGCTTCTCGCGGATTTTTCGCTCAACGTCTACGCGAAACTCGGGGTTGTTTTCGAGAAACTTAATCGCGTTCTCCCGACCCTGACCGATTTTTTCGTCACCGATTGCATACCACGCGCCCTTTTTGTCGACGAACTCATGCTTCACCGCTGAATCAAGCAAGCTCGCCACGGCGGATATTCCCTTGCCAAAGATGATATCAAGCTCGACCTTCCTGAACGGCGGGGCAACTTTGTTCTTTACGACCTTAACGCGAACGCGATTCCCTACCGCATCCTCTTCGCCCTTATCGATTGTCTCAATCTTCCTGACTTCTAGCCGCAAAGACGCGTAAAATTTCAGCGCGTTTCCGCCCGTTGTCGTCTCCGGGTTCCCGAACATGACGCCGATTTTCATTCGTATCTGATTGATGAAAATTATGATGCACTTGGATTTGCCGATTATACCCGTGAGCTTGCGGAGCGCCTGACTCATGAGCCGCGCCTGAAGTCCCATATGCGAGTCGCCCATATCGCCCTCAATCTCTGCCTGAGGAGTCAGGGCCGCGACCGAATCGACGACGATGATATCGACGGCGCCCGAGCGCACAAGGCTTTCGGCGATCTCCAATGCTTGTTCGCCGGTATCCGGCTGGGAAACCCACAAATCGTCGATATTGACGCCAAGGCCCTTTGCGTACTGCGGATCCAAGGCATGCTCCGCGTCGATAAACGCCGCGATTCCGCCGATTTTCTGCGCTTCGGCTATCGCATGAAGGGCGAGCGTCGTCTTTCCCGACGATTCCGGGCCATATACCTCGATAATTCGTCCTCGAGGGTATCCGCCGATACCGAGCGCCTCGTCGAGCAGAATGCTTCCCGACGGGACGACGTCAACGCCAATCGCCTCGGTGCCGGTTCCGAGCTTCATTAAGGATCCCTGCCCAAACTGCTTCTCTATCTGCAGCCGCGCAACCTCGAGCGCCTTGAGTTTCTCACCCATATCCGCGTTCGGATTCGCTTCATTACTTACTTTTGCCACTTTCCCCCCTCCCTATTCCCTACTTGGCGGAAAACCCGGTCAATGCCCGCATTATAACAAAAAAAATCGGAAAAAAATAGCGTATGGATTCATTCCGTTGTATGATTTCAGCATGACCCAACCTTTTTTAATCCTTGCCACCCGTTCATGCCGTACCTACGCAAAGGGCGTCATCGCCGCCCTTAACGAAAACCCCGAACGGCTCCTCTATCCCGACACGATCGACTATACCGACGAGCTTTCCGTGGCCGAGTTCGCCGACGGGGAAATCGAAGTTACCCTCCATAAATCGGTCAGAGGGAAAACGGTCTTTGTCTTCACGACATCGGCGAGGAACGCGGAAGGACTCACGGTAGAAGCATGCAAAGAGGAATTATACCACACAATAGACGTGCTCAAGCGCTCTCAGGCCCATGAAATCATCGTTTTTGAACCGTACATCTCCTGCAGTCGGTCGGACCGTCCGATCAGGCGCAACTCGGTCGGTTTTTGGGTACACTATAAGACGCTAATATCGCTTGGTACCGATCACCTTATAACGTATCAACTCCACTCTGACAAATCAAAGACGATTTTCGATCCCTGTTCCTGCGCTGTTGACGACGTGCAAGCTCTCGGACTTCTTCAAAAATATCTCTGTGACACCTCAATCGGTTCTGGAGAGGAGCTCGATTCGCGCATACGCGACGAATGGCTTTTTTGCTCGGTTGACGCGGGAGGAGAAAAGCTCGCAAGAAAATTCGCCGTTTCGTTCGGCACGCAACTCGTCGTGGCCCATAAGCAAAGAAATCACGACCGCGTTAACGAGATCGAGTGCATCAACATTCTTTCCGCGGTTCCGCTTGAGGGAAAAACCGTCTGGATCGTGGATGACATGATAGACACGGCAGGATCGATATTCGGTCTCGTTCGCGAGCTTTACTCAAAGTCGGGAACGCCTATTCACGTAATGGTCGTGCACCCGGTACTTTCGGGACCTGCGTGCGATCGGCTCGCGACCCTTCGCGCGGAAGGATGCCTCGGGCGGCTCGTTACCTGCGACACGGTGGACTGTTCGAAAATCAAGGAAAAGCTTCCTTTCATAGAAATCATCGAGTCCGCGTCGATGAGCGCGCGCATTACGTTGACGATCTCGCAGGAGCGGCAGATGGCGGATCTCATCGACGGCTTCGACCCGGTAACGTACCTGTCCGGCAAGCGCTGACTGAAAGTCAGGTTACTCGCCGGTTGTAGGTTTTCCGCTCTGATGGATGGCCTCTCCCTTCAGAGAGAGCTTTCCCGAATCAAGCGTTACCCGCGCGAGAATCTCGAGGGGTCGCTCCGGGTCGACGTCCAGGGCCGTCGCGAACCGCGCGGGCACAATTCCCTCAAGCGTGGTTCGCGTATCGTATCCGACGAGAAAGTCAAACGAAACGTTATTGTCCGTCCGGTTGACGTTCGTGGCCATTCCTTTCCAGGTAACCCAGCAATCAAGGTAGAGCCAAGGCTCGGCGACAACGTTCGCATAAGAAGGAACGTCCGCGACCGTGTCAAAGCCGGGAACCGCGAGGTATTCCATTAACAGGCGGGCCTTATGCTTAACTGCCACGCCCGCGTTCGAGCTTAATATGCGATTGATCTCGATTTGCGCTGCGTTATCGCGATACTCCTGAAATCTCCGCTGCGCGAGGGAATACGACGCGAGGATCTCTCCCTCAGTGAGGATATATCGATAGCTGCCGCCGTTCTCAACCGCGGCGGAACGCTCTTGGCCCGTTAAGGCAAGCGCAGAAAGGTCCGCGCGCGACCCTGTTGTACGCGCATCCCTTATGGCGGAGCGGGCAATCGATACAAGAAAAACAAGAGCAAGGGTAAGAGCGCACAAAACAACTACTCTCGTGAGGGGAAACGGGGGCCGAGGCCGTGGATAAAAGCGCGCTATTCGTCCGGTTTCAACGAGCGCTGATACCGTTTCCGGGTCTCCGTTTCTTCTGATATATTCGAGCGAATGCTTCGAAAGGCGATGACCGGGATCGTACTCGAGAGCCTCGAGATAGTATTCAACCGCTTGATGCGTATCACCCCTACGGAGATGAAGAGCGGCCTGCGCGGCGAGAAGATCGGGATCTCGCATCTTTATCTGCCGGGCTCGCTGAAAATACGAGGTCGCTCCCCCGATATCCCCCGTATGAAGACATGCGAGTCCGAGAAAGTAATAAAACGGAAACGAATCGCGATACTGGATAACGTTTGGCTCGAGGATGGTCAATACATCGTTGTATCGCCTTCGGTAAAAGGCTCTTTTCGCGCGTTCTATCAGGGTTATGGCCATTACGTCTGCTCATTGCCCCCGCGCGGCAGGAGGAGTCAGTAAAGCGTCAAGCTGTCGGTTAAGACTCGCGAGTTCCTCGTCCGACGCGGCGTCGGGATTCTTTTCCACGATCGCGATTCTTTCAAGTAAAAGCCGTATCCTCATTTGCCGTTCGCTTTCCGTGAGCGCTGACACGTTTACCGGAGGTTCCAGCGGTACGGGCGCGGCGGGGCGAACTTCTACGGGCCGTCGATCGGCGGAAAAGCCATCCTTTTCGGTATAGGGCCCGATAATGGTTCGCACGGTATAGGACGAATTTGGCAGAATATCTTGCACGGGCCACGAAAGCAACAGTGCCGAATCTTGAATTGAATAGATGGTATTGAACGAACGCCCTTCAATAACGTCCGGCGTCCATTTCAGTGTATCAAGCCGTTCCCAATTCGCGATGATGACAGATTCGGGACGCGTTACGCTTGCGGAATCGAGTAGAATCATGAACGAGAGATCCTTACGGGCCGAAACGATGACGGAATCGGGATCTCGCCCGCCAACGAGCCGGGTCTCCGCCGAAATGCGGCTCCTCAAATTCGTAAAAAAATGTATACCTTGGCCTTCGCCGAGCATCGTGTCAAAAAGGGCCTTGAGGGCGATCGACGCATTCTTGCCGGAAGTATTCTCTATCGTCGTTTCCACGAGCACTGCTTGAGTTCCCCGGGCGCTGTCCGTGACGAATGAAAAGGCTTGGACGACCAGAAAGGCATCGTTTGGCGTAAACACGAAACGAGCGCCGGTTTCCGTGGTTTCAAGGCGCACGTCGCGACCGGGCCTCCGCGCAAGCTTAAACGCCGCGCCGTTGAACGACACGCTGAACCATGACGTCGTCCCCTGATTGCGGTCTTCGAATAAAGGCTCATATCGGTTTTTTCCCGTGTCCGCAATCTGATGAAGTAAAAAGCTTCCTGTGTTTGAATTGAGCGTCAGTCGCAGGGATCCGCTCGTCAGTTCGAGCGATTCCGCCCATGCCGTCGTCATCGAGGCGAAAACGAAAAGCGAGAGAACGAAGACTGCTATTCGTTTCATCATTCCCCTCCTTCGAGTATCTGATCGTAGATCTCGCGGAGCGACTGCGCCTTGTTTCTCATCTCCTCAAGGGCAAGACGTCGTTTGTTCGGATCGGCGGAATCGAGATCCGACGTGATGGAATCGGAAACCGCCGATTTGGGAACGGGCTGTCCCGCCATTGAGAGCGCCGCGGCGAGCTCGGCATTTTGCATCTCCAGCTCGGATATTCGGTCGAGCTGTCGCGAGTTCCTGATCTTCTCTTCGCCAAGCTGACCTTCAAGCTCGCCGAGACGGGTATTCTTTATCATATCTGATATTCGCTTCTGATATGCGGTTATCGCCTGATCATAGGTTTTCTCGCGGCGTTGATACTCTTCGATTATCCGCAGAGATTCCTCATGGCTCATCTTCAGAAGTTTTAAGAGTTCCTCTTCCTTGCCTGTCTGCGTGATCAGGGAAAGACGATACCACGCGGCTTCCCGCTTCACGGCCTCGGGCCAGGTGTCGAGTATACGCGTAAAAACGCTTTGGGCTTCGTCATACCGACCGGTCGCGTACAGGCACTCACCGACCCAGTAATAGGCGGATGAAACCATGCTATGACCCGACCAAGAGGAAACGTAGCGATAGAGTTCTTGAATAGATTCCTCGTATCGGGCCAGCATGAAAAGCGCGCGGCCCTTTTGATACGAAATATCCGGAACGCGGGAATCCGCGGGGAAAGAATCGACAAAACGATCCATGTCGGCGAGAGATGTTTCAAGATCGCCTGACGAAAGCTCGGACATCGCGAGCCAATACCGGCTTTCGGCGCTTGCGGAGTTTTGCGCGACCGCTTGCCTGAACGACAACGTCGCCGTAGACCAGTCGGAACGGGCATACGCGTCAAGCCCTGTCATGAACGGATCGTTCGCGAACGAGAGGGCGCATGCAAGCGACAAACAGAAAATAGCGCATATTTTTTTCATGTAAAGACTCCACATAGTGCGGCCGCGCCCGGCGGTACGCGCGTCATTTCCGTATTTCCCCGGAGAAAAACGCCGAGCCCGACACCACCAAGTCAGTTCCCGCCTCGAGAACGGACGGAAGGGTACTGCCATTGACCCCCCCATCTACTGATACTATATACGATAATCCGCGATCATGCTTGATTTTTTTCAGCTCCCTGACCTTTTCCAGGCAGGCCATGATCATTTCCTGCCCGCCGAATCCCGGGTTGACCGTCATCACCAAGACCAAGTCCACGAACGGAAGCACTTCCATGAGCGCCGAAACCGGCGTCGACGGCACAAGGCTGATGCCTGCCTTGAGACCCGCTTCCTTTATTCGTGAGACGAGTCGATGCGCATGGACTTCCGCCTCGATATGAAACGTCAGATAGTCTGCTCCCGCTTCTATAAACCACTCAACTTGTTCCGCGGGATTCGAAACCATGAGATGTACGTCTAAGGGCAATTTTGATCGCTTCTTGAGAGACTTCACTACAGGAACGCCGATTGTCAGATTCGGAACAAAATGTCCATCCATGACATCGACGTGAACCATGTCTCCCCCATGATCGCGAATCGAATCAAGCGCGGCGCCTAATTCCGAAAAATCGGCGCTCAAGAGGGATGGCGCCAGTAGAAACGGTATATCCATATCGTATATAGTAGCAAACTCGCGCCCGCCTGTAAATAGAATACCTTAATTGACTAAACCATAAGAATGGGTATAATGGTAGAAGTACCATGACGACTGAACCTGTCCCCGGCTTGTTACCGCACGTGTACGACGTCCTCAAGGCGGGAGAACTAGAACAGGCCAACCGTGAGTTGAACGTCATCCTCCAGCAAAACCTCGAGGACGCGGACGTTATTTACGCCCTAACGGGTGTCAGCTACTGGATGGACAGGCTCAAGCGCGCGGAATCCGCTTCTACCGCCTTCGAGCGGGGCGAGTTTCTGGTATCACAATGGCGTCCCTTCATCGCCTACATGGCGAAGGCGGGCGATGAGCGCGAGGTCGTCCTCTACGCGCTCAAGCAATGCGCCTTTACCTTGGCGCTCCGTTTTTATCAATCCCTGTATCGGGAGGACGGAACGGCGCAGGACGCGGAACTCTATCGCAAGATAGGGCTTTGTTACAAGGCCCTCGGGGATTATGACAGAGCCCTTCACCTTCTTGAGCAAGCGAAGGACAGGGATCGAGACTCCCCGGCGATTCTCGCGGAACTCGCTGATTCGTATGCGTTATGCGGCGAGATCAGGCTTTCAAAGGTCCTCTTTCGCGAGGCCTTTTTTCAGGGCGCGGACCGAGTCGAGCTCCATTTTTTGGAGTCTGGTCTCGTTCAGCGCCTTGTCGCGCAAGTGCAGGCGCTCGGATACTCGGGCGCGGCGCTCGCCGAGTGGCTGCCGGTGTACGGCGTTTTGTACGGTGTTCTGAACGTTAAGAGGGAATTGAGGGCCCTCGAGTTCGGCAAGCTGAAACAGGCGATATTCGCCCTTGAAAACGAACTGAAGGATGCGCCGCCGGAAACCGGTAAATTGCTGGTACCGCGGCTCATCAATCATTATTTTTGGCTTATTGACCATTACGTAAACGTACATGACGATAAGGCTCGGATAAACGAAGTGCTATTGAAAATCAAACTGCTGGATACTGATGTGTACGGTCGCTACACCCTGTAATCCGGATTTGCTAGGAGAAGTCATTATGCCCGAAGCGTTGGTAAAATCTGTCCAAGACATGCTGAACGAGGAAAAGTGGACTCGCGCAACGATAAGTAACTATTCCATCGCGAATTTCAAGGAACTCGACGCCATACTGCGGGACGCGCAGGCGGCCAAAGGCGTTGACGAGATCAAGGCCGTGTGCGACGAGCATCTGTCACATACGAAAAACAGCATAATCGCCCTCTATCTTTCCGGGATTATCGCGCTTTCGAAGCAGCTCCTCGACGATTCCGCCCTCGTGAACCTTGTCAGCATCTTCATCGATAACCACAAGACGCTGATCGTGGAGCACCTCTGTAACCGCGTACTCGAATTCGGAGAGTCAAAATACGCGCTCCGCACGCTCGCCGAATCGTACAAAAACGACAATAACGCCGCCCTCTACGATATTTGGGAACGGCTCGTGAAGATCGATTACGAAGAAGCGGATATCACGAAGCTCCTGGCGGAGAAATACGAAAAGGACGGCAACGCAGAGGCTTCAGTCGAATACTATAAAAAGGCTCTGTATCGATATATCAACCGTAAACAGGGCAATTCGGTCAAGGAAATATGGACCAAGCTCGTATCCCTCGTACCTCAGGAAATCGATTTCTTCTACCATGTGCAAAGAAAGATTTCGAAGATCATGGGCGACGACCGAAGCGCCATGCTCATGCAGGAAGTGTACGTCTATTACAAGGAACAGGCCGACTGGAATACCGCCATCGACATCCTCAAGATCATCCTTTCCTACGACGACAAGGATTCTTGGGCCCGAAAGGAGATCGTTGAGTGCTTCCGGGGAAAATACTCCAGCCACAGCCAGCTTGACGAGTATATCCGCGCTTCAAACCTCAACCAGGGATGGCGCAACGTTTTCGAGGCTATTGCCGAATTCGAGAAGCATATCTCCTTCGATTCCGGAAACTTCGTGTACCATCGCTCTTGGGGCGTCGGCCGAATCTCCGAGGTCAAGAACGACGAGATAACGATTGATTTCGCGAAAAAACGCGCGCACTCTATGAGTCTCAAAATGGGAGTTAACGCCCTCCAGACTCTTACGAAAGACCATATCTGGGTTCTCAAATCAATTTGGAAGAAAGAAAAGCTCACGGCTAAAATCAAGGAAGACCCGACTTGGGCGCTGAAAACCATAATCAGAAGTTACGACAATAACTGCGACCTCAAGCACATAAAAGCCGAACTCGTTCCTTCCGTCCTTACCGTTAATGAGTGGACGAGTTGGAGCGGAAAGGCCCGCGCGATCCTCAAGGACGATCCGAGCTTTGGGGTTAATCCCACGAACATCGACATGTTCGTCGTGCGCGATCGCCCCATCTCGCTCGAGGAAAAACTGTTCAATGAGTTCAAGGCCCAAAAGAACTTCTTCTCACGTATTGACCTTCTCATGACCTTTTCCGAGAAGGCCGAGCCGGATTCCGAGTCTTTTGCCGAAATGTTCAGCTATTTCGCCGGATATCTCAAGGCTTTCAACCAAGTCAACGAGCAGGTCATCGCCTCGTATTTGGTCGTTAAGCAAATCGTAGCCAAGCATCCGCACCTCAACCCCGGCCTGCAGTATAACTTCAACGAGTTGTTTGCCGAGATCGATGACCCCTCTGTCGTTTACTCGGCCATCAAGGACACGGACCTTCGAAAAAGCTATTTGATGCACATCAAGAACTTCCTTCCTGATTGGGCTGACGTATACATACGGCTGTTCCCCACTGTCCTTTCCGTGGATATCATCACGGCGTTGATCGAGGACGGCCAGGCGGACAAAATCAGGACCCTTGTCATTACCAGCTTCGAAAATTACCGTGATTATCGCGAAGCGGCGATCTGGTTTTTCAAAAATGTTCAAAACGAAGAATGGTTCAAGACTATCGGGATTCCCTACGAGAAGCAGCTCATCACGCTTATCCATATTCTCGATCTTACGTATCGCGAAATTGCGAATCATCGCGAAACCACGGAAAACCGCAAGATCAACCGACAGGTGCAGACGCTCCTTTTCGGCAAGGATAACCTTCTCGAAAACTACATAATGACGAACGACGTCGACACGATAACCCGCCTCTATACACTCGTAGACGACGTTAAGGATCTTGATCCGGGAATTAAGATGCAGCTTCGAAATAAGATCCTCGAGCAGCATAAGGGATTCAAGTTCTTCGGCTCTGAGGAAAAGACCGTCGTATCCCGCGGGCTTATGGTCACATCGCGGATGTACGAAGAGAAGAAGAAGCAGCTTCAGTACATCGTCGAAGTCGATATTCCCGCAAACTCGAAAGAAATCGGCTTTGCCCTTTCGCTCGGAGACCTTCGGGAAAACGCCGAATACAAAGCCGCGAAGGAACGTCAAACTATCCTCAATACGACCGCACAGCGCCTTCAGGAAGAGATCGACCGTGCGCAGATTTTCGATCCCACCACGGTTACCGTGGCGCGCGTGTCCTTCGGAACGATAGTGCTTTTGCACAACAACAAGGCTTCCGAGGAAGAGACGTTTACCATACTCGGGCCTTGGGAGTCTGATCCCGACAACTCGATCATATCGTACATGTCGCCGTTTGGAAACGCGATACTAAACCATCGCGAGGGAGAAACGCTCGAATTCGTGATAAACGATCAAGAGTATAATTATACGATTAAGTCGATCTCGGCTGCTTCATTCTGATCCTGACGAAGGGGTACGGTATGGGAACGGTAAAGAGGCTATTTGCGGTAGCGTTGCTTTTGCTCGCCGTATCAGGGGCTTTTTCTGAGGGTGCGGACATTATTGTCCTTATGGATGCATCCGGAACGATACTGCCTTGGTTTGAGCAGGTAAACACCCGGATATTGCCTGATATCACGAGAAAATTCGTGCGCGAGGGGGATACGTTTCATCTCGTTTCCTTCAACTCGCGCGTTAACCTCGAGATCGTCCAGCCGATCAAGACGGAAGCCGACATTTCTCGCGTCGTCTCTCGGTTTATGCTTCTCTACCCTCTCGGGCAGAACTCCGATTTTCTTTCCGGTCTCAAGTATACTTGGCAGTATTCAGCAAGCCTCAATCAGCAGCGGCAAAAGATTTTCATTGTCGTGTCGGACGGGATTTTTAACCCTCCCGCCACGAGCGCGTACGCCAGCTACAAACCGGAAGAGGTTAAGGCCGAACTTTCCGATTTCGCCCGTAGAATACGCGGAGCCGGTTGGCATGTATATTACATTAAATTACCGTTTCCCGAATCCGCGACTATTCGAGCGCTTGATGGCTCCCTTCTTTCCGAAGCGAAGGGAACACAAGACGCGGACGGCTCTGCTGGCGCTGATGGATCTTCAGCCACGAATAGCGCCGCTGAAGGAAAAGATTATCTTGACGTATCTTCCGAGTTCACCGATGCGCTTCAGATTTCGCCCAGCGAAATGCGCGGACCGAACGATTCCGTTGATTTCGTCGATTCCATTTTTGCGATTCCCGAAGTCACCTTTCCCGATAATCTAGGAAAAAAGGGACGATATTTTACCCTCCCCCTCAAGGTAAAAAACCCTTCGGACGCCCATGTATTTCTCGAGTTGACCGGGGTGATGTGGGATGACGTTAATATCCTCGAAAAAACTTCCTTCCTTCGCCTTTCTGCCGGTTCTTCGGGAACGCTGAACGCGCCGCTTGTCGTTCCTGACTCGGTTCCCGTCGGTGACCTTTCGATGCCGCTCAGGCTTCGCTTCGCCGATGATTTACGCGTACATCCTCAGTCGGCCACGGTGAGACTTATCCTCACTTCCCTCTCGCTCACTTGGTTGCTTAGGACCGGTGGGTTTCTTGCCTATGCCGTCATTCTCGTAATCCTCGCGGCAATCGCTATATTAATCGTGTTCCTGTTTCTTGCCAGAAAGACGTCGACACAAGCCGCCGAAACGGTTCGAGCCGCCGGTTCTTTCGGTTCGCGCGAGCGCGATGAAAAGGACACCGCACGAACGACATCCTCGCTTCCCCTTAAAACCGCGTCCGGCCGGGCCATACCGACCGATTCGCCGTATCGGGAAGATCGGGGACATTCAACGCTTGACGCATATGCGCGCTCAACGGCCCAAAAAGACGCTATTGCCCAGAGTCCCGCCGATACCGGATGGTCTTCAAATAAGAAGATTGCCTGGGCACCCTCGAGGGACCGGGCAAACGAAGCGGATAACGCGACGAAGGACGTTCTCGCGAGGCAAAACGAAACGAGAAACGAGCGGTATTCCATTCTTTCCGTCGCGGCCAACAAGGCGCATGCGAGAATCAGGCGACAGGGTGCGAGTAAATCCGAGGCCATTGCCGTGCGCGCAGAAGGCCGGGCAATGATCGAGCTTGACGTCCATAACCAAAATAAGGCGATCGGAAAGCGCAACGTGCATATGATGAAGGCAGGATCAAGGCTTGGCATCGGAGGCGGAACGTCGGCATTCCTCGTATTCCTCGTGCGCTTCCCCGCCAATATCGCGGAAATACGCTATGACGGCCTTACATGCGATCTTGCGATCCTCAAGCCCGAGTACTTCCCCTACGAGACGGACGTCGTGATAAAGGACTGTATCGGTCGCGATTTCACGATCGTATCCGACAAAGAATACGAAGTAACTTTTGCATTGAAGGAATACGACGATCCGGTCGCACGCCTCAACAAATTTTTAACAAGTATTCTGTATTAATTTATTTTTCCAGAACGCGCTTTGCGCGAGACTGCAATCCGCCCATTTTTCCGTCCGCGGCGATCGTTTCGACGATCTCCCGCGCGTCGGAAAAGCGATGTACGGAATACATTTCGATCCCGATGGCTTTTGTCATCGGGTCCTTATGCTGAAGGTAACCGAGGGTCACGCTGGAAATCCCTTTCTTTTTCTTATCGCTTAATACCTTTCCGACTTCATAGCGAATCCAGGTTTTCTTATCGTCCTTTAGCGCGGAAAGGGCTATCCTCTCGACGTCTTTTTCTATTCGACCAGAATCGTTTTCCCAAAGTACCTGTATTGCCTTTACGCGGATTTTATCCGGCGTTTTATCGTCTGCGACCAAACCGACCAACCAATCGACCCCGGTGCCGTCACTAAGGTTCGCGACCACCTCGAAGGCCCGTATTCGGACCGCCTCGACAGGATCCGTTTTAGCCCGATAGATCGCGTGTCCCGATGCGCCTGAAAATTTCATCTTTTCACAGGCGGAAAGCGCTTCTAGTCGTACCTTATAGTGCGTGTCCCTGAAGCCTTCAAGAACGAGGGCTTCAGCCTCGGACCCGCTAAAGTTCGCCATTCCCGCCACTGCCGCTGCGCGAAGAAATGGATCTTGATCCTCGAATAGGACCGAAAGTATAGGGATGGCTTCACTCTTACCCATCGCTCCAAGCGTCCGCGCGGCGGTAGCGCGAATCACCGCGTTCTCGTCCCCATCGCTCGCTATCTCGACGATGCGATCCCAAACGGAAAGGGCCTTGAGCTCACCAAGCGCTGCCATGACTTCTTGACGCACGATTAAGCGCTGCTTTTGGTCGCCGGACATTTCGCCATCCAAATACCCGACAAGAAAACGAGCGTCTTCCTCAAGCCCAATTTTACCGAGCGTTCGTATCGACTGTGAGCGCCACTCACCGGACTCATTTTCCAAAAGCTTTCGCACGTGCGGGGCTGCCTCGGATATTTTCAAGTGCTCAACGTATGAAAAAACGGCAGATACGGTTGAGCTTTTCTGATCATATGGATCCTCAAGCACTCCGAGACAGTAACCAGTAAGAGTAGTGTTTTCCTGACGAGCGAAAAGATTTAATATCGATTCCCTGACCGCAGGGCTTCTTGTCTTTTCGAAAAGAACCGAAAGCTCCCCAGAAAGAGAATCGTCATCGTCGCGCTGTTGAGCGACAAGATCGACGATCTCGCTTTCAAGCCCGTACTTCAGAATATCCGCACGTCTAGATTCTTCCGTCGCGGTTTCAGAAAATGCAAACTGGGACGCGACTGTAATCACGCACAGTAACAGAACCAAACGCTTCGTTACGGTCATTCTGCGCCTCCTGCGAACCTTCTCAAAAAGCGTTCGCGATATAGAGAGAAGGAATCATTCGCTATCGCCTCGCGTACCTCGCGCATCATTCCGTGCAAGAAAGCCAAGTTATGATAGGAAGCGAGCATTGAACTCAAGATTTCGTCGTTTTTATATAAATGTCTGAGATACGAACGTGAATATTCGCGGCACACGCGACATCCGCATTCCGCGTCGATCGGACCAAAATCGCGGGAGTGACATTCCTTCTTGATATTTATCGACCCATCCTTCGTAAAATAAGAGCCGTTTCTCGCGTTTCGCGTCGGAAGCACGCAGTCAAAAATATCGATCCCATGATAAATGGCATCGAGGATATAATCGGGGGTACCGATTCCCATCACGTATCGAGGTTTTCCCTCTGGTAAACCCTCGGCAGAGATTTCGAGGAATTCAGAGTAGACGTCACGCGGCTCGCCAACAGATAACCCGCCGATGGCTATTCCCGGTGTATCAAGCTCGAGGACAGCATCGACGCTCTCGCGCCGGAGGTCCCGAAAAAAGTTTCCCTGAACGATCGCAAAGAGCTTTCCAGAATATGAATCGTCAGTTTCAAGCCATGCCTTCTTCGCGCGCGTAGCCCAATCGTTCGTTATAACGAGCGCCTCTTTCGCCTTTTTCCATTCGGTCCCAAAACCCGTACATACGTCAAGTTGCATCTGTATATCTGAGTTAAACCCAGCTTGCAGGCCCACGACGCTTTCAGGCGTTAAAAAATGCGAGGAGCCGTCAATATGGCTTCTAAACTTAACGCCTTCGCGAGTGATCTTGCGAAAGGAAGAAAGCGAGAACACCTGATAGCCGCCGGAATCGGTCAGAAAATTTCCCTGCCATCCTGAAAAACCGTGTAGGCCTCCTGCCGCGCGAATGCAATCCACGCCCGGCCTGAGGTATAAATGATAGGTATTAGCCAATATGATCTGAAAGCCAATTTCGGAAAGCCAGTCCTTGGTCATAGCCTTGACGGTTGCATTTGTGCCGACCGGCATGAAGGCAGGCGTGTTTACCTCTCCGTGCGGAAGAAACATCGTTCCCGTGCGAGCCCGAGTTTTCGAATCAGAGTGTTCCTGCCTGAATATACAACTTAAGTCCTTCATTCGTCACGTCCTTGCGTATCTCATTGAGACAGTCCCGAGACCCACGAATAGAACGACGGGAATCCAGGCGCCAGCCAAAGGGGAAATATACTCCCATTTGGACAATATCATTGTAATCATCTGCACTACATAGTATACCACCGCAACCGAGAGACTGAGCAAAAGACTCATAAGCATGATGTTTTTTCTGAACCTTCCGCCCAGCGATATGGAAAAAAGCAGAACGATAAAAATCGTCAGAGGAAACGAAAAACGTCTATAGTAGGCCGAAAGCTGTTCCGCATGCGGTAATCCGGCTCGTCGCATAAACTTAATATATTCCTTTGCATCTTTGACGGAAAGCTCGTCCACGGAAGTCGTATTTCGCCGAAAGGTTTCAGGCGGCTCGTCGAGCCTGAGCGGCATTTTATCGCGAAGATGTCGTATGCCGCCTGAACGCTCAACAGAATACACATCGGTTTCCTCCGCGATCCATTCGGAACCATTCCATACAGCCGAGGAAGTGCGAGAAACGGATACGAGCCGCCCGTCGTCATCGCGCGAAATCACCGTAAGCGCATACAACTTATGCTCGGTGTCTTGATAGTAATCAGACATGTAGAGCACTCTGCCGTTTCGCGAAAGGACGACGATATTCGTATTACTGAGAGAACGATCTTGATTGAGGAGGTTTCGGGACAACTCGCTTTTTTCCCCGAGAGTACGGATAACGAGCCGATCTTCGAAAAAAAACATCCCGAGCGAAAGCGTAAGACCGAAAGCTAAAAGAGGCATCGCGAGCCGATATAACGGATACCCCGAAGAAAAGACAGAAGTCAGCTCGTTGTTCGCGTGCATGGTTCCCATCGTATACGACGAGGCGAAAAGAACCGCGAGCGGCATCGAAAACGAGACACATTTCGGTAGGTACAACGCCAATATCGTGGCGATCTCGCGAGCGCTCACGTTGTTCGCGAGATACTTCCATAAATTGGCAAAAAGATCCCCGAGTTCAAGCAGCAACACGAAAAAAAGAGCCGAAACGAGACAAACGGGAAGAAATTGGCGCAGGAGATATCGTTGTAAGGTATTCATTGTCGCCAATGCCTCCACGAAAGGGCTAACCCCGCGATCGAAACGGCGGTGTTTGGCACCCACATCATCAGTACGCCGTTGAAACCGAGCTTAACGCTCAGTGTCTGACCGCCGACGAGCAATACCCAATAAAGCAACGCGATGATGAGACCAAAAATGAACCCGACGCTCTGGCCGTTTGACTTGACGGAAAGGCCAAGGGGAAACGCGAGCATGACGAAGAAAAAAGCCCCAAAAGGTATCGCGAATTTTTTATGATACTCCATTCGATACATGTTAAGAGTCCTGCCGGATCCGTCCCGTTCCTTTCCTTGCTTTTCTTTAGCGTCGTGCATGCGCTTTTCGATTTCACGGCGCAAATCGAGAGAACTCATTTCGCGCGGGGTTACGCGCCCCGAGTACGTGGGCATTACGTTTTTTGAGAGCAGGTTATACGAAATTTCGCTCGATGCGATGAAATCGAATTTATCCGCGTCGCGTTTATCGAGAATAAGCGCTTCCGGGCCGTCCATAGAAAGCGTCATGAGAACGTCCATATCGTCCGATTTGACGATACTCGCGCTCGGTGCCGCGATGATCCTCTTATTACCCTCCTCGTCGGAGTCTATTACCATAATTTCATCCATCTCCGAACCCTGAACCGAACCGGTAACGACGATGGCACGTTGATTTCTTTTAATTGAATTAGCTTCAAGCTCAAGAGCGGGCACCGAGGTCAAGACTTTTTTATATAGTCTGTTGAAGCGTATGGTACCGAGAGGCAGCAAAATGTCATTGGTGAGAAATGACGCTACCGAAATGAGCAAGCCAACCGCAACGACGGGAATAGCGACGAAGCGGACCGATACGCCGAGCGCGTTCATCGCGAGCATCTCCCGATCAGCGACGAGACGGCCAACGCCCATGAGCGTTCCAACGAGAGCAGAAAACGGCGCTGAAGTCGCGATAATCGACGGGAGAGCGAATATGATCAAAAGAAGGACGTCGCGTAAAGGGGCGCGCTTTGACAGGATTTCCTCGGCCATGAGCAAAATCTGATTAACGAAAAAAATTAAAAAGAAAAAAAGAAAACTAATCGCAAAATAAAGAAGCAGTTCCTTCGCGATGTAGACAAAGAGCGTCTTGTGCCTGAATCGCTGCGCAAATTTTACCATGCCTATGCCGTGCCGGTAGAACCGTATCCCCCACTCCCGCGATCGGTGTCGGTGAGCAGGCTTTGCGCCTCAAATGTCGCCCGACAAACGGGAGCGATGACCAATTGCGCAATCCTGTCCCCGTGTTGTACTACGAAGATATCCTTTCCGGCGTTATGAAGAACGACGCCGACCTCGCCGCGATAATCAGAATCGATAGTACCCGGCGAGTTTAGGACGGTTATACCATGTTTATAGGCAAGCCCAGATCTGGGCCGAACCTGTGCCTCGAAGCCCGCAGGTACTTCGATGCGAAGGCCGGTGGGTATAAGCCGACGATCGCCAGGATGAATCTCGATCGTGGTATCAAGGCATGCGCGAATGTCAGCGCCGGCAGAACCTGATGTTTGATATTCTGGGACGGCAGAACCCTCAGAGCCGTTTATGCGCACGATTACTTCCATATCCGCCCACACTCCTTCACGTTTCGCTTGTCGCCATATACTACGACATTCATTGTATCATGGACAAACATAGACCGAACGGTTTCTGTAAGGCGCTCGTGTCCGATCGATGTAATAATACGGGAAGATTCCTGTATCGTAATAGCGCTCCCCGAAAGAAGTATCTGCCGCGCAAGTCGTTTCATTCGATACTCCGTGTCATCGGATGAAAGCCGCATCTCGCCGATAAGGTGCGACGCGGCGTCGGCGACCTCGAGTTCCGAGATACCTTTATCCGTCAGTTTTGCGATCTCGTCAAGGAGCGAGCGATATGCAAACATCGTCCGTTCGGACGGCGTTGAAAGCGAAGCCATCCAAAGCGCAGCATCGCGGCCAAACGAAAAAAAACTATACACGGAATAGCACAGACCTTTTTCCTCTCGAAGCGACTGAAAAAGGCGCGAACTGACCATGTCGCCTGTAATTGCGTTTATAAGCGCCCACCTACTCCATACTTCGCCGGTTCGAGGCTCGAAAAGCGGAAAAGAAAGATAGAGTTGCGTCTGGCTATACGCCGACCGCCGCGCGAAGTAACCTGCGTTCCACGAAGGCGAAGCCGTATCCGGCCGTCTCCCAACGCAAGACGGAAAAAGTCCAAGCACACCCGACAGCAAGGTTTCGTCGATGACGCCTGCGGCGGTAACAAGATCAGGACCGCCGGCAAACGCGCTTTCATATTTACTTCGAAGTATCTCGCTATCAAGGGCGGAAATACCGTCGAAGGTTCCCGCTATCGGGCGGGAAAAGGGCTGTTCGGGATACATAAGAGCGAGAGCAGTTTCCATTCCGGTCTCATCCGGGTCATCGTGCAGAGAAAGTATTTCGCTGAGAATGACCGTACGCTCGAGCTCTATCTCTCGGGAGTCAAGAACCGATGACGACGTCATATCCGCGAGAACGTCCATCGCCTCCGCGGTGCATTCGGGCGGCACGACGCACATAAGACATACGCATTCACGCTCGGTAAACGCATTTACGTAGCCGCCGACGCGATCGAAAAAACGGGCGATATCCGAGGCCGAGCGTCGGGCGGTCCCCTTGAAAAGGAGATGCTCAACAAAATGCGTGGAACCCGCCTCGCGGGGGCTTTCGTCTCGCGAGCCTAAGTAAAACCAAAAACCGATTGCCGCGGACTGCGCCGCGTCAATCGGTTCGGTTACGAGCCTGATCCCGTTTGTCAGTACCCGATCAGCTATCGGCATTGTCCCCAAGCGCGTCCACGTAGGAGAGATTGAGCCTTCCCATCTTGTCCACCTCGAGAAGCTTTACCGGAATCTTCTGGCCTTCTTTCACGACGTCAGAGACGTTCGCGACGCGAGAGCGAGAAAGCTTTGAAATGTGGCAAAGCCCTTCCTTACCCGGCAATATCTCGATAAACGCTCCGAAATCCATAATTCTTTTAACGACGCCGTCGTAAATGCGACCGACTTCCGGATCCTCGACGATTCCCTTTACCGCGTCTTTCGCGTCAAGCGCGCATTTCGCGTTCTTTCCGTAGATCGTTACCGTACCGTCGTTTTCGGTATTGATGGTAACTTGGTACTTCTCGGAAATCGCCTTGATGTTCTTTCCGCCCGGGCCGATGAGTGCGCCGATCTTGTCGGTCTCGATCTTCATGACCTCGATTCTCGGGGCATACTTGGAAATCTCGGCCGAGGGCTTCGAGATGGTCTTGTTCATGATGCCGAGTATGTGAAGCCGTCCGCGCTTTGCCTGATCAAGGGCCTTCTGCATGATCTCGGTAGAGACGCCCGCGATTTTGATATCCATCTGGAAACCGGTAATACCCTCTTCGGTACCCGCGACCTTGAAGTCCATGTCGCCGAGATGGTCTTCCTCTCCGAGAATATCCGAGAGTACCGCGAACTTGTTTCCTTCGGTGATAAGACCCATCGCGATTCCCGCGACGGGCTTCTTCATCGGAACGCCCGCGTGAAGCATGGAAAGAGTTCCAGAGCAAACGGAAGCCATGGATGAAGATCCGTTCGACTCCAGAATCTCCGAGACGACGCGAATGGTATACGGAAACGCCTCGCGCGAGGGAACCATCGGTTCGAGCGAGCGGCGGGCGAGATAGCCGTGACCGATCTCGCGACGTCCGGTACCCATGCGACCGACTTCGCCGACCGAATAGGGCGGAAAATTATAATGAAGGAGAAAGTTCTCCCTGCGGTCGCCTTCGATGTCGTCGTAAACTTGTTCGTCGAATACCGTGCCGAGCGTGGTAACGCCGAGTGACTGGGTTTCGCCGCGGGTAAAGACCGCCGAGCCGTGCGGCCTCGAAAGAACGCCGATTTCGCAGTTAATGTCGCGGATATCCTCAGTGCCACGGCCGTCGACGCGGACGCCCTTTTCGAGAATTGCGGTTCGGAGAATCTCGTATTCCATGTCCTCAAAAAGAGCGTCGAAAAGCTTTTTTTGCATGGCATCGGAAAGCTGCTCCGAATACGTATGCTCGAGGTCTTTTCTCACGGCGTCGCATGCGGCGCGGCGTTCGAATTTCCCCGAGACGAACAGAGCGTCGGAAAGCCGTGGATATGCGGCGGACCTGATAGCGTCTTTATTCGCGAGCTCGACCTTAAGCGGGCTTAAGGGAAGCTTCTCCTTACCGCATTTTGCGCGAAGCTCGTTTTGCACGGCGCAAATGGCTTTGATGAATTCCTTTGCCTTATCGAGAGCCCCGAGCATAACTTCCTCGGAAACCTCATGTGCGCCACCCTCGACCATCGTTATGCCCTCGGCAGTTCCGGCGACGACGATTTCCATTTCAGCCTTGCCAATCTGCTCGAACGTGGGGTTAATGATGTACTGACCGTCGATCCACGCGACGCGCGCGGCGGCGACGGGGCCGTTAAACGGTATGTCCGAAATATGAACCGCGGCCGAGCTCGCGATCACCGCGAGTATGTCGGGAGGATTGACCATATCCGACGATACGCATGTCGGCACGATTTGGATATCGCGCCCAAAGGCCTTGTCGAAAAGCGGGCGCATCGGGCGATCGATGAGCCGAGAGACAAGGACTTCCTTATCTTTGGGCCTGCTCTCGCGCTTGATAAATCCGCCGGGAATCTTTCCCGCGGCGTAATACTTCTCGTTGTAATCCAACGTAAGGGGAACGTAGTCGAGTCCCTCTTGGCTTGATGATGACGCGCATGCCGTGGCGATAACCGCCGATCCCGCATATTGCGCATAAATCGAGCCGTTCGCCTGCTTGGCGAGACGACCGGTTTCCAAGATAAGATCTTCGTCCCCGATTCTAAACGTAACTCTGGTAACCATATATTCACAACCTTTCTTATAGTCCAAAAAAAGAAAAAGTTACCCATCGAGCACCGACAGGTAACTTTGCCATTACTTGCGGAGGCCGAGCTCCTGAATTAGACCTCGATACGTTTCGAGATCCCTTCTCTGGAGATATTTCAACAGACGCTTTCGCTGACCAACGAGGATTATCAATCCGCGCGTGCTGTTCTTGTCCTTCTTGAAGGTCTTGCAATGTTCCGTGAGCTGAAGTATTCGCTCCGTGAGAAGGGCTATCTGTACCTTCGTGTTACCGGTATCTTTTTCGTTTGCCCCGAATTTACTAACCACCGCAGTGGTCTTGTCTTTTGTAAGTGCCATACTTACTCCTTCTGTATTAAAATCATCATGATAACCGAAATTTAAGCGTCGTTATCGCCCGCATATCGGGAAGCGAAGCGCCCTCGGTAGCGGTAAGTCTCACGACTGACTCAGCGACTTCGAGAATAGCCTCGTACCCCGACCCTTTCGCGGTCGTTGAAACGACTCGATACCGTCCCCGACGGGGAAGTATCTGCGTAAACGATACGATAGGTGACTCATATGAGCTACCCATATCCGTCCAATCTGGTGCGGTGAAATCTAGTAAAAAAGGATGACCAAGGAAGCGTTCCGCAAGGGCAAAATCGGTAGATTGAATCGCTTTTCTGACGGCACTCGAGCTAACCCGCGTGCCGTCCAGCTCAACCTGCCGGATGGAATCGAATCGGAATGCGTCTCTGCGGGAAAACTCGGATATTTCCTCGTTTCCCGTATCCAGGCGATGACCACATCGAAAATCGGGACCAACGGCCAGATACTTCATGCGGGCAGTTTTCACAAGAATTTCAAAGAATACACCTCCTGACATTTTACCGAAATCCGCGGAAAAGTCAATCAGGAGAACGCAGTCAAAGCCACGGGTCCGAAACGCCTCGAGCCTGAGCTTGAGGGTCGAAACGTCGCCCGGATAGGCCTGCCCATTCTTTTGCGATCCCGGCGATCTCGTAAACGTCACAATACCCGACGCGAGGCGTTGTTCACGTGCTGCAGAGAGAACCGCGTCAAAAAGAACGGCATGCCCAATATGCGGACCGTCAAATCCGCCTATGGTCAAGGCCATCCCTTCCTTTTCAGCGCATACTTCGTCAAGCATGGCTCGCCCCTCACCCTGCGAGAGGGAATCCCAGGTAAGGATTTTCATGTATCTACCCTATGAACAAAATCATACGACAAACGGCCATAACTGCTTCGAACCATACCGAGAAAATTCCCGTGCGAATACACGGGTCGCGAAAGGTCTTCACGACGGACATCATCCGTAAAAGGCGATTCCTTGAACCATCGCTCGTCGAGGTCCTGTCCATTGCAAAAAGCCCTTACCTTATCTGCATGCAAGATAACGGGCAAAAGACCGATAGAACGCGCGACGGATTCGTCAAAGGGCTTCAGTGAGCGCTCAAACGAATCGTGCGCGATTTCCGCACGTTGGGACCCTTCCGTTCCCTCTTCATACCCGGAAAAATCGCCGATCATATCGAAACCAACGGAACTATCAAGCGAAAAAGGCCCGACGCGAACGCGCCTGAGCGCGGTAAGGTGCGCAACCGTATTGCACGCCCGCGCGATATCCCGGGCGAGGGAGCGGATATACGTGCCCTTTGAGCATGAAACGCGGATGTCGACGGTTCCCGAGTTTGCGAGATCGTCTCGAAGAATCGTTATATCACGAATCGTGACGGGTCTCGGCGACAGGGCGGGAACGCCGCCCTTACGTGCGATGTCCGAGGCGCGCATGCCCGTTACGTGTATAGCCGAATAAAGCGGAGGGGTTTGGCTGATCGTTCCGATAAACGCAGGAAGGACCGCGGAAAGGGAGCCGCTCGTTGGAATGGATCCCGTCGACACGACGGTCCCCTGCGGGTCAAGCGTGTCCGTTTCGCGTCCAAATGCGATTCTTGCGATGTATTCTTTATCGCATGCGGTGAAATACGGCACGAGATGGGTAAGGGTACCGACAAGAACGACAAGAAGTCCGTCGGCGAAACAATCAAGCGTGCCGGTATGGCCGATTTTCTTCGTACCTAGTCCGCGCTTCACGCGCCACAGGGACTTAAAACTCGTCTCTCCCGAAAACTTCGTGAACGACAGTATTCCCTCAATCATTCCCGATATCGAGTCCGTCGATCTTTTTGATCATTTCAAAGCCTTCCCGTATGCTCTCGTCGAAAATAAACGAAAGCTTGGGAAACTGGCGGAGGCGAAGTTTTTTCCCCAAGGTAGACTGGATAAAGCCGGCGGCGCTTTCAAGTCCGCGAACGCCCTGCTTTGTCTCGTTTTTATCCATGAAACTAGAAACGTACACTTTGGCATAGCCAAGATCTCCCGAGACCTCGACTCTCGTGATCGATAAAAAGGTTGATACTCGAGGGTCCTTGATTTTGCCCCCGAGTATCATCGCCGCTATCTCTTCCCGTATCTGCTCTCCAAGTCGGTCGAGCCGGTGTTCGCCCATCGTCGTTCTTTGCGGATTACTCCGCTTTCTCCTTGGATGAGCCGCCGGAGAGCTTCTCGCTATCCTTGAGCTTTCGGGCTATTTCGACGAACTCGATTATCTCGAGCTGATCGCCGACCTTGATGTCGTGGAAATTGTCTATGCCGATACCGCACTCAAAGCCAGTCGCGACTTCCTTGACGTCATCCTTGAATCTGCGAAGGGAAGACAGCTTTCCGGTATGTACGACGATACCCTCTCGGATAACGTGCACTGTTGAACTTCTCTTGACGATACCTTGTGTAACGTAGGCGCCGGCAATCGTTCCGATTTTCGGCACGCGAATCGTATCGCGTACTTCTACGGTACCGATGACCTCTTCTTTTATATCCGGCTTCAGCATGCCTTCCATCGCCATCTCGATTTCCTCGACGGCTTTGTAGATAACATTGTACTTCCTGATATCGACCTTTTCTTGATCGGCAAGAAGCTTTGCCTGCGGTGTCGGACGGACGTTAAACCCAATGATAATCGCGTTTGAGTCAGCCGCGGCGAGCATGACATCCGAATCGTTGATGGCGCCCGCGGAAGCATGGATAACGTTGAGCCTGACGTCCTTCGTGGAGAGTTTTTCGAGGGAGTTTTTGAGCGCCTCGACGGAACCCTGCACGTCACCCTTAATAATTACCTTGAGCTCGAGTACTTCGCCCGCGTGTATCGTGTCATACAGGTTATCGAGCGTTACCTTTTTGACGTTTCGGGAATCCTCAAATCGCTTGAGTTCCTGTCGCTTGGTCGAAATCTGTCTGGCCAACCGCTCGTTTTCCGTAACCTGGAACGGGTCACCCGCATTCGGCATTCCCTCGAGACCAAGAATCTCGACCGGCATGCTCGGCGTCGCCTCTTCGAGCTTTTCGCCCTTATCGTTGAAGATTGCGCGGACGCGCCCGGAAAACACGCCAGCGACGTAGGAATCGCCGGTGCGCAAAGTTCCGCGCTCGACGATGATCGTCGCCACGATACCACGCCCATGGTCAATACGTGATTCCACGATCTTGCCTTCAGCGCGGCAATCATAATTGGCGGTTAGCTCGAGAATCTCCGACTGAAGGAGAATCGCGTCGAGCAATTTGTCCAAGCCGGTCTTTTGAAGCGCGCTAATGTGGACGAACATCGTGTCCCCACCCCAGTCTTCGGGCTGCAAGCCGAGCTCTGCGAGCTGGGCTTTAACGCGATCCGGGTTCGCTTCGGGTTTGTCTATCTTGTTAACCGCGACGATTATCGGAACCTTCGCGTCTTTAGCGTGATTGATTGCTTCGACGGTTTGCGGCATGACGCCATCATCCGCCGCGACTACGAGAACGACGATATCAGTGATCTCGGCGCCGCGCGCGCGCATCATCGTAAAGGCCTCGTGTCCCGGCGTGTCGAGGAACGTCACGCGTCCCTTATGCGTCTCTACCGTATACGCGCCAATATGCTGCGTGATACCGCCGAACTCGCCGGCGGCAACGTTCGCGCTTCGTATCGCATCGAGCGTCTTGGTCTTTCCGTGGTCGACGTGTCCCATGATCGTGACGACGGGAGGCCGCGATCGAAGCTCCGTCTCTCCGTCTACTTCGCTCTCAATGACCGTTTCGTCATAAAGGCTGACGATGTGAACGATACAGTCATACTCAGAGGCGATGATCGTCGCGGTATCGGCGTCTATTGACTGGTTCATCGTAACCATCATGCCCATACCCATGAGCTTTGCGATTAGCTCCGAGGCCTTAAGATTCATCTTGCGGGCAAGTTCCGAAACGGAAACCGTTTCCATGATTTCGATATCCTTCGGAATGGCATTCGCCTTGTCCAAAGCCTTCTTCTTTTGCTGAAGAAGTTTTTCTTCGTAATCAAGCTCGCGGTTTTTTCGGACATACGTAACTTTCTTGCCCCTAAAGTTCTTCTTTACCGGGCCGCCCTTACCGGTAGTAAGGGGAAGCGGAGAAGAACCGGAACCGCCGGGACCGCGGCCAGGGCCTCCGGGACCGCGACCGGGACCACCCTGATAGCCGCCAGTGGAGCGACCGGGGCCGCCCTGATAGCCGCCAGTGGAGCGACCGGGGCCGCCTTGATAGCCGCCAGGAGCGCGACCGGGGCCGCCTTGATAGCCGCCAGGGGCGCGACCGGGGCCGGTACCGCCTTGATAACCGCCGGGAGCGCGTGCAGGACCGGTGCCGCCCTGATAGCCGCCGCCCTGGTAGCCTGAAGGAGCCCTACCCTGATAGCCGCCGCCCTGAAAGCCGCTCGGAGAGCGGCCTTGATAGCCGGTGCCATCTCGGGCGCCTTCGCGCGCTTGGGCTCCGGAAAATCCATCGCGGGGGGGAGTATTTGCAGATTTCGGTGGATACCCGGGCCCTCGAGCGGGCGCGCCGCCGCGAGAACGATCAGCGAGATTACCGACCTTAACGTTTGGCCTCGGAGGGCTTAGTTCAACGCTTGAGACACGCGACTTCGCCGCGTCTTCGACTTTCTTGCCTTCGCCCGAAGGAGACACAACGATATCTTTATCTGCCTGATGAACCGGTACGACATGAACGGCGCGTTTTGGCGCAGACGTTTCTTGTCCTTCTTTGGGCTCAGTCGGAGTATCAGCGGATTTCACGTGTACTACGGTTTTTTTCTTGACTACGACGACTTTCTTTTTTTCTACCGAATCTGCTCCGCCCGTCGAGGCGGCCGCTTCGGATACCGAGGAGGGCGAAGACGGTTCCTGCGCGGCAGTATCCGTTTTCTTTTGTTTATTGAGAATAACCTTGGGTCTCTGTGTGCTTTCCTGATCTTCTGCCATTGGTATCCTATTCTTCGTCCTCGAATTCAAAACTGAGACCAATACCACAATTGGGACACGTTGTCATATCGATCGTTATGGGAGCTCCGCATTCCGGACACTCATATTCTTCCGCTTCTTCTGTCGCCGAATCGCTTGCGTCTTCGGACACGGGAGATTCCGCCTTAACCGTTTCCTCGATAGCTCCCGTCACGGGACCTTCTACGACCTCGACCGATTCGCTCATAAGCGAGTTCAGGGAGGAAACAAACTCTGGCGTCATGCCATCAAGCGCGGAAATCTGTCCTTCATCGAGCGCGAGAAGATCTTCCACGAGAGTTATGCCGTTTCCGGACAACACATTTGTCAATTCTTCCGAAATGCCCGGTAAGTCCGCGATTGCCGTAATCTCGCCTTCAAGCGGCTCGTCGGAGAAAAGATCATTCGCGGCTTTTCTGAAATCCGCCGAAATATCCATCTCCGCGAATTGCTCGTCGGTCTTTACGTCAATGCTCCAATCGACGAGTCTATTTGCCAGCCGTACGTTAAGGCCTTGCTTGCCGATCGCGAGCGAGAACTGCTGTTCCGCGACGATAGCGAGAGCCGAACGTTTCGTCTCATCGACGACAACAACGTCGTTAACCTCGGCGGGAGAAAGAGCGTTGCGAATGAACGTCCTGGGGTTTTCGTCATACTTGAGGATATCGATCTTTTCTCCCTCAAGCTCTCGGATTACCGCCTGAATGCGAACGCCCTTAAGGCCGACGCACGCGCCGACGGGATCAACGTCATCTCGATTCGAGTAGACGGCTACCTTGGTGCGGTATCCCGGCTCACGAACGATTTTATGTATTTCGACCGTCTTGTCATATATCTCCGGAACTTCGAGTTCCATGATTCGGCGAACGAAATCGGGGTCAGTACGAGAAAGCACGATCTGGAGGCCGGATGGCGTTTTCTTAACCTCGGTTATCAGCGCCTTTATGCGATCATTCTGGCGATACAACTCTCGGGGCGATTGGAATTTCTTCGGCAATATTCCTTCGACCTTGCCAAGATCGACATAGATGTTTCCGTTCCGTTCGCGCTGATAGTACCCTATGATGATTTCGCCGACTTTATCCTTATACTCGGAATAGAGGCTATCCTTCTGAATATCGCGTATCGACTGATGGGCGGTTTGCTTCGCGGACTGCACCGAGATCCGATCGAATTCCTTCGGATCGACCTCGATGAGCAATTCGTCGCCAAGTTCGCACTCGGGATCGAGCTCGAGGGCTTCCTCAAGCTCAATTTCGACGACGGGATTGTAGACGCCGTCAACAATAGTCTTTCTCGAATAGATCGAAACGTCGGTATGCTGCTCGTTAAAGGTCACGACCGCGTTATCGTTCGCGCCGAATTTTCTCTTGTAAGCTGCCTTAAGCGTATCTTCAATCATTCTGAAGACAAGGTCTTCGTCAATTCCTTTTTCTTGAACGAGTTGGCGTATCGCTTCTGCCATTTCTGCGGACATGAAAAACTCCTTCTCTGCCTCGAACGGCCCTACGCCGTTCCTGATAATTTTGCCTTTGCGATCTTCTGGTACGGGAACGTACGCTCCCCCTGCTCGGTATCTAGCGTGACTGATTTCTCGTCGGCCGAGGTAACGGTCCCGGGAACCCAATCGGATAGGTCAACATCCCAGACTTTCACCCTCCGCCCCGCGAAAACGGAAAATTCCGCCGCGTTCTTGAGAACCCTGTCCATTCCGGGAGAGGCGACCTCGACGTGCATATCCTGAGATGAAAGAACGGCCTCAAGGCGCGGAAGTACGGCCCGGTGAACCTTCGAACAATCGGATATCCCGACGCCCGAAGGCGCGGTAATGACGATTTTGACATGCCAAGTCGACTGTCTCTTAAAGACGACTAATTCGACGAGGCTGAATCCCAACGCGCGAACGAGCGGATCACAGTCCGCATGGTACGCGACGCTTTCAGGCGCGATATACTCCACTGCCCAGAAACTCCCTATCCCTGTCGCTCGAAGCCGCGTTCGCCACAGGGGCTCGCGTCTTCGTTTAGATTGACCCTGACGGGCCGTATACGAAAAAGGAGCCGTTCGAAC
>CAYSEA010000002.1:74770-155018 GCA_964429975.1 uncultured Treponema sp.
TTCGAACGACTCCTTGCAGGTTACAAGATATTAAATGTTCACTAGAAAAACTACCATATGAAGGCTCAAATGTCAAGCACGCCCCTTTTTTACCGTCCCAAGCAACTCTTTTCGACCGTTGGGTAGCGCAAACTAATCGTAAAAAAGCGTTATGCCATATACCTCTGAACAGCCTGCCTCACGAAGTGCCGTCGCGCACGCGTTGAGTGTCGCTCCCGTAGTCATGAGGTCGTCAAGGACGATCGCTCTCGCGGGAATAGTCGCACGGGGAGCTACCTGAATCGAGCCTTTCAGGTTATGCGCGCGCCCTTCCCTTCCCAGAAGCTTTTGCTCATGCGAAGAATTGCGAACGAGGCATCTGGCTATGGGAATCGCATACTGTCGTTCCAGCGCGCGGGAAAGATCTTCAATTTGATCCCAACCAAGGAGGCGTATTTTACCCGGACGCGGCGGTACGGGAACAACCGTTCGAATCATAGCTTTCCCGCCCGTTAACTCCCGAAGAAGCGGCGCCAAAAAACGGCAAAATATCCAGGTAAGAGACCTATCTCCCCGCGTCTTCCATTTGGCGAGAAGAAAAGGCGCGGCCCCTGAATATGAAAATAGGGAAAAGGCCCGATCCACCGAAGCAAGCGCGTCCGTATTTCTGCACGGGGTACACAGGCCCGTAAGGGAAATTAACGGCCGGCCGCAGCGCTCGCAACGATTCGACTGGAAAGCTAACTCAGTACGTGGCACGCGGGAAAGATACTCCTCAAGACACCGCGCGCACAGGGAAGATTCCTGCGTCGAACCGCACACAACGCATTGCTTTGGGCTGACGAGCCGACCGCATACGCGCGAGGCGAGCTCAAGAGCTGAAAATGAGTGCATATAAGATTGTTCGCGCTAATAGCGAACGGTGCCCGTTATCCTTCCGGAAAGAGCTTTTTTTTCCAGCGATCGATCGCCGAAAGCGCGTCGATCGGAGTTAACCTGTCCGTATCGATCGAAAGGATTTCATCAAGAACAAGCTCTTCTTCGGTGAAGAGCTGGGGGCTCGGCAAAACCGCGCGAGGGGTCGGTAGGTAATCCGCGCTATCCGCGCTATCCGCGCTATCCGCGCAAGATTGATTCGCCGCACCGGTCGAATCATTGCCGTTTCCGCCCGAGGATTGATGCCCGAAAGAGCTGTGCGAGTACGACTCGAGAAGCTCGCGCGCGCGATCGAGAACGGATTTTGGTACGCCGGCGAGTCGGGCCACATGAATTCCGTAGGAATTCGCCGAGGCACCGCGCTTAAGCCGCTTGAGGAATACGACCTCTCCTTCGCTTTCCAAAACATCGAGGCAAAAGTTTTGAAGCCGGGGACTTTGAATCTTTGAGAGCTCGTGATAATGAGTTGCGAATAATGTTTTTGCCCCGGTTCTTTGCAATAAATGCTCAAGGATAGCCGTCGCGAGCGAAAGGCCGTCTTCCGTAGACGTTCCTCGCCCAACTTCATCCATGATAACGAGACTATTCCGCGTTGCAGATCGGAGGATATGCGCCGTCTCAGTCATCTCCACGAGAAAGGTGGACTCCCCGCGGGCAAGATTATCCGACGCTCCGACGCGGCAAAAAACGCGATCGACGGGAGTAATCACCGCCTCGGACGCCGGAACATACGAGCCAGACTGCGCCATGAGGACTATGAGCGCGGTTTGCCGAAGGAACGTGCTCTTTCCCGCCATGTTGGGCCCCGTTATCAATGCGAACGACGGATCACTCGAGTCGCTGTTTGACGAAAGGCGTATGCCATTGGGGATAAACGAACCCTGCGGGAGATGGGCCTCAACGACCGGATGTCGGCCTTCGGAAATTTCCATCGATCCGTCATCGCAAAACACCGGACGAACCCAACCATGCGCCGTAGCGGCGTAGGCATAGGATTGGACGGCGTCAAGTTTTGCAATACCTTGGGCAATTTCCGAAAGAAGCGGCAATTGGGAAGCGACCTGAGACCGCATCTCCAAAAAAAGGTCTCGTTCGCACTCGACGATTTTCGCTTCTACGCCGTTTAGCTCGGTCTCGAGCTCGACGAGTCGATCGGTCGTGTATCGGTCTCCGTTAGCCAGAGATCGCCGCCGTATGAAATGCGACGGAACCGACGAAAGGTTCCCTTTCGATACCTCGAGATAATACCCGAGCATCCGATTATACTTTATTCGGAGGTTACTAATGCCGGTAAGCTCCCGCTCCTCGTCAAGATATGCGTTGAGCACCGAATTCGAATTATCCCTCAGCGAGGTGAGCTCGTCCAGTTTCCCTGACCATCCCGGACGAATCATGCCGCCCTCGTTCAGCACGATCGGGCAATCATCCAGCAAAGCGGACTGTAGCGTTTTTTGAAGTTCCACGACCACGTCCGCTGACTTTGATGACATCAAATCGGCGGGCGCATTTTCCTTCATGAGCAACCGCGAAAGTTCAATGACCCCAGAAAGGCTCTGCCTGATAGCGACGAGATCCTTTGCATGGGCTCTCTCCATCGCCACTCGCGCCGAAAGGCGTTCGATGTCGAGAATCCCGGAGAGCGCAGTGCGTACCCCGGAAAGCAACCTTTGCTTTCGATAAAGAAAGGTAACGGCGTCGACACGCTCGGTTATGCGACGAACGTCAACAAGCGGCGAGACTACCCACTTTCGAAGGAGCCTCGCACCCATTGAAGTTCTCGTATGGTCAAGCGTTTCCAGCAATGAATACGCGGGGGTTGAGTCCCGAAGATTACGCTCAAGCTCGAGGTTTTTCCTCGTGGAGTCGTCTATCTGAACGCATTCTCCTTCACCGTATACCGCGATACCGCGGACATGTACGAGAGTTGTACCGGCGGTTCTCGAGAGATAGTCGACCAGAAGACCCGCGGCGGAAAGCTCGGGAGAATCGTCATTGAGCGAAAACGCCGCGAGCGTCTCAGTCCCGAAAAGGGAGCATAGGCGCTTTCGCGCTATCTCGGAATTGACGGCCCAATCGGGGAATTTATTCTGAACGAGCGAAGGATACTCGTCCAAGGCCTCGGCTATCGCCGCATTGCCCTGAACGAGGGAAAGCTGCAACAGAATCTCGCTCGGGCGAATGCGGCCGAGTTCCTTTCGCACTCTCGCGGAAGCTTCGTCTTCAGGAAACGAAGTTACGGCAAACTCGCCCGTTGACACGTCAATATATGCAAAAGAAATAACCGGTCCCGCGCGAGTCGATGATGCGGTCAAAGCGGCGAGATAGTTATTCGCGGAACGATCGAGATAATCCTCTTCAACGACCGTTCCGGGCGTAATTACCTCTACGACCTTACGCTCGGCAATTCCTTTGCCCGGTCCGGGTATCGTAATCTGCTCGCAAATGGCGATTTTTTTGCCCGCGCGCAACAGTCGCGCTATATACACTCGCGAAGCATGGTACGGAACGCCGCACATAGGCGATCCCGCGCGATGCGTCAACGTAAGATTTAAAAGACGGCTCACCTCGACGGCGTCCTCGTTGAACATCTCGTAGAAATCGCCCAGACGAAAGAACAGTACCGCATCGCGGTACTGTTCCTTAATGCCGAGATATTGGCTCATCATGGGCGTAGACTCGGCCATTATCGTTCCTTGCTTTATTAGCGACGGCTCGTCATGCTTTTTATTACCTTGTCGGTGATGTCAACAGTTGGGCTATGCCATATAATGGAATTGCCTTCTTGAAGGCTTAATACCATGCTATAGCCATCGGCCTCAGCTATCGCGCGAATTTCTTCGTATAGCATCGAATAAAACGTATCATCGGTGACTAGCCGCTTTTTGAGTTGGTCAAGTTCGGAGTTCTTAACCTTTGAATACTCAAGGAGCGTATTCGTTCTTGATGCGACGTCGGCCTCAAGGCGCGAAACCCGGGAGGAATCGCCGGCGGATTCAGCATCAACTTTTTGCTGGCGAAGAGTTTTGACATCCTCGCTCATTCGCTTAATCTCCGCCTGATATTGCGCCTTTTTGGATTCATATTCTCTGACGCTTCTCGAATCTCGATAGAAGGTCGTATAAATTCGAGACGTGTCAATCACGGCAAATTTGGTTATCTGCTGGGCGAATACCGAGGTCCCCGTCAGGATGATCGCCGCGAGAGCGACTAAAAACACGCGTCCTTTCATGAAATATCCCCCTTCCCTGCCATTATAGATTCGCGATGTTGAACGAAAGCACAAATTGCCAATTGGGCCCAGATCCGTCCGACCATTCGACATTTCCGTCGATTATCCTGAATGTATTGGCGAACAGAAGCCTGAGCGGAAATTGCTGAATCGAGAATCGAAGGCCAGGGCCGAAACTCATATAGTAATCTTCGATTGTGAGACTCGATAGAGCAGAGGGAGTGTCCTTGATTGCCACGGCATCAAAGAAAAAGTCGAGCGAGAGTATTCCGGGCGCGATCGGCGAGCGAAGCTCGAGGCTATGACTGAGCATAGCATTTCCCCGAAGCGAGGACTTTGAATAGAGGTCGGTCCAACCGCGACCGTTAAACATGCCGTCGATGTAAAGCTTGCTCGATTCGGTAATCACGCTGTCGGCGATCGGCGTTTGTATCGCGAACGTTGTAAATCCCGCGAGAACTACCTTCAAGCTCCAAGTTTCAAACAAGGGATAATCGACAAGCGTGAAATATTTTTCGAGCTTAGTTTCAAATTTGACGAAATACTCAGACTCGAGAGTCGGGATGAGACCGTTAAGCGTAACTTGCTGACTTGCGAACCAACCGGTCGACGCGTCAAAGTTGAGGTCGCGCCGGTCAAGGGAAAGCCGAGTCCACACGCTGTTGCTCCAGGACCACTGACCGTGCTTGTCGCGGATACCTCGATCTGCAGGACGGTAAATCTGCTCGTCATAATAGTTCTGCATGACGGAAAAGCTAAGGCCACCACGCAGCGTTACGATTGCGAGTTGCGGGAGCCATCGATATCCGGTCGAAACTCCAAGTCCGTATTTCCATTGCTCATATTGCATGCGATACGACGGGTCAAGACTCGAAGCGTTCTCATATTCCTCGTAGGAGGTGAACGGATCCGGCACCATTCCATATTCATTAAAGTAGTCATCGTCAAAAATCGGATAAAGCGAATCCTGATAGGCATAGAGGTATTTATGGGCGATGGATAGGTTAAAGCTCACGGAGAGCGGAGACCCAAGAAACCAGTTTTCCGTGTATCCAAGAGTAAGGCTCTGCGTATCGGTGGATGCGGTTACGTTCGCCGAAACAGTCTTGCCCAAGCCCTTAAAGTTCGTGTCCTGCCATTGGAGAAAAACCGAAAGAGGAAAGGTCTCAGAATCGGTCACTCCAGAGAAGGTCACGCCAAACTGTATCGATGCGGTTGACTGCTCCTCTAAGTTAATAATGACATCTACGAGATTTTGCTCGGACCCCTGAACGATATCGGGGGTAACTGTTGAAAAGTACCTGAGATTATAGAGGTTTCTTACGCTACTGATGAGTTTTGTCTTCGAAAAGATATCGCCTTCCTCGATTGCAAATTCCCTCGAGATGACGTAATCCTTCGTTTTCGTGTTTCCGCGGATAATAATGTTTTGAATGTGGCTTCGAGCGTTTTCCGCAATCACGATCGAGTACGAAATCCTCTTTCGTTCATTATCTCGCGTCTCGGTTTTGTTAATGTAATTTGACGTATACCCGTTTTCGAAATACACGTCGAGAAGGGCCTGATAGCCGCGGCTATAGCGGTTAAGGTTCAAGACATCGCCTTCCGAAAGACGTATCTTCGAGAGCAGTTCCTCGTTCGAAAAAATCTTGTTTCCTGTCAGCGTCGTGCCGCCATAGGTAAAGACATCCCCTTCCTTAATAACGAACGTCAACTTCAGAAGATTTTGCTCGGGATCAGACTCGGAATCGATTTCGCGCAGAACATTTTCAACCGTTGCGTCAACGTATCCCCGCTCGGTATAGTAATCGCGCAATGCTGCCTTGTCGGCCTCAAGCATGCTTTCGCTGAAAATTCCCTTACTGAAAAGCTTCGCTTCCTTGAGAGAAACGGCGCCTTTCAGTGTTTTCGAGGCGATATTTCGATTTCCCTCGAAATTGATCGAGGATACTATCGTTTTCTTTCCTTCCTCGACGGTAAAGGTCAGATTGATCGATTTATCAGCATTGGCAATTTGAGCGACTGTCACGCGGGATGATGAAAATCCTTTGGTAAGGTAATGTTCGCGGACCGCTCGCTCGTCCATGCGCGCCTTGAGCTCGTTATAGATATCGCCCTGTTTTAGGGATATTTTTTCTAATAGTTCGGACGCGCGTACTTGCTTGTTGCCCAAAAAAACTATCTTTCTGACAACAGGCTTTTCCTTGACGGTGAACTGTAGAAGCACCGTTTTTTTATCCGGGTCTCCGGGCAGGGCGATCGGAGCAATATCGTCAAAGTATTCAAGCGCATAGAGCTTCTGCAGTATCTCCCAGTAGCGTTCGTCGTTAAAAGGCTTACCCACATATGAACCAAAAAGTCCGTTGAGTTCGTTCTTGTCAACGCTTCTCAAGCCCTCAAAGGTTATTAGACGGATCGGTTTGTTCAGGTACCACTCATCGCTTGTCTGGGAAAAAAGAAAACTCGAAAGGACAAGCGAAAAAAGCAACAGAAGAACAACGTTTTTAGTGCGCATTACAAGGGCTCCTTAAGCGTAAACTATAGCATAGAAGGGGTCAGTATGAGAACTTCCAAGAAAGAGTTATTGAACTGTCTCCGACGAAAAAACTGTCAAGATTATTCGGGGCGAATGCCCAGCGAACCAAAAAAAACGGGGTGTCGATTTCGAGACCCAATTCCGGCTCGAAGAGCATGTTACCATAAACGGCCTCTTTTGACCCAGTATTCAACGCCGATTTGGGGTCATAATAGCTAAAATGCAGTAAGGCATCGGCGTACACGGCCGACCCAAAGTACTTACCGAAATAAACAGTGGTGTTATCGAAATAGTTACCAATTGTCATCTTCCTGTCTGTGTCCTCCTGCATTGCTTGGCCGAGCAAGGCATTTTGGATGAGCAGCGTTCGAATCGAAAAGATATCGACGTTGAGAAAATCGCGAACCCGGTTTTCGAAGGATCGGAATAACCCCATTTGCGTGAAAATGTCAGAAGCTGTAATGACCGTGGTCCTGAGAAGGGTTTCGCGCGACGTATCGGCGCTAGCGGCCTGACCAAGAAGGGCCATGAGCTCCACTGTTGGCTTTGGAGGATCTGAGTAAATGATAGGCGTGAACGACGCGAGCGGTTGATTCTCAACGAGAAGGATGATTCTAACCGGGTCGCCATAGTCGTCGCGTTCGCGGATTTCGGCCCGTAAGGATATAAGTGGATCAAATTTATCCTGATTCTCGTTAAACGAAATGCTTCCCTGCCTGAGATAAAAACTTCGTTTAATATAAAAAAGCTCTCCGCCTTTCAGGTTTGCCGCGCCCTTCAGGGAAAAAGTCTCGTCTGCGCTGTCTATGACTATCTTAAACGGCTGGTCTGCCTGAATGAGGCCACGTAAAATCGGTAAATCGTTCGAAGGCCACCGATACTCAACACGCTGTCCAATATCAAGATTGAGGTCTACGACGATTCCGCTTGAATCCTCATCATCCTCTGATTCCTCTGCAAAACCGTCAAACATAATCGCGAAGAACCCCTGTTCAAAGGTTGTATTGCCGAGCACGAAAATGCCCTCATGTGAAAATGAAAGGTCCAAATCGCAGTTGGCCCTGCCCTTCGCGGCAAAATATTGATTATCAGTATCGACCCGCAGGGGCCTATCACGCTCGGTATAGGTCTTGAGCTCGACCTTTGTCGGTATCCATCGGTCAAAATACGCGGTCGCGTTCGCATAGAGCGTGGAACTATCGCTATCCAAGCGAAACGTTTTCACATTCAGAGTTTTTCCATCAGCAACGATTTCGAATGGCTCGGGAACAAATTTCTCATTAAAAAAGCCTGGGGCCCAGACCAAGATATCGTGGGAATACAGTGTTCCAAAAAAATCCGGGTCGGATAAAAGGCCGGAAATATTCAATTCACCTTCCACTATTCCCGCGTCAAAGGCGACAAAATTAATTGCAGCAAAGGGCCACAACCGAGCCATGTCTACCCGTATATTCCCCACAAAAACAGAAATCTCGCCTTCAACGACGGTGCCATCCGCGGTAAAGCTCACCGGAGACGACAGACCCGCCCGAAGCGAGAAGGTTCCATCGTCGAGCAAAAACCCGGTAATTGCGTCATCGCGACCGGCATAAAGCGCCGTAATTCCAGGCTCATGGACAAGCGTGCACACGAAGGGCTCCGAAGGCTTAATCGTATTCCATTGCAGATCGCTTGCAGAGGCCCGCAGGGTAAATTGGCTGAAATCAAATGTATCCGGGACGGCGACGTCCCCAACAATCGCTTTAGGAACCAAATCTATTGAGAGACCCGCCGTGATGGGAGAATCGTCGAGAATTCCGCGATATGCGGCGCTAAAAGCCGCTACGCCGCTTGAAAGATTCATGGTACCTTTCGCGGAATCAATCGTTTGACCGTTCCAGGATGCGACCAACTCCGACAAGAGTACGGTGCCGTCTTCCAATAGGGCAGAACCCCGGAGCGAAGCGTCGTATCCTGAATACCTATAGGATAGATTGCGAATGTCAACTGACGCGAAAATCGTCTCAGGGGTGCCCGAGCAGGTCACGGAAGCAGAAATCATATTATCCGGCGTTTGTCCCTTGAAAAACCTCATAAACGGAACATTGACGAGTTCTAAGCTTCCCTCAAGAAAAAGTTCCGTGGATTTTATCGCGTTTCCCAATACCTTAAAGGATTCCTTCCCGTCATCCGAAGCGAGTTGAATATCCGCGGAATACCGGTCGCCCGTCGGCGTATTGGTCACATACCCGATGCTCGCCTGACCGGATATGCTCGATCGAGTATCCGTAAGAATAACCTCATGGAAAAACAAACCAGTCGGCTCGATTATTCCCTCGAACGTTAGTGTCGTCGAAAGCGGCGTAAACCCGTTAAGCTCCTCGACAAGGCCCTTTCTGACGATGGCCTTCCAACCGCCGTCATCTCCTGACGAAAATCCCCCGTCAAGCGAAAGGGAAAGCATAAGGGGTCCCGCAGGTACAGGAAAGCCATTAACCCGAAAGGCGCCCGATGTGCCCACTAGGGGATCGCGAACGATTGAAACTGCGAGGCCATAATCTCCATAGACAGAAAGGTTGCCGTCGTTATAAACGCCGTTAAACCGATACGGAATCGACTGGACGGAAAGATCCGCGTCGAAAAAAATGTCGCCGGTTTCCCCATACAGCGCGTGCATGCCGCCGGTCACGGACGCCATGCCCGGCGAGGTAGAAATGTCGGTTATGAAAACCTCTCGTTCGTTTCCCTTTGCGGAAAGGAGTACGTAGGCACCATCAGGACCGGTTCCTGATGACGCAAGAACGAGGCGCGTGCAGTTATAAGCGAGCCCCTCAAGATTTGACGTAAAATATATCTCGGTCGTGAGGCCCCAACCCGCTTCGCTCGCAGCTCGTCGTTCTTCGCCTGACAAACCGGACCCAGAACCCAAAAGACCCATAAGGTTTTTAGCGTTGATAGAATCAAAGGCGATATACCCTTGAAGGAAGGAATCATCAGTAGTCGCAAGAGTTCCCTCGGCCTCTATCCTGCCGCGTGAATCCCTGGCTTCCAGCGTCATTTCCATTCCGTCCCCGGAGTCAGGAATTACGAGAAAGCTAATCGACTCAAAGCGCGAATCGTTAATGGCCAATGCCGGAATAACTGCACTATACCCTGTAGCCGAACGTTGTATGTAACAATCTCCCACAACTGAAAGGCTGTCGATTGGTCGAAAGTTACGGACAGAGACGATACCCTCGGGAATACCGGAATTAAAAGCATAGGATCCCGAGGATTCCACGTCGATGCGCGGGCCCACGAGCGAAATACGCCGGATATTGACCGCCGTTTCGTCGCCATCCACGCTGATGCTCCCGGTCCCTCCCCCGTAAAAACCGTCGGGAACCGAAAATGAAAAAGCGGTAGCATAGGAGACGCCTCCGTCTTCGAGGACTTGTAGGTTTGCCTTGCCTGAAACCGTCATATCCTTAAGAGAAGAAGGAAGGCTCATCGAAGGCGTAATCCAGTACAGGGGGAGGAGTCGCTCGCACTCAAAATTGGCATTCACCTCGCCAGACGTTGTGTCCCACAAGACAGAAATATCTATAGGCTGAAGGTCTTGCACGGCGTTTACCCGAACAATACCGTCGCGATACGTAGTTACGAGCCCTATTCTAGACACGGAAAACTGGCTTCCTTGAAGGGAGTTTACAAAAAGACTTGCAGATCCGTTCGTCATATCATGGTTTACTTCGCCATTGAGAGTTACTCTTGAGGAAAATGGACCTGCATCGACGAGGCGCACGTTCTCGTATTTCATGGAACCGTCAATATCGAATTCTACGCCGGTTTCCGCAAAACGTGCGTTTCCCCTGCGAATCGCAAGTGAGGCAGACCAGTCATGATCGACATATCGAAGGTCAAGGTTACGAATTCTGACAGCGACATCCCGAGGTATGATTTCCGCTAGGCTTCGCGGAACCGTAACGATCTCAGTCGATTGAGCGGCTTTGACAACAGTAATCGTATCCTGCCGCGTAAACCGCGCGACGAGTTCCGCGTTTCGGGCGACATCGACATAGACCGTCGCGTTTTCTATCACGATTCCGCGAACGGCGGACGCGATATTCCCAAAAAGAAGCGCGGGCAAACTATATGAAACAGAAACGGTCGACGCTCGGGCGACGACCGTTTCATTTGACGCATCGGTTATCACGATGTCCTTTATAAGAAGCGTCTTGATAACCGAAGGTGACATGGTTCTATACGTTATACGTAATCCCGTCGCGCGCTCAAACTCGAGCATAAACTCATTGCGCGCGGAATCGATGGTGCGCTCCATCAAGCCGGATACGGGAGAGATAAGCAAAAACGCCCCGATTAGCAGGATGATAAAGAGGAATATTTGGATGATATGCACGATTGCGGGGCGATCCATTCCAGTGTACTATCATAACAGAAAAAGGGGCATTATAATACAATGATATTGCGCAATTTCGCCGTTTTCGAGGGGATTGACGGCACCGGCACGACAACACAGCTTCGCGAACTTGAAAAACGTTTCAGTTCCCGAAAACACGCAGTATGGTTCACCGCCGAGCCAACCGGCGGCGATACGGGAAAGCTCATCAGAAAGCTTCTTTCGGGCGACTCGCGGGTACATCCCGATACCATGGCGCATCTTTTCGCCGCGGACCGTTGCGAGCATGTGTACGGAACGGGGGGCATCGAGGAACAAATAGCGCATGGCCGAGCGGTCTTTTCGGATCGATATATATTTTCGAGCCTTGCGTACCAGGGAACGACGGGCGATCCCAATCTTCCCGCCAATCTTAATAAGGGATTTCCCCTTCCGGAATACCTCTTTTTCTTTGAAATTGACCCATCGTTATCTATGGCGAGAATCCAAAGCCGTGGCGAAGCTACCGAAATTTACGAAAAAGAGCCGTTTCAACGGCTCGTGCAAGACCGATATCGAGAAATACTCAATCAATATGCGGCAGAAGAGCCCGGAATGAAGGTTATTCACATCGATGCCACGCGACCAATCGGGGAAATCACCGAAAAAATATGGAGTATCGTCTCCGATATGCCGAAACTAGGGGTATGAATTCGCGGAAAAAAGACTCCCGGCTCGGCACACGCAGAGGACCGCTCTTAGCGGCATTCGCATTCTTCCTCTTCTTCATTCCATCTCGGGACGCGGATGCCTATGTTGTCAGGTATAAAGAGCAATTCTATCGGTTATATCACGTCCACTATCAACAAGATCCCGACGACGTCATGGAGAATATATATTGGCTCGAACGCGCCGTTGAAGCAGATTTTTCGAATCCTCTCTACGCTCTCGGAAAGATCGAAACAAAAAAAGACTGGGAAAAATACCGGTATATCGTCATGATGCACCTCAATCTGAAACTCGTCGAACAACATATCAGGCTCGGTCTCAAGTGGGATAAGCAAGTGGCGTATTTCTATAACGCCCCATGGAAGCGGCAAAACCTCGAGAGCCTCCAAACGGCCGAAACCTGTTACGCTACCGCGCTTCGGTATTGGCTAGAGGCTAAACTTTGGGCCGAACGAGCGAACGAAAAGCAATTCAGGTTTCTCTATATCGATGGCTTACAAGCTTGGGAGGATGAGCGAGAAGGCATTTTGCGCGGAACCCTCGATTACGAAAGAACTATCGGTCGCGAGCTTGCCCGACTTTCGAAAGTTCGCGCCGACTTCCTTGCAATGGACGAAAATACTTACTAAAATGGCCCCATGGACACTTTCTCGTACGCGATTCCCGACGGGAACGCCTCAGTATTTTTTTATCGGGAATTAACGGTTCCTTCGCTTCCGCCCTCGGGCGGCGTCTACGTAGTCGACACGAATACGGTTTCGCTGCTCGAGCACTCGCGTGGGTTCGTCGCGGGGTCGCCTGTTGTCGTCCTACCGGCCGGCGAAACCAACAAGACGCTTGCCTCAATCGAAACTATTCTATCCGCCGCCCTCACGGCAGGGCTCGCGCGAGACAGCCTCTTTGTCGGGTTCGGCGGAGGAGTCGTTACCGACATGACCGCCTTTGCCGCGTCTCTTTACATGAGAGGCGCGCGCGTCGAGCTCGTCCCGACGACGCTACTCGCCATGGCCGACGCCGCTATCGGCGGAAAAACCGGCGTTGATTTTGGAAACTATAAAAACTGCGTCGGTACCTTTTATCCCGCTTCGTCAATCCACATATCGATCGCGGCGCTTAACAGCCTTCCTGAACGGGAGTATCGGTCAGGCCTCGCCGAAGTGCTGAAAACCGCCCTACTTTACGCTCCAAAACTCTACCAGATCATGCAAGATCGACGCGAAGACATCTTGCGTCGGGACGGCGAGCTTCTCCTAGAGACGGTAAAACGTTGCGTTCAGGCAAAAGCGCGCGTGGTAGAACGCGACTTAAAAGAATCAGGCGAGCGAATGTTCCTCAATCTGGGACACACTTTCGCGCACGCGCTCGAAAGCGTCGCGGGGTTTGGCGTCGTTTCGCACGGTGAAGCCGTAGCGTGGGGAATCGCTCGCGCCCTCGAACTCGGTTGCCGGCTCGGCGTCACCGACCCGGAATACCGGAATGACGTTAAAGCGACGCTCGAATCCTATGGATGGCCGACCGGATCTGTGCATCCCGCACTTTCATCTCGGGAATCGGCAGCGACTGTTGCCAACGAGCTTCTCCATGCCATGAAAACGGATAAAAAAAAGCGCGGGGGCGCCGTGCGGTTCGTCCTGCAGCGCGAGCTCAACTCGACGTATGTATCCGAGGTTCCCGACGAGGCCGTCCTCGGGATTCTCTCGTGAGCGTATACCTCGATTGGGCGGCGACAGCGCTTCCCGATCCCGCGGCGATACGCGTTTTTGCCGACGCAAGCGTAGAATCCTTCGCCAATGCCGCGAGCCCCCATGCGCTCGGTAAACGTTCGGCGACGGCGCTTGAAAGCGCTCGCGAGAGATGCGCCGCCGCGTTGGGCGTTTCCGCGCGCCAGCTCGTATTCACGTCAGGCGGGACGGAAGGCAATCATATCCCAATGCTGTCGCTCCTCATGCGTCCGGTTCGGGGATCTATCGCGATCAGCGCAATAGAACACCCCGCCGTCATGGAACAGGCACGGGCGATGGAACAACTGGGGTACAAGATGCTGAAGATACCATCGAACGACGAGGGGGTCATTACGCCGGAAGCGGTCGCTTCGACCGTGCGCGAGGATACGCTCTTCGTCGCGGTCATGGCGGTAAACAACGAGACGGGTGCGATTCAGCCGGTGCGGGAAATTGCTGCATCGCTGTCTTCGTCGCGTCGCGGCGGAAGGAAGCCGCATTTCCACGTCGACGCCGTTCAGGCAGTTGGAAAGATTCGCTTCTCTTTCAATGCGCCTGGCATCGATTCTGTGGCCATCAGCGCGCATAAAATCGGCGGGCCGCGCGGAATAGGCATCATGTGCGCATTACGGCCTTTTGAGCCATTTCTTCGCGGCGGCGGACAGGAAGGAGGATTCCGAAGCGGAACGGTAAACGTCGCCGGAGCCCTCGCATTCGCCCATTGCCTCGAGCGTTGCCTATCGCCGTCGGGAGATATCGACGAAATCGCGCGGATCAAGATCGTCGGGGCCGAACTTGTCAGAATCCTCTCGAGCATACCCCGCGTCTCCGTCATTCCTCGCGCCAGAACGCCCGAATCCCGCGGGTATTCCCCCGCGATCGTGCAATGCTCGAATGAGTCCTTACCTGGAGAGGTGCTCGTACGTATCCTTTCTGAACGAGGATTTTTCTTATCGACCGGCTCCGCTTGCTCTTCAAAAACAGGGCGCAAGGCAGTACTAGAGGCAATGCGACTCGACGCCGATACGGCACAAAGAGCGTTTCGCGTCTCGATAGGACCAACAACCACAATAGGCGATATCGAAGAGTTCGCCGAAGAGCTCGCGACGGCAGTCGCCGGTACACGCTAACGGAGTTAGAATGAAAGATCGAAAGATACGTGGACTACAGGAACGAACGGCGCTCTATCTCGTCAAACTCGGGGAGCTTACGCTTAAAAGCGGAAACCTAAAAGACTTTGAACAGCGCCTCGTTCAAAATGCGCAATTATTCCTTGAAGGGCGTTCCGCGAGGGTTCAGCTTCGCGCGGGAAGGATGTACATCGAAGGACAGGAGGAAGATTCCGAACACATCGAGTACGCACTACGGCATCTCGTCGGCATAACCGGATGGGCTCGCGCGGTAGTTACCGCGAAGGAGATCGAGGCGATAACCGAAGCCGCTATTGTTGAGGCTCATCGCGCGCAAGCGCTCGGAAAAAAAACTTTTAAGATCGAAACGCGCAGATCCGACAAGGCGTTTCCCCTCGGTTCATACGAAATCTCGCGGAGAGTCGGAGAGGCAATTTACGAGGAAGGCATCATGGCGGTGGACGTCCACCGGCCTGACGTCAAGATTTCCGTCGAGGTTCGCGAACGCGCATTCGTATACGGTTCCGAGGAACGAGGACTACGCGGTCTTCCCTGCGGGACGGGAGGCAAGGCGCTCCTACTTCTCTCGGGAGGGATCGACTCGCCCGTAGCCGGCTTTCGTATGATACGGCGCGGAATGAAAGTCGACTGCCTTTATTTCCACTCTCATCCGTACACCTCGCCTGAGGCGCAAAAGAAAGTGGAGGATCTCGCGTCCATCCTTGCGGAATATGGCTTGGGGACCCATCTTAACATAGTTCCCTTCACAGAAGTCCAACAGCGCATACGCGACTGCGCGCCGCCCGATTACGCCACGCTCATGCTGAGGATGTGCATGATGGAAGTCGCGAACATGGCATGCGGCATTACGGGCTCGAAGGCGATAATCACGGGCGAAAGCCTTGGGCAAGTTGCGAGCCAAACGATCGACAATATATCGGTAACAGCCTCGCGCGCGGGACGTCTGGTTATTCGTCCGCTTATCGGTATGGACAAAGAAGAGATCATCGACGTCGCAAAGGAAATCGGAACGTATGATACGTCGATCTTGCCCTATGAAGACTGCTGCGTCCTTTTTTCTCCGAAGCACCCGGTGCTCCGCTCGACGCTCGAGGAGGCTACGGCAATTTTCGACGGGATGGAAATAGGCCCCTATCTCGAAAAGTCCTTTGCCGCCCGCGAGCATAAGCGTTTCGGATGGAAAAAATAAAGGTCTCCGCTTGGCCTATTTACCGGGTTTAAGGCCGTCGGCCTTGGCGCCGTCGGCCTTAGCATCGTCACCCTTGGTTCTGGCCGCAATAGTTTCAAGCGCCCGTTTCTCGATAGCATCGAGGTCCGCTGCAACTTTCGTATCGGCAAAGGCTTCCTTGACGAGGGCAATGTGACTTATCGCTTCCTCGGGCCTTTCTGCCAAAAGAAGCATCTCAGCATAGTCGCGATTTGTGGCGGGATCATCCATTTTCGCCTTATACGCGCCTTCGTAAACGGTTAGCGCCCGTTCCGTCTCGCCGACCGACGCGAGGGCATAGGCGAGCGCGGCGGAGACCCTGGCATTGTCAGACTCTTCTTGGTACAAGGGTTCGAACATAGCCACGGCTTCGCGCCACTTTCCCGAAAGTGCGTACATTCTGCCAAGCGAATACGCGGTCGCGTTACGGTACTCATCGCGCTTTCTCGCTCGCAGATAAAACTCGATCGCCTTGTCGTGCTTACCCAATTCCGCGTAGGCATCGGCTATAGAAAGATACTCCGAAGCGAGCTCGAGCTCGGTCTGCGAGTCTTTCAGCGAGGCGCACGAGACAAAGGAAAGCGATATAATGACTGAAAGCAATAGTAAAGCGATCGATAGCGCAAAGCGGGACGCGCCCGCGCGCAAGCAGTCATTTCCTCGGGTCATTAATGCGAGCCTAAAACCGTCTGCTCGATTTTACGCAACTGGGATCGATAAAGACCGGCTATGTCAGCTCCGTAATCCGCAACTAATTGAATGATATTTCTCGGCGAATCCTCCGTATCCTTGCCGTTGATACGATCGCCCGCGTCGCCGAGGCCTGGCATGATATAGGCGGACGCGTTTAACACGGGATCCATCCAAAGGGTATAGACCGTGCAGTTTTCAAGCGCGCGAACGACGCGTAGCGCGCCTTTCAGGGCTGATATCACGTTAAAAAAGCTGATGGACTTTGGCTTGACGCCGTTGTCTATGAGATACTTCACGACCGTCACGAGGCTACCACCCGTAGCGTTCATGGGATCGGCGAATATGAGGTCTTTGCCGTTCATATCCTCGATGTTGAAGAAGGATTTATCGAGATCGAGGATATACTCCATATTGTTTTCTTTTTTCGAGTCATCGCGCTTGATCTTGAACAGGGCAAAAGGAGTTACGTATCCATGTGATGAATATTCCTCAATTTCCTTTGATACGATCATCGAGGGAAGTAACGCGCCGCGAAGCATGACGCACATGACGGAATTCTCGATCTTATAGTCGATATCCGGTATTTTATGCACTGCGTAATTCTGAACCGGAGCGGTAACCGGCGTTTTTACCACAAGATAATTCTTGTTATCCGAATGGTTTCTGTTATACGCGAGTCGAAACAACATCTCGTACGCGCGTTGCGTGTAATATACAAACTCATTATGGCCGGTTCGGATATCGCGTAACTTTGCGATTACCCGTGAGGCTTCCGCATGGCTCTGTTCTTCCGTTTCAAACGAATAAACCTTTATCCCGGGCGCTTCCTTGCAGATTTCCTGCATGACATGGCCCATCTCGTTGAATATGTCAATTACCTTTTTTTCCTCGTTCACGAGCGCTGAGCTAAAGCCTCCCGCGGCAAGCACCTTAAAGGAATCCATCGCGCGGGCATACAAGCCATCCATTTTCGAGAGATATGCCTGATCCTTGTCCGTTAAGTACCCGTCGAGCGAATCCGCCCCTAACACCACTCTGCTCATTACTCGATCCTCCGTTACTAACCGGGCATTTTAGCATAAAAAAACCGTCCCGAAAAGGGACGGCTAAGGGGTTTTACCCGGTTACTTGAACCAGAATCTAAATCCGATCGATATCGGGAAGAATATGTCCGTCGTGTCGAGCGACGGAACCAGCTGCACGCCGAAAGAAGGCGCAACCATCAGGAAGGGCTCGAACTGCCCCCTGAAGGTGTACATGTTCAAACCGACCGGTATGCGCACGCCGCCGTTGAGAATGAAGTCGTCCTCGAGGAAGATAAAATCCGCGAAGAATCCCACGCCGATAAACCAGTTCAGCGAGGCTGAGCCGATGTTCGTGATCTTGTCGTTCAGGAACCAGTAGTCGCCGGTAATTCCGATCCAGGTGGCGTCCTCGACGAACGTCCAGCTAACGGAAAATACAAGAGGCAGGGAATCAGTCTTGAATGTAACCGCAAGCCCGGGATCTATTTCATCCTGACTCGGATCGCTGTTGACCTGAAGACCGATTCCGAAAGCAAAGGCGCCGGTCGTCGCTAATGCAAGCAACATCACCGCTAAAAGCACTCTTTTCATCATGGTGCACTCCTATCATTCTTTGTTCAACGGCTACCTCAGCATAGTGACTGAAATAAACTACCGCTCTTACAGTAATATACCACTTTTTTTCTTTTTTTCAAGAAGATAAACGTCTCATCGAGGGCTAGCGGCTTGCGCTTCTCCCGAAGCTTTTTGCGCGGCAACCTCATCCGGACAATGAAGGGCCATATCGTTGCGTAACGATCGGGCAAGTTTCACGTTTCCCCTAGCGTCAAGAATACGCGCGAACGTTAAAAATGATTCCCATAGCCCGGTTCTCGTTGCCCACTCAACGATTTCAGGATGGGCTCCGCATCGATCGAGTAAATCAGAAAAAGATGAAAATGCATACGAAAACTCATAGCGCGAAACCGCTTCATTAAGTGCGGTAACCGATATAATTGCCGCAAGAACGGAAACTGGCAAGGCGCTATCCAATCTGCCACGAGAATCGAGATAATAGAAATAAGAGAGTTTCTGATACGCTGGAAGTGCAAAAAAAGCACGATGTCTATAGAGCGTAAAAAATTTATCGGTTGTCTGTTCCGTCTCAAGCGTGCGAATCATTGCCTTAAGAGAGGGGCTTTCTGCTCCAGGCTTGCCGTAGATGGGATCTTCCGAGAGCACGGCAAGGAGATACCGTTCTTTTGCACCCAAATCCCCTGTTTTTTGAGCAATGTCAGCGAGTGCGTAGAGAATCGTAAATCGATCATCCGGGATATCGAGAAACGCCCTTTGCTCCCATGCCCGCCGAAAGTGATCTGAAGCTACGGTGTATTCTCCCTCAGCCTCGAATACATAGCCTGATAGCATATCCGCCTCTGGCAACACGGAACGCTTTTCCAGCCATAATATGACATCCGTAGTCGTTTTTGCCTTCAAAGACGCAACCGGGTTTGCGCGCACGCTATCGATAATCTCGATGGCGGCAAGCTCGTTTCTGCTGAGAAGTATCTCTCGAACCTGAGAAATATCTTCGCCGGAACGGCGAACCTCTGAAGGGGACAAGGCCTCAGAAAGCACGTCCTTCATGCGCTCCATTTCCACTCGGTGCCCGTTACGGGCTTTTTCGCAGAGCGCGAGCGCCTCGCCAAGCTCGCCTTTCTCGAAGGATGATTTTGCGGAGTCAAGCGCCCGCCACGTCGCAGTCGAGGGGATTTGCGCGAAGATCGACGCTGCGGAACATCCGAGAACAATGACAAAAAAAAGGATAACGCGCGCAGCATGAAAGGACACGAACGAAGGCCGGTTACCGAATCCAGAACGTACTATTTGCTCTCTCATAGTTTACCCAACTCCTCGCGAAAAGCGGCGTCAACGGACTCGATTCCCAAAGACGCCCGCTCGTTTCTGACAATTTCGCCCTGTCTAAAAATAATGACGGAATCGCCTGCTCCGGTGATGCCGATATCCGCGTGCTTTCCCTCGCCAGGGCCGTTTACGACGCAACCCATAACCGCAACGGTGATATCCTTATCAAGGGACATAAGCTCGCTTTGCCACCGTGTCACGAAACCATGAACGTCGAAACCGTTTCGCCCGCACCGAGGGCAGGATATAATCCTGACGCCACCACCGCGGGAACCGGATTCCGCAAGTATCTCGCGCGCGGCGATAACCTCGCATTCGGGAGTGTCGGAGAGGCTCACACGCACGGTAGAGCCGATACCCTCCATCAGAAGCCGGGAAAGCGCTATTGAGCTTTTCACGATACCGCCGATCAACGGGCCCGCTTCGGTCACACCGATGTGCAACGGGATCGCGAATCGCCGCGCGAACGACTCGTTGCAGAGAATAGTCTCGCGAACAGATGAGGCTTTCATCGATACGATAAAATCAGAAAAGCCGAGTTCGTCCAACACCGAAGCCTCGCGCGTCGCCGCTTCGACGAGCGCCTCAGCGCGCGCGCACTCTTGATTCTCGCGTGAAGCGACGGATCGGGAAACACGATCTTGTAAGTCGCGCGGTAAGGAACCCGAATTCACGCCGATCCTGATTGCGACTCCTTTATCTTTCGCAGCCGCTACAACTGAACGCACTCGTTCTGGCGACCCGATATTTCCAGGGTTTATTCTAATCTTTGAAACGCCCCCTTTGATGCACGCGAGGGCAAGCGTATGGTCGAAATGTATATCCGCGACAAGAGGCACGGGAGTCATATCGGCGAGTTTCGAAAGAAGAGACGCGCTCTCCTCGTCTGGAACGGCAAAGCGCACTATATCGCAGCCCAAACGTTCCAATCGTTCGATTTCTCGCGCGATTAACGATAAGTTCGCGCCGACGAGCGGTTCTTTCCACATAGTTTGAATGGAAACGGGGGCGTCGCCGCCGATTGTAATTCGTCTCGTGTTTCCACTCCCGCCGAAAAGCACCGCGCGAGGTTTCATGAATTCGCCCATACGTACCTACTATATCGACAAAAAAAAGCGTTGTACAGAGAGCTCATCTGTATTTTTCCAAGTGAAAAAAAAAGCCGGAAGCGAAGGCTTCCGGCAGTATCGAAGACACCAAAATTATACCGAGATGAGTCCGAAAACCATGACGAAAAGCGCGACAGTCTCGCAGAGGCCGACGATGGTGATGTACTGAGAAAAGCCCTTTCCGGTCTCTCCCAACGCATCGGAACCGGCGGCGCTCGCAGCTCCTTGGGCGACGGCGGAACCAGCGATAGCGAGCCCACAGACCAAGCCCACGCCAAGCAGGAACCAAGGGTCCTTCTCGGACGCTATCATCGCGTTCATGAGAAGGAATCCGTAAATCGTTTGCGTGAGCGGAGCGCCCGCGAAAGCGACGAGAATAAAGGGAGCGGGCTTATTGTTCATGTAACAGCGTTTCCACGAGCCAATAGTCGCTTGACCGGCGATAGCGAGGCCAATTGCGGAACCGACCGCAGAAATTCCCAAGACAGCAGCGGCGCCAAACATACCGAAATTCATATGCAACTCCTATTTTTTGACCGTTTCCGCGAACGGTTCGTACTTAAAGCCTGACCAGGTCAGACCGAGATGGTTAGAAAACTCGAGGGTATTCAGGCGAACGCCGTGCACGATGACCGATAGGACGTTCATGACAAGGTTTAACCCATGTCCGAAGAAAAGCAGTATCATGCCCGCGAAGATAATGAATCCACCTAAAAACGGTCCCGCCATCGAGTTTACCGTCGCGCTGATCGCCGACCCTGCGAGTCCGACGGCCCAAAGGCGAATATAACTCATGATATCGCCGAACATGTTGACGATGCCGAGGAACATCGTAATGAAGTTCTTGAGGCTTTCGATGATACCTCCGACAAAGCTCCCCGCATAGTTAATGAATACGAAGTTCAACAGAAAGCCTCCCCCAATCATCGCGAGTATCTGATTGGTCAGGGGGTACTTCTCCGCGGATACGACGAGATTCAGGACGACGAAATACATGCCGACCGTCATCAAAAGCGAGCCGATCTCCCCGAGAAGCTTCGGAGACGTCCTGTTACGAACGACGCCGATCACGTGGGCGAGCGATATTTGTATGAGCCCGAGCGTAAAGCAAAAGACTTTGATGTTGTCGGCGGCGCCGGGATTCGCATTCGAGAACGCGGGCAAGGACACGCGCACGAAAGCGTCTGGAAGCGCGCTGAGCGGTAAACCGAACCACGTGCAGGTAATCGTTCCCCAGGCGATGGTCATCAGCGCAAGATACAGCATCATGAAAATGCCTGTCGCCGGTTTCTCTCCTTTTCGATATTTCATCCCGATAAAGGCAAGTGCGAGAATCGCAAGCAATGAGCCGTATCCCGCATCACCGAAAATCATGGCAAAGAAAATACCAAAGAACAGCAAAAACCACAGGGAAATGTCGATTTCTCGGTATCCGGGTACCGTACCGAGAAATTCAAGTAACGGAGAGATCAGGTTTACAAACGGATTATTGCGGATCTTCGTCGGTACGGCGTCCTCTTCGGAAGGCTCCTCCGACATACAAGCCCATCCGTGTTGTTTTGCCGCGGCAGTTACCGACCCAAGCTCGTCGGCGGGAACAAAACCCGAAAGCCAGGCAATTGAAGCGGTTCCGGCCACAGAAGATCCTTCGCCAAGCTCGACGAGCGGCATCCCTGACCGAATGGTCTCGAATTCAATGGCAGCAAGCACTTCCGAGCGATAGGCGATAAGTGAGGGAAGATACGAGGCCGTATCGGCGAGAGCTGCATCGCATTCGGGTACTTCGGAAAGGGCGAGTAGGAGGTCTTCTTTGAGGTCGGTCGTTGAACGCGCCGGCATGACAAGCTCGCGGGCGCCCGCGGGCATATCGGCATGCAAAAGATCGTCTTCGCCCCAGATAACGCAGCGAATCGTCTTCTTATCGCGGTTTAGCACGATCGAGCGAACGGACGCAGGAAGCGAGGTATATTCGGCAACGGTCATCTCGAAGGGAAAAAGATAGATACCGCTTTTCGCCAATACGTCAAAATCAAGCGGGTCTACGTCGCCCCAGACGGTAAAGCGCTCAAGCTCGCGCGATATCGAAAGAGCCGTTTCCTGCGCCGCGCGTTTCTTATCACGAATGGCCAAAACCTCGGCGACGGCAGACGCGGGGCTCTCGCTGGAATATGACCCTGTGGCTCCAGTTGCCGCGCTTTGAGCGCTTGCTCTTGAGCGCGGTGCGCCTGCTTTCGACTTAGCTGACTCGGTCAGTACGGCAATAGCCTGATCGAGGGATGTAAGCGACGATTGCAGATCGGCCAAGGGCTGACCCGACGCCGCCTTGCGCTCAACGTGCATGACGCCCGTCTTTCTCAATATTCGTAAGGCTTCCTCGCGCTCACGGTCAAGAACGACGAGCGTGACCTTTTTCATCGGAACGATCATAAAGCCGCCTCCCCGTTCGCGATCTCAAGGTTTTTCTTCGATATCTTTCCTCGAACGACCGCAGCCACCTGCTGGTCACCGAGGTAGACGGTAATCTTCTTGATATTTTTCCTCGTCTCCGGAATCTTAACCTTTTCAAACAGGTTAACCCGCTGGGTCGTCGTTCTCAGCTCGATAGTGAGAAGCCTGACCTGCTCGTCAAGGACGCGAGCCTCGAGGTCAAGGGCAAGCACGCGCTCAAGCCGGTCGGACGCGGTATCGATCCACAGAGGTTTCACGTAGAGATCGTATCCGACTCGGTCGAACTCCGCTCCGTCGAATACGGGTATCGAAACGCCGGCAATATTTCCGGTAGTAGTACGTACCTCGCGGATCTGCACGGTATCGGGATCGAAAGAATCCGACTCGCCGAAAACGGCGATCCACGCGTCGAACTCCGCGTTCAGCGCGTCGCGCCCGGAGCGAACCTCGTGCGCGCGGGCCTCGATCGAGCGTATCTCGGTCTGTAATTGCTGTTTCTTGAGCTGGAGCGTCGGAAGGTAGCGCCGGTACATTTTCAGGCTTTCCTTCTGAGTCTTCAGCTCGTTTTTAGTCAGCTTAATCGCCATTACGACCCGCTCCTATCAGCCCTTCGGCCAATACTGATTAATCAGCTCGCTCTTGATTCCGGTTTCCGCCGGCGTAAAGCACTCAGCCAAGATTTTCCAACCCGCGTCGAGCGCACCTTCAAGGGGAATGTTCACCGTCAAGTCCATCATCTGAGCCTCGAACATCGAGCCAAATTTAAGAAGCTTGCTGTCCCACTCGGACATCATAAAGCCCATCGACTTCTTCTCGAGGGTATCCTTGTAGGACGAATAGAGCTTGATCATATTGTCCATGAGCGCTCGATGGTCGGGTCGCGTTTTTCCGTTCACGTTCTGTTTGAGTCGAGAGAGGCTGCCGAAAGGCTCAATACGCCCGTTTTTAAGATAAAACTGCCCCTCGGTTATATAGCCCGTGTTGTCGGGAACCGGGTGAGTAACGTCATCGCCGGGCATGGTAGTAACGGCGAGAATCGTCACGGAACCCGCGTCGTCGAAGTCAACGGCCTTTTCGTAGCGCGCCGCGAGCTGACTATAGAGGTCGCCCGGATATCCGCGATTCGACGGTACCTGTTCCTGGATGATCGCGATTTCCTTCATCGAGTCGGCGAAGTTCGTCATGTCCGTCAGAAGCACGAGAACGTCCTTGCCTTGAATCGCGAACTGCTCCGCGACCGCGAGACACATGTCCGGAATCATGATGCATTCGACCGTCGGGTCGGCGGCTGTGTGCACGAACATCGCCGTGCGGCTCATCGCTCCCGCGTTCTCGAGCGTGTCCTTGAAAAAGAGGTAGTCGTCGTACTTGAGGCCCATGCCGCCAAGAACGATCACGTCGACCTCGGCTTGCATCGCGATGCGCGCGAGAAGCTCGTTATACGGCTCGCCCGATATGGAAAAAATCGGGAGCTTCTGCGAAACGACGAGCGTGTTGAACACGTCGATCATCGGGATACCGGTTCTGATCATGCGCTTCGCGATAATTCGCTTCGACGGGTTTACCGAGGGACCGCCTATGGGAACGAGGTTGTCCTTAAGGGCGGGTCCTTTATCGCGCGGTTCGCCCGAGCCGTTGAAGATGCGTCCGAGCAGGTTGTCGGAAAAGCTAACGCGCATCTCGTTTCCGAGAAAGCGGATGCTGTCTCCGGTCGATACTCCGCGTCCGCCCGCGAAAACCTGAAGGGAGACCAAGTCGCCTGAGAGTTTGTTGACCTCGGCGAGAGAAGTGCCGAACGACGTCTCTATCTCCGCAAGCTCGCCGTACTTGATGTCGTTGGCCTTGACGGTAATGACCGAGCCATTGATGGATTCAATCTTGCTATATACCTTTTTCATGGCTTACTCCGAAACCCGGGCCGGTTCGCGCCGACCGAGCAATTTTTTGCAGGCGGCGTCGAGGCCATCCGCCTTGTCTTCGATAGCCGCGCGAATCTCTTTCTCGAGCTTTCGGAACCCGTCGGATTCCCACATCGAGTAGTTATAGTCGAGAAACAGAAGCCGCGTCGAGTTGAACCATGCGCGAGCCTCGTCCTTTCCGCCAAACGAGAACGTGGTTCCGAGAATTTCCAATATCATGCCAAACGTATACTCCTGCCGTTCGGTCGACGCCGCCGCGTCGATCTCGTCGAAGGAGTTCTGCTGGAGGTACACGGCGTCGAGGAAGTCGCCCTTTAGGTAGACGATAAAGTCATCAAGGCTCGTTCCTTCCTCGCCGACGACCTTCATCATCTGCTCAACTTCGCTTCCCCGGCGAAGGAAGGCGCGCGCGTACTCAACGGATTTTACATTAAGGACGCCCGGATACTTCGACCAAGAATCGAGGGGGTGGATCGCGGGGTATTTTCTCGCGTCAGATCGCTCTCGCGAAAGCCCGTGGAATGCGCCGACGACTTTGAGCGTGGCCTGCGTTACGGGCTCCTCGAAGTTACCGCCCGCCGGTGAAACGGTTCCGCCGATCGTAACCGAGCCGACGGAGCCGTCCTTGAGGCGAACGATACCGGCGCGCTCGTAGAAGGCCGCGATATACGACTCGAGGTAGGCGGGAAACGCTTCCTCTCCCGGGATTTCCTCGAGTCGGCCGGACATCTCGCGGAGGGCCTGTGCCCAGCGGCTCGTGGAATCCGCGAGCAGCAGCACGTCGAGGCCCATTTGGCGATAGTACTCGGCGAGCGTCACGCCGGTATACACCGAAGCTTCGCGCGCCGCGACGGGCATCGACGAAGTATTGCAGATTATGATTGTGCGCTCCATGAGGGACTTTCCCGTCCGCGGGTCGGTGAGCTCGGGAAACTCCTTAAGGGTCTCGACGACTTCGCCCGCGCGCTCGCCGCAGGCGGCGATGATAACGACGTCGACGTCGGCATGGCGGCTCGTCGTATGCTGAAGAACGGTCTTTCCGGCGCCGAACGGTCCCGGAATGCAATACGTTCCGCCCTTAGCGACCGGAAAAAAAGTATCGATCGAGCGCGTTTTCGTGATGAGGGTCTCGGTCGGCTTAAGCCGTTCCGCGTAACAGTCGATCGCGCGCTTAACCGGCCAGTGAAAGCTCATCGTGAGCGGCATGACGTTCCCTTTTTCGTCGGTTACCTCCGCGATTGTTTCCTTGAGCTCGTAGGTTCCCGCGCCCTTAATCGCCTTAACGGTATACGTTCCGTACATCCCGAACGGCACCATGATGCGGTGCGTAAAGCTTCCTTCGGGCACGGTTCCGAGCGAGTCCCCGCGAGTTACGCGGTCGCCTATTTTCACGGCGGGAGTAAAGGCCCACTTCGTGTCGTCGTGCAAGGGATCGAGATACATGCCGCGTTCCAGAAAATATCCGGCTTTTGCCGCGAGTTCGGGAAGCGGATTTTGAAGGCCGTCATAGACTTGACCGAGAAGGCCCGGCCCAAGTTCGACGGAAAGCATGTCGCCGGTGAAGCTTACCGCGTCCCCGACCGAGATTCCCTTGGTGATCTCGAATACTTGGAGTTGGGCGACGTCGCCGCGGATGCGGATAACCTCGCTTTTCAGGCTCTTGCCGCCAACCTCTACGTAACCCACCTCATTCAAGGAAACGTCGCCCTCGAATCGAACGCTGATCATGTTGCCGTTAACGGCTACCACGGAACCTTTGGTATCTGTCATGCTTCTTCTCCAAGAATCTGGTTATATATGGCTGAATATGCCTCGCGGCCGGCCTGTGCCGTAAAGCGGTCGGCGCGTTCCCGCAAGAGCAGGCGGATCGCGTATGCGAAAACGGCATCGGAATCGAAATAGTGTCCGGTCGATAAATCGTCTACCCAAGAGGTGCGAACGGAATCGAGATACCGTTCCGCCGAAAGCGGATTGTCGAACGTGACCGCGTTTTTAGCAATTACGCTCGCGTCGCGCGACTTTCGGACGTCTTCGTCCTCGGACATGCTGAGGGACGCGTCGCGTTTAAGACGGGAAGCGCGCACGCGCGAAAGGGCAAGGCGCAGGGCGCGCTCGCGCGAATACCAGGCGGCAAGAAAGCGCGAGGCGACGGGAGCGTCGATCCGGGGAGGCTCAAGCGAGAGCGTTGCTAAAACGCGCTTGTCCGCCGCCGAAAGGAAGCGCCCCGAGAGCTCGCGAAAGGCCTCGCTCGTAAGAATAACGGGGGAACCGGGAAGTATGCCCGGAACCTGCGCCATCAAGTAATAATAGCTCCCCACGGCCTCACAGCTCCTTAGACGCCGATTTGAGTATCTCGGCAACGCGAGGGTTGAGATAGGCGGAAAAAAGCGAAGCGACCGCTTCGGCCGAAAAATCATAATAAGAGGAACCGTCTTTCATTCCGATGCGGAACCCGCCAGATAGGGAATCGTCACCGCCGATGACGAGGCCTTTTTCGATTTCGCCCTTGAGGGCGGCTTTGAACGTTGCCTCTAGTTTTCCCAAATCCGACGGAGAAAGCATGACGGCGATGTCGCTTGAGCCCGAGTTCGCGATCCAGGCCTTTACCGCCGTGGGAAGAAGTTCCTTGAGAGAGTCGCCCGACATCGCGGAGCCGGTTGCCGAGGCAACGAGGGCTGAAAGTTCCGAGACGACGCCGTCACGGAAGGATATCAGGATATTTCTGCCAGATTGCTTGATTGAGGCGATGGCCGCTTTTTCGAGGCGGTCCGCGTCAGCTCTCGCGGTCTTTTCGATCGACTCGGCTTCCGCGCGGGCCTCGGATAGTATCGCCGCCGCTTTTGCCTGAGCGGCGTTCACGATCTCCGCGGCCTTGGCCTCGGCCGCGTCAACGCCGTCCTTCCGTATCTTCTCAACAAGCTCTTGCAACTGAACGTCCATATTCACCTCTCAAAAAGTTTTCTGTTTTTGTGCGTTGACCGCGAGCGGACTAAAAATCGAAATGCCAGACGGTTTCTTGTTCATACGTATCGCCGGGCAGAAGTATCGAATCGGGAAACTCGGGTCGATTTGGCGAGTCGGGAAAATGCTGGGTTTCAAGGCAAAACCCGCCTTGCTTGCAATACGCGGCCCCATCCTTGCCCGGCTCGTTCGAAAGGTAATTTCCGGTATAAAACTGTACCCCGGGCTGCGTCGAATAGACGGTAAGGGATCTTCCGGAAACGGGCTCGAATACGCCGGCGACGGGACTCGGTCCTTCGCCCGCGCGATTGATTTCCCAGTTATGGTCATAGCCCCCCGTAACCGAGGAGATTTCCTTTCCGATGGGCTTCGGCGTTCTGAAATCGAAGGGAGTTCCTGCGACGTCGGTTATCTGCCCTAAGGGGATAGCGACGGAATCGACGGGAACGTAGCGATCGGCGAAAAGCTGAACGGTGTGATCAAGGACGGACCCGGAGTCGTGGCCGGCAAGATTGAAATACGTATGGTTTGTAAGGTTGACCGGCGTCGCCTCGGAAGACACGGCGTGATAGCGAAGGATGATATCATCATTCTTGGATAATGCGTAGGTAACCCGTATGTCGAGGTCTCCGGGAAAGCCTTGTTCGCCCGCGGGACTCGTTCGGCTGAAAACGATGCCGCACTCGCGAGACGTCGAGAACGGCTCCGAGTTCCAGACGACCTTGTGATATCCGGGGTTTCCGGAATGAAGGCAATTCCCATTATCGTTCGCGGTCAGGGAATGCTGGCGGCCCGTCAGTTCAAACGAGGCTTTCGCGATACGATTGGCGAATCGACCGACGATGCATCCAAAAAAAACGTTGTTTGAAATATATCCCTCAAGGGTTGGATAGCCGAGCGCAATATCGGACACCGTGCCATTCGAGTCGGGGACCATAATACTCGTAATGATACAACCGAAATCAGTTACCGAGAAAGACATCCGCTTGTTCGAGAGGGTGTAGAGCGATACTTTTTTACCGTTTGAAAGGAGGCCGAAAGCGCGTTTCTTGATCTTCATGCGGATTCTCCCAAAATACGACTATAGCGACAGTGTAGCGAACAGTACCGGTCTTTGCAAGACCGAATGCTTGCCATGCCCGTTTTTCAGGGTTATAGTCCATGATACAAGGAGGGCTTCGTGGGGGGATTTTACGATAGACTCGGAGACATTCTTCGCGATCGACTCGACACCGACACGGACCCCTTCGAGACGTGGGAGCCAAACGAAGGCAAACCGCGTGCGGCGGGAGCATACCGCGAGAGAACTCCCCCGCCCCGCCGCTCCTCGAGACCGGAACGGGTTGCCGTTCCGGACGAGCTCGTGGAAGACTTCAGGATTCTCGGTCTGCCGTCGGGAGTCCCCCTGTCCGAATGCAAGATCGCATGGAAGAGGCTTTTGAAGCGATACCATCCCGATCATCACGCGGGCGACGAGGAAGCCGAACGCAGGAACACCCAAGTTTCGGTGCGTATCACCGCTTCATTCCGGCGGATATCCCATTGGTTTGAGACGGGAGAAGTAGCACCGCAAACGTAAGAGGCGCCGTTAGGACGCCCAAGAGCGCGCTCGTCACTCATTGTCAGTCATTGTCACTCATCTTCACTCATCGTCGCCCGAATCGCCCTCCCCTTCGGTTGCATCCTTGCCGCTGATGCCGTATTCGTCGAGCTTTCTGTGGAGGGTTTTTCTGCCGATTCCGAGAATCTCGGCGGTCCGGCTTTTATTCCCGTTGCATGACGACAGCGTTCGCAGGATTATCTCCCGTTCCGCGTCTGAAAGCGTCGAGCCGACCGGTATCGACACGGCGGGAACTTCGTCTCCGGGACGGATCGAGGGAGGAATATCCTCAAGGGTTATGCTCGGGCCCTGCGACAGAACAACGGCGCTCTCAATGCAATTTCTCAACTGTCTGACGTTGCCTGGCCAGTCATAGGCATACAGCGCGGAACGAGCCTTAGGCTCGATACCCTCAATGCGCTTTCCGTTTTCCTCGGCGAACTCCTTAATAAAGGCCGATATCATGAGCGGCAAGTCATCCTTTCGTTCCCGCAGGGATGGGACGTGAATGCGCACGACGTTCAGGCGATAGAACAGGTCCTCGCGGAACCGCCCTTCGGCGATTTCCTTCTCAAGATCCCGGTTCGTCGCGGTCACGACGCGAACGTCGACCTCAAGGGTCTCCTCGCCGCCGACGCGCTCGAACTTCTTTTCCTGAAGCACGCGCAGTATCTTGATCTGCACGCTTTGCTCGATCTCGCCGATTTCGTCGAGAAAGATCGTACCGGAATGAGCGAGCTCGAAGCGACCCCGCTTTCGAGAGACGGCACCGGTAAAGGAACCCTTCTCGTGGCCGAACAACTCGCTTTCAAGCAGGGTTTCCGCGAGGGCGGCGCAGTGTACCTTCACGAACGGATTGTCCTTTCTCGGCGAAAGGTTATGGAGCGCGTTCGCGATCAGTTCCTTGCCGACCCCGCTCTCTCCCGTGATCAGCACCGAAGCCTTCGTCGGCGCGACGCGCTTTACCACCTCGAACACTTTTAGCATCGCCTGGCTTTTCCCGATGATGTGCTCGAAAGATTTCCTTCCTTCCATCTCGCGCTCAAGCTCCCGGTTCTGAAGCACGAGTTCGCGGCTTTGCAGCGCCCGCTTGACGAGTAGGGAAAGGCGGTCGAGGTTCAGAGGTTTAGTCAAAAAATCATACGCGCCGGAGCGCATCGCCTCGACCGCGCTCTCGACGGTGCCGTGGCCGGTAAGCACGATCACCGGTATTCCCGGCGACTCCGACGTTACGCGCCTGAGTATTTCCTCGCCCGAGACGCCCGGCATGCGAAGATCAGTTATGACGAGATCGACGTCGCCGTGCAATGCAAGCTCAAGCCCTTCGGTGCCGTCGGCGGCGAGCATGACCTCGTAACCGTCCAGCTCAAGGGCGGCCTTGAGGCCCGTTCTGATATTTTTTTCGTCGTCGATGACAAGGATCGTGAATTTCATCATGAGCCGCTCTCCTCGTATTCGATCATGCGCTGCGCGCGTCGCATTATGGGCAGGGTTATCGTGAAGGCGGTGCCCCGACCCGGCTCGGACTGAACGCGTATGTCGCCGCCGTGCTCTTTGACGACCTTGTACGCCATCGTGAGCCCGAGCCCCGTTCCGTCGGCCTTTGTCGTGAAATACGGCTCGAAGACATGCGCGAGCACGTCCTGCGGTATGCCGACACCCGAGTCCTCAACCGTAAATACGATCGACTCGTCGCGCTGTCGGGCGCCGAGCGAAAGCGTTCCGCCGTTTGGCATTGCGGACATCGCGTTCTTAACGAGATTTACGAGCATTTGCCTTAAAAACCGCTCGTCGCCGCGTATGCGCGGCAAACCTTCCGCGACGTCTATCACGACCGCGACGTTCGCGCGAGAGAGCTCTTCGCCGAAGAATGTCGATATCGACCGAATAAGCTCGCCTATATCCATGGGCACGAACTCGAACTTCAAAGGGCGAACGGCAAACAGAAAATCGACGACGATCCTGTTAAGGCGCTCGATTTCCTCGTCGACGACGTCCAGGTACTCGGCGAATTTCGCCTCGTTTCCCGCGTCGCGCGACGCGACGGCCTTGCGGAGCAGCTGCACGTATATGCTGATGGATCCGAGCGGGTTCTTGATCTCATGCGCCACGGTCGCGGCCAAATTCGTGAGGCTCGCGAGGCTTTCAAGCCTGCGATTCTTCATCTCCTCGTTCTTTTTTTCGGTGATGTCCTCGACGGAGATAATGGTTCCGCGAACCGCTTTCTTCTGGACGAGGGGCATGATTCCGACGCTGATGAATCGCGTCCCCGAGAGCTCTTGTACCGCGAACTCGCGGGACAGGACGGTATCCTCGGCCTCGATCGTATCCTCGATAAAACGAGCGACCTCATGATCGCGAACGCACGACCACACCGGCCTATCCTGCGTTTCCCTAAGATCCATCGGCAGTATTCTCGCCGCGGATTTATTGTTCATCACGACGATATGAAACGCGTCGCAGACGATCACGCCCGTGCCCAGTGAATCGAGAACGGCGTTGAGCGTCTCGTATTCCTCGGTCACGAGCGAAAGGAGGCTTTGCATCTGTTCGGCGTTCATCCGCGAGGTTTTCTGAAGTGCCCGACGGATAAACTCCCTCATACCGCTTTCCTCATATCGAATCCCTCATTTCATACGAGAGCCGCTCAAGGGCCTGCGTGGGGGAAATATTGAGAATATCGACCGAAGACTGCGCAAGCCTGATTGACTCGAGCCATTTGGCATAGATGTTCGATTCGCGCGCGGTAACCTGCCCGGTCCTGACGGATTCCGACACGATTGCCATGATCTCCGACAAAAAAAGCCGCCAGACTTTCGCGGGCTTGCACTTATTGAGCGCTGAGACGATGGCCGGAATGGTCGCGGGGCCATTGACGCTTGCGGCGTTTTCCGGCGACGCAAGACGCGCTTCCAGAACCGAAGGAAGGGCCGTGAGCGGCGGAAGGGCGGCGTCAAGCGCTTCCGCAAGGACGATCGAGAGAAAAGCAAGCGCGCTTGAGCGTATCGTTTCGGGCGATACGGGCAAGAACCGGTCGAAATATCCCGAAAGGGACTCCCCTTCTTTTAGGGTATCGCGAAAAACGCGCGACACTACTTCGGCGCGGTCCTTTTCCTGACGCTCGACGAAGGCATAGGTTCGAACGCGGGAAAGTATCGTCGGTATGATTGCCCCGCGCCGCGAAGTCGTCAGGATAAACATCGCGTCGCGCGGCGGTTCCTCGAGAATCTTGAGAAAGGCGTTTCTCGCGGAATCCTGCATGCGATCCGCGTTCTCGACGATCAGGACCTTCTTTCTGCCATACGGCGAAAGCCGAGCCCAAGACGCCGCGTTCCTGATGACCGAGACGGGAACTCCGTCAGGAAGGAAATCATCCTCGAGTTTCGCCGCAGAGTCCACGAGTGAGGAAACAGCCTTCGCGACGGCCGAATCGTCCCCTTCCGGAACGACGTCAACCAACGATTCAAATTCCTCAAGCGCCTCGGAAACAGACGCGAGAAGCGGCATTGCCCGCGCAAGACGCGCGTCGTCGCCGTCGTTGAGCTCGGGTGAAAAACGCGCGGTAAGCTTTCGGATCGAGCGGACAAACAAAAACTTCGCCGCATTTCTGCGCGAAGCCGCGCCGGAAAGTCCCGGTACCCGCGAAGCGAGCAGCGTCGCCGCGGACGCGCGTATCTCAAGTATACAATCCCTCGGTCCGGTTATCGCGAGATCGGGATGAGTCAGGCTGCGATGTAGGTTACAATCACGGCAATCGCACGTCCAGGAAGCGTTTCCCGCGCGGCACGAAAGCGCCCGGGAGAGCTCGAGCGCTGCCGTCATCTTTCCCTCGGCGGATGGCCCGTAAAACAAAATCGACGGCGGAAGCCTGCCCGACGCGATGTCGTCCATGAGGAGGGAAGAGGCGCTCTGCGCTATAAGATTCTCGAACATCTGTCGTACCCCTACCGTACCGTCTTGATATATTCAGGAAAGGACGCGGTCGACGCGGCGAGAAGCGGTTCGAACGCCTTTGCGAACAAGCTCCCCTCCACGATAAAGGACAGGTCGAAAAAACGCTGTCGGGTTATCGCGAGAAGAACGATGAAAACGATTATTAGCCCTTCGGCTATTCCGAGAAAAAACCCGAGAGCCCGGTCGAGGTTCGTCATCGACTCGCCTTCGAACGCATTTCCCGCGACGTGCTGTATCGCCTTTACGAAAAGATACACAATGACGAAGATAGCCAAAAACGACGCAACGTCCACGAGGGTATCGCCTCCCGTCAAACGAGAGACGTGAGGCGAAAGCACATCGTAAAAAAGAACCGCGGCTATGATTCCGGCAATGACGGCGACCTTCGAAAAGAACTCTGCTATGAAACCCAGCAAGGTCCCGTGAACGATCGAGAGAACGACGATTACGGCCATCACCATATCAAACGCGGTAAGCGTCATCCTTCCCTCCCGGGGGAAACCGACTCAAGGCGTGCGAGGATTAGTTCGGCGATTGTAGACGCCGCGCGCGCGGAACCGAGACGCGCGGAACTTGCGGACATGCTTTCCATGAGATCGCCCTGCGCGATCACGCGCCGCAAGGCGGCGAGAAGATTCTCGCTCGTCGCCCGCTCGCCCGTAAGCACGATAGCGGCGCCTTTCGACGCGAAGTATTCCGCGTTCTCGACTTGATCGCCGCGGGAGGCGCCCTTTTCGAGCGGGATAAGCACCATGGGTTTCCCTTCGGTCGCGCATTCCCAAACCGAATTCGCGCCAGCCCGCGCGACGACGATATCCGCGCAGGAGAGAACGTCGGGCATCTCCGCTCGAATGAACGGAAAGGGCCTATACCCTTCCCGTCGGCCGATCGGCTGTGATTCTGGTTCCTGCGCAAGGCCAGTTTGATGGACGACTCGGAACGAGGTTAAGAGCCCGTCGAGGGCTCCTGAAACGAGGTCATTCACTTGGCGCGCGCCGAGGCTTCCCCCTTGAGCGAACACTATCGGAAGCCCTTCGTTCGCAAACCCGAGGAACTCGCGACCGCGCTGCGCGGACGCTTCATAGAAGGCCTTCCTGACGGGATTGCCCGTAACGGTAACCCTGTCGCGTAGCCGCGCGGGAAGTCGCTCGCGCGTTTCGGCGTACGAAACGAAAATATCGTCCGCAAAACGGGAGTTGATTCGCGTGGCAAGGCCGGGGGAAAAATCGCACTCGTGGGTAATGATGGGAATTCGAAGAATTCGCGCCGCGACGCAGGGCGGTACGCTGACAAAACCGCCTTTGGAAAAAAGCAGGGTCGGTCGACGCCGAGCCAAAATCGCAAGAGAGGCGAACACTCCCGCGACTATTCTGAAAAAATCAACGATATTCTGAAGGCTGAAATACCGGCGAAGCTTGCCTGAGGGTATACCGAGAAACTCAACTCCCGCCGACTCGACCAAGGAACGATCTACGCCCCGTGACGAACCTATCCAAAAAAGAGAGCAAGCGTTCCGTTGTCGCAATTCGTCGATGACAGCCAACCCGGGAAAGATATGTCCCCCCGTTCCGCCGCCGGCAAAGGCAATCGTGTTCATTATATAAGTGTATCATGTTGACACAGTATTGAAAAGCTCCATCAAAGCCTCGTTTTTAAAGAGCCGCGCGTATCCGACGGCGGAGAGCCCGAGATTATCCGCAATTCCGGGATTCGAGCCGACGGAAATCAACAGCGTCGCGATGTCGAGATCTCCCCGGCCCGTGGCGATAACGAGGGCCGTCTGACCGTCCTTACTCCGGATATCGGGATTCGCGCCGCTTTCCAACAGCATTTTGCAAATGAGAATATCTCCCTTTTGGACCGCGTCCATTAACGGCGTATATCCTCGATCCTGCGATTGAGTGTTTACGTCTGCGCCGGCGGCAACGAGAAAGCGCACCATTTCCGGAAGCTGGGCGCGCGTTGCGAGCGACAGCAACGGATTCCCGTGAACGTCAGTTATCGACGGGCTAAATCCCGCCTTCAGGAATAAGGCTGCGTTATCCTCGTCACCCGAAAGCACCGTCGTGACGAAATTTTCTGCAAAGCAGGATATGCCCCGCTCAATGAGCGTAGCGCGCGCACGAGATTGTTTTTCTTCCGTCGAATAGCGCACCGTCTCAGATTGCAAAAAATCCTCAAAGGTATCAGCCGATAGAACGGTGCCGATATATCCGTCTCGCTTCGGCAAGATCATCCCCTCGTCGGAGGAGAGTATCAATATTCGAATGCCCCGACCAATACAATATCCCGAATAAAATAACAGGGCTTGATCCTGAAAGGGATCGCCATGATGTACGAACAACGCATGAGAGGCATCCTTGAAGAGATGGTGAGGGCTCATACCATCCTTGCCTTCCCAGGTGTCTTCGACTGGGAAGCACTCAACGCCGCACGCATGACGCTTGATTGTCTCCCGGAGAAACGCCGCTTGCTCGCCTTTCTTTTTCGTGTAAAAAACGATAATTTTCACGATTAGCCCCCATAGCTATTTTCGGCTCTCGCTCGGCGCGGCATGAATGGAAAGCAAAAGAGAAAAAAAAAGCCTCCCACAGAGGGAGACTTATTTTCGTGCCGTCGGACAGAATTGAACTGTCGACACATGGATTTTCAGTCCATTGCTCTACCAACTGAGCTACAACGGCCGGTACAAAAGTTTATAACGTGTTCGAAAAAAAAAGTCAATACGCATAACCGTCGCTTATTATGCGCGAAATCCTTACATATAGGCCGGAATCACCAGATTGAACCTGCCGGAACCCTCTCGAACATCATCCCTCGAAGCGCTCTCCGACGGAAGTGAGACAAGATACGCGCCTGGGCGGGTTTTCTCGACAAAAACGCATTCAAGGACATCGACATCCCGAACGACCAGAAGATCCTCGCATACGAGCAGTCGCTGTCCGTACACGTGCTGTAGTTGAATGATAAACGAGCCATTTGCGCCTTCAGATATTCGTTCAACCTGAAATTCGGGTATTCCGAAAATTTCCCCCATACTTTCAAACAGTAAAACCGGCGTTACGAATCCAGGTCCAGACCGCATGGTGCTTGTTTCCCGAGGAGGTGCCGACGAAGAGCGGTTTCTCACGTCGCAGAGCAAGGCGCGGTATTCCAAAAGGAGGGAAATGAGCAACTGTCGGGATTCGTGTACGACGTGCACGACGGGCGCGTAGGGTATTGTGCTCCAAGACTCATCGCGAACCATTCTCGCGGAAACGCTTTCTTCCACCTGCCAGCGCTCCATCTGTTCTATGATGGCGGTAGGCGCGGTTCTCTTCATAATTTGCGAGAAAACCGAGGGGCACGCGCTTGACGCGCAAAGTACCGAAAGATAGTGAAGCGTATCCTCGCTTTTGATAACCGCGTCGATCACGACCGCGCGGGCCTCGATAAAGCCTAGCAACACGCGAAGTCGCATATTGCCGGCAGAGGACGCGAGAAATGAAGCCCGCTGCATGTACACGCGCACTTGGTAGAGATACTCTCCCCTCCGCACGGCGCCGTGTAAAACTGGGGTATTATCAAAACTGTAGCATTTCTCCGTCGAGACCATCGCTTACAGTATCGACAGTCCTCTCAGCTACTTGAATCTTTCGTAAGAGGACTGTTGGGAGAGTTTAGGGTTTGTTGCATGTCCAGAATCAGCTCAACCTCACCGAGGGAAAGCGAGAGGTTTGAGGCGATAAGATCCGGGGAGAAACCTTTGTACGCAAGGGACAGAACGCGTTCCCGTACCGGTATGACCGGGTCCACGCGACGATTTCCATTTGAGACGCGGGCACGGGCTATCGAAGCGCGAGAATACTCGCCTTCGGTCGGAACAGACGATTCGACAGACGCGGGATTGGGCGATTCGACGATGTTTGGCGCGGGCGCGGGCGCGGGTGCAAGTACAGGCGCGGGTTCAAGCGCAGGCGCAGGCGCAAGCGCAGGCGATGGGCGAGAAAGCGCCGATAAAGTAGATTCTTCGTCGCGGCGTTTTTCGGTTTCCCGTTCGGCAAGCAGAATTCGCCGATCGGCCTCTTCGATTAAGGACCGGAGGCCCTGAATGCGATTCTCCAATAAAGCGACGTCCCGATCGGTTTCCCTGCCCAAATCCGCAACGAGACGATCAAGCTCCCCTCGAATTTCGCCTAAAACCCGATCCGGCGAAAAACGCGCAGAAAGGCGCCGATAAAATACGACCATCAAGATGCAGTTAATGCCAAGGGCAAGGGCGGCAAGCAAAAGCGTCATGCGTCGCCTAGCCCGAGATATCTATAATGGAACCGAGGTTTGGATCGCGTATTATTTCCTTTGGAGGTTCTTCCTTTTGCGGTGTAGACGAATCCTTACCGCCCTTCGAGGGTGTACCCGAAGGACTCCCCGCGTTGGACTCGTTTTTATCGTGAACGACGCCTACCTGATCCCCGCCCGCCTCGACCTCGCGAACCGTCTTGAGATGTTTCTCGGCTTCCTCGCGGTTTTTTACCATCTCGGCATCTCGGGCAGCCTGAGCGGCGGCCGCTTGATGGACCTGCGTCTTCCCTACCTTTTCAAGTTGAGTATACAGGGTCTGAAGGTCAATCGGCTGAATAGCCATTTGGGACCCTCTTCATGTCCTCATCCGCCCCTTGGTACTTTCCATATCGCACGAGTCCGTTCTCAAGATGGAATGTCGTGGCCTTGCAGTCCGTTCGAACTTCCTCGGTCACGTCCCGTATTACGATCTTAACTCCCGCGAAAACCTTAACCGAGGCGGAAACCTTGCCCCGTGTCTTGAGCGTGTTGAGGTAATCTTGTATCTGCTTGATCTCCAAGTTAATTTCCTCAAGCTCCGTTTGAAGGATGTACTGTCGCTCTCCCAGTTTTTTTAGAGCCGCTTCCTTGTCTTCGGGAAGCTCTTTTTTTTGCTTTTTCAGATTTGAAAGAGTGGTGAAGTTGAGCTGAACGTCCTCAAGCTCGTGTTCCGCCGTTTGTTTATGAGCCATCAGGGAGTCGAGTCTATCCTTACTCTTCGGATCAAAGCCGACGCTGAGAACTGTCTCGCTCGCGCCGCCGAAGCTTCCAAGGGTCTTGGCGTGTATTTCCTCCGACGCGCTCAGCACCCCTCCGATTATTGCCGCCCGCTTTCCCTGACAGAGTATTTTTCGGTTAGCGTTAACCTGGGAATTGATGATTCCGTCGGATACGATGACGAATTCCCCCGCCTCTACCTTCGTGTTCTCGATAAACTTCGACCAAATCGACCGCCCGGCGCGAACAGAACCATCGCCCTTGCCCGCAATGCCCTGACTGACGACGATATCGCCCTCAGCATCGAGCTCGCTCTTTCCGACGGTACCCTTTACCTCGATATTTCCCGAGGCCTTGACCGAGAAGCCGTCTTCGACGTTCCCGCTGATGAAAACCGTTCCAAGGAACATGATATTTCCCGTTTTCAGCGAGACATCGCCGTCGATATTGAGTATCGGCTCAACGTTGATTTTGTTGTTGAGCACGAGCACCTGTCCGTTCGTTTCCGCGACGATGGTTACGCCGTCGTCGGCGATGCGCGTATTCTTTCCCATCGGCATCGGTATATCCCGGCCATTTTTCGCCTCAAGATACTTGCCCGTAACCGTCTTCCCCGCCTTGCCGCGTTCGGCTAATACCTTCTGGGCAAGGGGCTGACCCTCGACGACGTTTTGCACGAGGTTAAGTTCCTTAAAGTCGACCTTACCGGAGGAGGATTCCTTAAGCCGTATCTTCGAGCGATCGATTTCGAAATTATATACGATATGGGCGTCGGCGCCGTCTTGCGGCTTGATACCCTCCGCAATGAGGTAGTTTTCCTTGTATACGGGGCGATCCACGAAATCGCGCACCCTTGCCTCGTCCAGACCCGCGACGACGCGATTGTTTTTCATGAAGGCGATGATCATGTCAGCCGAGAGATCCGCGCCGCCAGGACCGGGGGGCGTCGCATAGAGCCACGCTTTCATTTCCTGATCGGTGATGTCGACCGCCATCATGGAGTCCTGGGCGGGATTATGCTTATACGGCGCGACGCGAACGTATTCGCCCGAGGCGTTTTTTACGACGCTTTTTACTTCGTCTTCCGTTAGGCCTGGCACTCCACGATCCCGAATGGCGTCGAGCGCGTCCTTTATGGCCGCCGCACGCCCGTTTCCCAACGGCTGCGTAACCTTAAGGAATACGCCGTCGTGAGCGCATATCACGAACGCGTTTCCGTCTCGGTCTTCGATGAGCGGAGCGGCTTCCACGCGAACGGCATCGCTACCGGCGAAAGAGTCGGTTCCGGTTTTCTTACGCGCATGTTTGCGCGTTTCGTACGCCCGTATGAGCCAGTTTCGCTTCGTCAGCGCGAAAAAACCTGAGGTGCCCCGCTGTAGGATTTCATAGTCGATATCGCGGATGGCGACGCCTAGCTGGATGGCCGCGTCGGCCAACGCTTCGTCAAGCGTATCGGCCGCGGACTCAACGAAGACCCGAGAGCGGTCTTCCTCGAGTTGCTGGGCCATTGCCTCGCGAATCTGCTCAAGGTCTACCATCCGACTCACGCTCCTTACTCCTAGAGAATGCCTTTTCGTATGTTCGTGAGTTTTGCGCGAAGCCTGAGATTCGCCTTCGTGTGAAGCTGTGAAACCCGGGACTCCGTTACGTTGAGAACCTGCCCGATTTCCTTCAGGGTCAAATCCTCGTAATAATAGAGCACGAGGACCATCTTCTCTTTCTCGGGCAACTCGTTTATGGCCTCGACTATGACCCGTTTGATTTCTTCCCGCTCGACGATCACGTCGGGATTAAGTGAAGAAGGCGACTCTATGCTGTCTCCGATTGAAATATGCTCGGAATCGTCGCCAGAATACCACACGTCATTGAGAGACATGATGCTCGTGCCCGAAATTTTAAAAAGAGTCTGATGAAATTCCGTCTCGCTCACCCCGAGAGAGCCGGCTATCTCCGTATCGGAAGCCATCCTTCCGAGTTTTGACTCCAAGGTGACTATGGCATCCTCGATTTCACGCGTTTTTTGGCGAACGGAACGGGGAACCCAGTCGATTGAGCGAAGCTCGTCGAAAATTGAGCCACGGATGCGAGTTACCGCGTAAGTTTTGAATTTAACGTTTTTTTCGGGATCGAACTTATCGATGGCGTCCAATAGACCGAATACTCCGAAGCCGACAAGATCGTCAAACTCCACGTTGCTGGGCATGCCGACGGCGACTTTACCCGCCACGTATTTTACCAATGGGGCGTACTGCTTGATAAAGAACTCGCGGATCGCGGGATCCCGGGACTTTTTATAATCCGCCCATAGTTCCTCTTCTGTCTTTTGCGCCAAAAGCGAATTCCCCATGTACACACCCTTTTATTACTGCGTACCGTTAACTGTCGCGTGCCAGTAAGGTACGGATTGCCTTTACCATCGTAGCCGATTCAACGCCCGCTCCCGGCGATTCCTGAGAGGCGCGCGTTTGTGAGGCAGAACTCACCGACGAACCTGTCAGCCCCACCGCCGCCGAATCCGGATTATCATCCGTTTCCGGACGTGAAGCCGGAATGAAATCCTGCAAATCCGGCAAGATATCCAGCCCATCGGCGGTAACGGGCATCGAAGCTCGCCCAAGGTGCCCTGTTCCCGGCACGCTACTAGCCGCTTCGCCCATTTGGCGCTTGCCTTCACCCGTCGATCTTTCGGCGCCGGATGCGGACGAATATGATCCACTCACCGGCAAGCCCGGTACGAAATCACCCGGTGAAACATCCTCGACGTCTGTCGGTACGTCATCGATGCTCGTTCTCACGCCGCTTCGCGCGGTCATAAAATCGGGAAGCCGCTCGGCTGAGCCATCTCCAAACGCGGCGACCGCGTCTGAACCATCGCCCAACGTCACGTCTACCATAGTGCCCATCGCAGGATCACGCATCTCTGGAACGGCTTCGCCAGACAAAAGCTCGGGCAGGAATTTGCCGATCAATGAAGAACAGGCAAATGCAATCCCTCCAAACAGAAAAGCCATTACGAGCGCGCGAACCAAAATCAGATGGAAAACGGCTCCGCTTATCAAGCCGATTAGGAAGGATAGCGCGAAACCGACGACAGCCCCGACTAACGGAATCTTCGGTTCGAACATATATACCCCCTCCCCAATACTAGACTATGCGAAAAAGTGTTACTGGTCAAGGTTTTTTTGCGTTTTGTCCCCGAGGGCTCTCTCGCAGTCTGTTCTTGGTTGACGAGAAACCCGGAGTAACAAGCGCGCCGTCAGTTCCAATCACGGCCTAACAGCTTTCGCATGAATCGGCCAAAGCCTTCGGTCTCGAGAAACTCGGTCTTTTCGATTCTGGAAACGATGTGTTTCAAGCACACCGACGCCTTTCCCTTGGGATCGGAAATGATAAACGGGCGCTGACGTAAAACGGCCTGAGCCACGAGGGGATCGTCATAGATAAACCCGAGATATTCGACCTTAAGATTGAGAAATTGCGCGGCTATCTGAATCATCCGGTCCGCGACGCGTTTTCCCTCTACAGCCGTTTTTACGCGGTTAACGATCATTTTCAGGTTGATATTGAGATTATCAACCTCAGTTGCGATGATTTTTATGATGCCGTAGGCGTCGGTTATGGACGTGGGCTCGGGCGTGGTCACGATAACGACCTCATCGGCCGCAGCCACGAAACCGAGCACGTTCCTCGAAACCCCCGCGCTTGTGTCAATAATGATTATATCCGTGTCCGCAAGGGTAAACATTTCGTCGATAAACGAGTTTCGCTCATCCTCGGTCATGTTGGCGATCTTGGAAAAACCGGACGCGCCGGCGACGAGCTTTATGCCAAACTCGGTGTCGAGGATGATCTCGCTCATCTTCTTTTGCTTGCGCATGACGTGATACAGGTTGTACTGCGGAATGATGTTCATCATGACGTTAACGTTCGCGAGCCCGAGATCCGCGTCGATGAGGATTACTTTCTTGCCCATCTGGGAGTACGCGATGGCCATGTTTGTCGCGACATTCGTCTTTCCGACGCCGCCCTTCCCGCTCGTTATCGTAATTATCCGCGTCTTTCGGTTGCTTCGCTGAGGCAGCATGCCGTCCGTTTCGGAAATTTCCCCGTCTCCGCGCGCTTTTTCCTTCATGAGTGAACGCAACTGCTCTGCCTGGTCTTCCATATTCATCTCCATTCGAACCTGGTCTCGCTGACCGGGAACAGTTCCTCGACCCGTGCCCGGTTAATCCGGAACCCGTCGAGATTCGTCAAAAATCGCACTACCGATGCCGGCTCGAAATCCTGCGGTACGCGTTGTCCGGTCGTTATGTACGCGAGCGACTTCTTTTTCTCGTCAAGAACGCTAATTATGTTTCCGACCCGCGTCGTTTCGTCGAACTTCGTGATGATAACCGAGCCGTAGCCGAAGGTCTCATACTGCTGCATGATGTCGCGCATGTCGCTCGCCTTTGTCGTCGCGCTTACCGCCAAATGCGCCTCCGAGATGGTTCCCGCTGCGTCGAGAAAATGGCGCATCTCGGCGATTTTCGCGTAATCCTTCGGGCTCTTGCCGATGGTGTCGATCAATATTATGTCCGCATCCTGATACATCGCCACGAGCGCCTTCAGGTCGGACGGCGTTTCGGCGCACGATACCGGAATATTCATGATATTCCCGTAAATCTCGATCTGCTGGCGCGCGCCTATGCGGTAATTATCGATGGTTATGACCCGCACGTTGAGCGGCCTCGATCCCTTTTGCGCGGCAAGGGAGTACGCGGCCGCGAGTTTAGCCACCGTAGTCGTCTTGCCGACGCCGGTCGGCCCGACGATGGAAATGATGCGCGGTCTCGCGGGACAGTCGCGGTTCGTGATGACGATCGATTCCCCGATCCAGCGCACGACCGCGTCCTGTACGCGATCGTAGTCGCCGAGTTCGTCAAGCGTAAACTCGGAGCGCATGCGCGCAAGAATAGCCTTAACGTAGCTGGAAGCAAAGTCGTTTCGCTCGAGCAGTTCTTCGATTTTCGCGACCGTCTCGTGCTCGCCTGACCCGATCTCCTGCCCGCCTTGGTCACGGTCGATCTTTTCCTCGAGTTTTCGTACCGCGCGGAGGATCGTGTCAAGTTGCTCGCCGGCGGCGCCGGCGGCGCCCAGAGCCGACTCGAGCCGAGAGCCTTGCGAAGTAACGGGGGCAGTCGGCCTCACCTCGGGAACGCGGGAAGCGATTGACGGAGCCGTTTTTACCGCTTCGCGGATAATCTTCTTTCGCTCGTGGTCAAAGTCAGTCGCCGCGCGCGCGGCCACCGTGCCGGATGATTCGGGATGCGATGCGCCCGAAGCCGGAAACGGGGACTGAGGCCGGTAGCCGGGCCGCGAAAGCATGAAATAGAGCTCGATCGCGTCATGCTCGAAAAAGCCGAATACGCCGCCGGTCTTAACCTTTTTTTGCCTGAGAATATGCACATCGGACCCGTAACGGGCCCTGATTTTTTGGAGGCATTCGTCGTAGGTCGCGGCTTGTTCGCTCAAGATGTCCATCGATACCGCCCCTTGCTCATTGTTCCATCCTGATCTCGCCGATCGCCTCTACCTTGATGTCGTTTCCGATTTCCGGGACGGAGAGTACGATGAGATCCGGTATTTCGCGTTCCGTGGACGACTTGATCAATATGCGCGCCTCTTCCGGGCACAGAACGATCGGTAGAAAGCCCGATTGCTGGACGGAGTTGACCGATTGCGACATGGCGCGGATCCAACCGCGCTGGACGGCGGGCTCGAGCGCGGCGACGGGCCCGTTGACGGTATCGACACGGCTTTCCACGATTTTTTGCACGAGCGACGGCTCCACGGTCAATACGTGCAGGGTCATCGCGTCGTCGACGTACTGCAGGCAAATCTGCCGCGCGAGCGATTGGCGCACTTTCTCGACGAGTACGGTCGGGTCCTTGGTAACCGGCCGATAGTCGGCGAGGGTTTCCAGGATGACGACCATGTTGCGAATCGATACCTGTTCCCGAAGGAGTCCCTGCAGGACTTTCTGCATCTCGCCGACGGAGCAGCTTTTGGTAACCTCGTCGACGACGGCGGGGTAATCCTTCCTGATCGCGTCCACGATGGATTGCACTTCCTGTCGCCCCAATATCTCGGATGCGTGGCGCTTGATAATCTCGGTAAGGTGCGTCGCGATGATCGACGGGGGATCGACGACGGTATAACCCGCGCGCTCCGCGCGTTCGCGGTTTTCCTCGGAGATCCAAATGGCCGGCAGGCCGAACGTCGGATCGACGGTTTTTTCGCCGGGAAGGTCCTCGGATACGCCGCCGGGATTTATGCCGAGATACCATCCCATGCGAATGCGCCCTCGGGCGACCTCGACTCCCTTAATCTTGAAGCAATATTCGCTCGGCTCAAGGCGCATGTTGTCGATGATTCTGATGCGGGGAACGACGAGACCGAGATCGAGCGCCGACTCGCGTCTGATCCTGGTGACGCGTTCGAGGAGCTCCGCTCCCTTGTCCTTGTCGACGAGCGGTATAAGCCCGTAGCCGAGCTCAAGCGACAGGGGATCGAGCGGAACGACCGGGCTGACGTCGGCGGGATTCTCGCCGGTTTTTTGGCGCTCTTTTTCCTCTTCCCGCGCGAGCGATTTCTTGAACGTCGAGGCCTCGGACTGTCTCAGTCGGTAGCCGACCCAGGCGAGCGCGGCGGATAGGGGCAGCAGGACGTACCAGGGAAAACCCGGAAGGAAGGCTATGATGGCAAGCGTGCCCGCCCCAACGAAATAGACCAAGGCATTCCGTGAAAACTGCGTCTTAATGTCCGAGCCGAAGGTACCGTCGGAAACGGCGCGCGTCACGATAAGGCCGGTCGCGACCGACACGAAGAGCGAGGGGAGCTGCGACAAAAGACCGTCGCCTATCGTCAGGGACGCGTATGTCTGAATGGCTTTCGAAAACGGCTCGCTTCGGAAAATCATGCCGAACGTAAGCCCCGCGACGAGGTTGATCACGGTGATGAATATGCCGATCTTGACGTTTCCCGACACGAACTTGCTCGCTCCGTCCATCGCCCCGTAAAAATCGGCTTCCTTCTGCACTTCCGTCTTGCGCGCGCGCGCCTCTTCGTCGGTGATCGAGCCCGCGTTATACTCCGCCTCGATCGCCATATTTTTCGTTGGCATAGCGTCGAGCGTAAAGCGGGCCGCGACTTCGGCGACGCGCGTCGAGCCCTTCGTGATGACGAAGGCCTGCACGGCGATGAGAATGATGAAAACGACGAAGCCGATGACGAGGCCCTCGGTTCCCGACGAGCCGATGACGAAGGTACTGAACGCCTTGACCATCTTTCCGTTGAATTTCATCCCGAGCGAAAGAATGAGCCGGGTCGACGAGACGTTGAGCCCGAGGCCGAACACCGTGCTCACGAGGAGGAGCGTCGGGAAAACCGAAAAATCTATCGCCCGCCTCGTGTTAAGAACTATGAGTAAAATGAGCAGGTTGAGCACGAGGTTCACAGCCATCAATAAGTCAAGGAGTACCGTGGGCAGCGGTATGATGAGCATGAGCACGATCGTGATCGCGCCCATTGCCACGAAGAGGTCGCTTTTCTGTATAGATGCAGCCTTGTCAGCCATGTGCTTTTTTTACAATTCCTTCAATACCCGGGATTTTCTGGAATCGAGCGCGTATACCTTCGCGAGTATTACCGCGAGCGCCTGATAGTATTCATCGGGTATCATATCACCGATTTCCACTTCCGCATAGAGAGCCCGCGCGAGCGGGCGGTTCTCGACTATCGGCACGCCGCTTTCAGTGGCGATTTCTCGTATCCTCAAGGCGAGTCGATCGGCGCCTTTCGCCGTTAGCATCGGAGCGCGCATCGTTGAGCGATCCCACTGCATTGCGCACGCGAAGTGCGTCGGGTTTGTGATAACGACGTCCGCCTTCGGGACATTGACGGCCATATTTTGGCTCAGAAGCTCGCGCATGCGTTGTCTGAGCCGGGACTTTACGAGCGGATCTCCCTCGAGTTGCTTGTATTCCTCCTTGACTTCCTGCTTGGACATCTTGAGGGATTCCATGAACTGCTTTCTTTGAAAGAGATAATCAGGAATCGATATCGCCAAAAAAAGAAAGGCTGCGGTCAGAAGGAGCCGAGCAGTCATGGAGGCGACGAAAGCGATCGCCTGCCAAAGACCGGTCGTAAGCATGTTTACGAGCCGCGGAAGCTCGCTTCTGATGCTTAAGTAGGCGACGAAGGCGATCACCGCCACCTTCACGAGCGATTTCGAGACGTTGAAGAGGCCTTCCGCCGAAAAAAGCACGCGGGAAAAATAGCGTGCGATGTTGGGCGAGACCTTGCTGAGCTTCGGCTCTATCGGCTTGAGCGAAAATATAAAACCGCCGTTCTGAAGGATATTGGAGGCGACGCCTGCGAGAAGGGCGGCAACCGTTACCGGAAGAACAAGCTTAATAAAATACCTAAAAAAGGCCTGTACGAGGGCCGGATCCGTGATATCGGCCGTTACGGCCCGCGTCAGGTAAAACGACAGAAGCTCGGTAAAGGTTTTCATCATGTCGGGCGCGAGCATTATGACGGTCAACGCCGGAATGAGAAGCACTATGGCTCCGTTGAGCTCCATACTCTTCGGGACGCGCCCTTCCTCGCGCGCCTTTCTGAGCTTGAACTCGGTCGGGTCTTCGGTACGACCTTCATCCTCCGCCGCGAACCATTGCAGGTCCATGCTCAGCGCGAGCAAACATGGATCCACCAAGAGCGGCGCGTATCCGTCGGGCCTCATTGCAGAGATCCTCCCGCCGCGACGAAAAGGGCCTCAAGCGCGGCAAAACCCTGCTCCATAATTTGCATAAAGAGATTGATCATAATGGGAAGAGACATCACGAGAAGAAAGAAAGTAACGATGATGGTGATCGGAAAACCCTCCGAGAGGAGGTTCATCTGGGGCGCGGCCTTGGAAAGAAGTCCCATCGCTACATGGATGAGGAAAAGCGTGCCGATGATGGGAAGCGCGATTACCATGGCGTTTAAAAAGAGGGTCGAAAGACCTTTGAGAAAAAACTCCACGAACTCGCCGCGGGCCGAGACGAGGTTCATGCAGTTAATCGCTTGCATACTCCTGAACAAACCGCCGAGAAACAAGGTCTGAAGTCCCTTAATCTGCACGAAAACGAGCATCGCGATAAGATTGAGATACTGGCCCATCAGAGGGTTTTCAATCTGCGCGAGCACGTCATACACTTCGGAAGCGCCAAATCCCATCTGGTATGAAAAAAATTGGCCCGCCGAGCTAAACGTCGAAAACACGAGGCTCACGAAAAAACCGGTAATGACGCCGAGAAGGCCCTCGCCGATGACGAGTAGAACATAGTGGAGACTATAGGGGTCAACCTGCCAGCCTGCGGAGTTGACGGCGGGATACACGAGAAAGGCCGTATAGCCGGCAAGCGCGATTTTCGCTACCCGCGGCACGGACTGGATCGACAGAAGCGGCGTCGTCAGGATCATGGCGAATATCCTGACTGCGACGAGAAGGAAAAAGGGCGCTTCGCGAACCATCGCGTCGAACGGACTCATTCGCTAACGCACCATCAGGGGAATCATCTCGAAGAGGCGCACCGTGTAGTCTCGCAGGGAGGCGAACATCCATCCGCCGAGCAGGGCGAGCATACCGAGAATCGTCATGATCTTCGGCACGAAGGTGAGCGTCTGCTCCTGTATGGACGTCGTCGCCTGAAAAATGGCGACGATGAGACCGACGATGAGCGCGGAAAGAAGGATCGGCGACGCGAGAAGCAAAATCTCGAACACTCCGCCGCGCATGAGGCTTACTACTGAACCGAGCGACATGACGCGTTACCTCCTTTCATAAAAACGAGTTAAAGAGCTGTTGGGTGAGAAGGCCCCAGCCATCGATCAATATGAACAGTATCAGCTTGAAGGGCATGGATATTTGGACCGGCGGGAGCATAATCATGCCCATGGACATAAGAACGCTTGCGACGACCATATCGACGATGATAAACGGTATATAAAGGAGAATGCCGATTTTAAAGGCGACCGTTAGCTCATGGAGAATATAGGCGGGCACTAAAACCCGCGTCGGCACGTCCGCAAGCGTTCGGGGCTTTGCCATTTTCCCCATGGACATGAACATCGCGATGGTCGACGTGTCGTTCGACATCTGTCGGTACATAAACATGCGTATCGGTTTCTCGGCCTCGGCGTATGCGCCGGGAATGTCAAGCTGGCCGTCCGCGAGCGGCTTGAAGGAGTTTTCGTAAATCTGCGTAAAGGTAGGCCACATGATAAATAGGCTTAAAAAAAGCGCGACTCCGTTCAAGACCTGAGTCGGCGGCACTTGTTGCAACGAAAGCGCGCGCTTTACGAAATCGAGGACGATCGATATGCGCAAAAAACTCGTCGTCAGGATCAGTATGCTCGGCGCGAGCGAAAGGACGGTGAGCAACAGGAGGAGTTGCACGGAAAATGCGACCTCCCGATTGGATCCCGGTTCGCGAATCTGCAGATCGATAAACGGGATACGGTTCGCCTGCCGCTGTGCGTTCGGCGCGGTAGTGCCGCGCGCGCTTCCTTGAGGAAACGGCTGACCCTGAGAGCCCGAAGTGGCCTGTTGCGCCGCGACCGTCACGGGAAGGGCGAACATAAGCACGACGAGAACTATGAAGATCATATTTAGTGCGGTCCGTTGCCGGCGTATTCGGCTCATCGCGCGCCACCCTCCGAGTCATCCTCAGTCGAGCGTACCTGCGCGAGGCGTTCTCGCTGACGCCTGATAAAGTCGGCGGTTATCGAAGCGGACGCGCCGTCCTCGCGCGTTTCGTCGGTGGCGCGAGACGCCTCTCCCGCCGAAGCGTTGGCTTTCTTCGCGCCAAATGAACCTGTCGGGATTAGGTTTGGTAAAAAACGGGCAAGCACGCCTTCGAACGGACCCACGGGCTCGCTTGAGTCGCGTTCCGCCTCAAGATTCATCGCATCGATGAGCTCTTTGTCGGTAATCTCCGCGATCAAGTTGACCGACTGGTCGGTAACTCCGACAAGAAAGGCCTGAGTCCCGACGGAAATGACGCGAGCCGAAGTATTTTGCGATAAGGGGAGTTGAGCAATCATGCGTAGGTAGGGATCCCGAGCAGCGTTTATCCGAGTGCTTTTCTTAAGAAGCCAGATGACTCCGTAAATTCCCGCGCAAACGACAGCAAGCACGAGAACGACGCGTAAAAGCAGGAATACCGTCGGCGTTTCGCCAGCGTCGTTGTCCAAGCTCTCAGGGCTTTCCCCGGCTCCTAAAACGATTGCCGTCTCATCGCCTACGGCTGAATCGGCTGCATCTGCGGTGTCCGCTGTATTACCCGATGACTGCGCCTGAAGCCCAAAACAAAGAACGCACGCGAACAGGAAACCCGCTATCGGTCCCGGCCCGGTGCGAAATAAGCGAATTGTCATGTACCCCTCCCACCCTAAAAAAAAGTCGTTACATCTCGGACACCCGCTCTATCGGCGAAAGGATCTCTGTTACGCGAACGCCGAAGTTTTCGTCGATAACCACGACTTCTCCCTTGGCGATCGGTTTATGGTTCACGAGAATGTCGACCGGCTCTCCGGCGAGTTTATCAAGCTCGATGATCGTTCCCTCGCCCATTCCGAGGATTTCCTTGATCACCTTGCGCGTGCGCCCGAGCTCTACGGTCATTTCCATGTAGACGTCCATGATTAGGCCGATATTGCCCTGTTCGACGCCCATATTATTCATTTGAAGATTCGGGAATTGCACGGACTGTACGTTCGGATTCATGCCCATGATTTGTCCTTGCATGCCTGAGTTTGGCATACCGCCCATATTCATGCCTCCCATACCCATACCCTGCATGCCTTGCATACCCTGCATACCCATCGAGCCCATATTCATGGAGCCCATGCCACCCTGAGCGCGCTGCATTGCGTCCATATTCATTCCCCCCGCCGAAGACATAGAACCCATGACATCGACCGGCGAGGCCATATCTTGCGCTCCATAGGCTTTTGCGATTGAAACGGCGGCAACGAGGGGGATGATTTCCCACAGGGAAAAGGCACCTCCATCGAGATTTACCGGATACGTAAAGACGACAAAGTCTTGCTGCGGAAATCGTACCATGGCCTTGGGCACATGAACCGACTCGGCGGGATTATTGGCGACGCCCTTGAGCCCGGCCTTATCGATCGCGGTGAGCTCGATTCCGACGTGCTGCGATATCGTTTCGCTTATAACGGAAAGCGACATCTCGTCAAGCTCGGCGTTTTGCTCGTGATTGACAAGACTGACGACTTTCTGTGCGAACTCAGGGGCGAGCACGAAGAGGTGGTCGCCTGAAAGGCCTTCCGAGAAATCAATGACGCAACCGACGACCATTTCGGGTATTTTGCGGAGAAAAGTGTCCCGTTTCATCGTTTCGATGGTGGGCATTCCGAAGTCTATCGTCTTTCCGGTCATTGACTCGAGATTCGACTTAAGCGCCGGTACGCAGTCTGCGACGAATTTCTGAAGCGCGCTAATTTGCCCGTCGTTCATCTGGGCGGTTGGAGCTGCGGAAGCGGCACCCATCCCCCCCATGTCAACGCCCGCTAAAAGGGCATCAATCTCGTCTTGGGATATGGATCCGTCACTCATACGCTTCATCTCCTTCTACCGAAAGTTCTTCAAATTCTTCCTGTTCAATGTCAGCAAGCTTTTTCAGCACCTGCACGGCGACTTTTTTCCCGATAACGCCCGCCTGACAAAGAAATTTTTTCTTACTGCCCACGCTGAGGGTAAACGGATCGCCGACCCGAACGTTCGAAAGACGAACGACGTCTCCAACTCTCAAGTTAAGGACGTCCCTGACAGGAAGGTTTATGGTGCCAATCTCCGCGACGACGTCCATATCGACCGTAGAAAGCTTTTCTTTCAAAACGCCCATGTATTGGGTCGTGGAACTCCGCCTGACGGATGAAAACCAGAATTGACTCGACAGTTTCGAAATAATCGGCTCGATGGTAATATAGGGGATGCAAAAGTTCATCATCCCCTCTTCCTCGCCGACCTTGGTCTCGAGGGTCACGAGTACGACCATTTCCGAGGGAGGAACTATCTGCGCAAACTGGGGATTCGTCTCGATTTGGCCGAGACGCGGCCTGAGATCGATGACCTGAGTCCAGGCCTCGCGCATATTGGCGAGTATCCTGACGATAATGCCTTCCATGACCGACTGCTCGATGTCGGTAAGGTCACGCTGCACCTTAGTGCCCTGCCCCGTACCGCCGAAAAGGCGATCAATGATCGAAAACGTCACCGAAGGGTCAATTTCCAAAATCGCGTTGCCCTTCAGCGGGTCCATGTTGATGACCGCGAGGGTCGTCGGCGTCGGTATCGAGCGGATGAATTCTTCGTACGTCAGCTGATCGACCGAGGCGACGTGCACGTGCGCCATGCTCCGAAGCTGGGCGGAAAGCGCCGTAGTCGTGAGGCGAGCGAAGGTTTCATGCATGATGGAAACCGTTCGAATCTGTTCCTTCGAGAATTTGTCGGGACGCTTAAAGTCGTAGATCTTGATCTTGCGCGTGTCGTTTACCGGCCTGAAATCCTCAGTGTCGGTATCGCCTGCGCTTATTGCGGTGAGAAGCTGATCTATCTCGTCCTGCGAAAGAACCTCGGTCATGGCGCCTCTATTGTTCTACTATGTCGTACTGAGTGAAGCGGACATCCTTAATCTTTGTCTTGGAAAGGATGTTGTCGTTTATGGCATTGCGTATCTCGATCTTAATCTTGTCTTCGTTCCTCAGCTCAGTGGCGGTTTTGCGGGTAAAGTATTTTCGGAGAAAATCCTTCAGTTCCACCAATCGCGAGGAAAGCTCGGCGGGGGTCGCTTTGTCTTCGTACGTATACCCAAGCGCGACTTCGACCACCACGGAGGCGGGGATCTGATCGGCGGTCTTCGTCCGAATCGAACCAACGGCTTGATACCACTGAAGTACCTCGCGAAGCCCGGTATATTCCTCCGAAAGAGGGACCGCGGTTTTATTTTCGCCCGTTCCGCCCATGATATTCACGGTTACGACGACTACGGTGATGATGAAAATGAGAGCGCCAAGAACGATGGCTACCCACTTGAGCAACTGCGGCAGGAGTCCGATCCCCTTCTTGCCCCCGCTGTCTCCCGCAGGGCCATCTCCGCCTTCAAGGTTAATGTCGTCCTGATCGTCCATTTCTATTCCTTATTACTTACCTTCCGAACATGATACCATCAAAAATGGCCTTCGTCCAGAATAATTATGTCGACGCGTCTATTGTAGGCGCGACCTTCGGCTGTATCGTTCGAGGCGAATGGACGCGTATCCGCATATCCCGCCACCGCGAACCTCGTTTCATCTGCTCCAAAATCCGTCAGATAGTGCAAGACGTTAACCGCGCGCATCGACGAGAGCTCCCAGTTGCTCGGCCATTGCGCGGGGTCCGTGGCACCCGCGTCCGTATGTCCCTCGATTCTGAAACGGCGATCATTCAGCTCCTCAGACGACAGAAACTGGCCGATGCCCAAGAGGGTATCACGGGTTTCCTCGATGTTCAGCTCCGCGCTTCCGGTGCGAAAGAACGAATCGGCCGCAAGCGTAATGACGAGCCCACGCTCGTCGCTCGTGATCGATATCTTGTTTGTCTTAATCTCCGGGGCAAAAAGACTGACCGCGCGCTTCACCGCAAGTCCGAGAGAACGACCCTTTTCCATCGACGGCATCGAGTTAATCGAATTGCCGAGATCGGAAAGCCGTCCGGCCGCGAGAGATTGTCCTCCCCCGGTCGGGTCGCCCTGTATTGACGCCGTCATCTGCGCGAGCTGCACGACGTCGGCTTCCGACGGGTCATAGAGCATGACGAAGAAGCACATGCAGAGCGTGATCATGTCCGCGTAGGTGTTCAACCACCCTGAGGACGCAGCCTTCGCTTCCCGCTTCTTTTTTGCCATTTCTTATCAGTCCTTCATCACGTCCGACTCGATGATCTTTCGATCTTTCGGAGTCAGGTACGTGAGCATCTTCTGCGCGAGAATGCGCGGGTTATCGCCGGCCTGAATGGAGAGTACTCCCTCGATGACCATTTCGCGCGCCTTCGCTTCCATATTATTTTGATACCCGAGCTTTCCTGCCATAGGCACGAAGAGCCAGTTCTGCAGCATCGAGCCATACAGTGTCGTGACAAGCGCGGTTGCCATGTTCGGTCCGAGCGAGCTTTTATCGGCGAGATTTGAAAGCATACCGATAAGTCCGATAACGGTTCCGAGCATTCCGAAACCGGGGGCGAGCGTTGCCCAGGCGTTTATGAGAGTAATCTGAGTGTTATGACGGGCTTCCATCTGGTTAAGCTCGTTTTCCATGAGCGTACGTATGACTTCGCCATCGGTCCCGTCAACCACGAGTCGGAGTCCGTTCCGCATAAATTCGTCATCGAGATCCTGAATCTCTTCTTCAAGGGCGAGAATACCCTCGCGACGCGCCTTTTCGGAAAAAGACACAAGCTTTTGCACGAGCGTCCGTTCGCCAAAATCGTATGTCTTGAAGCAACGGGCCATAATTCCGAAAATTCCGATTACGTGTCCGAGAGGATAGGTGAGATACAGGCAAAGATACGAGCCACCACCGGTGATAAACAGAGATGGAATATGGAACAGGCCGCCGAGCGATCCTCCAAGGAAGGCGCCGAAGATAACTATGCTCAAACCGCCAAAAAGACCGATCCATGACGCGATATCCATAGAATCCTACTCCTCGTTTTTGAATGCGCCGATCTGGCGGCGGTACGCGACGATCCGCTCGATCACGTCAGCGGGTTTTTCTTTTACCACGACGCGCTTTCCCGAGAGCATCACGAGCGTAACGTCCGGGTTACACTCTATAGCCTCGATTTGATGCGGGTTTATCCAGTATTCCTTGCCGTTTAGCTGCGTAACCGCGATCATGTACCGTCCCCCGATTACCCGCGATCGGCGGCGGTACCTTCACGATACCGCCGCCCGAGTCATTCTAGCCTATTAGCGTTTCAGGTTCAACACGGTGTCAAGCATCGTATCGGACGTTTGAATGGTCTTGGAGCTGGCCTGAAAGCCGCGCTGGGTCACGATAAGGTCCGTGAACTGCTCGGTCAGATCGACGTTGCTCATTTCGAGCGCTCCGGCGATGAGCTTGCCCTTGCCCGCGACGCCGGAGACCCCGACATTCGCGATTCCGGAGTTATTGGACTGTACGTAGGTGTTTTCGCCCGCTTTCTCAAGACCGCCCTGATTCGCGAAGGTTGCCATCGCGATCTGTCCGATCGTGCGGTTCGCCCCGTTCGAATAGACGCCGGTAATGATACCGGACTGGTCGATCTTGAAGTTCTCGAGATACCCCATCTTGTAGCCGTCTTGTTCATAGGCCTTCGTCGAGCTTTTCTCACTGAACTGGGTTACCGTGTTCTTGACGGAACCGATCTCCCCGAGGTTGATCGAGAAGTTCTGGCGCGTCGGGGTTCCGTCCGGTTGGGGATTCGCTCCCGCCACGTTGAAGGAAACCTGCACCATGACCGCTCCGGCCTCCGGCGTCGCGTTTCCAGCAGTATCGGTAACTCCCGCGAGCATGCCGTTATTGTCGAAGTTGACTAAAAATGAGTTTCCGGTACCGTCGGTCGTGTTGAGTCCGACGCGCGTCGCCGCCGCTCCGCCGTCGGTCGGGTCGACGTTAACCGTGGCCTGCCACTGGTTATTCGTTCCGGGCACGCGGGTAAACGAGACGTTCAGGGTATGCTCCTGGCCAAACTCGTCGTATACCTGAAATTCGGTAGCCCAAGTTGAACTGAGGATGTCCGCGCGGCTCGCGCCTTCCGGTATTTCGGGGAGGCGTTTGTCGAGGTTACAGGCATAGTTAACGTTCGTGGTACCGCGGGCGTCGATTTTCTGCCCTACCGGGACGACGAGGTTTTCAGGCTGACTCGAGGTATTGAGAATGAGCGTCCCGTCGATATCCTGCGCCATCCAGCCTTGTACCCTCATTCCGTTCGCCGGATTAACGAGCGTTCCTTCATTATCGAGACCGAAGGTACCCGCGCGGGTATAATAGGACTTCTCGCCCGATTTCATGACGAAAAAGCCGTTCCCCTGAATGGCGACGTCGGTCTGAACCCCGGTGGTTTGAAGCGACCCTTGCGTATGGATCGTGTCGATCGAGGCGACATTCATGCCGAGGCCGACTTCCTTCGGGTTAACGCCGCCGAGCTCGTCGGTAGGCTTCGCGGCTCCCGACATCTGCTGCGACAAAAGGTCCTGAAAGTTGACGCGCCCGCGCTTGAAGCCGGTCGTGTTCACGTTCGCGATATTGTTTCCCAGAACGTCCATGCGCGTCTGGTGATTCTGCATTCCGGATACGCCGGAATAAAGTGATCTCATCATAGTGTTGTACCCCCGTTGTCAGCGTATATGGTCTTTACCGACGACCAGTCGTACCATGAACCGTTTACGAGAACCTGGGGGAATTCCCCCCTGCTCGCCGCCTGAATGACGCCGGTCACGGTGTTGTCGCCCATTTCAAGGTCGCACGAACGGCCTACGGCGCCCGCCGCCTCCGAACTGCCGAGCATGCTCGAAAGCTTCGTGAAGCTCGCGTTCATGTTCGTCATCTGCTCGAGGCTCGAGAACTGCGCCATTTGCGCGATGAATTGGGTATCCTCCATCGGCGCCGTCGGATCCTGATGGGATAACTGCGCGATGAGGAGCTGGAGAAAATCATCCTTGCCGAGTTCAGTCTTGGGGGTCCTTCCATTGACCGCAAGCGTTTTGTTGAAGGTATCAACCTGCAGTTGGGTAAGCGTCTTGTCCTGTTTGCTCATGCCGTTTCCCAACAACGATCCGATATCCATTCCGCCTCACCTTTTTTGCCGTTAGGCAAACACGTCAATTGCGGACATGCCGTAACCACGGTAGCCGCTCTCAAACCTATCGGACGATTTCGGTCCGGACATTACATCGGGAACCGAGGATGCATAAAACGGCGCGCTCACGAGGTTCGGATCATTTCCGTCGGCTCCCGCGTAACCGGGACTTCCCGACCAAGAAAGGTCAAACCCGGCGCTCTCGAAGCCGCCTTCCACGAACGCGTCAGAAAGGCCGTCGAGGTTCTCGAGGAACGCGTCATACGCCTCTTTGGATGCAACGTGAATTTTTCCGGATATTCGTTTGTCGGACGAAAGCTCGAGGCTAATACGGACGTTTCCGAGCGATTCGGGATGTAGCGTCAGCCTGATCGTGCCGGAATTGCCGTCTCTCAGCACGATTTTACCCGCTTTAACGAATTCTCCCGCCTGATCGCGAAGCTCCTGCGAGAGCATCGTCGAAAAACTCGCTTCCCCGGCGTGGGCGTTCTCTGAACGTACTGAAGCTTGCGTCTCGCCATAACCGCTACCTGAGGCGCGATCCGTTCGGAAACCGATTGACATATCGGCGACACCGTCGGCCGTTTCCGTCGTTTCAGTCTCTAACGCCCCGCTCGTCGCCTTGTCGGCAACGCGTTCTTGCAGGGCCTCAAAGGTACGTTCGTCGCGTACGGCTATCGTCGTTTTTCGATCGCGCGCGGAGGATCGGGCCGAAGCGCCGATCGTTCGTGCAGTTCCGTCTTCGTCGGATGAGCCGTCCTTGTGCCCTGCCGTTCCGTTTCGAGACGCGAGCGTCTCCCGTCCGACGAGGTTTGTCGCAAGCGACGCGGGATCGATGAGCGTTCCCGAACTTCCAAACGAGAACGCCACGGCATCCGAGACGTCTCCCGCTTCCGTGCGGTTTCCCGAACGGCGCGGTACGCCCGTTTTGGGATCAATCGTCGCGTCGGCGTCGATACCGAGCGCGGCAAATCGCGACTCATATCGACCTTCGCCGGCGATTTTCAGTCCATCGCCACGGAGCGCGTTCTTGCCGTCCAAGCGCTCGCTATTCGCGTCTGATTTTTGTCCCATGGACGGCGCAAGCGCATCTGGACGCAGAGTATTCTTGCCGGATCGGGCGTTTGTCGCGCCGCCGGCACCGAGTTTTTTGAGGGCGTCGCTTTCGCCCGGGGCGATGTCGCCCCCTGCTTCCCGTTCGGCTGTTCTTAAAGACGATAGTTGCCGTATCTCGTCCATTCCATCCATGGAGCCGGCGAGCATCTCTTCGATGATCGCGAGGAAAGAAGATCCGTTTCGTGCAGTTTCAATTCCCTCTTTTTCGTCACGCGCAGAATCCTGAGTCGCATTCGAGCGGGCGGCGCGGTGGGCGTCGTCTACTCGTGGCGGCTCGGCCTGCAGGACGTCGGGCATATGCATCACGTACGTACCTCCTGAGCAAGGACTCGATAGTCCTTCCCCTCCATTTTCGAAGGTTTTGGGAGGCAAGTTGACTCATTTTTTACGAATTCGCGCTTACGGGACGGAAACGGGCTTATTTGCCATCTTTCGCTGAATCTCGGCGGCGCGCGCGGGGGGCATTTTGGAGAACCAGAAGGCAACCGACGAAGCGCGCCCGGATTCGATCGCAAGGGCCTCTACGGCCCGCAGGACGTCGATGATGTCTTGATCGTCCATGGCGAGAAGGTTTTGCACCGCGTTATCGGGAGGCATTCCGTTCATGTATATCGCGATTTGGCGGACGTTTCCGGCGCGATCGTCCGTCTGGCGCATCATTGACGTAAAGGTTGACTCTCGCTCCTCGACGGAGGCGAGTCTATCCTCGAGTTCCTGCGAAATCTGAAGTATCTCGCCTTCCCGACGCTCGACGTCCTTCTCGCGAAGGACCAGTTCCTCGGAACGAAGGTCGATCGCCTCAAGACGCTTCGCGATGCGATCGGCGTCCAGGTCGCCGTCTTCCTGCGGAAGGGTTGACACTCCCGTGCGAGGCGTAATGCCAAACAAGGTATAGAGGGGGCCGAAAAACCGGCGCGACTCGATGATCCCGAGATAGTCGAACCAGAGGACCCCGCCGGCGGCGAGCAGGAGAATTAATAGTAGAAGCGCAATAACCCGACCAAGCGTACCGCGACGAGCCACTGTTTCCCCCCGAATCCGGCATTTGCCGTAATTTTGACTATTATAACCGCAGTCAGCGAGCCTGCACAAGGGGAAAAAAGACGGTCCCCATGGCGGAAAACGGGACGTTCTGCTATAGTCACCTCCCATGACCCACGACTATCGCGCTGAATTGAACGACGAACAGTATCTTGCGGCCACCTCGATCGAAGGGCCGGTCCTTATCATCGCGGGCGCGGGCTCCGGAAAAACGCGGGTCATCACCTTTCGCATGGCCTTCATGCTCGATTCGGGCGTCCCTCAGTCGCAAATTCTCGCGCTCACTTTCACGAACAAGGCGGCGCGGGAGATGTCGGCGCGGGTAAAGGAACTGACCGGCAAAAAACTGCAAATGCTGACCGTCAGCACCTTTCACGCCTTCGGCGTCCGCGTCCTCCGCGAGGACATCGAGCGTCTCGGCTGGCGCGAGAACTTCAGCATCTACGACGACGTTGACCGCAACCAGCTTATTAAGGAAACGGGACGGGAACTCGGCTTTACCGCCGACGCCCTCGACGTCTATGCCATCGGCAATCTTTTTTCGCAGATTAAAACAGGCATGCGGCACTGGGGCGACGGCGCAAACGACCAATACCGGCACCTGTACGAGGAATATCAGTCAGGCTTAAAACTGTTCAATGCCGTCGACTTTGACGATCTGATCATCCTTCCCCTCAAGCTCTTTCGCGAACACCCCGAGGTACTCGCAAAATACCGAGATCGATACAAATACGTCATGGTCGACGAATTCCAGGACACGAGCATCCAGCAATATCAGTTCATGCAAGCGATGGCGGACCGGAACGTCTGCGTCGTCGGTGACGACGATCAATCGATCTATTCCTGGCGCGGGGCGAATTTCGAAAACATCCGCATGTTTGAACGCGACTTTCCGGGCCTGCTCGAGATCAAGCTCGAGCAAAACTACCGCTCGACCGGCACGATACTCGCGGCGGCGAACGGGGTTATCGCCCACAACACGAACCGAAAGGAAAAATCGCTCTGGTCCGGCAATGACTCGGGGAAGCCCATCGAGATATATATTCCCGAAAACGAGGCTGACGAGGCCGATTTCGTCGCGGACACGATCCAGACGATCCGCATGGAAGAAAAAAGGCGATACGCGGACTTCGGCGTGCTCATCCGGGCGAACACCCTCTCGCGCGCGGTCGAGGAAGCCTTCCTCGAGCAGAACATCCCCTATCTCATGTCGGGCGGCACGAGCTTTTTCCAGAGAAAAGAGATCAAGGACGTCATCAGCTACCTTCGCGTCATCGCGAACCCGGACGACGACATCAACCTCCTCCGCATCATCAACACGCCGCGCCGAGGTATCGGGCGAAAGACGATCGAGGACATTTCGGCGATCGCCACCGGGAAGAAGTGTTCCGTATGGTCCGCCATGAACGCCCTTCTCGCCGCGTCCGACTCCCCGCTCGCCGAGAAGACGAAGGTCGACGTGGAAGCCTTCGTCGACTTCGTGAACGAGCATCGCTCGACGATGCTTTCGGGAAAGGACCTCTCGAACAAGGTCAAGAAGATGGTCGACGAGATCGACTACTGGAGCTACCTCGTCCAAGAGTACCAGAAAAACGAAAAGGCCGCGCGCTATAAGTTCCTCAATATCGACAGCCTCATCAACTCCATATCGACTTGGGAAAAGGACCCGGACAATTTCAAGAAGTCCCTCTACGATTACCTCAATCGCATCACGCTCATCACGCGCGACGACATGGAAGAAGACGAAGACAAAGGGAAAGTCAATCTCATGACGATCCACGCGTCGAAGGGGCTTGAGTTCCCGGTCGTCTTTATCGTCGGCTGCGAAGACGGAATCATACCGCACGCGCGATGCCTCGAGGAAGGCGACGGCAACGTGGAGGAAGAACGGCGACTCTTCTACGTCGCCATAACCCGCGCGCGCGACAAGCTCTTTATCTCGAGCTGTCGAAGAAGGAGAAAGATGGGCGGCGTCGTGGATTGCGCGCCCTCCCCGTTCCTCGAGGAAATCCCCGAGGAGCTAGTCGAATACCATGAGCCGTCGGAGCCCGTCGAAAGCGAAGACGCGATCGAGATTCTTGCCAAGATGAAGGCAAAGTTCTCAACGTAATGACGGCACGTATGTATGAAGCGGTGGCCGTTCTCGCGAAACCTGCGGGGGGACACGGGTGTTATAAGGGAGCATGCACATGAATGATAGCGATTTCGCGCCTGGCGGTCGCGTACCCGCGGTATGGGCGCTTGCCAACGCACCACTTCGCCGATCGGACCTCGCCTCTCTCGTCTCCGAGCTGTCCGATACCGATAGCGAGGGTGTTAGCGACCAGTCTCAATCGGGAAGCATACGCGAGGGAGAATGCCTGTGGGGCCTCGTCTACGCGCACGAAGACACTCTGGGTTTTTACGTACACCCCGAGACAACGCAAATGTCCGGCCTTTATAACCGCGGCGGACTCTTCGCTCAGACGATTGACCTCGCGATACCGGCGGCACGCGTCATTTCTGCCGCGCTTGAGGCGAAGTCGCCCGAGAAAACGCCGATCGGAAGGTTCCTCAGGCGTATTACGGGAGAGAAAGCGCGCGTCCTTCGCATAGAATGGACCGCGCGCGGCCAGATCCGGCGTCTTTCACTCCGCGTCGAACGCGGCTCGGAATCGCTTGAACCCTTTCTCGCGCGCTTATTTCCCCGCCGGGGATAATGTATTCGTTTCGGTTCGTTTCGCGGGAGCAGGATTGCTCCTCTGCCGATTATGCATCTTGTTGGGAGGTTGACATGAAAGTATCGGTTCGTTTGGTAGCGGGACTCGCGCTCGCGTTTTCCCTCTTTGGTTCGTGCGCGACGGCACGCTTGTTCTCGAACGCCGAGTTGGGCGGGGTTAAGGTTCGCAAAAGCACGGGACTCATCGCCGGCGCGCCGATTTCGACCTATGAGTACTCGTTTATACCGACGCTGAGCACCAAGGGCCTCGGGCTTTCCGGCCTTCTCGTCATCGAGCGGGCGGGCGGGCGCGAATACTATCTCACCGTCGAGGGTTTCCGGGCGAAGGACGCGAAAACCGTCAACGTGATCGCGGACGGCTCTTCGTTCGCCCTTGCGGCAACCGTCGTCGCGATCGAGCCCACGAAAACCGGCGAGGGCCGCTTCGTGAAAAACAGCGACGCGTTCACGCGCCACTACCGCCTCTCGGCGGCCGAAGCCGCGCGCGTTTCCCGAGCATCGTCGGTTCGCGTCGAGTCGGGAAAGTACCTCGATGAAATAGATCCCGACGACATCGCCGCGATTCGATCGATTATCGGAGGCTGACAGCCAACCGGGCTGGCAGCCGAGAGCGCTTCCAGCCTAGCGGGCTTCCAGCCTCATGTCGCCGTCGTGTATCCATCCGAATCTCCGAAGAGGCACGTACACGGCGAACGAAATGATAGCGGGCAAGACGGCGCAGATAAGAACGATCGAAACGACGGTTTTTGTCCGGCTCTCGCCTGCGGCCGTCATGGCTTGCCAGGAAAGAAGCGGGCCGACGAGACCTGACGTTCCCATACCGGCGCCCGCCGGCAAGTTCTTGAGGCCAAGGACGACCGTGGCGACGGGTCCGGTAATGGCGCTCGCGAGCGTCGGTGGTATCCAGATGCGCGGGTTTCGCGCGATATTCGGGATTTGCAGCATGGAAGTCCCGAGTCCTTGGGCGAATAGCCCGTTTATCCCGTTATCGCGAAAGCTGATTACCGCGAACCCGATCATCTGGGCTGCGCATCCGGCGGTGGACGCGCCCGCGGCAATGCCCGAAAGGCCAAGGATGATGGCGACGGCCGCCGAGCTCACCGGCAGGGTGAGCAGAAGTCCCATAATCACGCTGATGACGATTCCCATCCAGAAAGGCGCCAATTCGGTCGCGCGCGCGATAACCTCGCCGAGGGCGATTGAGGCCCGCGTCAGGTGAGGACCCGCGACGACCGCCACGAGACAGCCAACGATAACGGTGACGGCCGGGGTCACGAGAATATCGACCTTCGTTCGACCGGAAACAAGACGACCCGCCTCGGCGCCCGCAAGAGCGGCGGCAAAGGCCGCAAGGGGATCTCCCGGACCCGAAAGCAGGATTCCGGCCTGAGTCACGATGCTTCCGTCGGCGAATTTCACCGCATACGCGCCCGCGAGGCCGTTTATCAAACTCGAGTAGAGCACGAGCTTGGGGACGCCGAGTCCGTTGGCGACGCCCGCCGCAATTCCCGCACCAGTCAAAATCGTGATAACTTGCCCGATCGATTGCAGAAAACGCCCCGGTACCGTACCGGGCATGAGATTGCCGATCTGCCGTAAAATGAGGCCGATGATGAGGGTTGAAAAAAGACCTAAGGCCATGCCGCCCATGGCGTCGACGAGATAGCGTCGTGCGAGTTTGTTCACGTGGTTTGATTCTCCTTACTTTGCGTCACATTTTATTAAAAACCGGGACAATAGCCGCGGCCGCTTAATTCGCGGAGAGACTGAGCGTCCCGTCTTTCGAAACGGAAAGATGATACTCGAGGCCCGACTCGAACGAGCGTATGGTGACCGTCCGCCTCAGGAGCTTTCCGAGAAACGACGGCATCCAGCGCTCCGTCTTGACGAGCGCGAAGACGCGCGACAGTGCCGACCGTTCTCGCGCATCGAGCGTCGGGGAATCGTAGAGGACGGGGATCCCGCCCCGGTCATACTGGCGTATCAGGTCAACCCCGCGATTCGCCGCCGTTTCGTCGGTATATACCCGAAACGGAAACACAAGCCAGCCTGATCCGGTCGAGACGAGAATAGAATCCACGCGAAGTTCCCAGCCGGCCCAAGAGCGCTCGACCATACCCGCGAGCTCGCCGTTCGTCCGATAGAACGAGACTCGCGCGCTCACCGTATCGACGCTTCGCCCGAAGACGGTTATCGTGACCGGCAGTCTCCCTTCGCGCACGGCGACTCGCGAAAGCCGGGACAACGGTCCGCCGAACACGAAAAACGAAAAAAAAGCGATCACGGCAACGGCGGCGGCGAGGGCCGCGAGGGCGGAGGCCGTCGCGACGATTCGGGATCCCTTCTGAAGGGCTATCACAGCCCAAGCTCCATCTGTTTCTTTGGGCTCGCCGCGGAGGTTTTTGCGCGGCTGGACCCCTTCTCATCGTTTTTATTGCCCGAAGGATCCGAGTTGCCGCCTACGCCGTCGCTCACGCCGTCGGCAAGCGCGAGAAAGCCCGCTTCGTCGACGATCGGAATGCCGAGCGAACGGGCCTTGGCGTTTTTGGAGGAACCAGACTGAGGGTCGTTCGTGACGAGATAGGAAAGGCCTTTCGCCACGGTCGACTTCACCGACCCGCCGAGGCGGCGAACCAGGGCTTCGGCCTCCGGTCGCTTCATCGACGAAAGCTCGCCGGTAAAGCAAAACGAGCGACCTGCGAGAGGACCCGCCTCGACGGGAGGGCGAATCGAAATAATGTTTGAGTCAATGAGGAAGCGCATCTCGCCCGAAAGCCCATCGAGGCCCGAGCGCAGGGAAGCGGCGAGAATATCTCCGAATTGCGGAACCGACGCAAACTCCTCCGCGCTCGCTTCGAGCAAGCGATCGAGGGTGGCGTAGCCGGCCGACACGAGCTTTTCGACCATCGTCTCGCCGATACCGTCGATGTCGAATCCGGCTATGAATGCAGAAAGGCTCATTTCGCGGCGGGCAGCGAGGGAACGCAGCACTTTGGCGGCGCTCGTGTCCCCCATGCGGTCAAGGGCGGCGAGCTCCGGTATGGTCAAGGTATAGAGATCGGATATCGAGCGAACCCTGCCGGTCTCGAAGAGGCGGGCGATGAGACCTGTGCCAAAATCGCGTACGTCGTGAACGGAAATCCATTTTTCGATGCGGTGATGGGCTATCTTCGGGCACGTCGGGTTCGGGCACGCGAGCCGGGTACCTTCGTCTATAAGCGTCGTTCCGCAGGCAGAACAGGTTTCAGGCCGCGGAATCGGAGCGGCGTCGGGCGGGTTCGACACGAGCGCCTCTATTTTGGGGATGATCTCCCCGCGCTTCGTGACGGCGATGCGGCTTCCAATGCGCAAATCAAGCGAGGCGATCATGTTCGGGTTTACGAGATTCGCGCGCTGCACCGTAGTGCCGGCAAGCTGCACCGGGTCGACGATCGCGATCGGCGTATAGGTCACGCCCGACTCGCTCCACTCAACGGACCGAAGCGTCGTAATAGCCTCTTCGAGGCTGAACTTAAACGCGATTTGCTTTTCGGGGCGCGAGCGCGCGAGGTCATCGGGATCGATCTCGAGGCCCTTAACGACGAGCCCGTCGATGTCGTACGGAAGCGAGGGCCGTTCGTCCATGACCCGAGCGCGCAACGCTATGACTGCATCGCCTCCCTGAACGCGTTCGGTCGGCACGGTCTCGAAGCCGCACGAGATGAGCCAGCGGAGTTTCCCCTCTTCGTCGCTAAAGGGAAAATCACCCGTAAAGGGACTGCCGGGTTTTCCGGGAGCCGCATCGTAGCAGACGACGACGAGATGCTCGCTGCCCGCACCGTCCTTGCGTTTCATGATGCCGTTCGCGGCGTTTCTGCAATTTGCCTTGTCGGTGTAGAACTCCGCGAGCGCGGCCCTCGGCAGCAGCACCTCGCCCCGTACGCCTCCCGAAAAGGGACGCGCCCCATCGGGCCCCCATTCGCCGGGAAGGCGCGCGACGACTCCGCGCATCTTTTTGGCGTTTGCGGTAATGTCGTCTCCGACTCGACCGTCGCCCCGGGTAACCGCTCGGACAAACGATCCTCGGTCGTACTGAAGCTCGAGGCTCGCGCCGTCGAGTTTATGCTGTACGAGGAACTCGTCAAAGCCGACGTCGGCCGTCCATTTGAGAAAGGCTTCGGGATTCGCGGCCTTTTCCTGGCTCCCCATCGGGATAAGATGGTATTCTTTTCCGAACCCGTCGGAGGACTCGGAATTGATCGTGCGGAAAATCGGGTGTTCGGGATTGATTACCTTGAGCTCGTCCCAGAGAAGGTCAAACGCCTCGTCGGAAATCTCCGGCGCGCCGGAGTAATAGAGGCCCTGATGAAGGCGAATCAGCCGCTCAAGCTCGCGTTCGCGCGCGCCCGCGCGTCCTTTCGGGGCCGGCACGTGATCAGCCCTCCCTCGGTAGTTTCTCGAACATTAGCTCGTATATTTCGTGGCTCGCCGCCTTGCCCTTTTGCTCAAAACGGGTTTCCGGGCGCCACGCTTGATGCGGTGCAAAACCTTCATACCGGCTTTTCAAGCCGTCGGTCATCGCGAGTTCCATCCACGCTTCCTCGCCGTACGGTTCCCAGTCGGTGGCCATGTACACATAACCGCCCGTCGCGAGCTTAGAGGCAATGAGGTCGGTTCTCGGGCGTATCATCATGCGGCGCTTATGATGCCGCTTTTTCGGCCAAGGGTCGGGAAAGAAAACGTGTACGGCGGAGAGGGAGCCGTTCGGTATCATGCAGGATAGTACCTCAAGGGCGTCAAACTCGATGATCCGAATGTTCGTCAGTCCCCGCCGCTCGATCTCGCCGAGCAGTCGGCCGACGCCCGCGCGATGGACCTCGAGGCCAAGATAGTTTTTATCGGGATTCTTCGCCGCGATCTCGGCCGTCGCCTTTCCCATGCCAAAGCCGATCTCGACCGTGACAGGATTGGTATTTTCGAAAATGTCGGTAAAATTAAGTATGGTTTCCTGAAACGGAAGGCACCATCGGGCGGAATGTATCGCGTAATCGCGCTTCTGCGCCTCGGTCATCCTTCCCGCGCGCAATACGTAGGTATGCACTTCCCTGAGATGTCGTGTTTCAAGATCCTTATCGTGTTCGCCCATGCCTGTATTGATTCTACTCCAAATCAACCGGGGTCAACAATACCCCCGCCGATCCCGTCTGGTTTTCCGTATAACACTGTATCGAGACGGCGTCCCGGGCTTGTTCCCGTAGCGACGAAACAGAGCCCGATGCCGCGTCGCCTCCGGACGGTACTTTCCACGAAAGAACGAGGCGTTGTTCGTTATTAAAGAGAAAAAGCCAAGAGTTCGTAAATGATCCCGCGAGGGGGTTTCGCTCAAGCTTCCAGACGTCTCCCTCGATCGAGAGACGCGCGGGCGCGCTTTTCGGAAAATCACCCTTCGTGAGGGAAAACGTGGCCATCGCTTCGTTACCCGCAAGGTCGTATACGGCAATGGTATAGGCGCCTTCGGGAAGCGATCCGTCGCCGGGGCCGGCAAGGTTGTTCGAGCCGACCCACCGATCCTTTCCGCGAAGTCGCGTCATTGAGGCGTCAGAAGGAACGTTCCACCGAAGTCCCGTCTCGGCATGGGTGACGGCAATCGACGAAAAATCCGCGTCTCCGTCGGAATCCTCGAAGAACACGAAGACGGACAGGCGCTCGGCGAACGTCAGCGCCGGACCCTGAACGCGAAGAAGCTGAACGGAATGGGATCGAATCTCGGGTTTACCCTGCGCGCAGGAGCAGACGAGAGCGAGGGCAAGAAGGCATGCGATGGCAAAGCCGACCGCGGAAATACGCGAACGCTTCATGGCGGCTCAGAACACGAACGAGAGGTTAATGACGGTCAGGTCCGATTCGCGAAACTGGTTCGCGTTCGATTCAAACCGCACGTTTACCTTCTCGCAGGCCTCGGAAAGATACGAAAGGTAATACATGCCGAGATTCGTATCCTCCTCGCCTTCCGGTATTTCCCGATAAAAGTCAATCAAAGACTTTTTCTTGAGATCGGCGTTTTTTTTGTCGTTGATGCTCTCGCGCACCGTTTCTGACTGATCGTCCTTGTTATAGATCGTAACCTGGAGCTTGCCTTGCGTGCCGATGGAAGTCGATCCGCCGCCGAGTTTCCAGGAAAGGAATACGAGCTCGTGCTTGCGCTCGAGTTCGGCGATTACCTTTTTGCGGATGTTCGGGTCAAACATGACCGTATTCGGGTCCACGGTTCCCTTATACATGTTCTTGACCTCTTTGCGAAGGTTCGTATTCTCCGCGTTCACGACGAGCTCCATGATCATGAGCGAGATATACTCCGCGATTTTCGCCTTGTCCATGTATTCCGTCAGGCTTGAGCGAATCGTGCGGAGGATCGTGTCGAAGCCGTCGGCGTCGCGAAACTTGGTGATGATAAACCACGTAAACGGCCTGAGATTGTTCATGAACTTTTCGCTCAGGAGCAGCTGTATATTCTTTTCCTCCGGGAGGAGGGAGGCGTTCTTGTTGATGAAGGTATAGAGGGGCGAGAGTATTTCCTGCTTCGCCTCGTAGATGATCTTTTCGTTTTTCTTGAGCACGTTGCGGAGGAAGTTATCGTTGATGTGCGTTTTTTCGTCTATGATATTCGCGGGATTGAGGCGATTCCATTTTTTTATGACGTCAGAGCTGAGTATCTTGTTGAAAATATACGCGTCATACTGCCGATACAGCACGGAATACACGATCAATTTCGAAAGGTCCATGGTTTCCGGACGCGAGGAAACGAACTCAGGCTTTGAAATCTCGATTTTCGAGATGTAATCGATCAGAAGCAGGCGTTGGATGGTCGCAGGCGTAAAAACATCGAGAGAAATGCCGTATTCCTCGACATTGTCCGCAAGCTTAAATTTGAGGAGTTTTTTATTCTGCCTGATGAAAAAGGTCGACCCTTCCTGCGTCAGTATGATTTTTAATGGCAGATTTAGGATACTTTTCTTTTCACCGGCAGCCATTCGCTCCCCCGCGTTGAACGTTTTGAGTCAGTATATACTAGATAGTTTTTTTTGTACACGGAATTACGCCCTGATTACCCGAACGGGTCACCGGTCGTACTTGACGGTCTCAGCCGTCGCCTTTATCCTTGACCAAATGAAGCGACGGAAAGCCGCCTTTTTCGCTATTCTATCTATAGTATCCTCTCTGGCAGTCAATGCGCTCGATAATCGCTATCTACGGTTTGGTCCGAATGCAGGACCTCTCTTGGTGATAACGACACCAAACCAAGAAAACAATATGATGGTCGGCGTCATAGAGCGGCTTGCCGAGCGTTTTGAAGCCTCGCCCCCGGCGGTTAATATTCTCCTCTGCGTCACGGAAGGGGATTACTCCCCGCTTCCCGAGCAGTATCAAAGCGAGATACCTTCTGGAACCGCAAACCTTATTTCGGTAATAGAAACCGAGGAAAACGTCTCGATCGTCGTGCTCATGCCGGGCGTTGATGGCTCGGTTATCGTTAAAAACGGGGTTCGCGGCGGCACACCGCCGAGGTGGCTCGTCGAGGCGACCCGCGACTGCCTTGAGGAATCGGGCGTTTCTTGGTCGTTCCAGGAAACAAGGCTCCCCCTCTATCGACTCGGCTGGATACCGGAAGACCCGATACAGGGAGCGCTCTACCGCGCGGGATATCCGGTCATCCTGCTCGAGACAGGATCGGATCCCACCGACATAGTGCTCCGTCTCGCGCGCGAGGTATCCTCTCCGTCACGCGGCGGCGAGGATCGACACTATCTTCTCGAGTCGTTTCGGGGCCGGTATTATTTTATCAGCGAGCAAGTCCTCGTCGTCGCGATGATCGCGGTATTCGCCGTGATCCTTGCCTTTATTTTCATCTTCAGTTTTCTTTTTGGAAAAAAAAGCGAACAACGCCTTAAGGATCTCTTCCGCGTGTGGTGGCTTCCTTTTCTCTTTTTGACGGTAACCATCGTCGCGCTTCACGTCGCGGGAGGCTTGACTGCGTTTCTCGTCTCAGCGCGATTCGGCGATTCGTCGTTCTGGAAGTTAATCCCTCACTTGTCGCTCATCTCCAAAGCCATATTCGCCTGGCTGCTCATCACGATCGTCCTTTCACTCAACCAAATCGTCCGCTTGCCCGAGGACGGATTTATTTACGGCTACATCGCCGGAATATCCGCGATGATCAATATCGTCGTTTTTTCCGGAGTCGACTTCTCGCTCTCGCTTCTTTTCCTCAGCGCATACGCCGTCACCTTTGCCGTATATCGTTTCTCGAGGCCTTCAACGCAGCTTCTGGGAATGCTACTCATGTTGGTGCCATTCGTTCCGTATGCGTCAGTGCTCGCTCTTGCGGACGCGGAAGCCCTCAAACCGCTCTACTTCGGCACCGATTTTTGGAACATCAGACTCGCATTTCTCGCCATGCCCTTTCAGATGATGGGCGCCCGGTTTTCCCATACGGTCGGGCGATTCGGCAGAAGAACGCGCGCGTACGTTCCGCATAACGCGGTAATCGCCATAGCTCCGGCAGTCGCATGCGCGATTCTCATTATCTTACTTCCCGTCTGGTCAGCGACCCGCCCGCTTCCGGTGCTCGTGCGCCACGTGATAGACGAAACGGGAGAGCGGTTTATTACGGACGCGCCGCGTTCTCTCGCGGACGAGACGTTCAAGTCCACGATCGAATCCCCGACGATCTCCCGCTCACCCGGCGAGATACTTTCCTTCAAAGCGCGGGCCCGTTCCTTTCTCGACAAGCAATTCGTCGATGTCGACGTTTCCCCGGCGCTACCGGTTGACCGCATCGAGGTCCGAGTCATCTCGAACGGCTCGCTCGCCGTTCATACGGCCTCGCTTCCGTTTCGGCTCGAAAACGGAGGCGTAAGCGCCATTTTCGTTTCGGAACAAAATCCGACTCTGCCCTTTTCGTTTACGTTTTCATCCGATAGGCATACCGCGCTAACCGCCGAAGTACGGGCGCTGACGCGGGAAAACCCCTGGGGAATCGTCTCCGAGAACGATGAAATCATACCGTCCTATCTCCTTGAGATCGTGCGTACCTATCCCGTTTCGATGAGCGACTCGGGAGACGCCGCGCCATGAAGCCGCGCGAGGTTTTTTTTCACGTCGATCTCGACGCTTTTTTCGCCGCGGTCGAACAGCTCGACAATCCGGCCTATCGGGGAAAGCCGGTCATCGTCGGCGGCGATCCCGAAACGCGCGGCGTCGTCTCAACCTGCTCCTACGAGGCGCGGGCGTTCGGGGTACGCTCCGCCATGCCGATGGCTCGGGCCGTACAACTGTGCCCGCACGCTGTCTTTCTTCACGGCAGGATGGCCCGTTATGGAGAAAAATCGCGAGAGGTTATGTCGGTCCTTCGGGATTTTTCGCCCGACGTGCAGCAAATTTCCGTTGACGAGGCCTTTCTCGACATGACGGGCACGGAGCGTCTGTTCGGGCCGGCTCTAGACGTCGCCCGGGAACTGAAAGCGCGCGTTCGCGAACGCACGGGGCTCACCGTTTCCGTCGGGGTCGCGCCGAACCGGTATCTCGCCAAAATATCCTCCGGGCTCTCAAAACCGGACGGTCTCGTTATTGTCCCTCCGGGAACCGAAGGCGAGTTTATGCTCGCGCGCGCGCTCAAAGACGTCTGGGGCGTCGGCGAGAAAACGCGCGCAAGGCTCGAAGAAGCGGGATTTCGGACAGTTCGCCAGATACGAGACTGTCCCGAGGCCCTCCTCGCGACGATTCTCGGCCAAGCGGGCGCTTCTTTTTTATATCAAGCCGTTCGGGGCGTCGACGTCGGTATTTTTCAGCGTGAATCGTCATCTCGATCCTTGAGCAGCGAGCGGACCTTTCACGTCGACGTGACGGATCAAGACGTCGTCGAGACATTGCTTCTCGAGCTTGCCGAAGACGTGCAATTTCGATTGCTCGACGAGGAACTTTCGGGCAATACCGTTCACGTGAAAATTCGCTATTCCGATTTTAGGACGGTTTCGGTTCAGGAAACGGGAGACGATCCCGTACGGGATTCAGGCGACCTCTACGCGCGAGCGCTCGCCTTGTTTCGCAGAAAATACGAGCGAGGTCTCCCCGTAAGGCTCATCGGTCTCGCGCTCTGCAACCTACGGGACTCGTCAGCGCCCGAACAACTCGGGCTTTTCACCGACTTTGCGCGCGACCGCACGCGTAAGGTCGAAGCGGCCGTTCACGACCTTTCGAAAAAGCGTGGAAAAAGACTCGTTACGCGCGCGCGTCTTCTTTCGCCCGGTACGGACGGGGACTCATGACGTCGCGTCGCGCGCTCCGCGCTATCGCGTACGTCTTACTTTTCCCGCTTGCGGGACGCGCGCACCTCTTCTCGCAGGAGACCGACGCGCTACCCGGTTTCACCGGGACGTACGGAACGGAAGCGGGTCTTCTCGCGCGCATGAGCGGCGTATTCGCGACCGATGACCCGACCTCGCTTTATAGCTTCAGCGTCCAGGACAAGGAAGTCGAGTTCCTCCTAGACGGAACCTGGGAAGTCGATCTGACCGGCTCGATTACGATAGACCTCGGCGGCACGGCTACCTCGGCGACGTTCACGCCGCCGGTCTTTTCGCAGCGAGTGGATCTTTCGTCATGGCTCTTCATCGACAAAACGTGGTATTTCGAGTCTTCGTTCGCCGAGGAGTTCACGCGAAATACCGTCGCCGCGGGCTACCTCGGGAGGGACGATGACCCTATACGACACGTCAGGCTTGGAAACTCAGGCATCTCCTTTCCCGATCACTTTACCTTCATCGACGTCGGCGGAGGAGATGCCATAGCGCCGGGAGTCATGGGATCGTTTGGCGGGAAAAACTGGGACGCCTCCGCCATCGTCCGCTATGACACCGCGGCGCGCCGCGAACTCAGGCTTTCGGGAATGAACGAAGTCAGCGACGAGATGGTCGACCTCGCGGACGCCGTTACCGGAAAATGGTTCGCCCTGCCCGTTCCCAACGTAACGGGCGTTCCGATCGTATACGTCGAGGACGAAAACGGCTCGTATACCGACGGAGGCACGGGCTTTACCGGACGCCGGTGGAGGCGGCTCGACGAAGCGGAATATCGGCTCTACGGCGTCGAGGGAATACTGGAGCTCGTCAACGAGACCGCCAAGGGCGTCGCGATATCATACGCCTCCCTTTCTCAGCTGACAGTCGACGCGTTCGTATCCGATACCTCAGACTGGTTCGACGATTTTATCTCGCCAGGCGACCTCGCCGCCTACGCGCTTTCCGATCCGACGCGGTTCATGACGACGATCGATGGATCTGACGCGCTGCTCCTTCGCGAGCGCGGGCGTTTTTCCCCGTTCGTCGTCGCCTCGCGCTACCGCTCGAGCGGGACGGATCTTTCCGTCGTGAACCGGAACACGGACATCCCGGTCCATTGGCTTTCCGCGACGCGTCTTACGGAAACCTACGCCGAAATCGCGAGAACGGACGCGTACGCGGTGGCCCCGGGCATGCTCGCCGCGCGCGAAGTCGCAAGCCGGTTTCCGCTCTTTCCCGACTATCCGCGCACGTACCTTCCCTCGAAGGATGAGTCGACGGGTCTCGAGATTAGGTCGCGCTCCTACAAGCCGGTCTCGTCCATCGCGCTTGGCGATAACGCGATCGCGGGAACCATCACCGTCGTTCGCGACGGCATAACGGATCGGGCGTTCACCTTCGATCAAACAAGCGGCCTCGTAACGCTCCTCAACGCGCCCCGCGACGGGGAAACGGTCGTCATCTCGTGGCTCGATACGGATTCCTCTGCGCGTAACGCGACGGTAACGACGGCCGCGGGAATACGTTGGTTTCCGGTCAAGAACCTCGCCTTGTCGCTCGCGACGGCCCTCAAGTGGAACGTATCCGACGGCGGCTTTACCGATTCCTCGGAAACGAGTCCGGGATCCTTCGTCGTGTCGGCAGGGGCCGATTATCGAACGGAAACCCTCAGCGCAAAAACCGCCTTCGCGCTCGAGCTTGGTGTCTCGGACACGACAGGCTTTTATCGCGTCTACGGGATGGACGACGAACCGCTCACGCTCTATCCCGCCAAAACATGGTACAAGGAAATTTCGCCGTCGATCGAGCCTACCGTCGAGACGAATCTCCTTCCCGCGGAAGTGCTGTTAACGGGCGATTACGCGGAACCAAACGGGGTCTCCGGCGAATACCTTCCTTCCATCGATTCGTCTTCGTCGGTTAGCGCGGTGCTTGACCTCTCGGTCTCCCTGACGTCGACGGACGCATGGTCGGCGGGCGATATCCTCATGGGAGACCTCGGGAGCGCCGATCTTCGGGGCGCCCGGACGGTGTCCGTCAGAATCAGAAACCTCGGATCTCGCGACGACTACGACGTCTTTCTTCAGCTCGGCGCGCGTGCCGAAAATTACTACGAAGACCCGGCAACCGTGCGAACGTGGCAACTCGAGACGCCCTCGTCCGCGGACGGATGGGTCGTCCGTACCGTCACGCTCACCGACGGGGACCGCGCATCCTTGAGCGCGGGACAGAACGCGCGGCTCATCGTGCGGTCGAATGCCGCGACGCTTCCGGCGCCTTCGCCGCTTGACCCGCTCGCCATCAGGCTCGCGTCCGCCGAATTTGAAATCAGATACTCGTCTTTTCAGGCCGCCGCCGAGCCCGACGCTCTCGGAGGAGACGGAGTCACGCTCGCCGAACGGGCGGACGCGCACGCCCTTACCTCTTTCGCGCCCGAACCTGTTCGCCGCTTCAACGCAAGCGGGATCAATCGCGTCCTCGAGCTTACGTTCGCGCCGGAGGCCACGACCGATCGCGTCGTTCTCACGAAATACGTCGAGCCAATCCCCTTGGCGAGCTATCGATACCTATCGTTCTTTCTTTTCGCCGAGGATATTTCGAGCCTTTCGGCGAGCGACGCGCAAACGGTGCGCATAGCGCTGACAAGGCCCCGCAAGAATGGACAAGGATACCTCATGGCCCTTGATGCCGAGTTTTCCGCGACGTTGCTCAACGAAGGCGACTGGCACCGCGTAACCGTTGATCTTTTCGATCGCCGAATCCTTATCGACGGTACCGAGGTTTCCGCCGCGCTCGGGCGGGTAACCTCACTCGATACCGATGAATCGCCGACGCGTATCGAGCTTTCCTTCGTCGATCTAGAAGCCCCTTCGCCCGGAGCGACGTATAGGCTCGCCGTCGACGAACTCTATCTCGAGGAAGCGCGGCGGGAGCTTGTCGGAAAAAACCGCACAGAAGTCTCCTGGAAGCGCGACGGCGCCATAGTCTCCGCGGGATCGCATGCGATACTCTCGAACCCCTCGCTTTCCGTGGCCACCGACGCGGTCGCGGGTGACGAGGGGACACAAGCGGCGATTGCGGGAACCGCCCGCGCCTCGGCGAATATCCTGTTCGTCCTCGCGGAAGGCTCAGTGGCGGCAAGCTCGAGCTCCGATCGCTCCGTCGACAGCGCGGGATACACCGTTACCGCGCCGGTCGGTGCCCTTACGCTCAGGGAATACTACTTCGCCGACTTCCCCGGCGACTCATTTCGTCGTGACGACTCCGCGGCCCTGTCGTGGCCATTCCCCATTCGCGCCTCGACCGGAGTTTCGTACTCGGGCGGAACGCTCGAGCGAACTATGGCGTTCTCGCTCGAGCCGTCGACGGGAGCGACTCGCGCGGGAGTCTTCTCGGTCGCAACCCGTGCGACCTTCGCGCAAACGGGTAACTCTCCTCGCGGGAACATCGAGAACGACTCATGGCAGGCGCTGTGGGCAGATACCGTCGATTACTCCCTTTCTTTCGGCGCGCCTGACGCGCTCAAGAGATCCGGAACTAATTCTCTCACCATGGATTGGACTACCCCGTGGAAGGAAAGGGACGGAGCAGGCCTCGACTCAATCAAACTTGACGTCGCGGCAACGTCGCGCTATACGGCCGTCAGTTCGGTCAGCATCTCGTCGGCGCTTTCCTCGACCCTATCGTTCCCGATCAGCCTCGGTTCCTCGACGCTCACGCCAACCTGGAAGAGAATCGGAACGGGTACCGGAAGCCTCGACGCAGGCGGCTCCTATCTTACGGATTCAGAGCGGCTTTATTCCGACATCGGGAAGATGGGATATTATTTCATGATTCCCCCGATCTATGATCTCGTCGCGAACGGCATGCCTGAGCGCATACGGGACGAGTCTGACGGAACGTCTCGCGCCTTTTCAAACCGCTACGGCATTGACTGGACGCGCCGGTTAGGCGGAGGACTTTCGGATCTCTGGATTCCCTCGACCGTATCGAGCTGGATCATGCGCGAAAGCGAAACCGACGCGGTAAGCGACGACGAGCTCGACGTTTGGTCGGCTTCCGTTCGGGCGGGCTTCACCGCGCTCAACGTCGCCGGTTCCATGAGCCCGCGGGCGCTCTTCACTTGGTACGAACAGGACGAGTTTTCGCAATTATACGGATGGAGCGCTCGATGGGGCTCCTCGTACTTTACGTGGAGCGTGGATACATGGCATTCCGCGCTGCTCTTTTTCGCGAAGGGAGGAACGGTCTCGCTCGAGAACGCCTTTCACTATACCTCTCCGTCCATAGCGGGCTCGGGAGAATTGACGCGAAACACCGTATCCTTCGTATGGAAACGACCCATTGACGGATCGTTCCTGACTTCGATTGTCGATCGTTGGACTGACTTGCCGCTTTCGACGCGAAGGGAGGATACCGCGAGCGTCGGAGTCGCGAACGGAGACGACCTTTCGATTACGATATCCTGGAAGCACGTGCTCGCGACGGGAATCGGGAAAAACGGCGAGGTTACAGTAACGACGGGAGTTATCTACACGAACTCAGAGCTCGTCGAGACCGTCGAGCTCTCGGTCGGCGTCGGGGGAAAACTCACGTACTGATTACTCGAGCGGAGCGTAATAGCCGGTTTCGTCGCGGCCCGACCTGGTCATCAGGTATACCTCGGTCTCGACCGAAAGATAGCGTTTCCCGAAGTCGGTCGGCAAGGCGGACGTGTACGAAAGCAAATACGACCCGTTCGGCGAAGCGATGATTTCCTTGACTGCCTGCGCGAGTCCTTCGTTCCGCCATACGTACCAGCCCTTGCCGCCCGTCGATTCGGCGAGATAAGCGTATTCGTCCGCGATTGCCGCGTTCACGAGCGACACGACGGAAAACGCCACGCCGTTATTCTTCATATATGCCGCGAGGTCGTTGAGCGCGTATTTCGTAAAGCCACGTTCGCCGACATCGCCTGAGCTCAGGAAAATTACCGCGCGCCTGCGAGAGGCGTTCACGAGGTCGTTCACGGCAAGCCTGAGCGCGAGATCGAACGCCCACGCGGATGATGCGGGCGTCTTCGGCCGCAAAGCTTCCCAGGAGCCGGTTTCGGGTGAACCCGAACCCTCTTGCGCGGGAATGGCTCCGGCCGAAACGAGCCTCAGCGTTCCGCGCCCGTCCATCGCCTTCGCTATCGCTGAAACGGCGGCGCGAACGTCGGCGGCACGGCGGTCTGCGGCCGGGGAGCGCTCCAGAATAATCGTCACGTCGCAAGAATCGTCGAGATAGCCCGCGCCCTCGAGCCTCATGTCGGAAACGGGTCGCCCGCCTTCCGTCACGAGAAAGTTATGCCCTTTGAGACCGACGATGGGGTTTCCGCCGCGATCCTCGACGCGCAGCTCAAGCTGCACGCGCGGGAACGAATCTGCCCTAACGCGCTCGATTTGCGTAAAGAGTCCGCCGACGAGCTCGCCCATCGGGGTCGCAAGCTGAACGAAGCCACCTTTATAATCCGTCATCACGAGATTTCCGTTCACGTCGGGAACGACACCCGTTATGCGCGAGGGAGCCTTGCCGAAACTCGCGATCTCGTAGCTCGCCCCGGTATTCGGGTCTACGTACGCCACGCGCGTCGGAAGCGCGACGAGAAGCCCGTCCCGCCACACGCGCAAGGCCTCGCTTTGCCTGATCGTCCCCTCGGGAAGCAGCGTCTCTTCGAAGTTTCCCGATCGGTCAAACGTATGCAGGGCGCCCGTCACCATGTCGGCGACGAAGACCCGCTCCCCGATTACGGCGATGCCTCCCGGCGCGACGAATCCGGGAAAAAACGGGGACTTGGCGCCGAACGCGTGGAGCGGCGCGCCGTCGGGCCCGAACACGACGACTCGCGCGTTTCCGAAATCGGTCACGTAAATATTTCCCGAATCATCCCGGGCGGCGTACTGCGGCCCGACGAACTCGCCGAGGCCACGCCCTTTTTTGCCGAACGACGAAAGCCACGTTCCGTCTTCCGAGAGAACGGAAACCCTGTCCGCGGCCATTTCGGTTACGAGCATGGTACCGTTGCCCAAGCGCACGAGGTCCAGCGGCCGGTCAAAGCCCGCCGTCGGTCCGCGGCTCCTGCCCACGATAACGCCGTTTACGTCCATTCGCACGATTTCGTTCGAGCCGTACGCGCATATCCAGAAGGTGCCGTCGGGAAGGGCCGCGGCAGAGACGGGCTGCCGAAAGAGCGGGCCATTCGGACCCTTCGAGGATATCTGCGTCGCTTCGACGAATCGGGAGGAGGAATCAAAGGGCTCGCGCGCGATGCGCCGCTCGCGAACGACTTCCATCCTGTTTTTGAGAAGTATGCCGCCAAACCCCGCCCCGGAGGCGAACTGCCATTGCTGAAGGGCTGCGCTTTCGACTCCCGTGCGGTAATAGGCCTTTCCAAGCCAATCGAGGATTCGCGGCTCGCCGGGTATGAGGGAGAGGGCCTTTTCGAAAACCATGACCGCGTCGTTAAACGCGCCCCGGTAATACGCCTGGACTCCTCGACGGAATTCCTGCTCTGCCAATATGCGATCCGCCGAAGTCGGCTCGGCGGCGACGGAAGAATGCGCGAGCGAAACCGCGAAAAGCGCGCAAAGCGCGACGCGACGCGCAAAAGCAAACGAGGACTTCATCGTGGTATTCCCCCATCGGCGACGATCTCGCAATGACGGACTATCACCTCATTGCCGGGAGCCTTTTCGCGCGCGCGCCTGGCGTATGTCCGTGCCTCGGTGTTAAGGCCGAGCTTATGATAGACCCACGCGATCGAGTCGAGATACGCCGCGTTGTCCGGCTGAGCGTCGAGGGCCTTGCGGCACATCGTCAGCGCCCGCGTGAGGTCGCGCCCGGAATCCGCGAGCACGTACCCGAGTCCGTTGAGCGCGGTCGTATTGCCGGATTCCAAGGCAAGCGCGCGGTCATACCATTCGATCGCCTCGTCGGCGGAGCCGTTCTCGTATGCGACGTACGCGAGCGAGCAAAACACTTGCGTTGACTCATATCCCGCCTCGATGAGCTTACCGAGCTCAAAGGCGGCGAGTCTGGTGCGGCCGGTCATGGAGTATATGACGGAAAGAACCATGCGGCACTGATAGACGCGCGCAAGATCGGTATCGGCCGTCACGACCTGCTCAAGGTAGACGAGGGAATCGTCGAACCGCTCGAGGCGGGCGTAGCAAAGCCCGATATAATAGGCGAGGTCGAGGCTGGATGACGCCTCTCCGGCGGGAATCCCCAAAAAGGACGCGAGCGCGTCCCCGTACGTTCCGTTCCGGTACAGCTTGATTCCGTCTTTCATCGCGTCCGTCATGGTGACCCTGCCCTCCCTAGACCAGAAAACCCGGCATGCCGCCGGCGGGCGCTCCGGCGGAAACCGGCTGTGCGCGCACGCGCGATACGGAGACGAAGCCCTCGCGCACCGTATTCCAGTCGGAGTCATCGTCGCCATCCGTCAGTATCTCGCTCGACTCGAACGAGCGCTTAAGCGTGCCGTCTGCTTCCGCGTGCAGCGCTATCGTGTCGCGGTATTCCCGCCGCGCGATGCCGGTGAGGCGCGCGCCGCGATACGCCGGAAGTGACGGGGCATTTACGTTTACGAACACGTCCCGCTCGCAGAGCGATACGAGAGCGTCGATATTCTCAAGGATAAAGCGGGCGAGCGGATCAAAGGGAGAAAGCGCGCACTCGGAGCGATCCGCGTCGTCGCAATCGCTCACGAGACTCACGGCGATTCCCGGAATACCCGCGAACGCCGCCTGTCGCGCGGCGGCGGCCGTACCCGAATAGACAATGTCGGTGCCGATATTGGCACCGTGATTGATGCCGGAGATAACGACATCGGGAAGCTCGGGCAGGAGCCCGTTGATCCCGGTCATGGCGCAGTCGGCCGGAAGCCCGGTACAGGAAAACTCACGTTCTCCCGCGTTCTTAAACGAAAGCCGGTCATACATCGTGATTCCGTGCGATACGCCCGAGCGATTCGACTCTGGCGCGACCACCCATACCTCATGGCGGGTACGCAACGCGTCGGCTAACGCGCGAATCCCCTCGGAAAAAAGACCGTCGTCGTTGGTAACCAGGATTCTCATAGGGGTAAGTATATCATAAAACGCGGGCCCCGTCAGAGGGCATCACGGGATACAAGAGGGGCTTGAAGCCGAAGATGCGCTCGTAATCCTCAAGTTTTTTGGCGTAGGCGTCCATGTTTTCCGACGGGAGAATGGCATACGTACAGCCACCGAAGCCGCGACCCGTCATCCGGGAACAGACGAGGTCGGGTACGTCGGGAACGGAGAATTCGAGCGCGCGCTTGACGAGCCAGTCGAGTTCGGGGCAGGAAATCTCGAAACGGTCGCGGAGTCCCTCATGAGAGCGGTTTACGATGCGCGAAAACGTCGTGAACTCGCGGGCGGTAAGGGCATGTACGGCCTCTCGCACGCTTTCCGACTCGCGAATGATGAAAATTACGCGCCTTCTGACCGATTCGGGAATATCGGTTATTTCCTCGAGTATTTCCTCGGTGAGTTGGTTGAAATCAGGAGGGGCGTCGGGATCCATCTTGACGATCTCATAGGCCCTGATGCACTCCTGTATGCGCTGCGCGAGATCCTCGCG
>CAYSEA010000003.1:0-77777 GCA_964429975.1 uncultured Treponema sp.
TTTGCGCTGCGCGCGATGCCGATGGCGCCTTCTGCGGCGGCAAAGGATTCATGTCCGGCGAGGAAGCAGAAGCACTTCGTCTCGTCGGAAAGAAGCATTGCCGCGAGGTTACCGTGACCGAGTCCGACCTTGCGGTCGTCCGCGACGGAACCGGGGATGCAGAACGCCTGGAGGCCCTCGCCGAGGGTACGGGCGACGGACACCGCGTCCTTCTCGCCCTTCTTGATCGCGATGGCGGCGCCCACGATATAGGCCCACTTCGCGTTCTCGAAGCAGATGGGCTGGATCTTCGCGACGATGTCGCCGACGTCAACGCCCTTGTCATCGCAGACTTTCTTCGCGTCTTCGATCGAATTAATGCCATATTTCTTCAGCAGGGGAAGAATCTGGTCAACTCTGCGCTCGTAGCTTTCAAACAATGCCATATATTCCTCCCTTCCTTACTCGTGCCTGGGGTCAAGCTGTTTCGCGGCTTCCGCGAAACGTCCGTAGGTGCCCTTCGCTTTCGCAAGCGCCTCGTTGGCGTCGACACCCTTCTTGATCGCGTCCATGAACTTTCCGAGACTGACGAACTCGTAACCGATGATCGCGCCCTCTTTGTCGACGCCGATTCTTGTCACGTAGCCTTCTGCCATCTCGAGGTAGCGCGGGCCCTTCTTGAGCGTCGCGTACATCGTGCCGACCTGACTGCGGAGTCCCTTGCCGAGGTCTTCGAGTCCGGCTCCGATCGGGAGGCCGCCCTCGGAGAACGCCGACTGGCTTCGTCCGTAGATGATCTGGAGGAAGAGCTCGCGCATCGCGGTGTTGATCGCATCGCACACGAGATCGGTGTTCATCGCCTCGATGATCGTCTTACCGATCAGGATTTCGGCAGCCATTGCCGCGGAGTGAGTCATGCCCGAGCAGCCGATCGTCTCGACGAGAGCTTCCTGGATGACGCCTTCCTTGATGTTGAGGCTGAGCTTGCACGCGCCCTGCTGGGGAGCGCACCAACCCACACCGTGGGTAAATCCGGAAATGTCCTTAACTTCCTTTGCCTGTACCCATTTTCCCTCTTCCGGGATCGGGGCGGGGCCATGATAGGCCGCCTTGGCAAGAGGACACATGTGTTCCACTTCAGTGGTATAAAGCATGCTTTTCTCCTTATCGCTGGTTTGAAAACCGTAGTTGGTCGTTCAAGTTTGAGTTAGTATATAAAAATATCGATTGAATTTCTAGGGCTTTAAAAGATAGCCGATCGCCAAGGACGGCGAAAAACCCGCGGAGATAAAGTCTTTATAGAAGATAATCTCGAAATCGGTCCCGAACTCGGCGTACAACGAATCACGCAATCGATACTGAGCGGCCGCCCCGATATACGAAGCGGGATCAAAGCTTCCGTCCTTATCCCCTGATATGCCGTTCAGGTCGATGAAAATCGCGGTAGCCGCGATTCCCGCCCCAAGCCGCGCGACGAGAGAAAGTTTCTCCCCGAGTTCCCGTTTGTACACGAGGCCGACTCCCAACTGAAAGACGGTCGCGTCGACGGTCACGGAATCGCGCTCGGCGGTCATGAACCGACCGGCGAGGCGGGCCTCGAAGCCGAACCGCGAGCTCTTTCTCCTGCCGATCAGAGAGCCGCCGCGAATCGTGAAACCCGCGGGATAAAGAACGTCGTCCCAGAGGTCAGTGAACCAGGGATCGAGAACCGCGATAAACGGCGCATATCCGACAGAAGCGAAATACTCGCTTCCTTCGCGATAGCCGACCGTTAATCGCTCGCGGGAAACGCCCGAGAGCCCCGAGGGGTTCACGACCTTGACGGAAAACTCGCCTGACTCGAGCATGTCGGGGGGAAACACGACCGTGATGCGCCCGCGCGACGATTCGGAAATCTCTCCCCACAGTTCGACGCCGGACGTTTCCGATTCAACGAGACACACCGTAACTCCGTCGGCGAACCCGGTTCCTCCGACGGTCACGACGAACTCGCCGTCGTCCAGGTAGAGGTCATCCGGCGAAATCCAGTCAACCTCGGGCTTCACGGCTTTCTTTACCGTAAAGGCAAGCCACGGTCCGACTCGCTCTCGCTTTCCGAGAAGATTGATCGCGCTCACGCGATAGCCGTAGTCTCCCGCCGCGAGGGAAACCTCAAGACTCGTTTCCTCGGTCGCCCGCTCGACGACGGTGTTGCCCGCGGAATCGCGAACCTCAACCTCGTAGGAAAGTGCGTTCGCGTCACCCTGCCAGGAAAGAATTTGGATGAACGCGAGTTCCCCTTGTGCGTCGTACGAGTAGTAAAAAGATTTGCCGGTCTCGCGCGTTTGTGACGCCGGATCCCCGTCATCGGCGAACGCGACCGACAGAAGTCCGAGCGCGACAAGGAGAAGGAAACGACTGACGCGAAGGCGCGGGTACTGCTGGTATTTACTTGCCATAATATTCAACGTCCTTTCGCTGGAGCGGAAGTGCGATCTCGGGTAAATCGATGGTGAAGCGGCGAGAGAGCGAAGCTCCCTGCTGAACCGGAGCGCCCCGTTCGTCGACGCGATAACCCGAGACCTCCCATAAAAATTGGCCACGTTCAAAAAGCGAAAGATCCCGTATGACCGCCTCGGTCGCGACGGTATCGCCGAGTTCGAACACGGCCTTTCGCGTCTTCACGGAAAGAACGCGGAATGAATACCGGTTGGCGCCCTCCACGGGGGACCACGCGAACCGCAATTCCCTCGCCAGCCTCAGTTCGGCCGGCCCGATAACGGCGCCGTCGCCGGGCGTCGCGTCGGCGGGCACGGCGAGAATCGGAATCGGCGGAACGACAAACGTACTCGCGAGGCGACTCGATACGTCGAACTCGCCGATCGACGCATGAACCGTCCAGGTATACGAACCTTCGGGAAGCGACGGGATTTTAAGCGTCGTAACGCCTTTTTTCAGAATATAGGGAGCGTGAAACGGCGTTCCGTTCCGCATGAGGCGAACCGACAGCTTATCCGGCTCGTCCGGCGTCGACCAGGCGAGCTTGACTCCGTTCCGCTTTGCCTCGAGTCCCGAAAGACGCGCGCCGTTCGCGGGAGTCACGAGGGTAACGGGACGCAGTTTTTTCAACGATACGACCGTCTCGCCGCGATAGCCGATATTCCTCGTCGAAAGGGGCCCTTCGAGGGAAAAGGCCTGCGTGACGACGCGATAGTCGCCGTCTGGGAACGATCCGAGTGGAACGTTCGCGGAGGTTGCCTTGATGGAGTCGCCGTCGAAGACGGCCGGCGAGCCTTTGGCTGCGCCGTCGGGAAAGACGGTAAGCCGATAATAGTCGGCGCCCTCGATCCCTTCCCAGGAAAAAAACGCGGTGTCTCCGTCGTTGATCGTCAACGCGGGTCCCGGAGCGATGAGTTTCGGCGCCGACAGGGGACTGACGACCTCGAACCGTCTCGGGGGCGTTTCCAAAAGAGGCGTACCGTCATCCGCGAACGTGCGGACCCGCCAGAAATACGCGCCCCGCTCGGGAAAGGAGCTTTGCGCCGTGAACGTCGAAGAGTGTATCGAGGTCTCGATCGCGGAAAACGATTCGTCGCGCGCGATCTCCAGCGTCGATTCCCTCGAGGCGGTGCCTTTCCAGGCGAACCGCACGGAGCGCGCGAGGGATTCCTCGACGAGATACCCGTCCGGGGGAGTTGTCGCGAAAAGGGTATGGCGCGCGTCGGCGACGACGAACCGTTCCGGCTCGAATGCCGGAGACATCGTGCCCCATTCGTCGATCCAGCGGACGGTCCAGTAGTACGTTCCCTCCTTCGACAATGCCGCGGCCTCGGAAAGGGGGATCGTTATCCAGGAACCGCTCACGCGCTTGACGAAGAGGGGAGAGCCCGCGGCGTCGCGCGCGGCCAAGGCGGTAAGCTCATATGACGCGGCCTCGCGTTCCGGTTTCCAGGAGAACGGTATGCCGGTTTTCCTCGCCTCGGTCAGGTTCACGACCGCCCCGCCAAGCGGGGACACGGGAGTCAACGCGCTCATCGTCTCCGCCCGCACGACGGAAAAGGAACGCGACGGGGACGGCTCGATCGAACCGATGACGCGCTCGGAGAAAACCGGCGACACGCGCCAATACCAGGTACCCTCGTCAAGCGCCTCTATCGTTACACTCGCGTTATCCGTCCGGGTTCGCCTGACGTCGGAGGAAAAGTCGGCGATACGGGATAGCTCGAACGCGTACGCTCCCGCGGGTCCGCTTTGACTCCAGGAAAACCGTACGGAGGGCTTGTTTTCCCGATAGTTCACGACGGCGAACTCCTTCGGCGAGATCAACTCCGCGGGAGCGGCGGCAACCACCGAAAAGCGTCGCACGGGGGAACGCGCCTCGCCGAGAACCGCTCTCCAATACCAGACGCCGTCGCCGAGCGGGATCGATACGGGGACGCTCGTCGTCGAACGCGCGGGCAGAGAGGCCGGTATGCGGGCGTCGACGACGGATAAATCGCGCTTTCTGCCGAGCTCGATCGAACATTCCCGGTCGCGCGACTCCGATTCGGAGTCAGCTTCGGCGGCCGAGGCGGCGTTTTCCGCGGTGACGTCGAGAACGAACGTCACCGGGCTTTTTCCGATGCCCTGCCATACGAGCCGCTCGTTTTGTGCGGGTTCGACCGTTCCGATCGTCTGTTCGACGACGGTTATCCCCCCCGTCTCGGAATCGAAACGCGCCTCGTGATTCTCGCCGATAACGGTTTTTTTTTCCCGTCTGGTCCGTCACGACGGCCTGTCCCGCGCTCACGTCCATCGATACGATCGAGCCCGTTTGCGTGAACGAGGCCGAGTCGCCCGAACCAAGCTCTATGACGCTGCTCCCGGAACGGATGACGCGAGTCGCGCCCGAACCGGATTCGTTTCCCGCGATTGACATTGTGCCTTGCTTAAAATCGAGCTGACTGACGCCGTCGACGACCAGAAGCGTCAAAAGCGAATTTTCGAACACGTCGAGTTCGACCTGGTCGTCGAAGACGATAGAGGCCTCGGATAAGTCGGCCGTCCTGATCGTGTCGCCTTGGTACACCGGGGATTCGTTTCTCAAGCGTTCCCACCGGTACGATGACGCCTGGCGCCTCGTCGCGGAACGTTTCTTGTAGGCGATCGTGCCGATTTCCTTGGCGCCGTTTCCGCCGAGAACGAGATTTATGTCGCGGATAAAAAGATCGACAAGGAAGAAAACGAGAACGAGCATGATTCCCGTGAAGAGAGCGTCACTTCTTGAGAATCTCATACTTCTCTTCTTCTTTCCCTAAGTCGACGATCTCGGTCGGTATCGGTATACCCAGAAGGTTCCGTACTTCCGCGAGCGTCTTGGGTCCGCGGACTCCCTTGAAGTTGACGATCGCGTAAATCCTCAACGGCTCGCTTTTGCCCTTTACGCGTATGGCGGGCATGACTTCCGCGATCACGTAATCCTTGACGAGCGAGTACGTCTTGTCCGAAACGAGTATGTCGGTACCGAGCGGTTTGTTGAGCGCCTCGATGCGGCTCGCGAGGTTGACCGCGTCCCCGATAACCGTGTATTCCATCCTTTGAGACGAGCCGATCTGGCCCGCGAGGCAGGAGCCCGTATTGATACCGCACCCGATCCTGATCACCGGCTTGTCGTCCGAGCCGCGGCCGCGGTTGAACTCGACAAGGGATTGTCTCATAAAGAGGGCCGCGCGCAGGCACTCGAGCGCGTCGCGCTTGCTGTTTCCCGTGGAAACCGGCGTTCCCCATACCGCCATGATGGCGTCCCCGATGAACTTGTCCACTACGCCGCCCGTTCGCTCGACGCAATGAACCATGCGGGTCATGTACTCGTTGAGAAATTCGACGACGGCCTCAGGCGCGAGACGTTCGCTTATCGCGGTAAAGGATCGAATGTCCGAGAAGAAAATCGTTGCGGTCTTTCTGACGCCCCCGAGGACGAGCTGCCCGGTGAGCGCGCGCTCGGCGACTTCCTTGTTGACGAACTTGCCGAAGGTTTCCTTGATCCGCTCGCGTTCGGCAAGGCCCTTGCCCATCGAGGCAAAGCTGTTCGTAAGGAGGCCGAGCTCGTCGCGCGTCGTCGGCTTGAGGCCGGTCTCGAACTCGCCTCGCTCGATCTTGCGGGCCGCGTCCACGAGGGCCAGTACCGGCTGACTGACGGTCTTGGAAAAAAACCACACGGCCAGGATCGAAAGGACGAGGACGATTCCCGTGAGGATGGCGTTTCGGCGCGCCACGTCGACCGCGGCAAGGTACACGAGATCGAGCGGTACGCTTGAAAGGACGGTAAGCGACCCGAGCGAAATCTTGTGAAACGCGCCGAGGTGCTCGGTTCCGTCCGCCGCGCGGTACCGGAACTCCATGTTGCTCGTGGTGGCGGCGAGGCTTTTCGCGACGAGAGGGTCGTCCGCCAAATTCGCGCCCGACTTGACCGCGGTGAAATCATGGTGCACGACTACTTCCCCGTCGTAGGCGACCGCGAGCATCTCGGCGTACGAATCGCCCTGGACGATATTCTGGAAATTGCCGGTTGAAAACACGCACGCGACGTAGTTGTCGGTTCCGTAATCACGGCAGGGCGCGAAGAGGACGGCGGCGGGAACGCCGAGCGCGGCGCTCGCGTTCACGAGGAGGTATTCCCCCGCGCGCGCCCGTTCCGCCTCGGCTTCCTTCGTCCGGAGAAAATCGTCCACGAGACGCTCGTCTATTTCGTAGGAGGAAAAGAATACCCTGTTCACGACCGTTTCCTCGCCGGGGACGCCGATCCAGGCCATGGTCGGGTTCCGCGTGAAGTAGTTCGAAACGATGATATCGTGCCGTACGTCTCCTGACGAGTCGGACCGAAGGTTGTCGAGGAGGTTGAGGGCGCCGGTAAAGAGAGCGGTTATTTCGCTTTCAATTTGAAGAGCTACAGCGCGATTGAGCGAGAGGTTGTTGACCTCCGCGCTCATGCGGGAGTCTTCGGCGAAAAACCTCGTCGCGATCGCCGTGACCGTCGCCATTGAAAGGAGGACGATAAGGCTTATCATTCCGATGAGCTTGACCGCGAGGGGAAACCGAACTTTCATCCGCGCGCCGTCGCGCGCCGTTGACGCATCTTTCATCTATACCTATCCTGTTTAACGCGTGTTTAAGCGAGGAGTCATTTCCACTTCTCTAAAATGACCTGAAGGGCCGTACGTACGCGCTTGCGGCGGTTTGACTATATATAGTGTCTGATCCCTTTCTAATCGCATACGCGTTATAATCAGCTCTCGTGCTTGTCCAAATATATACGTCGGAAGAGAGAAATGATTTTGCGGCGTCCAATTCATTGAAAGACGGTAAGAACCAACCACTAAAACCATTTTGCTCATACGTGTAACAGGCGACGGCAGCACCTTCATCCGTTGTAATCGCGGCAAGTATCGAGGCAGTGTTCACTTGCCCTTGGCCTAGTCCATTACTTGTAGTGGGCGAAATAATCGTACTCGACCATCGTATTGGCATGCCGCCATTTATGATCCCGGCCATCTCCAAGTACTGAAAGCCGTATGCCTGCACGGGGTCATCGTATACCACGATGCCGCCCGCGGGACCCGTACCGCCGACGGTTTTCCATTGGGCGTAATAATTGAGCTGGGTTGTCACGAACGGCCTCGTCTCGCCGATTCCAAAGCTCGCTCCGCTTCCGTCCGCCGACTCGGTCCACTTGTCGAAAAGCGTCGTAATCCCGTCCCGTATGAGCGTGCCGGTCGGAGCCGCAAAGGCAAAGGGTTCGCCATAGGTAACATAGAGCTCTGTTCGGATAGAGATTCCGTTCGCGTCGTTCCGCTGTTCGTGGAACATCACGAGCCGCGTGCGGTTCAGGTCTACGTGATACACGCGGTGATTCGTCCCGGCGGCGTTCGTAACCCGGATAATAAGCGTGCCGTCGTACACGGTCGTGATGTCAAAAGAGGGACTCGTATCTCCCGAGGCGATCGGAACGTATGTCGTACCGCCGTCCATCGAATACTCGAGCGTTTGGCCCGGGGCACCTTCCGTCAATTTCAGCGAGACAACATCGTCTGACGCGGTATTCACACTATATGAATACTCACGTGGATTAAAAAATGGGCTCATTTCCCCGCCCGATACAAAAAGATCGCTGAGATCGGCCTCGGTGGAAATACCTTGTTCGATAGTAGTCCGGATATCCTTGTGAAAGCCGTAGTCAACCGAGCAGGATACGGTTAACGCGAGCAACAAACTGGCGAGTATTCGAACTGGTGCCTTCATGTTCAACTGTCTCCATTAGCCGACTACTTGGCTAAATCTATTACCCAAGTACCCTATGAATCAATAATTCAAGTATAGATGATTTCTCGAATAATAAAACTCTCGACACCACAAAAAACTACCGGTACACTGAAGCTCGTGTCATCGCACACCATACACATGCGGTTATAAAGGAAAAGAAAATGGAGTTTTTTAAGAAAAACGATCCGGATCGCGCTAAATACTGGCCCTTCTGGGTCGCGATTCTCGTCATTTCGGTATTCATGACCTTCATCGGCATCTCCGGCGACGCCCTCTGGTACGATGAAAGCTATTCCGTGGCCACGGTAAACCACCCGATGGGTGAGATGCTCGCGTTAGTCTCGACCGACAGCCATCCCCCGCTCTACTACATCCTCCTGAGGATCGCCGTCGTCATGTTCGGCAATTCGCTCGTCGTCGTCCGCGGCCTCTCGGCGCTCGCCGCGGTCGGAATAGTCGCTCTCGCGTACGTGTCCCTCAGAAAGCGCTGGGGAAGCCCGGGCGCGCTCGCCTTCGCGTTCTTATCCGTCGTGACGCCGATGACGGTCGGGGCCGCGCAGGAAGCGCGGATGTATTCCCTCGCGTCGTTTTTCGTCACGGGAGTAGTTATCTTCGGCTATGCGGCGGTAACCGATAACCGCGTGCGTGACTGGGTCGCGCTCGGTGTCTTCGCCTTCGCGGCGACCTGGACCCACTATTTCTCGCTTATCGCGGCGGGAATTTACTGGTGCGTGCTCTTCGCGAGGGTCGCCATGCTTCCCGCGGAAGAAGGACGCGGAAAACTCAGCCGGGGTTCTCCTCTCTTCCGCTGTCTCGCCGTCGGAGGCGCGGTCATCATCCTCTTCCTGCCTTGGGCGTTCAACCTCGCGTCTCAAGCCTCTCGCGTCGCCAAGAATTATTGGATACAACCGCTCAATATCACTTCCATCTTCAGCATCCTCTCATTCCCCTTCGGTCAGCGCTTCGGCGGACCGCACGGCATGACTTCCTTCTATCTCTTCATTACCGTTCATCTCGTCGCGATCGCGGGAATAGTGTGGGGAGCGGTTAAGAAAGACCGCGGGGTCTTTTTGCCCCTGTCGGCCTTGCTCGTCTACTGGCTCACCTTCGCGGCGGGCGTCGTCCTTTCATTCGCGATCAGGCCAATCTTCGTCGAGCGCTATCTCGTCACCTGCATGGGTTCGCTCGTCCTTGCCTTCGCCTACTTCGCGCATTCCCTCGGCAAAAAACGCCTGATGGCCATCGTCTGCGTCACCTACCTCTTCTTCACGGCGCCGATCCTGCTCAGTACCCTAACAGCCCGGGTGAACGGCGCCGGCGACGTCGTCGCGCAAAAGTACGCCGATCGCGTTAAGCCGGAAGATATCTTCGTGCACGGCAGCGAGCATACCTTCGGTATTCTCCGGTACTATTTCCCGAATAATTTCCATTACCTGTACATCCCGGAAGGTTTTATCCCCTTCGGGAACCACGCGGTATTCGGACCGAACGTCGAGATCGGACCCGATCTCGCGAAATACACGAAAGAGCCCGTGACCATCTGGACGGTAACCCGCGACGGCGAATACTACTCGACTCCTTGGACGAAACTGACGGAAGCTCCCTATCGCGAGGCGAAAGGCGCCATGATACCGCACCGCAAGGAGCCGGGCTGGCTCACGATCAGGATGCAGGAAGTGCTCTATAACCCGAATAAGACCGACACAGGTTCGGGCCGGAGTTCCGGGTACCTCACCTTCAAGATAACGGGTATCAACGAGTCGTTGGGCGGAAATATCATTTACGCGCTTTACGCGAGCGACCCCATCGCGCCGGGGAACTTCGTGAACGCGGGCTCGGTTTCTCCGACGGCGCCGTCGCTGCCCGTTACGCTCGAAGCCATGCCGTACGGAAACTATGCCGTAGTCGCCTTCCATGACCTAAACGGAAACAACCAACCCGATTTTAAAAACGGCATGCCCGTCGAGGGACTAGCCTTCGGCATCGACCCCTCGACGCTCAAAGGCGACCCTACCTTCAATGACCTGAAATTCCGTTTCGCGGAAGACGCGCCGTCGAAGGAGATCAGGATGTACTATCCGAAATAAGCTTGTAGCGTGAGGCGTGACGCCTCACGCGCACGCCTCATGACTCGCGCTTCCAGACGATCTCCGCGCGGCAGAGATCGTCCGGGCCGGAGCGGATCGCGTGGCTTGTCGTGACGAGACCGCCTTCTTCCGCGATCGAGGTCGCCACTTCGGCCGTGCCGCCTTCGGCGAGCTCCTTTCGGTAGTTCGCGCGAAGCGCGATCGGCGTAACCCCGCCGAAAAAGTCCCCTGAAAGCGAATCGAGCGCCCACGCGAGATACCGAACGTTGTTGACGTGCCGGTTCGTGTCGATGTCGCCGTGCCGGGCACAGACGGCAAGCGCGTGAATATACTCCGGAGACGCGCCGACGCCTTCGGGAAGCTGAACGTCGTCGATCGCGACGAACAAAGGAGACGATTCGGGAGTAACGCCGAACCGCTCGTATTGGTCAGCGGGAACCCGCAAGGGGCGTCGCTTTTCCGTGTCGACTAAAAGCCAATTCGAGCGCGCCCATGCGAGCGGTCGGCCGTCGGCGGAACGAATCGCGAACTCGCGGTCGGCGAGAAAACCCTTCATCGAATGAACGTGCGTGGACACCGTCACGGTATCGCCGAACGACGGAAGATCATCGATTTTCACTTCCCACTTTAAGAGCATCCAACCGCATGTATTATCGCGATAATACGCAAGATCGAGTCCGACGCTCGAACTATGGACGATGGCGATATCCTCAAGGTATTGCACCAGAGCCGGTAGCGTCAGGCGATGAGATGAATCCGCCTCATAATAATGAACGAAATAGTCGCGAGTAAACTCCACGTTCTGGCCTCCCGATGTGGTGCGTACCATCGACTGTACCACATCGCGAAAGCGCGGCGCAATTCCCCGTCGACGCCGAGCGATAATTTGCGTATACTAGTCAACGTCGATGAAAAAAATGCCGCGCGCGTTGCCCGTATCTATAGTTCTCGCCGCCCTCGCGTTCGCGATTCTCGCTTGCGTTTCGTGCGCGTCCGGCCCCGCGCTCGGGGTAAATCGGATACGCAGGATCGACGTGGCCATTGCGGGCCTTCCACCCGAACTCGACGGTTACAGGCTTTCGTTCGTTTCGGATATCCACTTCGGAAATAATTTTTCCCTGCTTCGATTTGAGCGTCTCGTCGCGGCGGTAAACGCCGAGAGGTCCGACGTACTCATTCTTGGCGGCGACTTCACCCGCGGAACATCGAAGATCGCTCCGTTCACCGAGGCAGCGGCCCGCTTTCAGGCACGGCACGGCGTCTATGCGGTAATCGGTAACCATGATTTTTACAATGGACGCGCGAAGACGATTCGGACGCTGAGAGACGCGGGTATCGTCGTACTCGAGGAAAGCGCGATCGAGACGCCTTCGGGCCTTGTGATCGCGGGAATCAACGACGTGCGAGACTCCTTCCCGGTCATGGGACGGTTTCGCGACATCCTTGACGATAAAAAGCCGACGATACTCGCGAGCCATAATCCCGACTTCGCCGAGGAAGCGGACCTATCTCCGTTCGACCTCATCGTTTCAGGACACACCCACGGCGGACAGATTACGATTTTCGGCTACGCGCCGGTCATACCCTCGTCGTACGGCCAAAAGTACCGAACGGGAACGGTGATAAAAGACGGCGTTCCGGTCGTAATCTCGAACGGAGCGGGTTATAGCGGGGACATCCTGAAATTCAGGTTATTCGCGCCGTCTGACTTTCTGGTGATAACGTTACGGCCGACCGACCCTGCGTCAAGTCGCTGACCCGCGCGCTGAAAGCTTCTGCCACGCACAGGCGAACGGTCCCGCAAACGCTGACGTCCTCGGCAAAACTTTCCTCGGACACGGTCGCGCCGATCGAGTCGATCTCGCGGCGCACGCGCTCATAGGCGTCGTACGGGACGACAACGCTAAAGTCCCGCGTCGCCTCAAGCTCGCGCGCGTTCTCTAGGGCGAGGTCAACGCAGGAATGCGCGGCTTCCGTATACGCCTTGACAAGCCCCCCGGTGCCGAGAAGCGTGCCGCCGAACCAGCGAGCGACCGTGACCATCACGTTCGTCAAGCCAGATCCCTTAACCACCTCGAGAACGGGCCTTCCGGCGGTGCCTGAGGGCTCGCCGTCGTCCGAACAGCCGAGAATGCCGGCAGCCGGTCCTATGGCGAAGGCATGAACCACGTGCGTTGCGTCGGCGTATTTCGCCTTTTGCGCCTTAAGCGCCGCGCGGGCGCTTTCCTGAGTTTCGACGGGAAAGGCCTCTGCGAGAAAGCGCGAGCCGCGAGCGTTCGTTTCGGCCGAGACATGCTCGAAAAAGACTTTCATGCGAATCTCGCCGCTACTTCGAGGTCATATTAATGACGTCCGACCAATCATTCGGGAGTCCGTCCTTGATGAGTCCCTTCACGCGATCGAGAAACATCTTCGTGGCGGCGTCGTCCGGCGCGAGATCGTGGCATTTCGTAAATAATAGCAGGGCGTCCGAAAGGCGCTTCTCGCGGTACGCGTCGACGGCAAGGTTGAAGCGATCGGCGAGCGCGACCATGGGACCTGCCGACTCGGACTTCACGCCCATGACGTTATAGAGCTGAACGGGAGTGTCGATTCCGACGACGCGCACGCGATCGAGCTTCCGCCCGAGGAACATCCCGCCCGTTTCGTTCCACGTCGATTCCGACACGAGTATCCACGTCCCGTACAGCTTGTTGACGCCCTCAAGCCGAGCCGCGAGGTTTACGTCATTACCCATGATCGTATAATTCATCTTATTGTCGGTACCCATGTTGCCGACGACCATCGGCCCGGTGTTAATGCCTATTCTCGTAAAGATCGGCATGGGACATTGGCCCGATGCGAGCATTTCCTCGTTCAGCTTTCGTTCCGCCTCTTTCATGCGAACCGCCGCGAGGCATGCTCGTATCGCGTGGTCGGGAAGGTCAAGCGGTGCGCCGAAGAACGACACGATGGCGTCGCCGATATACTTGTCGATTGTTCCCTTTTGGTCGAGGACGATATCGCTCATCACGGTAAGGTAGCGATTCAGTATCTCGACGAGCTGTTCCGGCGTAACCTTTTCGGAAAGCGTCGAGAAGCTCTTGATGTCAGTAAAGAGCGCGGTAATCTGCTTTTCGTGCCCGCCGAGCTTAAGGAGCGAAGGATCGTCGACGATTTGGTTGACGACGTCCGACGAGAGGTACATCGTGAAGGCCTTTCGAAGGAAGCGCTTTTCCTGCTCGGAGAACATGAAGCGAAGGATCGTCACGAGGATGAACGTCAAAAGCACTGTCAGAAGCGGCGTGAGCGTCGGGACGTACACGCGGAACAAGGCGAACAGCGCGGCGGAAAGGACGAACACGAACACCGAGGATCCAACCCCGTAGACGATTCTCCCGCGCAGGGACTTGATTCTTCGAAACGCGAGCGCGCTCAGATACGCGAGCGCAAGGGAAATGAGCCACGACTGCCAATTCGTAAGCGGCTTAATAAACTGCCCCGTCATGATCGTATTGAAAATATTCGCGTGCGTGCCGACGTTCGGATATTGCTTAAAGAACGGGTTAACGCCGAGATCGGAAGTTCCGATGCCGTTATACCCGATGACGCAGAAAGCATCTTTGAACTCACGCGTCAAATTAGCCATATGCTCCTGACGCGTCGCGTAATCCGCGCGGTACACGGCAAAATTAGCGCGGATGCGTTCTTTCGTTTCCGCGTGGGAATTGTCGCCAGTCGCCGCGGCCACGCGGTCGAATGTGTCGTGAATTTCCTTTTCGAAGTCGCCGGTAAGAAACTCGCCGTAGGAAACAAAAAACTCATCCTTGGCCGCGACATAGGAGGCGACGTCACTTCTCTCGCCGAAAAGAAGGGCTTCTTTCCACTTTTGAATGTCTCCCCAAGAAGCCTTAAGCCACACGACCGCATCATGATATGAAAGGTACCCGCTCGCGGTCTTGATTCCGAGGCTTTCGAGGTCCGAAAGATATCCGATGAGCCGTTCCTCGATCTCGTCGGCCCTCGAGAGGGCGAGCACCGAAACGCTTCGGAAGCTGCCGTTCGCCGGGTTTACAGGATCGGAAAAATTTTTCTTGAGCCAATTGATCAGAAGCCTTCCGTCTTCGTCAAGCGGGATCGCTATGTCGCGGCGAACGCCGGAGGTCGGATTATTCGGGTCAAGCGCGCCTTTTAGCACGAGCCTATTCCCCTCGCGAACGAGGGACTCGGGCGAAAGGATGCCCAGGATAGGCGCGAACACGAGCTGAGCGACGTACTTCCCCTCGTGCTCGACGAGCAGCGGCATGCGCCGCCTGACGCCGTCCTCGTCGATGTACACGTTGGGAAAGCCCGCGCCCGCCGCGACGCTGAGAAGCGGAAGTATCGCGGGCGATATGCCCTTATCGTAATGGCTGTCCTTTCGCGTCTTTTCGTTCTCGCGGTTGATAAGCCGCTTTGGGTCGACGACATTCGTGAGCATGAGATGCTCCAGCGCGTATCGCTCGGCGGGAATGGCATCGTCGTCGGTGTTGATTTTTTCTGAGTTTATGGTCAGATAAGCCCTGCCGAAAAACCTGAGCGCGCGCGCGAAATACTCATCGTTGTCGCGAAAAATATTACCGGTGATGGAATCCGCAAGCGAAGTCAGGCGGGAATCGATATACGCGCTCATCTCCGAGCCGGCCTCGGGCACATACGAAAGCGGGATGCTTTTCCCCGCGACGGCCTCGGTAAAGCCGCCGAGGTATTCGAGGACCTCATTGTGCGTCTCCCCGAAAACTATGGGAAAGTCGTTTTTAACGTAACTTCTGTTTACCCCCGCCTGACCCGGCGAGAGATACTCGATATCGAACGCGGCATATCGGGCACCGACTTCGCGCATGCGAATGATGACGTCCGCGATGATGTCGCGCGTCCACGGCCACGCCCCGATCTCTTCGATCGCTTGGTCGTCGATATTCACGAGAAGGATGTCGCTCCGCTCAGCGGGGGCAGGCTTAAGGGTTAAAAATGTATCATACAGGCTATACTCAGTTTTCTTGCCCGGCTCGGTCAAGGATAATCCGATAAATATGAGCAGGGAAAGCAGGGCAACGAGATATTCCAGTTTCTTTACGGCTAACTCGAGAAAACCTGATACCTTTTTCAATGAGTTACTCCTCCGCGCTTATAGTCTAGTATAGCACATGAAAAACTAATTGAACAAATCGCACTTTTTTATCTGATTACCGTGAAAAAGACGCTATAATTGAATCAAGAGGAGCCCTACGGTATGAGGCATAAAAAAAGTACGATCATCGCGACGCTCGCGCTCTTTTGCCTGTGCGGAGCCTTCGCGGACATCATTACCTGGCGGGCTCACGCGGGCCAGCAATACGAAGCGAAGGTAACCCTGAAAGAGTCGGTCATCGGGCTCGATTCGGTAACCGCAAAACCGGTGACCGTGACGGTCAACGTGTACAAACAGGAAGACGCGGCGAAAAACCAGAGCACGATAGCCCACCTCGCCTCGTTACCGTCGTTTCCCCGAAAATCCGTGGAAGTGGGCTCAACGTGGACCCTTCCGGCAAAGATACGATACGATTTTTCCGCTTTCGGCATGACCGACCCCTTCGTGCTCGAAACTCCCGTGACGTATCGGCTCCGGTCGATAGTCGTCATTGACGGGAGATCCTACTACGACATTCGAGCGGAATGGTTTCCCTTTCACGCGTTCGACAAAAAGACAGCGAGCAGAATCGGCATCAACCGCATCAGCGGAAGTTGCTCGATGGATATTCTCTGGGACAACCGGTCGGGCAGCCCAAAGAAAAACGCGCTTCTCGAGGAAACGCAGTATCAATTCGCCGACGCGTCATCCTTGCTCTTTCGCCGTGAGATCAGCGAGGAATTCAAAACCGTCACGGATCTCGTGCGTGAGCGAATCATCAGGCAATTGACCGAGGGGATCGCCACGCAGAAGGTCGCCAACGTAGAAGTCAGGCAGTCGGACGAAGGCGTCGTCCTTTCCGTGGAAAACATACAGTTCGCCGCGGACTCCGCGACGCTTGCCGACGGCGAGCGCTCCAAGCTGACGAATATAGCGAAGGTGCTGTCGTCGCTCAAGGACAGGAAAATTCACGTAATCGGGCACGCGGCTAACGTCGCCGGTTCGCTCGAAGAAGAGTTGCGGAGCCTTTCCGCCGCGCGCGCGGTCACCGTCGCCGAGTTCCTCGTGACGGCGGGGGGGCGGAATCCATCGTCGGTACTCTCTTCCGGCATGGGCGGAGCGAAGCCGCTCGCGTCCAACGACACGGTCGAGGGAAGGATGAAAAACAGACGAGTCGAAATCGTCATTCTCGATAAGGAGGCCTCCGAATGAAAAAAGTCCTAGCCCTGGCGCTTATGTCGCTTGCCATTCTGGCGGCAAGCGCGCAATCGGCGCAAATCGTCTCGGACATACTCGCCAAGGACACGGCGACGTATCAGGATTTTTCGTATCTGCTCGCGAGCGAGCTCGGTACGGAAAACACGCCGTTCGAGGCCTTCAGTTGGTGCGAGCGATTCGGCACGTTCCCGGCGGACGCGCGGCCCAACACGCCGATAACCGTCAAAAACGCATCGCACTTTTTTATGTCCAATTACGGGCTCTCGGGCGGCTTTATGTGGAAGGCGACGAAGAGCCCACGATACGCCTGGCGCGAATTGAAGCATGAGGGCTTTTGGCCCGTCGGGACGGATCCAGACGACGTTCTCTCCGGACAGGAACTGGTTCAGGCCATCAGCAGGTTTTTCGATACGTGGCCCGAGGCACGGCTTCGCGAACCAGGAGTCGCCGAGGCGAGCCACGATTACCGGGCGAAGCTTCTCGCCAATCCGGAGGCGCCAAAATGAAATACGCGAAAATCGCCGCCATCGCGGCCTTGGTCGGTCTTGGATTCCAATCGGCGTCTTACGCGATCGATTACGGGGCTGAGCTGAAAAACGTCGCCGGCTACCAAAACGTCGTCGAAGGGGACTGGTATACGGAACATCGGGCCTCGATATGGGCCACGGTTCCGTTCGGCTCGGATAATAAAAATTCCTTCGCGTTCGAGGGAAGTTTCAACGCCGAAAAGCCGTTTTTATCCGACGAGTTCACCTTCTACGCGAATGTCGATCTCTTCCGGTTTACCATCGAGCCGTTCGAAAGCGAAACCTCGCGCGTCGCCATCGATCTCGGGCGGTTTCCCGTGACGGACCTCACCGGGATCATCATCAATCAAACGATTGACGGGGCCGAGTTTCGCGGATCGTTCGAATTCGGCAATCTCGCGGTATTCGCCGGATACACGGGATTCCTGAACGCGCGCGAAACGGGAGCCGCGATGAGCGCGGACGACTACGCCGACATGTCGAGCGACGCGATATACGCGCTCGGCGCGAAACGCGGCGTCGCCAAGGCAACCGTCCACTTCCCCGAGTTTTTCGGGCCGATGGATTTTTTCATCGAAGGCCTCGGGCAGTTCGATATGCGAGACATCTTCGATTCCGCGAGCGAAACCGTGCATACCGCGTATGGTACCGTCATGGTCTCCGGTCCGGTTACCGAGTCCGTATTCCTCACGGCTACGGGAACGTTCCAAACAGGAATCAAGGAAACGACGCAAACTTACTCGGAAAACGCCGCGACCGCATCGCTTCGGGTCGACGTCTTCCCGTTGCCGAAAAACAGCTTCTTCGGTTCGTTCCTGTATACGACGGCCGAAGGCGACGTCCTGACGACCTTCCTTCCGATAACCGAGCAAACGCCCGGCGTCTTGTACGGCTCCGGATACACAAATGTCATCAAGGCATCTGCCGGATGGTATTACAATCCGTTTAAGTACCTTAACTTCGACCTAATTGGAAACATATTTTTTCAGTCGGGCGAAGTCCCGCTCCAGGACGGCTTGTACCGCGCGACTGAAATTAATGCCGGCGCGACGTTCAAGGCCGCGAGCGACCTGAATCTCAGGTTCTCCGGAACAGTGCTGATACCAAGCGAAATGGATACGCAGTACCAAGCGGAAATTACCGCGATATTTGGTTTATAAGGAGGCATCCGATGAATATGGCCAAACGGACAGTTTTCACTTTCGTGTTCGCGTTCGTGTCGCTTTACGGCGCCCGATCACTCACGGGAGATATCGTCGCCGTCTCGGGAAAAGTAGAATACCAGCAAGGGCAGTCCGCCTGGAAACCGCTCAAGGCCGGCGACAAGATAAACTCGGGAACGATCATCTCGACCGGCTTTAAATCCGAGGCCACGATCCGGCTCGGCGCGTCGGTACTTACGGTCAAGCCGCTTACCAGAATGGCGCTTAACGCCCTCGTTGAGCGCGAGGATACGGTAGATACCGAACTCTTTCTCGAGGTCGGCAGCGTCAGAGCCGAGGTTAAATCCCTGAACAACAAGAAGAACGGTTTTACCGTCAAGAGCCCGATCGCGACGGCGTCCGTGCGCGGAACGGTGTTCGACATGGGCGAACGCCTCGTCGTGCGCGAAGGCTCCGTCGTGTGCATAAACGCGGTCGGACAGCGCCGAACCGCGCTCGCACGCGGTGGGTCGATGAAGCTCTCGAGAGAGAGCCTCAGTTCTCCGCTCGCCATGAAAATCGACACGATGGATTCCATAAAAATCACGAGCTTGCCGAGCGCGCAAATCACCTCGCCTATTCTCGCGGGATTGGCGCTTCCCTCCTCGCGGGTTACGAGTTCTTCCGATTCGGCTCTTGCGCTTGCTCTCGATTGAACTTCGTTTGCAAAAATAAAAACCCCGGGCAACCGGGGTTTTTTTATTACGGCGTCGTATCGCCGTTTCCTATTTTTTTTTCTGACTCTTCGCGGCGGTCTTTTTTGGAGCGGGCTTTGCGGATTTCGAGGCAGCCTTTGTCGCGCTCGATGCCTTTGCCTTTGGAGCGCTTTCCTTTTCCTGCAGCTTTTCCGCGGCCTTTCGCAAACCGCCGGCGGCTACCATCTCAGCGAGCGAGGCGGACTTCGCCTCCCGATTCGCGAGCCTGACACCGAGCGTCTTGAGGCCCTTCTCGGCGAAATCATGCGCCTTGAACGTTTCCTCAAGCGTCTTTAGCCTCGGCTTCGGGACATACTTGACCGTAAACGAAAACTTATCCTTCGTTCCCACATACAGGATATCCGACCCGTCGGGAACGAGCATATAGTCGCGATTCAGGATATATCCCTCGATCCTGCACCGCTTGATGCACGGATAACCGGTCTTTCCGTCGCGATAGATAATCGTGAACAGGACGTTGGAAAGCACTTCCTTTTCAGAAAACCCGCAGTACCATATACCCTTATCGACGAAAAGCTTTTCCGGCACGTCCATGACGGTGTATACGCCGCTTCGCCTCAAGACGATGATTCTGTCGTACGGCGTGACCTTCATGAGCTCTGCCCCGCTCGAAACGCTCGTTCCGAGATAGCCCGATTCGGCGTCGTACCTAAGCGAGGTATCGCGGGTGACCGCTTCCTTCACGTCAACTTTCGTAAAACGCGCGAGCTCGGTCCGCCGCTTCGTCGTCTCTGCGTCGAGCTTCCCGAGGAACGACTTCAGGACCGATATCGCGTAGCCGACGAGATTTTTGAGGAGACGGTTAATCTCCTTAATGCGCGCGTTAATGGCCGCGACCTCTTCCCTGTTTTTGTTGATATCGTAGAGCGATATGCGCCTGATCGGAATCTTGAGAAGACGGTCGACGTCGTCCTCGGTAACCTCGCGGATAAGTTCTTTTTCGAAGGGCTCGAAACCGCGTAACACCGCCTTAATGACGCCATCCGCGGTTTTCATGCTCTCGATCTTCTTGTATATCCGTTCCTCGATGAAAATACGCTCGAGCGTGCGCATATGAAGCCGTTCGGTCTGATTTCGTTTTTCGAGCTCAAGCTCTTCCTTTAAAATCTTCACGAGCCGCTTCGCGTGATCCTTAACGACGTCGGTCGCCGTCATGACAACGGGATAGTTATCTTTGATGACGAGAAGATTGCATGATATCGACTGCTCGCATTCGGTGAACGCGTGCAGGGCGTCTATCATGTCGGCCGAGTACACGCCGCGCTGAAGCTTGATTTCTATCTCGACTTCCTCGCCGGTATAGTCGTTAATCTCCGATACCTTGAGCTTACCCGATCTCGCGGCCGCCTCGATCGAGGCGATCACGCTTTCGGTCGTGCTGCCGAACGGAAGCTCGCGAATGACGATGCGCTTCTCGTCGGACGTGTCGAACTTCGCGCGAACGAGCACTTTTCCCCTGCCGTCGTCGTAGTCCGAAACGTCGACGAGGCCGCCGGTGGGAAAATCGGGATACAAGCGGAACGGTTTGCCCTCGAGACAGAGTATTTCCGCCTCGATAAGCTCGCGAATGTTATGCGGCAGGATTTTCGTCGACATGCCGACCGCGATTCCCTCGGCGCCGAGGGCGAGGACTACGGGAAGCTTCGCGCGAAACGCCGTCGGCTCGCGGTTACGCCCGTCATACGACGGAATGTAGTTCGTAATCTCGGGATTATACATGAGCTCTTTCGCGAACGACGTTGTGCGACACTCGATATATCGTGCCGCCGAGGAGCGATCGCCCGTAAACACGTTTCCGAAATTACCCTGCTTGTCTATGAAGAGATCCTTATTCGCAAGAACCACGAGCGCATCCCCGATGGACGCGTCTCCGTGCGGATGATACTTCATGCACTGGCCGACGACGTTCGCCACCTTGTGGAATTTCCCGTCGTCGATCTCGAACAGCGTGTGCAGTATTCTTCTTTGAACCGGCTTAAGCCCATCCTCAAGATCGGGAATCGCGCGATCGCGAATAACGTAGCTCGCGTACTCAAGGAAATTGCGGTTGAATAGCGTCCTGATATAATCCATATTACGCGTCCACCTCGGGAAGGAGATTGGTCATGATGAACTCTCGGCGTTCGGGGGTATTTTTTCCCATATAAAATTCAAGAATTCCGGGAATGTTCTTGAGACTCTGCACCGTAACGGGCAAGAGCTTGATATCCGCTCCGATAAACTGACCGAACTCGCTCGGATTGATCTCTCCGAGTCCCTTAAACCGCGTGACTTCGACGGACGCGCCAAGGCGTTTCGTCTCCGCGTCTCGCTCCTTTTCAGAATAGCAATAACGGGTTTCTTTTTTGTTTCGCACGCGGAAAAGCGGCGTCTCGAGTATGAAGACGCGGCCCGAGGTCACGAGCTCTTCGAAGAAACTCAGGAAAAAGGTCAGCAGAAGGTTTCGTATGTGAAAACCGTCGTTATCGGCATCGGTCGCGATGACGATCTTCGCGTACCTCAGGCCTTCGATGTCATTCTCTATTCCGAGGGCCATCATCACGTTATAGAGCTCGGCGTTCTTGTAGATATCGACGCGCTTCTTACCGTACATGTTCTCGCATTTTCCGCGAAGGCTGAATATCGCCTGCGTGTACACGTCGCGGCTCGAGACCATGGAACCAGACGCGGAATCGCCCTCGGTCAGGAAGATCATAGTATTCTCTCCCTTCTTGAGGTCGCCGAGATGATACTTACAGTCTTTGAGTTTCGGTATCTTCAGGGCAATCTTTTTCGCGGCTTCTTTCGCTTCCTTTTTGACGGAGTTGAGCTCGGTGCGGAGTTTCTCGTTCGCGAGGATTTTCTGCTCGAGAAGCCGCGCGGCTTCGGGGTTTTTATGCAACCAGTCGTCCACGCCGGACTTCGTCTGATTGACGATCCACGTGCGCACCTCGGTGTTACCGAGCTTATTTTTCGTCTGGCTCTCGAAAACCGGCGACTGTATCTTCACCGCGATGGCCGCGGCGGTTCCTTCTCGGACGTCCTCGCTTTTATAGTTCTTCCGAAAGTATTCGTTGATGCCCTTGAGCAGCCCTTCCTTGAACGCGGAAAGATGGGTTCCTCCGTCTGAGGTATACTGCCCGTTGACGAACGAGAAGTAATTCTCTCCGTAATTGTTCGAGTGCGTAAAGGCGAACTCAAGCTGTTTATTTTTTGAGTAACCCACGGGATAGATGTGGTCTTGACCGACTTCGGAATCGAGCAGGTCAAGCAGGCCGTTCTGCGAGACGAATTTTTCGCCGTTAAAGTTAAGGATGAGCCCGGCGTTCAAATAAGCATAGTTCCAAATGCGTTTCTGAAGGTACTCTAGGTTAAATTCGAAATCCGCGAACAATTCCGAGTCGGGAATGAACTCGACGAGCGTTCCGTTCTTTACGTCGCTCTTCACCGTTCCCTTGCGCTCGCTTTTGAGGACGCCCCGCTCGAAGATAGCCTCTGCGCATTTTCCGTCGCGAATCGAAAGCACCCGAAACCAGCTTGACAGGGCGTTTACCGCCTTAGTGCCGACGCCGTTCAACCCGACGGAAAACTGAAATACGTCGTTGTTATATTTCGCGCCCGTATTAATCACGGAAACGCACTCAACGACCTTTCCGAGAGGAATGCCGCGACCATAGTCGCGAACGCTCACCTGATTGTTCTTGAGCGCGATATCGATTTTTTTTCCGTTACCCATGATGAACTCGTCAATAGAGTTGTCGATCACTTCTTTGACGAGAATATAGATGCCGTCGTCGGGATTCGACCCATCCCCAAGGCGGCCTATGTACATTCCAGTTCTGAGGCGGATGTGCTCAAGCGAGCTCAGGGTCTTTATCTTTGACTCGTCGTAGTCTGCTGTTTTTTTTGCCATGGCGAAAACAGTATAGCAGAAAAGACGACGCGCGTCACGTCATTGTCTTGTCAATCCCTGCCTTGCGCGCCACGAGTTCCTCGCGTTCCGCGGCCGCGGCCGTCAAGGCTTCCCGCATAGTCGATGCCTGGGCTTCAAGGCTCGCGATCTTACGCTCGCAGTCTGCGACGGTTTTACTCATAGAAAGCATGCTCCGGTCGAGCGCTTCGATTTTGATGGCGCTCTCGAGGGATTCGATCGATCGGCGAATCTCCGCAATCTCGACGCGAAGAGAAGAAACATCCTCAATCTGGCGAGAATACGTTCCCGCATCCCCGAATCGAGACGCGTCTCGTCCCGCTCCCAAAAGCGAAACGCCCGCTTCATCCATGAATTTATCGCAATAATCCCGGGCGGCGAGCACGCAAAGAGTTTCCAGCCTCCGGTCGGCGTCGCGTATCCGGGCGCCTAATTCTTCAAGACGCCGCGTCGGGTTATTATCGGCGCCGTTTGCGGCGAGCGCTTCAGCCGAGGCGGCAAGTTCCGAGTCGACCGAACGCGCCCGCTCGTCAAGCGTCCGTATCCGCTCGCGCGTCTCCCCTATCGCTTCGATGGCCGCGAGCAATTTTCCGGTCAGCTTTCCTGATTCGCGCAAAGAACCGAGGCCTTCGCCCTCCACGAGCGAGCGGGCGCCTTCGGCGAGAGTCTCGGAGATGCGCTCGCGCTGCCTGCGCACGCTCGCGGAAACACCGACCATCCGAAGTTGCGATACCATCTTTCCGAGAAAGCCCGACTCCTCAAGCTCCGTACGGAGCGCTTCCTCGCGTCGTTCGAGATCGATAAGCGCGGCTCCTTCGACGGAAGCCTTTTCGTACATTCCCGAAAACCACGGAGCGAGACCCTCGTCATACATCTCGTACGCGTTTTTACCCGCGTCCGCGAGCCGACTCGCGTACTCTTCGTCGAGAGCGGCCGACGTCTCTGCAATTTCCTTGCTAAATTGCTCGATTTCCTTGCGCCTCGTAAGGGCGGTCTTAATGTCGAGTATTGCGGTCGCGTCGCGCTCGCGCGCCGACATGAGTTCTCGCCAGGAATCGCTTCTTTCCGCCGAAAGGGCGGTTCCCGAAACCGAGGGGTCCGCCGAATCGGCGAACAGCGTTTCGCCGAAATTACGGTACGATTCCTGAAGTTCCTGACGGCTATCGTCAAGCGAGGCGGTCAATGACTGTAAAGCCTTTCTCTGCGCGTCCATACGTATATAGTAATGATATATTATTTCCTTGACAATACAATCAAGCGAACTTACCATAACCTAACAACACGAACGTCAGTACTCTACAGGAGGGGTGCCAGATGGGATTTTCCACTGATGTAGTTCGGACGGTAGCGATTGCCGGGCATGGTCAAACCGGCAAGACGTCCCTTGTAGAACAATTGCTTTTTGCCGCCGGGGTGATTCAAAAGGCCGAAACGGTCGACTCCGGAAAAACGGTCAGCGACAATACGCCGGAAGAGACGGAACGGAAAATCTCGATATACGCATCCCTCGTTCATCTTCCTTGGAAAAATCACGTTATAAACGCATGGGATACTCCCGGATCGGCAGATTTCATCGGTGAGGTCATATCCGCGTTCCGAGCGTCCGAATTGTGCATCATGATGCTCGACGCGCGCGCGGGCGTTCAAATCGAAACAGTGAAGCTATGGCGAAACCTCGATCGCAGGAACAAGGCTCGTCTCGTATTCGCGAATCACATGGACGACGAACGCGCGAGCTATTCGCGCTGTACACAGGAAGTGCGCGCGCAGTTCGAGGTTGAGGTATGCCCCGTCACCATTCCGATGGGGTGCGGCTCGAATTATCGCGGCGTAATAGACGTATTGCGCGGCAAGGCTTACGAGATATCAGGCGGCGTCGAGAAGGAATGCCCGATACCGCCGGAATTCGACGAGGACTTCAAGCGATCCCGCGAAATACTCGCGGGAGCCGCCGCCGAGGGAGACGAGGAACTTCTCGTAAAGTTCATAGACGAAGCGGGGCTCTCCGAAGAGGATATCGTTCGCGGGCTCAAGCTCGCGATACGCGACAACCGCATCGTTCCGTCCTTCGCCGGTTGCGCGCGAACAGGCTCAGGCGTCCGATCGTTGCTTGACTTCATCGTTGACATCATCCCCCCGCCGATCGGCGCCCTCGAGACCGCGATCGCGCCCGACGGATCGGACCTCACCATAAAGGTAAATCCCGCGCAGCCGCTCGCGGCGCTCGTGATCAAAACGTCGAACGATCAATTCTCGGGAAAACTCTCGTACATCAAGGTCATTACCGGTTCTCTCGCCTCGGATTCCGAAGTGTTCAACATCACCGAGAACAAAAAGGAAAAGATAGGCAAGATATTCCGGATGGTCGGAAAGAAACTCGTCGAGGCGAAGGAACTCTGCGCGGGCGACGTCGGCGTCGCGTCGAAGCTTCCGTTCGCAAAGACAAACGACACGCTCGCGGCGACCGCGGACGCCCCGCAGTTTTTGAAGCTCAGAACGCCTAACCCCGTCTATTCGATGGCGGTGGCGGCGAAAGAAAAAAAGGACGACGACAAGCTCGGCGAATACCTCGTAAGAGCGTGCGAAGAGGACAAGACGCTCGGTTTCTCGTTTAACGGCGAGACGAAACAAAGCGTTATTTCGGGCATGGGCGACCTCCATATCAATATCATTCTCAACCGTATAAAAACGCAGGCGAAAATCGACGTAGTGACGTCTGTCCCGCGCATCGCGTACCGCGAGACCATTCAACGAAAGAGTCAGGCGGAATACACCCATAAAAAGCAGTCTGGCGGTCACGGACAGTACGCGCGCGTGGTTCTCGCCATCGACGCCCTTGAGCGCGGCGAAAATTACGCCTTCGCGAACGCGGTGTTCGGCGGCGCGATTTCGAAGGGTTACATACCGGGAATAGAAAAGGGCGTCAAGGAAGCCATGGACTCGGGCGTGCTCGCGGGCTACCCCGTCGTCGACGTCGGCGTGACGGTTCTCGACGGCAAGGAACACCCGGTCGACTCCTCGGAGATGGCGTTCAAGATCGCGGCGCGCAACGCCTTCAAGGACGCGATGCGTAACGCGGGGGCGATCCTCCTGGAACCCATCATGAACCTGACCGTCTTCGTCAACGGAGTCTATCTCGGGGACATCATGAGCGACCTCTCGGGCAGGCGCGGGCACATACTCGGGCAAACGAGCCTCGGTAACGGCATCGAGGAAATTCGCGCGCAGGTTCCCCAGCATGAGCTTCTGAAATACGCGATCGACCTGAGGGCAATGACGAGCGGAACAGGCTCGTTCGAAATGGGTTTTGACCATTATAGCCCGATCTCAGGCAAGATCGCGGACGAGGTAATCGCCGCGGCGAAAGAGTTTATCAAGCAGCAGGCCGAGGACGAATAAGCCGTACATCGGCGAAAAAAAAGAGCACAAAAAAAAGGCCGACGGCGTAAACCGTCGGCCCCTTTTTTATAGCGATGCGATGAACATCAATGCCGCTTGTCGAGGGGGATATACTCGCGCAAATCGCCGACCTGCTTAAACGCGGGTCGATATATTCTTCCGCCCGAAACGATTTCCTCGAGCCGATGGGCGGCCCAACCCGCTATGCGGGATACCGCGAAAATCGGCGTGTAGAGCTCGCGGGGAATGCCAAGCATCGAATAGACAAACCCCGAGTAAAAATCGACGTTCGTGCAAATGCTCTTGTCGCCGCCCTTCTCTTCCTTGAAGATATCGGGAAATATCTTCTCGATGAGGCAGTACAGGTTAAATTCCTCCGAGCATTTCTTTACCTCGCCGAGCTTGCGGGCCTTCTCGCGAAGCAAGGTCGCGCGCGGGTCGGAAATGGTATAGACCGCGTGTCCCTGGCCGTATACGAGCCCGGAACGGTCGAAGGCCTCCTTTCGGAGAATCTTTCGCAGGTACGCGCCCACTTCCTTTTCGCTTGACCAGTCGTGCACGTTTGCCTTGATGTCGTCCATCATCTCCGTGACCTTGATGTTCGCGCCGCCGTGGCGCCGACCCTTGAGCGAGCCGACGGCAGCCCCGATGGCCGAGTAGGTATCGGTGTCCGCCGAGGAAACGACGTGAACGGTCAGCGAGGAGTTGTTTCCCCCGCCATGCTCGGCGTGAAGGATGAGCGCGAGGTCGAGAAGCTCGGCTTCGAGGCGATCGTAGTTCTTGTCGGCGCGAATCATCCGGAGAAAGTTCTCGGCTGTCGAGAGGTTCGGAAGCGGATTATGGAGATACATGCTCTTGCCGTCGTAGTGCCTCCGCTTCGCCTGATACCCATAGGCGACCATGGCGGGGAACCGCGCGATGAGCTGAATGCATTGATAGAGATTATTGATGACGGAAACGTCCTCCGGGTTCGGGTCGTAGGAATACGAGACGAGCACGGAGCGCGCGAGTTTATTCATGATGTCGGACGAGGGACTCTTAAGGATCATATCCTCGACGAAGTTGTGCGGCAACTCGCGGAAGCTGCCGAGAATCGCGTCAAACTCGGCTAATTGAGACGCATTCGGCAATTCCCCGAAAAGCAGGAGATAGATTACCTGCTCGAATCCGAAGTTCTCGCTCTTCTCGATATCCTTGATGATGTCGACGACGTCATAGCCTCGATAAATGAGCTTGCCGGGTACCGCTACGGGTTTACCGTCGACGATGTCATAGCCATAGACGTTTCCGATACGGGTAAGACCGACAAGAACGCCCTTACCGTCCGAATCTCTCAGGCCGCGTTTGACGTCATATTTCGTATAGAGGCCCGGGTCGATAATATCGTTTTTTTCGGCGAGTTTTGAAAGACCTTCCAACAAAACAGGGTATTGCGCGTCGGACTGCATAATGTTTCCCTCCGGGAACTTTGATTGCATATTTATACACCGATACACAAAGATATTCAAGTCTTGGTTTTTGCAATTCTGAAATCTTTTTGCCTTCGCCTATTTTTTTCTGTATTTTTATGCAGTTTTATGTATAATTCATACCTACTGATAGTTCTAACCTTTGACCATGCCGATCAAACATGCTATTGTTCCTCCATGAAAACACAACTTGTCAGGGAAATTCTGGTTTCGGAGCCGGATGGACGGCGGGTAGTCATATATGGATGGATTCGCACAAAACGCGAAACCAAAAACCTCGTTTTTTTGCAGGTTAACGACGGCTCCTGCTTCGCCTCGATCCAAGTCACGCTCGACCGCGACAAAGGCATCTCGGCGGAAACCGAGACCGCGCTTAAGCGAATATCGACGGGAGCGTCCGTGCAGGCAACCGGCCTTCTCGTTCCCTCGCCCGCCTCCGGGCAGGCCGTCGAGGTTCAGGCGGAATCCATCATCGTGCTCGGAGAGGCCCCGGTAGAAACCTATCCCCTCCAAAAGAAAAACCACTCCCTCGAGTTCCTCCGCGAGATCGCGCATTTGCGACCGAGAACCAATACCTTCGGCGCCGTGGCCCGCATGAGAAGCCAAATGTCCTACGCCGTGCATACCTTCTTTCAAGAGCGCGGCTTCAATTACGTCCATACGCCGATTATCACCGCGTCCGACTGCGAGGGTGCCGGCGAGATGTTTCAAGTCACGACGCTTGACCTCGATCGCCTCGGAAAATCCGGCAAGGGCGTCGACTTCTCGCAGGATTTCTTCGGAAAGCCCGCGAATCTGACCGTCTCGGGCCAGCTCGAAGCCGAAACCTATGCGACCGCCGTTTCCCGCGTGTATACCTTCGGCCCGACGTTCCGTGCCGAAAACTCGAACACGACGCGTCACCTCGCGGAGTTCTGGATGATCGAGCCCGAAACGGCGTTTTGCGACATTTTCGACAACATGGATCTCGCCGAGGAATTCGTGAAATACCTCCTTTCTTGGGCGCTCGAGAAATGCGCCGAAGACATGAAATTCTTCGATGATCGAATCCAAAAGGGCCTGATCGAAACGCTCTCAGGCGTGGTCAATTCCGATTTCGCCCGCGTAACCTATACTGCTGCGATGGAAGACCTTCTTAAAAACGCCGAGGCCTTTGAGTTCAAGCCCTATTGGGGTTGCGATCTGCAAAGCGAACATGAGCGCTACCTCACCGAGACGGTTCATAAGCGGCCGGTAATCGTTACCGATTATCCCAAGGAAATAAAAGCGTTCTATATGAAGCAAAACCCGGACGGCAAAACCGTACGGGCGATGGACGTACTCGTGCCGGGCCTCGGAGAACTGATCGGCGGCTCCGAACGGGAAGAAGACCTCGTGAAACTCGAGACCCGCATCTCGGAGATGGGACTTGACGTCAAGGATTACTGGTGGTATCTCGACCTCAGGCGCTATGGCACCGTTCCGCACTCGGGCTTCGGGCTAGGCTTCGAGCGGCTGCTTCTGTACGTTACGGGCATGGGCAACATCAGAGACGTGATCCCCTATCCGAGGGCGCCGAAGCTTGCCGAATTCTAGCCACAACCGCGCTTCGCGGCGTGTCATCGTCGCGGCGCGATCCGCTTTTTTTGCACTCGCGGTCACGAGTCTCCTTCTCTACGCGAACGCGCGCAATAATCCGACGCCGCCTCGGCTCTCGCAGGCGGAGGAGGCCCTTGCCCGAGCGGCATTTGAACTGGACGATCACGCGGAGCGGGATTCTTGGCGCCTCTCGCCGCGACTTTCCCCGCTTCGCGCGTTTCAAAATCGTGACACGTCAGGACAAGCAGCGTACATAGAGACGCCTCCCGAACCGAGAGCGAGATCGTCGATAGTCGTGGCGGCCGCGACGGGAGAGATTCTCTACGAAAAAAACGCGGACGAGCCTATCCCGCCCGCGTCAATGACAAAACTCGTGGCCATGTACGTCGCGCTCGACGCGATACGCTCGGGCGAAATATCACTAAACGACGCCATTGAGCCCCCGAGCGAATCGTGGGCCGTCAACCTTCCCCCTCGCTCCTCGCTCATGTTCCTCGGAGAGGGTCAGCGCGTCACCGTCAGGGAACTACTCGAGGGAATGGCCTCGGTTTCCGGCAACGATGCGGCGATCGCGATCGCGCTTCACCTATCAGGCTCGATACCGGCGTTCGTCGATCGCATGAACGACGCGGTCGCGGGCCTTGGCCTTTCGCAAACCCGGTTCGTCGAGCCTTCCGGCTTAAGCGAGCATAACGTCACGACGGCACGCGAGTTCGCGTCGTTTTCCCTCGCGTATCTCGAGGAATTTCCCGAGGCATTACCGGCCTTTCATTCGATCCGCGACTATGCGTATCCCTTGGATACAAATTACCCCGACGGCAGACGCGCCGCGACGGTACGGCAAGCGGCGACAAACCGCATGCTCGAGCGCGTCGCAGGATGCGATGGCCTCAAGACGGGGTACATCGACGAGTCCGGCTACAACATCGCCTTGACCGCCATGCGCTCAGGCGAGCGGTATCTCGCGGTTATCATGGGAGGCGCCGGCGCCGGCGCGTATGAGGGAAACAGAATACGTACGGAAGACGGCACGGCTCTCATGGAGTGGTCATTCGAGAACTGGACGACCCTTGAGCTCGACGAGATAGAGCCCATCCCGATGACCGTATGGGGAGGAGGTTCCCTCCTCGCGATCCAGGCGGGAGCGGACGCAATGGCCGTGCCGGCCCCGCTTGCCGGAAAAGGATACGTCGCACGCGTCATGACGAACGAACGAGTCTCCGCGCCGGTACAGGCCGGAGACCAAGTGGGATATGTTGAGTATGAGGTGGGGGGAGAAGTGGCATATCGCCGGCCGCTCATCGCCGATCGCGCGGTCGGCGCGTCGGCCTTGCCCGCGCGCGCCCTCGACGGAATCGCGGGTTTGCTCTCGCCGCTTTTCGGAAAGCGCTAGCGCGCGCCCTTTCCGGAGAGCGCGTCGACCGGCACGATCGCGTAGCCCTCATCCATGAGCGCGTTCAATAAAATATCGATCTTGTCATAGAGATAATCCTCGCGCGTTCCCGGCGCCGCGCCGATCCTGACCGGCACGACCGAACCCGGCTTAAGCGATCGAACCAAGTCCTCGATAATATCGGCGGCACTCTTATACGTTCCGGGCATGAGCGTGTCATGCTCGACGGTAGCCCAATCGGCAATCGTTACGTCCGGCGAGATGTATCGATAGCCCGCGCGGGAACCAGCGCGCTCGATCAGCGGAGACGAGACATAATGCGGCGCGTGCCACAACAGCGTCAGCTCCTGCCCCGTCGCGTTAAAAAAATCATCCTCGTTGCGGGCGAGACCGCGCATGATAAAATCCTCGTCGATCCGATAGGAAGGACCAGCGAGATCCCATGTCGTAAAAAACATCGACGCGGCCTGATGGCCCGCTTTCACTATCTCGACGCAGGCCGCGGGATTTCTTCGGATAAACTCGCCGTTGACGAAGAAAGTGGCGCGAATGCCTCGGCGCGAAAGCGAGTGCAGTATCGCGGGAAGGCCGTCGATTCCGTCCACCGCGTCGAACACGAGGGCGATTTTCTTAGTCACCGCGCGCGAGCCTGACTTCTCGGGAACGATCGGCCGGGTACCCGCGGGATTTTGAGTCGATCTCAGATACAGCATGTTTGAGTACGAGCCGAGGCCGGTATCGACATACAGCCGCCAAGAGGCGTTAGCGCTCGAGGCCGGTCGAATTCGAGAAGACGCAGAAGCCGTCCATTTCATGTTTCCCGAATACGCGATTCGCTCGTTTTTGGACGTGTCGGCGACGACTGCGGCCTCTTGCTCGTCCCAACCAGACGACGAGACGGCCGAAACGAGCAAGAGCTCGGAGGCGCCGGAACGGATATCCCATCGCCTGACGGTTTCCTCGCCGCCGACGAATAGACGCGAATCGTCCGCCCATGCGACCGTGACGGGGCGCTCGTCGCGATATTCGGCGACCGGTTGCCACGAGTTCGCCGAGTATACCGTAACCGCGTCGGGAAGAACGAAGGCGACGGACGCCCCGTCGCGCGACACGCGTACGGAATGTGCCGACGGGGGAACCGGAGCGGGCGCGAAAGCCTTGCCCTCGGATGAGTCAACGAGCCGCCAGGCACGAACGCTCATCGCGCCGTCGGTGACGGAACGCGAGAACACGACGGGGGCGTTTCCCGCGGACCAGCTTGCGAAGACCTCCGCAGTATTGCCCGGAAGCAGAAGCCACGGCAGCTGCGCCGGTCTCGAGACGGACGCATAATCGTCGCCCACGAGCGGAATGAAATAGGCCGCGCGGGCTCCCCGCGAGACGAGAATCGAGCTTCCGTCGGGCGACGCCGAGAAGGAATCGGACTCAGGATCGAACGAGAACGGAAGCTTGCCCGCAAGGGCGCCGATTCCGATGAGCGGGCTATAGAGGGACCGCGCGAATAGCTCGGAAACCTGCACGTTATACACGTTGGTCCCCGAGGCATAAAGGAAGCGCGCGGGGGCAAACCAGCTGACGCACGCGATCGATCCCGGTCCCAACGCGCGAAAGGCCTCGCCGACCGCCGACACGGAGAAAAAAGACTCAGGACGCGCGAAATAGAGGGTGCCGCCGACCGAGTATACGATAATGGAAGAATCGGGAGACCACGTAACGGGCGGGGTTCCGCGCTCGACCGATTCGGCGAGCACATATCTGACGTTCTTACTCGCGTCGAAAAGCACGAGCCTTCCCCGAGCGGGGGTCACGGGTTCTATGGAGACAATCCACCGTCCGTCGGGACTCGTCGCGACGTCTGCGGGCGTCCCCGGAAGAACGGAACCTCCCGAAACGAAGGGGCGCGTCTCGGTAATCCAGGTAAAGCTCGCGGTAGAAAGATCATACCGACCCGTGCCAAAACGGTTGCGTATTTGCATGATGCGCCCGCCGGAGAGAGAGTCGATCGCCTCCGGAAAACAGGTAAGCTGTTCGGTCGTTCCCTCGCCGATATCGCGCAGGAACAAGGTATCGTAGGCGCGTTCTCCCGAAATGTTCGTCCGTACGGTAAAGAGGACCTCGTTTCGCGCGTTTATGTCAGGTCCGCGAAAAGAGACGTCGGCGAAGGAAAAAGAAAGCGGCAAGATCAGAAGAATCAAAAGGACACGTATTTTCGTCATGGGTATTCCTGTCATGCCGGGTGCGATACGGCGACCATTTGAGAAAGCTCCCGCTCCAAACAGCCAAGGGCGATTTCCATTTTATCAAAGCGCGCGCATGCGTCGTCGTGCTGCAGTTCCTCAAGACGATCGAATACGCGATCCATTTGTTCCGACATCCCGTTTGCCTCGCAGGCGGCCTGACCGCACCACGGACAATAGCGAAAGGCGCCGTCCATGGTTCTGCCGCACGCGTGACATATGGTCGTTTTTTCCATATCGCTACCCCTTACGTTCGATTATAACACACACGGGCGCAAACGATGCCTCTCAGGACACACTATTTCAGCACCGAGCGAGGATCTATCATCTTACCGTTTTTATACACAGAGAAGTGGAGATGACTGCCGGTCGAATACCCCGTGTTCCCTACCCGTCCGATCACCGCGCTCTGAGTCACCCGCTGTCCGCGTTTTACGCCGACCGAGCTTAGATGGGCGTACAGCGACTGATAACCTTCCGGATGCGTGAGAATCACGTAGTTTCCATACACGGTCGAAAAACCCGTCGTCGCGACTTTTCCGTCAAGCGTCGCCTTTACCGCCGTCCCGAGCGGGGCCGCGAGGTCGATACCGGTATGAAAGGTCCTGACTCCGGTAAAGGGATCGCTCCGATAGCCGAACGGCGAGGTGAGCCGACCGATGATCGGCCTCGCGAAAAGCTCGCCGAGGGCCTTTCTAAGCGCCGTCGATGAAAGCGAAGCGCCCGGAACGAAAAGTTTCTGACCGATCGAAAGCTCGCTCGAGGAAAGATCGTTCGCGTCGAGGAGGGCGGTAACCGGCACGGAATAGCGGTTCGAGAGAAGTTGCAGAGAATCGCCCCGGACGACGGTATACGCGATGCCGTCCATCGAGGGGATACTGAGCGTTTGCCCCTGCCTCAGCGCGCGGGCATTGCCGATCGAGTTAACCGAAATGAGCGTTCCCAGGTTCTTGAGGCCAGACCGGGAAAGAATGGCGCTGACAGTATCACCGTTGCGCACCTTATACGACGTAAAGGAAACGGGGCGGATCGAGGCGGGAACTTCGGGAAGCGCCTCGGTCGAAAGCTCGCCGGAAAGCGTTTCGGGCACCGCCAAAAACCGCAAGGAGGCTTCAAGGGACGAATCGGACGCGAACGAAAGGCGCCCAAGGCGATAATACCCGACGCGCCGCTGAATCGCGGGCGATAGGGCAATCAGCGTAGCCGCGGCGAAAAAGAAGGCAATCGGGAACGAGGCTAAGGCCGGATAGCGAACCGATCGCGGGGACGCAAGGGCGGATAAGGGCTCGTCGCGCTCTGGGTTCGCCGGAGAAACGGAATCCTGCCGGGCGCGTTCCTGACGAAAGCCCCGGAGCATGCGCGCGGGAGGGAGTCTGCGGCCGCTAACGTGGTTCTCGGGCTGTAAAACGTTGATTACGTCCATAGAAAGAGTATCGACAGAACGTCCCCGGATAATTAGAATGGATTCACCCATGAACGTTCCCCGCTCGCACACGGCCGTTTTCTTCGCAGTTTTACTCATCGCCCTCGTCGTCAAGATCTTCGCGCTCGATATCATGCGCGTCTCGGGCCCGTCGATGCTTCCCGCGCTCGAACCGGGAACCTTCGTGGTGGAATTCAAGCTCGCGTGGGGCATTCCCGTCCCCTTCTCAAACCGCTATCTGGTTCGATGGGGGTACCCGAAGGCCGGCGACGTCGTGATTTACCCGATACTCGGGCGATACGTCATCAAGCGCTGCGCCGCCGGACACGGCACACCGCTGGAGTTTTCGCTCGAAGGGGGGTATAGTGTTTCGATAGGGGAACGATCCATTCCCCTGAACGCCGACCAGTACCGAAAGATGAACGGGACGGCATGCGTGCCGAACGGCATGATATTCGCGTTGGGAGACAATATGGAAGAATCGCGCGATTCGCGGGATTACGGCTTCGTTTCCACGGATAGCGTGAGGGGCAAGGTCTTATGGAAATGAACGATTTCGTCCCCAAGGGCAGAGTCATCGCCGTCTCCGTCGCCCTTTCGGCCCTAATCGTCTTCGTCGTCGTCCGCTACGGCGTCGTCATGCTCTCTCCCGGGCCGGCGCAGGCCCAAAGCCGAATCATCGTCGATCGCGGTTCCATCCTCGACAAAAACGGAAAGATACTCGCCGTGCAGACGACGCTCTACAATATCGCCGTCACGCGATCGGTCATCAAGGATAAGGCGGCGTTTGCGGCGGCGATCGCGCCCGCATGCTCGCTCGACGAGGCGGAGCTCCTCGCGCGCCTCGAAGCGCAAACGAGCGACTTCTTCTATCTGAAAAAAAAGATCAGCGAGACGGAAAAAGCGGCCGTCTCGGACGCGATCGCGGGCGGGCGCCTTCGCGGCATCAGGCTCGAACCGGTGCAGAGCCGCACGTATCCCGAAAACAGCCTCGCCTCCCACGTGGTAGGCTTTCTCGGCGACGACGGCGCGGGCCTGACCGGCGTCGAGTACTCCTTTCAGGACATACTCTCCCCTCCGGCGACGCCAACCTCGACGGAATCACGCGCTGGCTATAACGTGATGCTCACGATCGACGGCGCGATTCAATACGAGCTAGAGAAAGTCGCGCGTTCCACTATGGAGGAAACGAAGGCCGAGGCGGTCATAATACTGACCGTGCGCGCCAAAACCGGCGAGATACTCTCGTACGTCAGCGAGCCATCAGCGAACCTCAACACCTATCCCCTGAGCCTGACGACGGAGCGCAAGGATCGCCCGGCGCTCTACGCCTACGAGCCGGGGTCGGTCTTCAAGATATTCTCGGTCGCGGCGGTACTCGACCGGGACGACGGCTCCGACCGCGACGTGTTTTTATGCGACGGGGCCTATAACCTCACGACTCAGCGAGGCGAGACGATCAGCATCAAGTGCCTTGACCGACACGGATGGGTAACGGCTCGCGACATCCTCAGGCTTTCGTGCAACGATGGAACGGCGCAGCTCGTCGAGCGCATCTCACCGGGCGACTTCGAGCGAAAGCTGCGGGACTTTGGCTTCGGCACGAAAACGGGCATAGAGCTCCCCGGCGAGACGACGGGTCTCTTCGCCCCGACTCAGCGATGGTCGGCGCGATCGAAGCCGACGATAGCGATCGGGCAAGAAATATCCGTGTCCGCGCTCCAGATAGTCGGCGCCGCGACGGCCCTCGCGAACGGGGGAGAGCGGGTAAAGCTATCCCTCCTTTCGCGCCTCTACACGCGCGACGGCATCCCCGTCTATGAGCATGAAACGACGAGCCTCGGGCGCATCCTCAAGCCCGAGACGGCGGCGCGGATCCTCGACTATATGTGGACCACCTCCGAGACGGGCACGGGCACGAAAGCCTCGGTCGGCGACGTTCCGATGGCGGTCAAGACGGGAACCGCGCAGATGCTCGATCGCGAGCGCGGGGTGTACAGCTCAAAGGACTTTATCTCGAGCTGCATCGGAATCTATCCCGTCAGCGACCCGGAAATAATCCAGTACGTCGCGATCGTTAAGCCGGTCGGCGAGACCTACGGAGGAAGAATCGCGGCTCCGGTCATCTCGCGCGCCGCTAACGTCGTTATCGACTATCTCGGCATCGGCAGGGCGCAGGCTCCCTCCGTCAGGCACACCGGCATCATCCCCGTGCCGGCGAATCAGCCCGTCGAGATCGGGGAAGTCATGCCGAACCTTACCGGAGTGTCCAAGCGCATGCTGACCCCGCTCCTTTCGCGCTCGGACATCAACGTGCTCATCAGCGGCGACGGCTACGTCGTCTCGCAAAGTCCCGCTCCGGGAAGTCCGATACGCGAAGGAACGACCATTGAACTTAGCCTTGAGTGACGTCTTCAGGATAAATCGCGCGTTCTTCGCGCGGCGGTTCCCCGACCTCGCGGCGTTGACGGGGCTTTTAACCGACGCCGACGCGGAACGAACGAGGGATATTCTTCCCGCCTCGTGCGAACTCGAGGCGTCGTCGTCGGGTCACGCGACGCTTTCGGCGGGAGGGTCGTACGTTCATTCCAAGGTAGATCCCCGGCGGGAAGCAGAGCGCGCGCTCGCGGCAGGCGAAGCCTTCGGGCCCGACGGTTGCCTCTTTTGCGGATGCGGACTCGCGTACCTTCCGGAACTCTACGGCGCGCGCTACCCCGACGCGGCGATCGTGATCGTCGAGCCGGAACTCGCCGTTCTCATGGCCTTCCTCGCCTCTCGCCCGCTCGAGGGCCTCCTTTCGCATCCGAACCTCGTTATCGTCGCCGGCATTCCCGCCTCCGAGGCCGCGGCCGTTCCCGAGCGCATCGGCCTTCCCGACATCCATTCGTTCGAGTCGCCCGCGCTTATGAAGCCCAACATGCCCTGGTGGGACGAGTTTCGCGCGGTCAGGGCGCGACTGAAAGAAAAACGAGAGATCAACGCAAATACCCTCAAGCGGTTCGGGGATCTCTGGCTCAGGAATATGTGCAGAAACCTCCCGGCCCTCCGCGAGCGCGGGGGCATAGAGGCCTTTGAGCGCTTCGCCGCGGGGATGCCCGCGCTCGTCCTCGCCGCGGGGCCTTCGCTCGACTCGATTCTGCCCCGCCTCGCCGACCTCGCGCGTCGATGCGTCGTCATCGCGGTCGACACCGCGGTGCGCGCGTGCCTCTCGGCCGGCGTCGAACCCGACTTTATCGTGCTCGTCGACCCGCAGTATTGGAATTACCGCCATCTCGACGGCCTTACCTGTCCCCGTTCGGTGCTTATAGCCGAGTCCGCGGTATGGCCGGCCGTTCTCCGCTTTCAATGCGCGCGCGTGTGCCTCTGCGCGTCGCTCTTCCCCCTCGGACGCTTTCTTGAATCGCGCGCGAGAACTCGTGCCGAGCTCGGGGCGGGAGGGTCGGTCTCGACGACTGCCTGGGATTTCGCCCGATACATCGGCGCGGAAACGATCTATATGGCGGGACTCGACCTCGGCTTTCCGAATAAGCGAACGCACTTTTCGGGCAGCATCTTCGAGGAAAGATCGCATACCGCGTCGAATCGCTTTGAACCGGCCGAAACGGCGGGGTTTCGCGCGCTCACCGCGACGGGTCTCAAGGCGGTCAGCGATTATCGCGGCGGGCTCGTCCTGACGGACCGCCGCCTCATCCTCTACGCGTGGTGGTTTGAAAGCAAAATCGCGTCGAATCCCGGATATCCGACGCTCACCCTGACGCCGGAAGGGGTAAAAATCCCCGGTTTCGGCATCGCCCGACCCGACGATATCACCTCGCGCGGGGAATGCCGAAAAGAGATAGCGGAACGCAAAGCACGCGCGCTTGAGAAAGCCGAAACGTCAGCCGGGGAAAAAGAAGCCTTTGATCGCGCGCTCGAGAGCCTCGTTGAGTCCGTCGAGGGCATCGTTCGGCTCGCCGAACGGGGAAAAAAGCTCTGTACCGAGGGAATGCGCCCGAACGTGACCCGGGCGAAGCACCGGGAAATCCTTTCCGCTCTTGAGGGAATCGACCGGAAAATACTCGCGAGCGAGGCAAAAGAGGTCGCGGCGATGGTATTTTCCGTCGCTTCGGACGAAAAAGGCGGGAAAAACCCGCTTACAACCTCTTGGCACCTCTATGAAGCCGTCGTCACCGCGGGAAACCGCAACCTCAAGCTCATTGCAGACGGAAAAAAAAAGTAAAGAAACCCGCGGGCCCTGCCGATATAAAGAATACAGGGTGCACCGAGTAACGGCGAACGAGAGTGACGTCCAGTCGCCGTTGAATGTGTACAAACTGACCGTATCGCCTCGATACGGTCTTTTTTTTTGCCCTTATGCGGAAAAAAGCCAGGAGGAAGCCTGATCGGTCAACCGCCCGAGAATGACGATGCGGATATCGCCGCGCTCCCGCTCGAGATAGCGGCGCCACGTTTCCTTTCTGAATCGGGACGCGATTCGGTCGCGAGCCTCTGCGGCGGCGCTCGGGGCGTCGCCTGATACCCTCAAGTGAGTCCCCGCGGCGTTTTCGGTACCATCAAGTCGTGCCGCTCCCACCGTACAAAGGTAGCCTGAGAGGGCGACGACGAGGGGTTCGGTGGCGGTTCGCGCGAGGGGAAGAAAGGCCGCTACGGCTGTCGCATATCGCTTGTCCATATAACGGGCGAGGCCGACATAAAAGGAACACCACTCGCGCGTTTTCTTCGATACGCGCGAAGCGAGGGCGGATTCGGCGGTCTCGACTGCCTTATGGTATGATCCGGCAAGTATGTAGGCTGCGGCAAACCGTGGGGCAAACTGCCGCCAGAGCGCGGGTTTAACGAGCGCGAGTTTGTCCGATAGGACTTCAATGGGGGAAAAATCGCCTAAAAGGACATGAGATTCGAGAAAAAGCCGTATCGATCTGCGATGAAACCGGTTTTTCCCGAGTACGCTCGACTCAAGATGGCTGGCCAAAGCCGGCCAATCCTCGCGCTCGAGCAGAGACAAAACCGGCCAATTACGGGCGAAGAGAACATTGAGAACGACGAGGCAGATAACGAAGAACACCGGCACTATCGCGTTATCTTTCCAGAACTGCACCATGAACGTCGGTGAAACTGCGAAAAAAGGAAGAAAAATTATGGAAAGGAACGCCAAAAAGAGTACGATATTAAATAAGGTGAAGAGTATCCTAAATTTCATGTGGGGCTCCCGCTCGTAGGCGGGAGTATACTACAGGGGAACCGATAAGTGAATACGTTTAACGTTACCGACCTGACAGATGGCTATTTCTTCAGCGAGGACGCGTGGCTCGACAAAAAGTTTTTACTCATGACCCCCGGGGTCCCGATCAGCGCCGATTTCAAACGGGCGCTCAGAGATTGGGAATTCCTCAAGATTTTTTCCGAGGGGATCATGGGCGAGCACCCCCAATTTCGGACGACTGTCAGCATGGCCGGGGCGATTCCGGCCGAAGGCGACGAAGAACCGAAGGAACCGTCGGACGAGACGCGGCAAGCACAACCCATTAACGAAGAAAGCCAGTTCAAATTCGTCGAGACGACCTATTACGAGTATCAAGGGTTCATCGCGGACGTGTACACGAAGTACGTTACCAGAAAAGAGCTCAACCTGCAGGGAATATCCGACCGCGTCAAGGAAATGTGCGACTTCATCCGGGAAAACAAGAAGTTCGTGCTCCGCATTCAGCCGACGCAGGAAAATCGGGATAAGAACTATCTGGTCGTTCATTCGATGCGCTCGACCGTCTTCGCGATCGTTATCGGCCTCCAGCTGAAATTCCCCATTCACAAGCTGATCGAGCTCGGCGTGTCGTGCATTCTCCACGAGATCGGCATGGTGCGACTCCCGCCCCAGCTCTACATGGGAAACAAGGCACTGACCCCGGTCGAAAAAAACGCGATCCTCACCCACCCGGTCATATCGTACAACATACTCAGGGAATTTTCGTTTCCGCTCAATATCTGCCTCGGCGCACTCGAGCACCATGAACGGGAAAACGGGGAAGGATATCCGAGAAAGCTTTCAAAGGAAAAGATCTCGATATACTCGAAGATCATCGCGGTTGCCTGCTCGTACGAGGCCGTCACCGCGCCGAGGCCCTACAAAGAAGCGCGCGACGCGTACTCAGGGATCCTCGATATCATGAAAAACCAGGGAAAGCAATACGACGAGACGATAATCCGCGCCCTGCTCTTCTCGCTTTCGCTCTATCCGATCGGGCTTTACGTGCTTCTGTCGAACAACAAGATCGGGCAAGTCGTGGACGTCAATCCCGAAAACCCGAAGTATCCGATCGTTCAGCTCATCGGTGAAAACAAGGCAGACGGCAAGCCGAAGGTCATTGAGACGGGAGAATACAGCGTGCAGATTGCCCGCCCCCTGACGAAGGAAGAAGGCTCCGCGCTCATCCCGCGCGAGCAAGCGAACGCCTAAAAGAAGAGCGTTACGTCTCCCGACTCAACCGCCGCCGCTCCTGTACCTTCTATCATAAAGCCGCCGATCTCGCCGGCGACTTCCTTATGGGCGGTAATCGTGAACCGCTTGACGAGTTCGCGCAATCGGTCATTTCTAATTTCCCAGCCGCTCAGGCCCATTTGCGCGCACAGCCGCTCTTCCTCGGCGCGATATTCGCGGATCATCCGGGAAAAATGCGCGGCGGTGGAGCGCATCGTCTCCCGCGCGCCCTTGAGGCCCGCGAGCAGGGAGTCGACGTCGCCGCACAGCTGGCCGAACGAGTCGGGGTACACGCGAAGCCCCGCGACCGTCGACGCGAGCTCTTCCTGATACGCCTGCATACCCTGGAAGAAATCCTGCTTCTCGCGCTTGATGCGCTCGAGCTCGCGCGAGTCCCGCGCCGCGTCCTCGTTAAACGAGGCGTTGAGCTCCCCGATACCGCGGATAAACGTCTCGAGTTCCTTTCTCGTTTCCTGAACGCGCGCGTCCGAACGCAGAATCAAGTCGCTCATATGCGACACCGTGTCGCGCACGGCCGAAATGGCGGCGTTCTTCGCAGCCTCGATTTGCTGCGTGATGCGCACGTGCTGAAGCCGGGCTATGACGGGGCTAATGGTCTCGAAAAGATTCTTGAGCGTCTTAACCTCGCCGACGATAGAGGCGCTGTCCCGCACCATCGCTTTCTGACCGTGCTGGTAAAGGGCGATATGCGCGATATAGTCGGAAAACGAGGAGATGATCCGGTCGAGCAGGGACGGAAGCGACGTGTCGGCCGCGCCGCGGCGATCGAGATAGCGCGAAAGGAACGCGACGCGCTTGCGCTCGACGTCGTCCAGAATGCGATGGACCTCGTCCCAGTTCGACGAGAACGTACCGATCGAGGAATCGAGGTTCGTCTCGACGTCGGAGGCGATCTTCTCGCAAATTTCGAGTAGTTCGCAATCGAACGACAATCGATCGAGGGTATCCTCTTTCGTCACGTCGTCCGTAACCCCGGACATCTCGGAAAGCGCGAGGAGAATCTGGTCGTTCGACTGCCGGACGATATCCTGCAGCTGAATGCCGGACATCGCCGCGCGAATCGGCGCGTTCACGAGCCGGGCCGTGCGCTCCATCTCGTCGAGATCCGCCTCCGCGCGGGAAAGAACGGGAACGATCAGCGCGGTGACCGCCGTATCGTGCTCGCCGCCGGCGAGGCCCTTGGCGGATACGACCGACGAGAATGATTTTTTAAGCGCGTCGTTCCGTCCGAACAGGGTCTGTTCCTCGCGGATGAGGTTGTTTGAAATGGAAATGAGTTGGGCCGACAGGCGCTTGAGATTCTCGGTAATGACCGAGAACGCCCGGCCCTTCTCGCCCGACTTGATGGAAATGACCATCGCGTTCAGCGAGATCAGCTCAAGCTCCTCGGAATCGGCGCGGATCGCCGCGACTCGCTCGTGAATGCCCTCGAGGGATGTCATCTTCTCGCTCAGTTCGGCGAAAAGAAGGCCATTGCGCCGGTCATACTCCCGAAAGAAAGCCGACTCATCCTGCACGTTGGAGGAAAACCCGTCCTTGATGCGGAAAAGGAGGCGAGCGAAGTCCGAGAGCGACGACGAATCGCCCGAATCGGCGACCACGGAGAGCAGGGCCGGAAACGCGGTGGCAAGTTGTGTAAAAATAGCGCCCGTTGAGGCATTGCAGTCCTGTATTCCCGCCGTTATATGTTCGATATCCATCCTGCCCTTCTTTCGCTTACCTCGAATTTAATCATAGCTTACCGCGCGGTCCCTGTACAGTAATTACCCTTTTTTCATTGTTTCTATTTACAGAAACAGCAAACCCGTGCTACCATGGGATCACCTAGAGGAGAAACCGATGGCAGAATATCTCAAGACACAACCGGACGATAAGGGCTTTTTCGGAGAGTATGGCGGTTCTTTCATCCCGCCGGAGCTCCAATCGGAAATGGACAAGATCACCGACGCATACTACTCGATCAGCAAGTCGCACGACTTTATCTCGGAACTCCGAAGCATCCGGAAACACTTTCAGGGCAGGCCCACCCCGACCTATTACTGCAAAAACCTTTCGACCCGGACGAACGGACGAATCTATCTCAAGCGCGAGGACCTCAACCACACCGGAGCGCATAAGCTGAACCATTGCATGGGCGAGGGTTTGCTCGCGAAATACCTCGGAAAGAAAAAAGTCATCGCCGAAACCGGCGCGGGTCAGCATGGCGTCGCCCTCGCGACCGCGGCGGCGTATTTCGGGCTTGAGTGCGAGATTCACATGGGCGAGGTCGATATAGCCAAAGAGCATCCGAACGTCGTCAGGATGAAACTGCTCGGGGCCACGGTCGTTCCCGTCACGCACGGGCTTAAGACCCTCAAGGAAGCGGTTGATTCCGCCTTCGAGGCCTACCTCAAGGACCCGATAACCGCCATATATTGCATCGGCTCCGTCGTCGGGCCGCACCCGTTCCCGATGATGGTTCGCGATTTCCAGCATGTCGTCGGCGTCGAGGCGCGCGAGCAATTTCTGGAGATGACCGGCGAGTTGCCCGATACCGTCACCGCGTGCGTCGGGGGCGGCTCCAACGCCATGGGCATTTTCTCGGGTTTCATCGAGGACGACGTCCGCCTCGTCGGCGTCGAGCCGGCCGGCCGCTCGCTTAAAATGGGAGACCACGCGGCGAGCATGAGCTACGGAAAGCCCGGCGTGCTGCACGGTTTTCGAAGCTATCTCCTGCAAAACGAGAAGGGAGAGCCCGCGCCCGTGTACTCGATCGCGAGCGGACTCGATTATCCCGGATCCGGCCCCGAGCACTGCATGCTCAAGGACGCGGGACGCATCGAATACACCACCGCGAGCGACGCGGACTGCCTTGACGCCTTTTACTCCCTCTCGAGGATCGAGGGCATCATCCCGGCGCTCGAAAGCGCGCACGCCGTTTCGTACGCCATGAAATACGCGGCCGAGAACCCGCGCAAGAGCATCCTCGTCAACCTGTCGGGCCGAGGGGATAAGGACATCGACTTCGTCGTGGATAACTACGGGATACGGGCATAATTCTTCGAAAAACGCGTGCACGGAACCGACGATTATCCTTATACTTGGTGCATGACCATAACGCGGATTCAATCGACGGCCCCCGTGCGCGAATTCCTCGTCGGAAAAATCGCCGCGAAGCTGAGGGCAAACAGTCCCGTGCTTTTTATCGCATCGGGCGGCTCAACGGCCCCTGTCGCGGCCGGCGTTTGCGCGGATATTACCGGGGCATTCGCCGATCGGCGAAAGATACTGAAACTCCTCATGTCGGTTACCCTCGCGGACGAGCGATACGGCCCCGAGGGACACCCCGACTCGAATTGGCGACTCCTTCTCGAAAAGGGTCTTGAACCCAAAACCTTCGCAAGCTTCCCGATTTTAAAGCCGACTTCGGGCGCGAAGGGGGAAGAAGAGCGAGACACGATGGCCTTCGCCGATATGCTCACGGACGCCGCCGCGCGCCGGGAGCACGATTCCCTCTACGTCGTCGGCCTTTTCGGCATCGGCGAGGACGGACATACCGCGGGCATCCTTCCCGGAAGTCCCGCGGCGGCGATTAGCGTGAACGATTCCGTATACGCGACTTCTTACCGCTCCGCGATTTTTCACCGAATAACGATTACGCCGGCGTTCTTCCGGCATATAGACCTTGCCGTAGCCCTTGCGGTCGGGGAAAAAAAGCGAGGCGCAATAGACGCCGTCAGTTCTGACGGGCCCGCGACCGAGCCGCCGGCCAGGCTTATCTCGTTCGCGCGGGAATCCGTGCTGTACACCGATCAAACTACCGGAGAGAAATAATGGAACGCCTGTCTCGCACCGTGCTCGTCATCCTTGGCCTCACCGGGGACCTTTCGAAGCGAAAGCTTCTTCCTGCCCTTTACCACCTCGCGCGGCGGGGCCTCTTGCCTGACGGCTTTAGCATTCTCGGGGTCACGCGCAAGGGCACGACCGTCGCCGACGTCATAGCCCTCATACGCGACGCGGTGTCGCGCGGGCAGTCGAGTCCTGAATCCGTCGAACGCGAAGCCGGCGAACGCGAAGCCGCGCTCGCGCGCCTCGAAGGCATGCTCTCGACAATCGATATGGACATATCCCGCGAGACCGACTATGACGTTCTCGCGCGAGAACTCGACCGCGTCGACGCGGCCTCACCGGAGCCGCTCAACCGGCTCTTTTATCTCGCGATTCCGTCAAGCCTATTCGGAACGGTGACATCGAGGCTCGGCAAGGCCGACATCAACCGGCACGAGCCCGGCGTGCGCGAGTGCCGCTTTCTCATCGAAAAGCCCTTTGGGGAGAGCCTCGAGACGGCGCGCGAACTGATCGAACGGCTCGATCGTGATTTCGACGAATCCCAGATTTTCCGCATCGACCATTACCTCGCCAAGGAAACGGCGCAGAACATACTCGCCTTTCGCTTCGGCAACCCGCTCTTCCGGGGAAGCTGGAATCGTCGCCACGTGCGGGCCATCATGATCTCCGCGAACGAGTCGATCGGCATCGAGGGAAGAACCTCGTTTTACGAGCGGATGGGCGCCCTGCGCGACCTCGTGCAAAGCCACCTTTTGCAACTGCTCGCCCTTGTCGCCATGCGCCGCCCCGAATCTGCGGATAGCGAGGCGATCCACCGCGCGAAGGAAGAATTGCTCGCGCGCGTCGTTCCTCCCTCGCCCGAGCGGATGGCCGCCGAAACGGTCCGCGGACAATACGCGACGTATCGGGAAGAAACGGGGCATTCCGACTCGATGACCGAAACATACGCCGCGTGCAGGCTTTCGATCGACACCGACGAGTGGAGAGGAGTTCCCGTACTTTTGCGGACGGGAAAGATGCTGAAGGAAAAGGTGACGGAAATCAACGTCGTATTCGGGGATCCCGATTCGGAAGGATGCGGAAAACGGGAAGGACCGGACGCGGGAAAATTCGGCGAATGCAACGTGCTTACGATTCGCATTCAGCCGAACGAGGGAATCGCCGTCGATCTCCGAATAAAGAAACCCGGCTTCGATTCGGCCTTCGACGACGTTCAGCTCGACTATTGCTACCGCTCCGACGAGACGGAGATTCCCGACGCGTACGAGCGCGTGCTTGTCGACGGAATGCGGGGCGACCGCACCCTGTTCGCGTCCGCGAACGAGGTGCTGTCCTGCTGGCGGATTTCGACCCCGATCCTCGAGGCATGGAAGGACCCAAGCTTTCCCCTCCATGCGTACGAGAACGGAAGCTCGGGGCCCGAAGCAGCGAACGCACTTGCGCGCGCGGCGGGCGTCGAGTGGCTCGACGAAACCCACCTCGTGTGCCCGATCCCGGGCCTCAAGGCCCGAGTCAGTTAAAAGCTTACCGTGACCGAGGCCTTCAGGTAATCGTTGTCGCGATAGCACCCGAGCTCGCCCGTTCGCCGTCCCCCGAATATTCCGCCCGAAAGCTCGAAGGCGAGGTCGTCGCGCGTCCAGGTCGCCGCGGGAATGACGTAGTAATCCCGATCCTCGACGCCGACTATCGCAGTGGTCTTGAGCTCAAGCTCGTCCCGTAAAAACTTTTTCGAGACGACGGCCGTGATCTTTGTCTTCGTCGCGTCGGTTCCATCCTCGAAATCGAACGGCACCGAGCCGACCTCGCCGTCCATGAGCCGAACCGAGCCTGAGCCCTGAAGGTTCAGGTTGACGCCGGCGATAACGTCGCGATCAAAGCCGAGCGACCATACGATCGAGGGATTGTACACCGTCGGGTCGTCTCCCGAAACATCCTCGGTGAGGTTTGCCCCGAGCTCGGCGCGGAGATTCATTCCCGCAAGCACGGTGGCGCAGTCAAAACCGATTTGGTGATAGCGGTTATAGAGCGTCTCGACGGTGAGACTCGTCCCAGGAACGACGGTTATTTCAACCGCGGGTCGCTTGAGAAAGCCGTAGAAATATTGGGCGCCGAGGTCTACCGATCCGATCGTCGTCGTGAAGCGAAGCCCTGCCTGGGAAGAGCCAAGGCCGCTCGTGTCCGAACTGACTTGCTGTATTTCGGTCAAGGGATCGATCCCAGATGCTGTGGCGAGATTTACCATCGCCGCTTCGAGTTCTGCCATTTGTCCCGGAACCCATCGGCCCTCCGAGGCAAAGCCTTCCCCCTCGAACGAAGGCAGGAACACGGCCTCGACGCGCGTCATCGGCGCGGGGGAATACGACAGGCGCACGAGCGGACGCGCGATCTTGCGCTCCATCTCGTCGATAATCGTAAGGTCGGACTGATCCTGGGGATTTATCACGTCAAGCGGTCCCTGGCTGTCGGCCCGGCCCCAGACGAGCTTCCGAAGGCCCGCTTCGATATCGGTCTTCCCGAGGTACGCGCGAATGTAAGCCTCGTCGATCTCGAACGGGGACTCGCCTTCGCCTGCGTTCGCGGCTTCGACGGAAAGAAAGCCGTCGGCGCGCGTTCCGGTTACGGAAAGGTTTACGACGCCCGAGAAAAGATCGCCGAGCGCGAGGGAATCGCGCGAGCGCGAACCCGAGAGCTCGTCGACGAACGCGGTCACTTTCGCGGAGAGCTCGCCTGAAACCGCGACAGCCGCAACATCGCGCAAGCCACTTGAGCCGGCTCCATCCCCGGCCGCGCTTTCGTCTCCGGTCGCGCCCGAATCCCCAAAGCCGAAACCGGGGGCGTCCTGCGAGAACGTCGGCACGGCGATTAAGAAAACGAAATATGCGGCCGCTATGGCGCGCGAGAATCCGCTCATTTCACCCTCCCGGTCGAGAGATAGTCGACGGTAAACACGCCCTCGGGAATCTTGTCGTCGTACTTGATAATATCGACGTTGATAGTCGTGCTTGTCTTCGCCGCGACGGTCGTCATCCTCGTCTTTACCGGAGTGACGCGCGACTGCACGTCCTTTACCTCGAGAACCTCGAGCAATTTCACGAGTTCTCCCTTGCGGTCATAGAGCTCGATCTTCCATGAGACAAGGCTTTTCGCATCGATCCAGGAAACTATCTTCGAGTACTGATACTTCGGATCGATCGGCTTCGACTCGATGACGTGGCACGCCTTTCCGTCAAGGGTTTCCTCGCGGAGATACGAGTGGGCGTCGAGCGACGCGTCGCGATCCGCCGACGAAATATCATCATACGAGAGATCGGTGCCCATGAAGCTTCCCGATCCCTCGGCGGAGGCTATGCGCCTGACCTTGCCGAGCGACGGGAGAAATATCCAGCGGTCGTCGTCCCCGCCCTTATTCTCCATGGTGAGAAACCGGGTCCCCGCGACGCTAGCGGGTTTTTGGAAAACGATAATGGTGCGGTTGCCTTTCGGCGAATCGCTCGAGTACTGGTCGATGAGCCGCTCGCTCGTTGCCCCGCCCTTCGCGGCGATGACCATTCTCGAGCGCGTGGAAACCGTATCGGCGTCGAGCCGGTCCCTCGATGACTCCACGATCGCCCGCGCGTCCTGCGCGAAGGCCGCCGGGGCCGCTACGGAAAAAAGCGCGAGCGCCGCGAGAAGCGGCATCGTTCGATTGCTTGTGCGTTTCATGTTATCTCTCCTTTCTGATAAATGCGGGTCGTATCCAGTTGAGCAAGACGGGCAGTACCGTCAGCGCGACTACCGAACTCGAGAACATCGTGAGCGCGATCAGGAAGCCGAATTGCGCGAGCATATTGAATTTCGAGAGCATCAGTACGGCGAACCCGCACCCGACCGAAATCGCGTTTATCATGATGGCCTTTCCGGACGTCACGAACGTGCGCCTGAGAAATCCCTTCGCGCCCCCATGCGCGACATACTCGCGATTATACGCGGCGAGGTAATGAATGGTGTAGTCGATTCCTATGCCGACCGCGAGACTCGCCACGAGGGCCGTTCCGATATTGAGCTTGATGCCGGTTAGGGCCATGACCGCGAAGTTGAGCAGAATCGATATAGCGAGGGGCGCGATTCCGATGAGGCCCGCCCATATCGACCCCCATGATACCGACAGAATGAGAAAGACGATCGCGATGGAGATGATGACCGAGACGACTTGGGACTGCACGACGAGGCGATTGAGAGACTTCTCGACGAAGGCCATGCCGCCGACCGTGACCTGAACCGACTTCGGGAACTTCGCCTGTACGTAATCGTCGATTTTCGAAACGACGGCGTCCGTGTCGATTTGACCAAGCGTTTTCAGCTGAACGCTCATGCGTATCGCGGTCGGTTCGAGCGGGTCGTTCGCGTAGGAGCCGATGTCGCCCGAGAGAAGGACCAGATAGTTCGCGACGAGGCCCGAGAGCTCTTCTTTCGTCGTTTTTCCGTATCGGGCGGGATCGGCAGGTATCTCATAGTAGGCCTCTCCTTCATGATTGACGGATTTCCTGAGCTCCTTCACGAAATCGCGAACGCACACGTTTCCCGTATTCGTCTCGCGAAGGGCCCGGTCAAGGGACGCGACGAGCTCGTCGCGGGTTACGGTTTCCTCGCGAGAATCGGCGGCGATCGGATTATCCGCGGTCGCGGCGCGATCGGCTGACGAATCCGCGACGGGGGAAGCTCCCGACGCCTCGCCGAAATCGCCGAAGCCGAACGATTCCGGTTCCGTTTCGCCGAAGCCAAAGCCGCCGTCTGACGCGGCTTGCGGCGCGACGGGGCGAATTCCCGACGGATCCTCGTCGGCGTTATAGACCTGGTTAATCCTCTTGACGAGATCGGGGAAACCCATAACCTTGCCGACCTCGGGAACGTGCGTCGTGAGGTACGCGGAAAGACCGTCCATCGCGACGAGAACGTCAGGGTGCAATACGCCGAGCGGCTCGTCGGAGCGCACCACGACGCTGACCGTCTTGGTGCCGGCAAACCGCTCGCGGATATACCGGTCGGACTCGGCGACGTCCGCGTCTCCCCTGAAATACTCGACAAGCACGTTGTCGATCACGAGGCGCGTGATCGCGTAGCACGAAACGGCGATAAGCGCGGCGGAAAGAATAACCACGAGGCGCTTTTTCCGCGTGATAGAGGTAAAGGAATCGGCTATCGCGTTACTCAAGAGATCCTTTCCGGCGCTCGCGGTCTCGTCGCCGTCGGCTTGCTTTTTCTCGCCAAAGCGCCGCCCCAAGGGACGCGGGCCCCGTATGAGCAGCACGGCGGGAATAAACGTCATGGATACCACGAACGAGGCGACGACGCCGAAGCTCGAAAAATAGCCGAACTCCCGGATCGGGAGCACGGAAGTGAAACAGAAGGAAACGAAACCGACGAAGGTCGTGAGGGCCGCGAGCGCGACGGGTTTGCCGATCTTCGAGAGCAGCTCAAGGACGAGCCGCTCGTGCTCTTCTTTCGTCATCGGCTTATCGTCGGAGCGGTCGTCAAGGTAGTGCGTCACGACGTGAATCCCGTAGGCGCTTCCGACGGCGACGAGAATAACCGGCAACACAGTCGAAAGAATCGAAAGCTTCACGCCGAACAGGGGCATGGCTCCGATCGACCAGATCGACGCGATGACCACCGTAGCGAGCGGCAGGAGGATGGCCGCGGCCCGGCGAAACGAGAAAAAGAGAACCGCGAGTACGGCAAGCACGACGAGCGGGATAAGCGTCCGCAAGTCGGCCTTCATCGCGGAGTTTATGTCCGAGCTGAGCACCGGAAGACCGGCGAGATACACCTTCGTGCCGTCGTCGAATATCTCGCGCGACAAGGCGCGTATTTCGTCGAGTACCGCGAGGCTTTCTTCCCCGCCCGCCTCGTCGGACTTCAGGTTAAGCGTGACGAGTACCTGCGTGGATCCCTCGTCGTCGGAGATAAGCGTGCGATCGTAGAGCTCCCATGAACGAACGCGATTTTTTATCTCGGCGATTTCCTCATCGCTTCCCGTAAAGCCCGCGGGAACGATCGGCTCGACGACGATGGAATCGCCGCGCGCGGTGATATAGTCGGTCGATACGATCGAGCTCACCTTGTCGATTTTTCCGAGAGAACCGAGCCGTTCGTCAAATTCGCGCACGCGCCCCAAAAAGCCCGCGTCGAAGACGGTATCGAAGGGACGCTCGAGGCCGATGAGGATCATCACCTGACTTCCGAAATCATCGTCGATCGCCTCCGCCTCGAGCCGTGCCTTGTCGCTTTCCGGCACGAACCGATAGTTGTTGTTATCAAGCTCCATCCGCGGGAATTGCGCGGCAAACGCCGCCGTGATGACTAAAATCACTGCGACTATGGCGCGGGGATGCTGATACAAACGTTTCATATTACTGCTCCTTTTCATAGGTCAGAAAGATTCAATTGCGCGCGATCGACGCCGGGTCCCGCCATTCCCCGAAGGAGTAACTCGAAAACCCGCCGCATCTCGGCGACGACGAGGGACATATCTCGTAAATCGCGGGGAAGCCGCGCGACGCTGTCGATGATTCCGGATGACACGATCAGTATCGTCCGCGCAAGAGTATTCGCGTCGAGCCGGGTCTCAAGCGTACCGTCACGCATGCCCCGGCTTATGACGTCCCGAACGAGCGCAAGCATTCTCGCGCCCGGCATGCGCGACGCAATGTCGTCGGAACCATACAGCAACGGAAAACTCGGTGCGATGAAGTTCTTGATTCCGATAAGAATGAAAATATCGCTCGAGTCGCTAAAACGGTCGAGATAACACTTCCAAAGCACGCGTATCGCGGTAATTCCCGAGTCTTGCTCCGATATCCGGGACTCGACGTATTCGCAGAACGAGTTGCCCGCCTCGTTGAAAATCGCCTCAAGGAGACTCTCCTTGTTCCGGAAGTAGAGATAGAGCGTGGCCTTGCTGAGCTCGCATTCGCGCGCGATATCGGCCATGCTGACCGCCTCGACCCCGCGCTCGAGGATAATATCCCGCGCGGAATCAAGGATCATCTGCCGTCTCACTTCGCGTTCGCGCTCTTTTCGTTCCGCGATTCCCATGCGTTTCCCGCCTTATCCCCGGTTTTGACATATTTAATGACCACCGGTCATTTATTAGTCATGTATTCTTTTTATTATCTTTAGTACACCAATGTCAAGGGTTTTTGGCAATAATTGACCGGAACCCCTCATTACAGTACCTTTTTACCTAAGTATATTTATTTTTCCGGAGGATTCTCATGAGTAAAGGCATAAAGACTCTGTTAATCGTGGTGGCAATTATCGCGGTACTCGCCATGAGCGCCTATCGATTTTTCGCTGGCAATTATAACTCGATGGTCTCGATGGACGAAGGCGTCAAGGCGCAATGGGGACAGGTGCAAAACGTCTATCAGCGCCGGCTCGACCTCATTCCGAATCTCGTGGCGACGGTCAAGGGGTACGCCCAGCACGAGGCAAAGGTGTTTACCGACATCGCCGAGGCGAGGTCACGCGCCGGCGGGGTAATGAACATATCGGACGAAGTCCTCAACGACCCCGAATCCTTCAAGCGTTTTCAGAAGGCGCAAGGCGAGCTCGGAAGCGCCCTCCAGCGCCTCCTCGTCGTAACCGAGAACTACCCCCAGCTTAAGGCGGACCAGAATTTCCTCGCCCTGCAAGATCAGCTCGAAGGAACGGAAAACCGCATCACGGTCGAGCGCATGAGATATAACGAGGTCGTGAAGACCTATAATACCTTCATCAAGCAGTTCCCGCGCGCGATCATCGCGAATATGAACGGCTTCCGCGAGAAGGCCTATTTCGCGGCGGACGACGCGGCTCAGACGGCGCCCACGGTATCGTTCGAATGAATCAGAACAAGCCGACGGGGCGAACGCGAGATGCGGCGCACCGGCTCGCGCTCAGCATGCGTCTTACGGGCGACGATATAGCCGCCATCGAGCGCGCGGTTCGCGCGGCTGAAGCCGGCACGTCCGGCGAGATCGCGATAGCGATAACCCCCGAAAGCGCGGACTATTCCTTTCGCGAACTTTTCTCGGCCGTCGTCGCCGGGGCGCTCGCCTTCGCGCTTACCCTTCCCTTTCACGCGAGAATCGTGGCGCTTCTCGACGGTCTCGTCTGGCATCTTCCCCCTTGGTACGCCACGGCCGTCTGCGGCGCGGGAGCCTTTCTCGTCATCGCGCTTTTTTATAGATTCGCCAACGTATCCGCCGTCGACCGACTCGTCGTGCCGAAAGCCGAGCGCTCGCGCGCCGTCTACCGGCGCGCGTTGAGGCATTTCCTCGAAAGCGGGATATACGCGACGGCAGAGCGCACCGGCATACTTATTTTCATTTCTCGCATGGAGCGGGAGGTGCGCATTCTCGCGGATTCCGGCATCAGCGGAAAAATAGAGCAGTCGGTCTGGGACGGCCTTGCCGAGAGCATCGCGCGCGCGGTCAAGGAAGGAACGGCCGGGCAGGAACTCGTGCGGGCCGTCGAAACCTGCGGCTCGATTCTCGCGGATCATTTTCCCGCGAAGCGGGATAACCCGAACGAGCTTACGGACGCCATCGCGTTTTTGGAGGCGGGAGAATGACGGCACGACACACGAAGTCATGCATTCGCGGGGCGATTGCCGTTCTGCTGATTTTCTTCTTCACCGCGTCCCTTTCCGCGCTCGACGTGCCCCCTCTGACCGATCGGGTCGTCGATCTCGCGAATGTCCTATCGGAATCTGACGAAGCCACGATTGCGTCCTTTCTCGGCTCGGTCGACGGTCAAACGGGCGTTCAGCTCGCGGTTCTGACCATCCCCTCGCTCGAGGGAGAGTCGCTCGAAGGCTACTCGATACGCGTCGCAGACGCGTGGAAGCTCGGCCAAAAGGACCGCGACAACGGCGTGCTTCTTCTCGTATCCATCGGCGACCGCGCGGTTCGCATCGAGGTCGGCTACGGCCTTGAGGGTACGCTGACCGACGCGGCCTCGGGACTCATCATTCGCAACGTGATCGCCCCGCGCTTCCGCGAGGGCAAGTACGCCGAGGGAATTTACGAGGCGACGCGAAACATCGTCGGGCTCGCGACGGATAACGCCGAAATCGTGGCGGAAGAAGTCAAGAATCCCCGCAAGGAAAAAAGCGGAAACGGCCTCGCGGCGTTCGTCTTTTTCGTCTTTTTCATGATAATCATGAGGGCTGGCCGCAACCGCAGGGGCGGCGGCGGAATTCTCGGGCCCCTCATTCTCGGGAGCATGCTCTCGGGCGGCGGTCGCCAGAGCGGCGGCGGTTTCTCGGGTGGCGGCTTCGGCGGCGGTTTTTCCGGGGGTGGCGGCGGCTTTGGCGGCGGCGGATCCTCGGGAGGCTGGTAAGCCGCTCGCCTACGCGGGATTGTCCTCGCCTTCGTCGCGAAGCAGGGCAATCTCCGCCTGCGTGAGTTCGCGGTATCGCCCTGCCGGCAACTCAGGGTCAAGCGTAAGCCGGCCCATCGCGATTCGCTTGAGGTACGCGACCTCGTTGCCGACGACCTTCAGCATTTTTTTCACCTGATGGTATTTACCCTCGCGAATCACGACGCGCACCTCGCGCGACTCGTTCCCGCACGATCCTGTCTCCCCGGCCGTTGCCCGCTCGATCTCGGCGGGAAGGCAGGTGTATCCGTCGTGAAAGGTTATGCCTTCGCGAAACCTCCGGCGGTACTCGGCGAGAGAGGCGTCGTCGACGGGGTCTCGAAGACGCGCGAAGTAGGTTTTCTCGCATCCCGATTTCGGCGAGGTAATCCGGTGCGTGAGCGGCCCGTCGTTCGTCAGGATTAGCAGTCCCTCGGTGTCGACGTCGAGCCGGCCGACGGGAAAAAGCCCCATGGACGACCAGGGCGCGTCGAGCAAGTCCATGACCGTTCTGTTGACCGGATCGCTCGTCGAGGTGACGACGCCCGCGCATTTATTGAGCATGAGGTACGAAAAAACCCTGAGGGTAACGATCTCGCCCCGCAGGGTAATGACGTCGGTCTCGACGTCCGCCTTAAAGGCCGGGTCCGTCCGCGTCACGCCGTTCACCGCGAACTCCCGCTCGCGGAGGATACGCTTAATGTCCCGCCTCGAGCCCCAGCCGTTGTCGGCGAGGATTTTATCGAGACGGTTTTTCATTCGAGGTGAGTTCCATACGGACGAGCGTGCCGGCGCGCGACAGCGCCTGTGTCAGCGACGCGTAAGGCGTCTGCGCGGTGACGTGTACCTGCAGTGTAAGCTTGATCCTGTCCGACGACATGTTTTTAGCGACGTCCATGTTATCGATGACGACGCGAAGGCTTGCAAGTTCTCGCTCGAGCCGCGTGAAATCGAATTCGCGCTCGTCGTACACGAGAAAAAGCGTTTTGATATTCTTTGGCGGAAACAGGCGCAATTCGAATCGTTCGAGAAAGAAAAGCGTCGCGAGCGCGCACGCAAGCGTAATCCCCGCGGCGCCGTACGCGCCAAGGCCGATCGCGAGTCCGATCGCGGCGGAAACCCAAATGGTCGCCGCGGTCGTCAAACCCTTAATGTTGAATCCCTGACGGATGATCGCGCCGCCCCCGAGAAAGCCGATGCCGGAGACGACCTGGGCTGCGAGGCGGCCGGGATCGCCGAAGAGACCCGATACGGTCACGCCCCTGACCGCGCCGACGAGCGCGCTCTCGAATACGTCGATGCCTCCCGCCAGAAGAAGGGAGAGAATCATGAGCAGGGTCGATCCGGAGCAGATGAGAATATGCGTCTTGAGCCCCGCGGGCTGGCGGTGCATCTGCCGCTCGAGCCCGAGCAAGGCGCCCGCGACGAGGCTTACGACTAACCGAAGCGCGATAGAGTCCATGAACAGCTCCTTACCGATGAATGAGGAAAGAACGGCGAATCAGAGTCATCGATTGACGCGGCCCGAGCCGTCGCCCGAGAGCAAGGCCTCGATCTCGCGACGGCTACATAGGTTGAAGTCGCCTGAAACGGAATGTTTCAGGCACGACGCGGCGACCGCGAACTCGAGCGCGCGCGCCTCGTCTCCGGGAAACTCAAGGAGGCCGTAGATTAGCCCGGCCGCGAAGGCGTCCCCGCCGCCGACGCGGTCGACGATGTCGTCGATGTCATACTTCCTCGACGCTCGAAAGCCCGACGTCCCGTCGAGGATGGCGGACCATCCGTTGCGATCCGCCGAAACCGATTCGCGCAGCGTTATGGCGACGACCGAGAGGTTCGGGAAGGCGGCCTTTACGCGCGAGGCAAGTTCCCGATAGGACGCCTCGTCAAGATCGCCCGAAGTCACGTCAACGTCTCCGGCCGAAAGGCCGAGGCACATTTGCGCGTCCTCCTCGTTCGCGACGAGGACGTCCGCGAGGCGCACGAGTTCCGGCATCACCTCGACGGCCTTCTTGCCGTACTGCCAAAGCTTCTTGCGGTAATTAAGATCGATCGAAACGGTGCAACCCGCCTCTTTTGCGGCGCGGATAGCCTCGAACGAGACGGAGGCCGCGAGAGCGGACAGGGCGGGAGTAATGCCGGTTATGTGAAACCATCGAACGCCGCGGAATATCGTCGGCCAGTCGAAGTCGCCGGGAGCGACGCGCGAAATCGAGCTTCCGTCGCGGTCATACACGACGTTCGACGCGCGCTGATTCGCGCCGCTCTCGAGAAAGTACACGCCGAGCCTTCCGGCCGAAAGGCGAACCTTCGAGACGTCCACGCCGTGTTTCCTCAGCTCGCCGAGCGCCGCGTTGGCGATGGGATTCTCGGGCAGGGCCGTGACGAAGAATGCTTTTTTTCCGAGCAGGGCGAGCGATACGGCGACGTTCGCCTCGCCTCCGCCGAAGGTCGCCTCAAGCGCGGGCGACTGAAACAGCCGCTCCGACTGCGGGCTCTTGAGCCTCAGCATGATCTCACCGAAGGTAACTATACTGTCCATAGGACGATACTATCCCATGCCGGATCGTCCGTCAATCAAATGCGAAATCGCTGTAAAATCGGCGATTTTCCCTGTATACTGTCGAAAACGAGGAGTAACGCAGAATGAATCCAGTTCTTGCCGCGATCGGGGATATCGGACTCGTGCCGGTCATAAAAATCGACGACGCCGCAAAGGCGCTCCCGCTCGCGCGTTCTCTCGCGGCGGGCGGACTGCCGTGCGCCGAGATAACCTTTCGAACCGAGGCGGCCGCGGCCGCGATCGCGGAAATCTCGCGCGGCATGCCGGACATGCTCGTCGGCGCGGGTACGGTCATCAACGTCGAACTCGCAAAGCGCGCGGTCGACGCGGGCGCGCGCTTTATCGTCGCTCCCGGCTTTAATCCGTCGGTCGTCGACTGGTGCATCGACCGGGGCATCCCGGTCGTGCCGGGCGTCAACAACCCCTCGGGGATCGAGGCGGCCCTCGAGCGCGGCCTTGAAACGCTGAAGTTTTTCCCGGCCGAGGCCTCCGGCGGAGTCGCCATGCTCGACGCCCTCGCGGGCCCTTTCGCGAACGTGTCCTTTATGCCGACGGGCGGCATAGACGCGAAAAACCTCGGCGAGTACGCCAAACGGAAAAACGTCCTCGCGATCGGCGGAAGTTGGATGGTTCGTTCGGACCTCGTCGCTGCCGCCGATTGGGACGCGATCACTACTCTATGCCGCGAAGCCACGCTCGCAGTCCAGGGTTTTTCTTTCGCCCATGTGGGAATCAACGCCGCTAATCCCGCGGCCGCCTCCGAGGCCGCGAGCCTCTTTTCCCTCCTCGGCCTCGCGCCGAAAGAGGGCTCCTCGTCGATATTTTGCGGCTCGCCGATAGAAGTACTGAAGTCCCCGTTTAGGGGAACGGCGGGCCATATCGGCTTTTCATGCTGGAACGTCGAGCGCTCGCTCGCCTATCTTTCAAAGCTCGGCTTCGCGTCCGTTCCCGAGACGGAAAAACGCGAGGGCGGAAGGCTAACCGTAGCGTATCTCGACCGCGAAATAGCGGGGTTTGCCTGCCACCTCGTGAAAGCGAAATAGGCGTGCGTACAGCGGTATGCCGAGGTTTTTCGCTAGCCAGACCGGCATTTATTCAGTTATAATGGAAGCTTATGGATATTGACCAGTTCATAAACGAAACGAACGGCACATCCAACTCCTCTCACGCGATAGATACTCCCTCGACGGATATCATCGTACTCAATCCGCAGGAACGAGCCCTCGTAAACCGCGTATTCGAGAACCTTCGCGTCTACTCGCCTGAAACTATGGTGGGGGTGGCGACGCGCGTCATGGATCTCGAGCGCCTGTCCGTGTCGATCTCGCGCTATCCTTCGATGCACGAGCGCGGCTTTCTCGCGGGCCAATCACGATCGTCGGAAACCCTCATCGACACGCTGTGCGCATACAGCGACGGCGAGCGACTCCTGACCCTTCCGACCAAGGCCATACTCGGACAGGGCTTCCTCGTCGCGAAATTCCACGCGTTCGCCGCGATCACGAAAGTCGCCGTCAACTCGTTCTTTTCCGACCGGGACATTCAGGAGCTCAGGCAAGCGACGCTCAATATCATGTTCACGATGATGGCGGAAGACGTCTACATGTCCCTGCTCGATGACCCGAACTTAAGCCAGCCGGTCAGGCGCGACATCGCCGAATCGCTCGCGGAGCTCTGGGAGCACCGACTCGATCCGCACGTGTCGAGCGTAGCGCCCGTTCTCGACGCGGTATGGACCGTGCGTGATCAGATCGCGCCCAACTTCGGAACGATGATCGGTACGAGCGAGCTCTTGCTTCTTTCGATCGCGCTTGACGACACGTGGCAGAAATTCATCTCGAACCGCCTCGGCGACGGCGACGTCGCTTCCTCGATGGAGGAATTCATATTCGGCCTCTCGCACGAGGACATCCTTCTGATTCGTAAGGAACTCAGAAACCGCGGCATCAACGCGATCGGCCGCGACGAGGTACCCGACATCGTCGGACACAAGGCCGCGCTCTCGAATGAGGACCCGCGGGTTTTCTACCGCGCCTACACGCAGCGTCGAAACAACGCGGACGCACGAAAGCGGCTCTCGGCGCCCGGGCCGAAGAAAACCCTCGAAGACCATTACATGCAGTTCATTTTCGAGCGCAATAGGGAGCGCGGCGCGAATGGCGGGAAGTAGGGAACCGTTTCGCGTCGGGGAAAAACTTCGCGCGATCCGCGAAAAAAAAGGCTACACCCTCAAAGTCGTCGCGCAGGCGGCCGGCGTAAGCGAAAGCCTCGTGTCGCAAATAGAGCGCAACCGCGTGTCTCCCGCGATCGACACGCTTCTCTCGCTCGCCGACGCCCTCGAAATCGACCTTGAATACCTGTTCGCGGAATACCGCCGCGAACGACCCGTTCGTGTCATCAAGTCCGACGAACGACGGGAAGTGACGGAAGCGGGCGTGCTCTATGAGGAGATCGTGCGTCCCGTGGACGACGACGGGGCGCATGCTATCGAAGCGTATTACATCACCCTGCCGCCGGGCGGCGAGACGACGCGCGGCTCGTACGGCCACCTCGGGCGCGAGTTCGGCATCGTCACCGAGGGCGCCTGTGAACTCCACTACGAAACGCGCGTGTATCCCCTTTCGAAGGGAGACAGTGTATCCTTCGCGGCCACCGCCCCGCACGTCCTCGTCAATACCGAGAAGGAACCGTTCAGGGCCCTGTGGGTAGTGACCCCTCCCCAGCGCTTTTCCTGAAATCTCGAAATCGCCGCGACGAGCGCGGCTTCGATTTACGTCTTACCTCGCGCGAACCGCGCCCGAACCCCATACCATCTTCATGAGCCGATCCGCCTCGAGCGCGGGTTCGCGTATGGTTTTCGAGTCGGAAAGCCGCGCGGCAATCGCCCGCTCGAGGCTCATCCCGAGGTATTCGCGCTCGGGGCTCGCGCCCTTGCGCACGAGAAACTTTACCATCTCGGCATAGAGCGACTGCGACACTTCGCCTGACGCGGAACCGAGGCGGGCATGCGCGTCGCGCACGCGATCGCACGAGGGAAGCGCGCCTTCAAGTAGCGACTTCGCCGAATACGCCTCGACGATGATATCGTCGGTCAGGCACGCGCCGGCGTACAAAAGCATGTCGGCCATCTCAATGTCAAAGTTTTTGAATGCGACGCGAAGGGAAGTTTCGCCGAGCGTGTTTTTAGTGTCCGCGGAAACGCCCGAAGCGAGAAGCGATTTCACCCGCTCCATGTCGCCGGTTATGCCTGCCGCCTCGACGAACGACGCTTCGTCCTCAACGGACGCTTTCTTTACCTTTCCCAATCCGAAAAATGCCATATAGCCCTCCAGCCGTTCGCGATGCGTCATTGTACCACGCTAATCGCGCTGACGCCGGACAATCCGCGAAAACGGCGAAGGCGATTATCAATCGGCGAGTGCGGCGAGCGCGTGCCGCGACTGGTAACGGAGGTCTTCCATCTCGCGAATCAAGAACGCGTTCGTTCCCCAATCGGGGTTGCGCTCCGAAAAGAGGGCGTCGTCCTTTTGCGCTTCGCGCCAGGAAAGAAAATACAGTATGCGCATGAACCTCAGCGTCTCGACGAGGTCGAGCGACCTCCGATCGAACGCGCCGAAACGTTCGTAGCCCTCGACGAGCAGGCCCATCTCCCGCCGGGCGGATTCCAGATGGTCGGGCAGGAGGAGCCACAGATCCTGAACGGCCGGTCCCGTCATCATGTCGTCGAAGTCGATGAGCAAGAGGCCGTCGTCAAGCCGGTCGAGAATGTTGCCGCGGTGGCAGTCGCCGTGAATGCGGATGAACGAAGAGCGGTCGAAGCGATCGGAGGCGGTTTCGAGAACGAGAGAGCAGAGGTCGAGAAACTCGCCGCGCATGTCGGGATGCAAAGAGGGCGACTTCGCGAAGCGGCGGCAAAATTCGAGTGTGAGATCGATCGGGTGGAACGTCACGCGCGAGTCGGCGCGAGCGAGACGCGAGACGGCATGCAGCCGCCCGATAAGGCTCCCAAGCCGCAAGTAGTCATCGTCGCACGTAACATCGAAGGTTCTGCCGCTTCGAAAGGGAAAGCACGCGAAGAGAATGCCGTCATGCGCGCCGATCGAGGAAATGCCCGCGCGGGAGACGCCTCCGGCCAAGGAAAGAGGCGCGACGACGGGAAGCTCGGCGGCCGCGCACTCGGCGAGAAACGCGTGCTCGTCGGCGACGGCTTTCTCCTCCCACCTGCCGGGCCGGTAGAATTTCAGGACGAAGCGGCCTCCCTCCTCGTCGCGAAGAGAATACACGCGATTGACGTAGCTATTGCACGGAGTGACGACGGGATCGAACGCGCGACCGAGGGCGGTTTCCGCCACCGAGAGAACGGTATCCGGAGAAAGGGAGGCAAAGGGATTGGCGGTGTCCATGCGTCAAGGTATAGCAGAAACGAGCCGTCTCGCACAGCCCGCCGGATTTCCTCGGCCTTGCTCAGTCCTCCTCGTCGTCTCCGTCGTCGGAACCAAAGCCCGTTACCGTCGCGGGATCGACGAGCAGGCCCTTTTCCTTGAGCGAGCGCGATACGGCGAATTTCGGCACGAGGCACGCGGGCTTCGCGGGAACGAGGATATCCTCTCCCGTCGCGAGGTTTTTCATCACGCGCGCCTTTCGTGCGGCGCGGGCTTTCAAAAAAATCGCGCCGAGCTTTCCGACGGGAACCCGCTCGCCGAGCAGGACGCCCGCTTCGATGGTCGATAGATAGTCGTCGATAATCGCCTTCGAGGCGACTTGCGTGAGCCCGTGCTTCTTCGCGATGAACGCGGCGATCGATTTCGCGGTGAACTGCTCGACCGAGGAGTCGCCGGGAGAGGAGACGGTGCGGTTGATCTTCAAGAAGCCGTTCGTCAAATAAATCGTCGCCTCGCGGATTCGCTGCTCTTGATCGGTCTCGCCGGTACCCGCGGGGCACACGGCTATTCTATAGAGGGAAGAACTTTGCTTGAGCGGGCTTCCGGAGAATTCAGCGATAGCGCCCTGCGCGACGTCTCCCGACAGGGACACGCCTTGGCCCCTGACGAAATCCGGAACGTCACCGCGGAATTTTATCGAGGCGTATTCCAGCCATCGCTTTCCGCCCTTTGCGGGCCCGAGGCACACGAGAGAACCGGAATACGTCAGGAGAATCGCCCCGCGATCGTCCCCGGAATCCAGTTTCTCGACAATCTCCATTCCGACGCTCTTCATCTGTCCCATGAATAACTCATACTTGTCGCTCCAGACCCGCGCATAGCGCTCTCGCTCGTCCTCGTCGACCGTCTTTCCATTATCCCCGAGCAGAGAGGCAATTTGAGCCTGAATCTCGGCGGGTAGCGCTTCGAAAACTTTTTCGTGCATTTCTTCCTCCTTCATGACATTATTGACACATGTGATACAGTATAGCCCAGTTCAGGAGGTTTTTATGGAAACTTTTCTCAGTTTGTCTCCGGTTATCCAAAATCACATCAAGCAGATAGCGAAGACGTCGGGACTGCCGGTCGGTGACGAAACATTCGAAAAGCTCGCGTGCGCATGGGAAGATAAACGAAAGTGCTTCGAGGACGGAATCTCGGAAAACAGCCTCGAGGAAGTTCAGTTCTTCTCGAAGGACGAGGAGAAGGGAGCCGTGGCGCTCACCTATTCGGGCTCGCTCATCAACATCGGTCCGCTCGTCGACGGAAAAAGGCGCGCCGAGTATACTTCGATCGGCCTTCGCGTCGACGTTCCGGGAACGGCGCTCGAGGAATCGTCGGTGCTCGCCTCGGACGTCGAGACCGACGCGGTCATCGCGTTCACGAAAGGACCCATTCAGCAGAGTTCCCCCATCTTCAAGATCGCCGTCAGCTCAGAGGAGCTCGACGCCGAAGAAGAAGAGGCCCTGTTGACCCAGGTCACGCAGGACATTGCGGAAGAATTCGTGGAAGTCAATAAAACGATCATTCAATAATGGAAACCCTGGAAACGATACGGGCCATCGCGTCGCGCGACGCGCTTCCCGATAAGGAAGCGTACGTCAAACTGCTTGAGCGGGCGATTACCGCCCTTGAGCACGAGAACCGCGACGCAAGGCCTCCCGACTCAACCGGTTTGTCGGGAGGTCTCGTCCGCCTCGACAAGAACATCCCCACGCTCATTCTTCCCGATCTTCACGGAAGAACGGATTTCTTCCGCGCCGTGCTCGAATCTCCCTCCGCGACGGGAGGGACGGTCGCGGGGGCGATTCAATCCGGTACGCTGCAAATGCTCTGCCTCGGCGACGGCTTTCACTCCGAGCGCCGCGGCAAGAAACGCTGGCTTAACGCTTTCGAGGAATACACGCACGGCTTCAGGAAGCGCGAGGCCATGGACAACGAGATGACCGAAAGCCTCTCGCTCATGGAAATGGTCATGGAATGCAAGTGCGCCTTTCGGGATCGCTTTCACTTCCTCAAGGGAAACCACGAAAACATACTCAACGAGGAAGGAAACGGAAATCACGCCTTCCGCAAATTTTCGTTCGAAGGCGAGATGGTTCGCGAATACGTCACCTTGTTTTTCGGGCAGGACTTTCTCGAGCTCTATGCGCTCTTCGAGAAACGCCTTCCCCTTTTCGCGATCGGAAGGACCTTTCTCGCGTCGCACGCGGAACCCTACCGATTTTTCAGCGAGGAAGAGCTCATCGAGGCGCGCGTCAGGCCCGAGGTAACGCTCGGTCTGACGTGGACGGGAAACGACGAAGCGTCCGACGGATCGGTGCGCGCGATGCTAAACGCATACTTGCCCGATTTTCCGGGGGCCGTTTATCTCGGCGGACATCGACCGGTGCCGGAAACCTATCTCCTTCGCGCGGAAAATAAGTACGTGCAGATACACAACCCCGAGCGGGAGATCGTCGCGCTTGCGCCGCCCGACCGACCGTTCAATCCCGATACCGACATCAAGGAACTGTAGAAGATATTTACGGAGGAACAGACCGTGGCAGACGTCCCCGAATCAATTGGAAAGTACAAGATAGTCTCGCTCGTCGCGAAAGGCGGAATGGGCGCCGTATATAAGGCGGTCCATCCGACGCTCAAGCGGCATGTCATCATCAAAAAATTGACCATTCGCGGAAACGCGACCATGGTCGAGCGGTTTAAGCGCGAGGCCCAGATACTCATGGACCTCGACGATCCGCGCATCGTTCACCTGTTCGACTACTTCAAGGAAGGCAGTTCCCACTACATCGTCCTTGAGTTCGTCGACGGAATGTCGCTTGACGCCCTCATCAAGAAACGACGATACCTCTCGGGCCCGCTTTCACTCTATATTTTCCTCGATGCGTGCAAGGCCCTCAAGTACGCGCACACGAGCGGCATCATCCATCGCGACATAAAACCGGCAAACCTGCTCATATCGAAAACCGGCGTGGTAAAGCTCGCCGATTTCGGCATCGCCTCCACCGACGACGAGGACGACGACGGCTTGACCAAAGAAGGAATGACGCTCGGAACGGCGTCGTACATGCCGCCCGAGCAGTTCAAGAACAGCAAGAACGTCGACAAGAGGGCCGACATCTACGCGATGGGCGTGATGCTCTACGAGATGGTTACCGGAAAGAGGCCCTTCCCCGGCAACTTCGCGCCCGACACGCTCTTTTTGATCCAGAAGGGAAAATACATGAGCCCGAAACGGCTCAATCCCGATATCCCGAAAGTCGTCGCCAAACTCGTCAAGCGAATGATCAAGCCGAACCCGCGAAAGAGATTCCAGGACATGGCGCCGGTCATCCGCATCATCGAGCGGTATCTTTCGCGCTTCCAGACCGACGCCCTCCATTCGTGCCTCGTCGCGTTCATGGGTCAGGCGAACACGGAGGAGCCGACGTTCAAGCCGCGCGCGAGAAAGCGCGTCGTCGTCCCGACGCTTCTCGCGTTTCTCGTCCTGCTCGGAGGCCTTTTCTACCGCGCGTGGAACGAGGGATACGTGCATCGCTACGCGCTCGCTTCCTCGTATGGCGAGCTTTCGGTATCGGTGCGATTCCCCTCCGACATGAAAGACGCAAGCGACATTTTTCTCCTCGCCCGGATCTACGAAAACGACGCGGCGGATTTTCCGGAATCGCCCGTTTCGCCCATCGCGTTTTACCGCGCGAACGAAAACGATAGTGCCGTGGCGCGTCGTTTCGCCTCGCGCGCGATCTATCTTAAGCCGGGTCGATATCGCATGAAGATCATGGCGGAACAGCGGGTGTATTGGAAATCCTTCTCGGTGCGGCCCTTGCGCGCGCGCGGGGAACAGGGACTTACCAAGACGACCGTCGCTGTCAGCTTCGACGACGTGCGGCAGAGCCCCGTATCGATACGGACCGAGGCGTATGACGCGACGAACGGACGGAACATCACGTCGCTCTCGCGCTTTCGGACCCTCGAGGGAATGACTTGGATGCCGCTTGCGGAGATGAATCCCGATTCGATCGTATCGGGAACTATACGAAAGTTCAGGGCCGAGGTTCCGGGGTATTATGCGGAGGACTTCTCGCTCAGGATAGCGCCCGGCCAAACGGAGCTCGTCTTGCAGGCAAACCTCGTGCCGCTTCCCGGAACGCTCACGATCACGGCGCCCGAAGGCCGACTTCGCGTCGCGATCAACGGCCGCGAGTCCGTTCCGCTCGGCGGCGAGGCGATGGAAGAAAGCCCGCTCATGGATTATTCCGGGGGAAAACGATCCTGGTCAGTTCCATCGGGGCAGTATGAAATCGATATCGGAACCGGCGCACGCGCCGCGCGCGCGTCCTTCGCCGTTATGCCCGGAGAGGAAACGAGGATTTCCGTCGTCGAGGCAAACGGAACGTACCGCATCACAAAGGAGTAACATATGTCTCTTACGCTTAAACGGATTATCATAGTCCTGCTCGGGCTTCTCGGCGCCTCCATCGCGTGGCCGTGCCTTCTCGCGATCCAGTATGGACAGGCGTCCTTTCCCGGATACCTCTCCTTCTCGATCGCGCAAGGAGTCGCGCTCGGCGCGGTCTTCGGCGCGATCTTCGGATCCATCGAGGGTATCGTCGTGTCGTCCCGGCCGAAGGCCCTCAAAGGGCTCGCGTTCGGCGCGCTTGCCGGCTCTCTTTCGGGCGCGATCGGCGTAATCGGCGGGCAGGCCTTTCTCTTTTACGCGGCCGACGCGCTCGCTACGACGCAGCGGACCATCTCGGGCGTCGCGCTCGCGCTCGCGAACGGCGCAGGCTGGGTGATCATCGGCGTATGCGTCGCGATGATCGAAGGATTCAGGTCGCGCTCGCTTCGCAAGATACTCGTCGGCCTCGCGGGCGGAATCGTCGGCGGACTCATCGGAGGAATTACCCTTCAGCTCATCCTGTCGGGAAATCCCGGAAACGGACTCGCCCTTCTCGCGGGCCTCGCCTGTTTCGGGCTCGCACTCGGATTCTTTTACTCGCTGTTCGAGAACAGATTCTCGCTCGGCACGGTGAAGCTCCTTAACGGCCCGCTGAAAAACAAGGAATACCACCTCGTGAAGCCGCGCATGACGATCGGCACGAAGAACACCTGCGACATCGTGCTTTCGGGCTACCGGGACGTGACGGACGTTAACGCGTCCATCGTCTCGAAAAAGGGTCGCGTCACGATCATCGTCTCTCCCGGCTCAAAGCCGATCAAAGTGAACGAGGAAAAGACGGAAGAAGCCGCCCTGCGGCGCGAGGACGTCTTTTCGGTAGGAAGCGCGAAATTCATGTACGGAATTTTTTCATGAGGGAGAATGCGATGAAACACGATACCATACGCACTACAAGAACGATCGTACGGGCCGCGCCGAAAGCGACGCGCGGGGCGTCAATAATCGCGCTCGCGGCCGCTCTTTTCCTTATCGCTCACGCGCCGCTCGCTGCCGACGCGGCTGAAGGCATAACCATCACGCAAATCGACTCGTCCCGCCTCGTGTCGACGCAGACGGTACGCGCGTATCTCGACATCCGCGAAGACGGACGGGTTCCCGACGAGAACAGCATCGTCGTGGAAGAATCCCCCGACGGCTCCGCCTTCGAGCGCGTGCGCGTCCGCGACGTAACGAGAAACGTCAACAGAGACGAAGGCATTTCGTTTTTCCTCCTCCTCGACAACTCCGGAAGCATGTGGGACGACCTCGACGGCAAGCCGACGACCGATCCGGGCGCCACGCGCATGAGCCACGCGAAAAAGGCAATACGCGATTTCCTCGCGAGCCTCGCGCCTCAGGACCGAGTCGCGCTCGCGACCTTCAACACCGGGTATGACGGCGTTCGCGAAATGTCCTCTGACGCGGGAACGGTCGCACAGGCCCTCGACGGCGTCGAGCGACCGGCGCGCGAAATGGGCTACACCGAGCTCTACGGGGCGATCGAGGCGACGCTCGCAGGTTTCGGGGAAACGGGGCGCAGAAAGGCCCTCGTGATACTCTCCGACGGCGAGCACCTCCCGCCCGCGTCGGCCGGAAGCAAAACGAACATCGAGGACGGCATCGAGGCTGCCGTTCGCGAGGGCATCACTTGCTACGCCGTGAACTTCGGCGATTCCGCCGACAACAAGCTTCCCCGCCTCGCGCGCGAGTCGGGCGGACTCGTGTTCGACGCCGATAACTCCGCGGAAATTCTCGACATCTATACCGATATACGGTCGAGCATACTCGACGAATACGCCGTAGAGTATACGGCGGCTATGTTCCCCGGCGACCGGCGCTACGTGCGAGTCACGTACGAAGGCGCCGACTCGAAGGCGAGCACGGTTCGTCGCTACTATTCGGGTACCGTTCTGGGTTCCGGCACCGCGAAACCGTCGCCCTATCACGCGCTCTTCTTCGTCATTCCGCTCATCCTCTGGCTGTTTCTCCTCTTCTTCAAGCTCGAGCGGGAAACGACTCAGGCGGGAATCCAGCTCCTGTATGGGGCGCAAGGCGCGCAGACGAGGGCCTTTCCCCTCTCGAGCGGACAGACGATCATCGGCGGCGACAACACGGCGGACATCACGATCGCGGGAAATCCTTCCATGAAGGGAAACGCCGCGACCATCGTGTTCGACGACGCGCGGGGCCGCTATACGATCGCGGCGCAAAGCGACCTGACGGTCAACAACAAGCCCGTCAAGACGAAGATTCTCGAGCCCGGGGACGTGATTAACATGTCGGGTACGGTCGTCGTGTTCGACGACAAGGAACCGAAGAAAAAATAATAGCGCGGCCGGTGAATACCGTCGGCCCGCCTACCCTTCGCGCGCGAAGGGGATTCGTATCCCGGTTAGGGATTTCCTCGAGCCGCGCGCAATTCCGCGAGCGGATAGCGATACTCGCTGCCGCAGTTATGGCAGTACACCTCAAGGGGATCGGGGCCGCTCGCGATCATGTCGTCGAGCTCGCTCGCGCCGAGCGAGAGAATGCGGGATCGATAATTTTCCCGACTGCAGGGACAATCGAAAACGATGTCGCGCTCGAGCGCCACGACGGGTTCCATGCCGCGGAAGAGGCCGAAGATCACGTCCTCCCGGTCGCCGCCCTCGGCGAACCACTGGCCGAGCGAGGGCGCCGCGGAAAACGCGCGTTCGGCGGCCGCGACCGCCTCGGGGTCGGCGCCCGGCATCGTTTGCATAAAGAGCCCGCCCGCGCCAATGACGCGGCCGTCGCGGTCAAACTGAATGCCGGTATTAAACGCTGTCGCCGTTTGCTCGGAGACGAGAAAATACTCGGCGAGGTCCTTCGCGACGTTCCGGTGTCGAATCTCGACCGTACCCGTGACCGGCTCGCGGCCTCCCTCGGGAAAACGGATCACCGACACGGTGCCGTCGCCGAAATACGGCGCGAGGTCCCAGCTTTCGGGAGGAGCGTCGATCGGAATCGGGTTTTGCAGGAGATACCCGCGGACCGATCCCGTACTCAAGGCCTCGACGCTGAAGCCGGCGGCGGGTCCGTTCGTATCATACCGAAAAACGGCCCGATCCCTCCCTTTCATCGTGGGAATCATGAGCGCGCCGCAGAGGGCCGCCTGCCCGAGTACCATCGTTTCCAAAAGACCGAGCGAATGCTGGGCGCGCAGGCGATTGACGAACCTCGTTCCGTGAAAGAAGGCGCCGCGAAGCGTGCCTCCCCGGAGAATGAAAACGGTCATACCGTCAGGATGCATGGTCGTGAGTCGCTCGTTGAGCACGGGGTCGTTCATGGCTACCGGTATCATACGGGCAGATTATAGTGAATAGGGGGTGTGGACGCAAGCGGGAAAAATGGATAGACTCACCCGTAATCATGACAACCCAACCACAGACCAACGGCACGGTAAACAAGGCGGCCCTACCGATGGTCGCGCTTACCCTGCCGATAATCTTAGAGAACACCTTCAGAATCCTCGTGTCGTCCGTCGACACGCTCATGCTCAGCACCTGGTCGCAAAAGGCGGTCGCCGCGGCCGGGATGATGGGCCAGTATATCTTCTTCATACAGATTCTCTTCAACGTTATCTGCATCGGGACGAGCATCGTCCTTTCGCAGTACCTCGGCGCCAAGCGAGAGGCCGAGGCGCGACACGTGACCCAGGCAAGCGCGGTCATGGTCGCTATATCGGCCGTCGTCATTTGCGCGCTCGTCCTGCTCGGGGGAAAAGCCCTGCTCGCGCAGTATTCGATCGAGACCGAGGTTCGGGACTTTGCCTGGCAGTACCTCGCGATCTTCGGCGGGGTCGGCACCCTCTTCATGTCGTTCAGCATGCTGCAAGGCACCATACTCCGCGCCTACGGCTACACGAAGGACGCGATGTACATCTCGATGATCGCGAACGTCATCAACGTGATCGGTAACGCGATATCGCTCTATGGCCCGTTCGGCCTTCCGATATTGGGCATCGCAGGCGTCGCGGCGTCCTCTGCCTTTTCCCAGCTCGCGGCGTGCGTCATGCTCGCGCTCAGGATCAGGATACGCCCCGACGTTCATTTCCCCCTCTCGGGATGGCGGGCTATCCCGAAAAACATCTATAAAGTCATCCTCAAGATCGGCATTCCCACCGCGGGCGAAAACATGGCCTACAACACGGCGCAAATCGTCATCATGGCGATGGTCTCGACCTTCGGCACCTGGGCGATGTCCGCGATGATCTACACGCAAACCCTCGCGCGGTTCGTGTTCGTCGCGGCAATGTCAATCGGAACGGCGGTACAGATCAAGACCGGCTATTTCGTCGGCGCGCGCCAGCCCGAGGCGGCCTACAAACGGCTCTATAAGTATCAGGCGGTCGCGACGGCGCTTTCGGTAATACTCATCATCGCGCTCAACCTCGTGAAGGTTCCGGTTATCGCCCTCTTTACGAAGGTTCCCGAAATAGCCGCCATGACCTATACCCTGCTCTTTTACTCCATCTACATCGAGTTCGGCAGATCGCTCAACCTCGTGACGATATCGGCGCTTAAGGGCGCGGGCGACGTAAAATTCCCCGTCCTCTTTGGCGTGTGCTCCATGTGGGGAATCATGGTTCTCGGAAGCTATCTTCTCGGCTTACGCGCGGGCTGGGGACTCGTCGGAATATGGCTATCGATCGGCACAGACGAAACCATTCGCGGGGCGTCGATGCTCCTTAGGTGGAAGAGCAAGCGCTGGATGACAAAGGCGCTCGTGTAATCGTTCGAGTATCGAAGCTCGCGCGAGTTTTCGAGAAATTAGAGGCAATTCGGGCGTTTCCAGCGTTTTTTTGCGGAATCCACCGTTTTTTTTTCTCGTATATTGACGGCGCATACGGGCCGTGCTACAGTTATTGTATCGAACGGGATCTTTGTTTAATTTTATAAATGTGTCCGACTGACTTGCGTCTGCTTCTGTATCCTGCCTTTCGTGAGCTTGATTCAGCAAACCGCGCCATTCCGGTTTCCATTTGATAAAAGACAACAAAGCCGTTGATGTACCGCCTGTCGGGTGGTAGCACTACGAGTTACCGATAATTCGGTAAAGGATTTGTATGTCTCAGAAGATTTATGTCGGAAACATGAACTACGCGACCACCGAGGCCGCCCTGACGAACCTCTTCGGCCAGTATGGCGAAGTTGTCTCCTCCTCCATCATCAAGGATCGCTATACCCAACAGTCAAAGGGATTCGGTTTCGTTGAGATGGCCGACGCCCAGGCTGCTGAAGCCGCGATCGCAACCCTCAATAACCAAGAGTTCGAGGGACGCCGCCTTCGCGTCAACGTCGCGGAAAACAAGCCCCGCGATTCCCGCCCCCGATTTAACGATCATGGCGGCGGCGGATACGGCGACCGCTACTAAGCATCAAAAAAAACCGACCCATGGGGGTCGGTTTTTTTTCGCTCGCACGGCTCGTTTCTTGGTATACTCAAGTCATGACCTCAACCTTCAAGGCCTTTTTAGAACCAGAACTCGATCGGCCGGCCTTTATATCCGCGTGGCTTTCCGCGCGCGACATACCGAACGCCGTCGCGGAACTCTCCGGCAGGCGGCACGTCGTCGTCAGGTTCGGCTCATCGGCGTACAATCCCCGCTTCCGCATGAAAACCGTCGTCGCGCACCATGACCGCGCGCCGAATACGCCGGGCGCGAACGACAACAGCGCGGCGTGCTTTCAGCTCATGCTTTTCGCCCTCAGGCTCGCCGGGAGCGCGGCCACGCACAACGTCAGGCTTGTCTTTACCGACGGAGAGGAAGCCGCAGGCATCGCCGGCATCGCGGGCCAGGGCTCATACGCCATAGGATCGGCCCTCAGGGCGCGAAGCGAGGATCTCGGCGACGTCTTCGTGCTCGACTGCACCGGGCGCGGAGACACCCTCGTTCTTTCCACGGCAGGAATCGACTCCGTAAAAAACCGCGCGCTTACGCTCGGTATGGGCCGCCTCCACGAGCGCGCGAAAAAGCTCGCCCGCGATGCGGCGCGCGAGCGATGGATCGCCCTGCCGACGCCGTACAGCGACAACGCCGGCTTCATCGCCGCGGGCATTCCCGCGCAAGTGATTACCGTACTTCCGGCGGCCGAGGCGACGGCTCTCCTATCGATGATCTCGAATACCGGTTCCGCAAGCGACGCCTTGCGTGAACGGATCGCCCGAAACGCGAGAGATACCGAAAACAGCGAAGACGGCGCCGCCGACGCGGGGTTTCCCCAAACCTGGAAACTCATGCACACGGCCGAAGACGCGGCGAATACCCTGACAGCCCCGGCCTTTCGCATCGCGCGGGTTTTTCTCGACGCCGTAGCACGCGCGATGGAGACGGACTGAGATGGGCGGCAGGCAAACTGACGCGACGAAGACGAACGCGATGCGGATTCTCGAGGCGGCCGGCCTTCCGTTCGATACCGCGTCGTATGCGATCGACGAGGAGTTCCTCGACGCGGTGACGGCCGCGAAAAGCCTCGGGGTAGCCCCGGAGGCCGTATTCAAGACGATCGTCATGCGAACCGACGCGAACGAGGTCTGCGTTTTTTGCGTCCCCGCGAACGCCGAGGTCAGCCTGAAAAAGGCGCGTGCCGTCGCGGGGGTCCGCGAAATCGCGCCCGTCAAGCCAGGAGAGCTCCTCGCGCTGACGGGCTACGTGCGGGGCGGCTGTTCGCCGGTCGGCATGAAGCGACGCTATCGAACCTTTATCGACGAGACGGTAACCCTGCTCGACGCGGTATACGTCAGCGCGGGCCTCAAGGGTCTCCAGCTCAAGGTGAGCCCCGAGACCCTCGTCCGCGCAAGCGACGCCGCGCTCGCCGACATCACCGCGCCCGCGTGACGCGAACCGGTTAGACTAGAGGCCGAAGAACGACGCGTAGGCCTTGAGCGTCCCGTCCATATCGCCCGAAAGCACCTGCTTGGTGAGCACCTTACCGAGCTGTACGCCTTCCTGGTCGAAGCTGTTCAAATTCCAGACAAAGCCCTGAAACATGATCTTGTTCTCGAAATGCGCGAGCAGGGCGCCGAGGGCCGCCGGGGTAAGCGTCTTTCCGCGGATGAGGCTCGAGGGACGCCCTCCCGGGAAATGCTTATTTGGATTCGAGTCCGACTTTCCCCGGGCGAAGGCCACGATCTGGGCGACGAGGTTCGCGCAAAGCTTCTTCTGGCTCGTCGAGCCGTCGACCGTCACGTCGTGTCCTGCCTGACTTTCGACGAAGCCGACGAACTGGAGCGGGACGATATCGGTTCCTTGATGGAGCAACTGATAAAAGGAATGCTGGCCGTTCGTTCCCGGCTCGCCGAGGATCACCGGTCCGGTCGCGTAGTCGACGGCCTCGCCCGCGCGGTTAACCCGCTTGCCGTTCGATTCCATGTCGGCCTGCTGGAGGTGCGCCGGGAAGCGGCTGAGCGCCTGACTGTAGGGAAGGATCGCGGTCGCCGGATAGCCGAGGACGTTTCGCTCGTAGACGCCGATCAGGGCGTCGAGCAAGGCGGGGTTCTTGCGAATGTCGCCTTCAAGCGCGGATTTGTCGGCGGCGGTCGCGCCCACGAGAAATTCGGCAAAGGCCTCGGGTCCGAACGCGAGAGAGAGGACCGCGCCCCCGACGGCAGACGACGTCGAATAGCGGCCTCCGATAAAGTCATCCATGTAGAACGAGGCGAGATAGCCGGGATTGTTCGCGAGGGGACTCGTCTCGCTCGTGACCGCGATCATGTGGCGCGCGGGATCGAGACCGGCCTTCTTGAGCACGTCCTTGACGAAGAGCTCGTTCGCGAGGGTTTCCTGCGTCGTGCCGCTTTTCGACACGAGAATAAAGAGGGTCCGGGCGAGTTCGCAGGATGACGTGACCGCGGTCGCGTCGTCGGGGTCGACGTTGGAAATAAACTTCGCGTCCATCTTCTTGACGCCCGCCTTGACGGCCCATTCGTTGAGCGCGAGGTACATGGCGCGAGGGCCCAGGTCGGAGCCTCCGATGCCGATTTGCACGACGGTGGTAAATCGGTCTCCCTTCGAACCCGTGACCTTCCCCGAGTGAACCTTTGAGGCGAACTCCGCGATCTTCGCGCGCTCGCCTTCGTAGAATGAACGCAAGTTTTTGCCCTCGTGCGTCACGTCCTTACCGAGTTGTCCGCGGGCAAGCTGGTGCAGGACCTTCCGTCCCTCTCCGGTATTGATAACCTCGCCGTCAAGAAGGGAGCGGTACTTCGCGACGAGTTCCTGCTCCTCGCTGAGCTCCTGCAGAACGGTAAGTATCTGATCGTTAACCTCTTTTGCCGCATAATTATACGAAAGGCCCGCGGCCATCGGGACCTCGAATGAGGCAACGCGTGCGGCGTCAAGGACATCGGAAAGGCGTACCTGCCCCTTCAGGGACAAGAGTTTTTTATACGCGGTCTGCGTATCGAGGTTGCTCCAATTGATCATGAGATACTCCTTCAATGTATGGGAATAATGGACGTGCCGGTACGCGCCGATACCGTTCTATTCGTCTAATTCGGGTATTTTCAGCTTCAGGGTCTCAAGGAACGCTTCCCCCGACACTCCTTCGCGGAGGCAGATAAAGACGCAATTATCGCGCCCGGAGATGGTTCCGAGCACTTCTTCCATCGCGAGGCTATCGATAGCGCCGGCAACGACGTCGGAATGGCCGGAATAGGTCTTGATGACGACCATGGAACCGGAGAAATCGATCGAAATATAGCCACGAAGAAAATCCTGAACGACGGTCTGTTCCGATTCCTGCCGTTCCTCGTCGCCCGGGAGGGTATAAACATAACCATTATGACCGTCGGAAAGCTTTCCCACTTTCAGCAGTTTGAGATCTCGGGAAAGCGTCGCCTGCGTGACGGCATAACCTTCGCGGGACAGGTACCCAAGCAAGGCTTCCTGGGATTCGATCCGGTACGTCTTTATCAGCTTGCGGATCGTTTTAAGGCGCGTCAATCGTTCTTTCACCGGTTAGTGCCATCCAATTTGAATATTTATACATATATAATGTATAAAGATAGTGGTAATGTCAAGGGAAAGGATTGTCGATACTGTTACGGGGGTCTATAGTGTCAGACGTGAGCGAAGAGAAATCAGACGCCAGCACCATGTTTTACATCCGCCAAGGTGACCCAAAAGACGGGTACGCCGAGGTTACCGTCGCTCCGGACAAGTCAAGCGCGACCGCGAATTTCTATCCCCCGGCCTCAGGCGGTTCCTTTCTCACGTATCCCGCCTTTGCCTCGCGTCTCGAAGAACAGGGTATCCGGGTCGGAGTATTGCACGACGCCATACAAGAGTCGATTCTCAAGGCAAACTCCACGCATGGCCCGGTAAAGGGAATACTCGTCGCGCGCGCAACCTCCCCTGTCACCGAAATACCCGAACACTTCGTCATGCGAAAGGATCTCATCGAGCGAAAACCCGAAATAGACCCCAACGCCCCGCGCGTCGACTGGCATTCCATCAGCGCGTTTTCGATCGTCGCCGTTCGCGATCCGATCGCCCGGCGTATCCTCCGGGTCGAGGGCGTTCCCGGTCAGGATATTTACGGCACGGAGATCGCCGCGCCGACGGAAAAGCTTCCCGAATTCTCGGCGGGCACGAACGTCATCGCCCACGAGAAGGGTCTGTTCGCGGGAAAAAGCGGACGGCTTTCGATCGACGGTAAGGGCGTCGTCTCTATCGAGGACGTGCTCGTCTTAAAAAAAGGCGTCGACTTCACGACCGGCAACATCTCGTTTCCCGGCGATATCATCCTTCAGGGCAAAGTCGCGGACGGCTTCAAGATTTACTCGGGCGGGTCCATCGTCTCGTCCGAGGTCGTCGACGTGACCGAGATCGTCTGCAAAAAGGACATGATCGTACAGGCCGGCATCGAGGGAAAAAAAACGGGCGCAGTCCGCATCGGGGGAAACCTGACCTCCAAATACATTCAAAACTGCCGCGTCGCGGTGCGCGGCGACGTCATCGTTTCCGGAAGCATCATGCAGTCCACGGTTTATTCGATGGGGATGATCAAGATGGGCGACACGGGAAAGCTCATCGGGTGCGAATGCATCGTCGTGGGGGGCATCCAAGCGCTCGATATCGGAAACGCGCGCGGCGCGCGGACCTACCTCCGGTGCGGCACGGATTTCACCGTTCAGCAGGAACTCGATATAGCGAACGAGCAGCTCAAGCAAATCGCGACGCGGCTTCAAAAAGCCGAGGAAACCTTCGCCGAAGAGCCTTTGAACGACATCGGAAAATACATCGAGGAACTCAAGGCAAAGCGCGAGGAGATCAACGCCCGAATACCGACATACCTTCCCCGCATTGACCGCAACGACTCGGCGTTCGTCGAGGTGCGCGGAACCGTATTTCCCGGAACCGAGATCGAGATTTGCCACGTTCCCTTCAGCGTCACCAAGGTGCTCAAGCAGGTCGTCTTTACGCTCGACAAATCCCGCGGCGCCATCGTCACCGCGCCCTACAAAAAGTAAGTGGCGGCCTACCCCAAACGAACGATGGTCTTCCCGGTACCGCCGTCTTCGGGACGCGCGAAGGCGTAGTCACTCACTGCGGCGTACGCCTTGAGCGTTTCGTGCACGGCCGTTTGCAGGATGCCGTGACCCTTCCCATGAACGATGGAGAATTCCTTGAGGCCCTTCATGCTCGCGAGGTCGAGTTGCCGCGACAGGGCCTTTATAGCCTCTTCCTCGCGCATGCCGATCAGCCTCAGCTCAAACGCCGGCACGTCGTCCCCGCCCATGTCCGTCTGTATGTCGATGGACACGGCAGCGCTCGCGCCTCTCGACACGGGGACCGCGGAAAGGTCCGCGGCCGCGACGGTCATACGCATCGGTCCCGCGGCGACGATCCACTTGCCGTTTTTTTCCTCGCGCACGAGCGTTCCGCGCCTGCGGGCCGCTCCAATATATACCTCGACGCCGGGAGCGAGATCGGGAATCACGTCCGGGGTCGCCTGAGAAGAGCGAGGGGCGTGGGCAGATTTTCCCCTCGCGCGGGTTTTGGGCGCGGAGGCGGCCTCACGCGCGCGCGCTTCGTCATCCAGTCTCCGCTCCTCGTCAAACGAGGCCCTGAGTTCGCCCGTCTCTCGACGCGCGGCTTCAAGCCCTTCGTATTCGCCCGAAACGACCTCGTCGAGCTCCGCCATCCAAGCCTTGACCTGCAGGGTTTTCTCGCGCGTCATTTCTCCTTCGCGTATTTCGCGAACGAGGTTTTCAAGCTGCTTTCGACTCTCGGCGAGCAATGAGTCGAGCCGTCGATAGCCCTGCTCGCGAAGCTCGTTTTCCCGCTGCCTCAGTTGGAGTTCTCGCAAGTCAGTCTTACGGCGCTTCTCGCGAAGGGCGGATTCTTCCGCTCTCTTCTCGACCTCGAAGACCGCAAGCTCCTCGTGCTTGGCCGTCAGACCCTTGATGAGGGCGGAAACGTCGGCGCGTTCCTCCGCGAGATAGGAACGGGCGATCGCGACGATGTCGGGATCGAGGCCGTTTCTCGCCGCGATGTCGAGCGCATGGCTTTCCCCGGGAACGCCCATGAGAATGCGATACGTCGGCGAGAGGGTGTTTTGGTCGAAGTCGACCGAGGCGTTGACGCACGCGGGGTGCGTATAGCCGTAATTCTTGAGGATGCCGTGATGCGTCGTGGTAAGAACGAAGGCTCCCGTCTCCAAAAGGCGGTCGAGCACCGCCATCGCGATGGCGCTTCCTTCCTGCGGGTCCGTTCCGCTTCCGAGCTCGTCGAGAAGCACGAGGCTTTGCGACGTCGCCGTGGCGAGGATCCCCGCGATGTTTTTCATGTGCCCGGAGAAAGTGGAAAGGGATTGGTCGAGCGACTGCTCGTCGCCGATGTCGCAGCCGACGACGTCGAATATCGGCAGGGCGGTTCCCTCGCAGGCGGGCACGGGCCACCCCGATTGGTTAAGAAGCGCGAAAAGCGCGACCGTCTTGAGGCTGACGGTCTTTCCGCCGGTATTCGGCCCGGTGATGATCAAGACCCGCCCGCCGGGAGGAAGCGTCAGGTCAATCGGGACGGCGCGCTCGCGAAGGAGCGGGTGGCGCGCCTGCCTGAGGGATATCGTCGCGTCGGA
>CAYSEA010000003.1:77877-105251 GCA_964429975.1 uncultured Treponema sp.
CGCGCTCGCGAAGGAGCGGGTGGCGCGCCTGCCTGAGGGATATCGTCGCGTCGGATATCGTCGCGTCGGCGGCGAACACGCAGTTCCTGTCGCGACCCCACTTCGCCGCGGAGCCGATGCGATCGATGAAGACCATGCGCTCGAGCGACTCGACGAAATCGGGATGGGCCGGCGCGAGGCTCGCCGTCAACTCGCGGAGGATACGCGCGATCTCGCGGGACAGGCGCGCCTCCTCGGAAACGAGGTCGTTGTTGCGGTCGACGACGTCCTCCGGCTCGACGTAAACGGTCTGTCCCGACTGCGAGACTTCGTGGACGATGCCGCGCACGCGACCCCGAAAGTTCGCCCTGACGGCGATGACCTGCCTGCCGTCGCGCAGCGTCGGAAGCGTCGATTGCAAGGCGGTCTTAAGGCCGTCATCGGAAAGATAGGTCCCGATGAGCCGCTCGATGTCCTGCCTGATTTTCCTGATGCCCTGCCTGATGGCGCGAAGCTCGGGTAGGTCGCGGACCTCTCCGGTCGCGCGGTCGATGACCTGGAAAATACGCCCTTCCGCGTCGGAAAGATCGGGAAGGCTCGAGGCGAATTCGACCAAGATCGCGTCGGAATTCCCGGTAACGGCCATGACGTCGCGCCGGCCCGACTCGACCTTTCGCGCGCGCGCGCTTCCCCACTCGCGAAGCTGGGTGACGGAACGGCAAAACTGGCCGAGGTTAAAAAGCTCGCGGCATTCGAGGGAAGCGCCCTCAACGCGAATGCGCGACAGAAGCGGCGCGACTTCCTGCCATCCGAGAAGGCGCGGCGGTTCCTCAGAGGACAGGGCGTCGAGCCACGCGCGGCCAAAGGACTTAAGCCGCGCTATCTCCGCGCTATCCGTTCCGGGCACGAGCGCGAGAACGGAGGCTTTCCCTTCCTCGCTCATGCAGAGCCCCGCGATCTCCTCGCGGACGCGATGATATTCAAGCACCTCGAGGGTACGTTCGTTCATTTGCTTGTTTCCTTAGCTGTACCGGGCGACGCGCGCCGCCCGTCCGAGACGGTTTCGTCAGTCCGAAAACCGGCCGGTTTCTATTTCTTCCTTGACGCGAAGCCAACTTTCATATCGCGCCTCGTGTACGACGCCCGAATATACCGCTTCAAGAATCTTGCACCCCGGCTCGTCTTCGTGCGAGCAGGACATGCCCCAGGAACAGCTTCCCACGAGCCCTTCCATTTCCGGAAAATAGAGGATGAGGCTTTCCGCCGTAACGTCGTGCAGCATGAATCTCCTGACGCCCGGCGTATCGATCGCGTCGATAAGACCCTCGCCCGGCTTTCCGGCAAGATGCAGCAAGACGCCCTTCGTCGTCGTGTGCGTGCCCCGGTCGTGCTTCGCCGAGACCGCCTGCGTTCTCAAGCTGAGCGACGGATCGAGCGCGTTGATGAGGCTCGATTTCCCGACGCCCGATTGCCCGACGAAGGCGGAAAGCCGTCCGGAAAGCGCGTCTCTGAGAGACTCGAGTCCCATCCCCGTTCGGGCCGAAACGCGAAATACCGTGTAGCCGATCCGCTCCCAGTCGGAGACGCGGTCCTCCGCGTCGTCGTCGAGTCCGAGGTCCGCCTTGTTGACGACGATGACGGGCTCGATCTTCTCCGCCATGGCCTGCACGAGCGCGCGGTCGACGAACCTCGGGCGAAACGGCGGCTCCGAGGGAGTCGTCACGATCACGACGGTGTCGAGGTTCGACGCGAGAAGCTGGGGCGCGAAGCCCTTCTGGTTCCACCGCACGAAGTGGTTCTTGCGGGAGACAAGCGATATAATCATTCCCTTCGAGGTGTCGAGCGCATCGGGCTCGACCGTTACGCGATCCCCGGGAGCGAGGGGATTATAGTAGCCTTCCGCCCCCTTGAGGACTTTTCCCTTGATGCGGCAGAGGCTCACGAGCGAATCCATCTCGACTTCGAAAAGATTGTTGGTTCCGCCGAGCACGAGCCCCTCTTTCACAGTCGGCCTCCCCAGGAAATTCCGAATAAATCAGCGTAGGTTCGGTACCGCGCCTCGGCCTCGTCGTCTATTCCGCCGGTCACGCAAAAGACGCCGTCACGGTCCGTCCCGTCGGGTGCGACGAGCCTGAGCGCCTGCTGCACGACGCCCTCGCGGGAATCGATGACCTCGATGCCGGGACCGGCGGCCTCGCGTATCTCGGCGTCAACGTGCAAAAAATGCGTGCACGCGAGAATTATCGTGTCGACGCCCGCGGCGCGAAACCGGTCGACCGACGGCCTGACCGCGGCGAGCCGCTCGTCGCGTCCCGCGGTAACGAGTTCGCGCTCGATTCGCGAGATAAGCGTCGAGTCGCCGATCCTGACGATTTCGCAGTCCGGCGCGAAATCGCGGATGAGCGAGTCGGTGTACGGATCCTTCACCGTCCGCTCGGTGGCGAGAAGTCCGATCTTCCGCTTTTTCGATTTTGACGCGGCGAGCTTGATGGCGGGAACCGTCCCGACGAAGGGCACGGAAAAAGACTCGCGCATGGCGGCGAGCGCCGCGATCGATATCGTGTTGCAGGCGACGATGACGACCTCGGGACTGAAGCGCTCGATGAGCCGCTTCGTCGTCGCGAGCGAAAACCGAATAACCTCGTCCCGGGTCTTTTCCCCATAGGGAAAATGCTCCGTGTCCGCGACGTAGGCGCACGAACAGCCGCTCGCGTGGGCGCGAAGCTGCGCGAGGTACGGCAGGCCTCCGGTGCCGGAATCCAAAAAGGCGTACTGATAGGTCTGTGTCCGATCTTCTCGCATACTGGTGGTATTGGCCGGGAATCCTTCAGTTCCCGAAAAGGCCGTCAAACGCGGAGCGTCCCGGCGAAACTCGTCCCGGACGCTCGTTCGCGGGATGGTCTTGTTTATACGACGTATTGAGCTGAAAATGGTCGCAAAAGTTCGCTCGCTCCTTATCCCGCACCTCATCGTCGACGCGCTCATGGCAGTCATGCCAGGAACCCGGCGAAAAAAAACGACAGTTTTTGCAGGAGCGCGAGTCCGCCCCGCACGAATCGCACGTAGCCGATCGACCGATGGGACCGTTTGCGATAATCGCCTTGCCGCACTTCCAGCACATGGGAACATCATAACCCATTTGACCAAAAACGCGCAATGACCTACAGTGGAGTCATGTTCACCGAACGTTCCGGCGCCGACAAAGGGGAACTCCTCTCCCTGCTGTCGAATCAAACCGTCTTCCACGGCATCGACTTTTCCGGCCTCGAAATACGCGACATGGACCTTTCCGGAAAGTCGTTTACCGCGTGCCGATTCGCCCGATGCGCTTTCTCGGGGACGAAGCTCGACAAATGCCGCATCAGGATGTGTTTCTTCGACTTCGCGCGCTTCGGAAAATGCACGCTCGTCGGCTCGGATATTCAGTTCTCGAGTTTCGCGGGCGCGCACTTTACCGATTCCGACCTCAAAAACTCGGACCTTCTCCACAATAACTTCAACGGGCTTCTTTCGGGAAACACCGCGTTCAGCGACTCGGATCTCTACAACTCGCGGTTCGTCATGGCGACGCTCAAGGAAACGCCTTTCCAAAACTGCAACCTCAAGAAAACGATGTTTTTTCAGACGACGAGGGACAAGGTGTCCTTTCGATCGTCGAACACCCGCGAGGCCATATTCGGCAGGGGCGAAAACCCGGAATGAAAGTATACTTCCACTACTCGGTCGAAGGTTTCTCGAACGGATATCTCGTCGGTAACGAACAGACCGGGGAAGCGCTGATCGTCGATCCGGGCATGATGGACCGGGAGCTTCTCGAGCATATCGAGCGAAACCGCTTCAGGATCGACGCGGTTCTCATCACGCATAACCACGCGAGCCACCACAAGGGACTCGAGACGATTCAGCGCGTCTATTCGCCCCGCGTATACGCCGCGGACGCCGAACTCAAGGGAATCAGGACCGTCCTTCTGCAGGGAGACGGATCGTTCGCCGCCGCGGGCTTCGCGGTGCGCTATCACGCCGTCCCGGGCCATTCCCCGGACTCGCTCATGTTTCAGATCGAAAAGGTCGTGTTCACGGGTGACTCGCTTTCGGCCGGCCGCCTCGGGGTTACGAACAACGCGTACGGAAAACGGATACTCCTCGCACACTTGAAAAACAAGCTCCTTAACCAGGAAGACGACGTCATCCTGATGCCCGGCCACGGGCCGCCTTCGACCGTGGGGGCAGAGCGGCTCTTTAACTCAGAGCTCATGCAAACCGCCCTTGATGAGCCGGATTCCGCGCGAGAGGGAATTAACGTCATTACCCGCGAACGGCTCTACTGAGCGCCGTCGCCCGCGCGCGCGACGCGCGCCGAGCGCGTCGCCAGACGCGAATCTAGTCCCCGCTTCCCGACGAAAACCACAAGCCCACCCGCCCGGCGGAAAAACCCCAACGATCGAAGCAATACGCCTCAAGCGATTCCGCGGCCTTCACGAAATCGGAGGCGCCCGTGCGGGCGATATACTCGCCGACCTCGCGGGAGCCGCCGTGCCTGAGATAGCGCTCGAGAAGAATCCGCGTAAAGTAGTCGCCGACGCGCGCGACCGGCTGTTGGAGCATGTAGGCCATAAACTCGTTTTCCATGAGATAGCCGTCATCCGTGTCGTACTCAAGGCCGGGCGCGATCGTGAAATATCCTTGAAGGAATTCGACCGCCGTCGGGTCCATGCGCGCGTACACGTCGGTTACCGTGGCGCGAAAATCGGCATCGACGAAGTACGCGCCGTGAAAGCACTCGTGCGTCATGAACATGTGGCGCAAATACGCGACGGACTCGCGCGAAACCGAGAGAACGGCGCCGGTTCCGGGCGCGTATTTCCGCCCGTCGCGGACGACGATGCCACGATCAAGAAGAATATCGAGTAACTCGCGCTCTTCGGCGCCGAGGGGAAAGTTCTCGACGCGCGCCAGCTCGAAAAAGGCGGCAAGGCTCTCGGCCCGGTAGTCGTGCGCGTTAAAGCCGTGAAGGGACGCGATTTCGGCGTCGTCGGCAAGCCGGCCGCGAAACCCCTTTTTCTCGGTGAAAAACGCAAGACGCTTAAAGTACAGGTCCTGCACGCGATAGTCGGCGGTGTCGAAAATTACTATTGAAGGAAAGCGATCCCACGAGAACACCTCGCGGCGCGCGTCGCGCCAAAGCGAGAGCGGCCATTCAAGGATCAGGTGCGGGTCGGCCGAAATGAGAGACGCGGGATCCGCCGGACGATCGGCCGGCACGGACGCGCCGCGCGAAACGCGAAGCGACGCGAGCCGCTCCGTACCCGAGACAGCTGACAGCGCCCCGGAGCCTGAAACGAGACGCGAGGGAACGAAGGCGACGTGCGGAACGGGAGAGGCGCGAAAGCCGAACGAACCCGAAGCCGAGCGAAAGGTCGCGCGCGAGGGGCGTGTCGGAACGCCGAGAGCCTCGCGCGGAACGGGAAGAAACGAAAGGCGAATGATCGAGTCCCCGTCGGGAAGCGGAACCGCGGGCGGGTCCGATTCAAGCGAGGCGGCGTTGACGGTGCCGCCGCCGGATGAAAAGCCAACCCATCGCGAAGGGACGGATCGATCCCATCCCGTCTCGACGGCCTTGAGCGAGGCGGAAAGAATACGCGCGCGGGTCTCGTCGCCGACGGCGACAACGCCGACCGCGAAGCCGATGGCGGCCTCATCGCCCGATCCCGCGGGAAGCTCGAGCGAAAGGGAAAGCGTTTCGGCGGCGGAGAGAGTCGTTACCCGCGCGGCCGGGCGCGGACTCATGTCGCGCGACAGCCGCCCGTCGCGATCGACGTCGCGAGCGTACACGGGAGATAGAAAAAGCTCCGACGAAGACGCGCCTTCGAGGGACACGACGATCTCGATGGATGAAGGAGAGACGGGGGCTATCGGGCCGTTCGCGGCGAACCACGCGGTATCGCCGTCAGCAAGGACGCAAGACTTCGCGGCCGGAGAAAGCGCCACGAGAGAGCGCGAGCCTTCGTCCGTCGTGAGCGGGATACCCGCGCGCGCGGCGCAACCGTGCGTCAGCACGACGATCGCCGCCACTGCGGCGAACGCGACGCGCGTCTCGATCGTCGCGCGCGGCTGACGGGAAAGCCGCGCTCTCATAGCAAAACGACGCTCTTCGCGATCAGCTTGGCGATCTCGTACTTTCGCGCCGGGGGGAGCTCGGAATCGGGCCTGAGGAAACTCTCGAAGTATCCCGAGAATCCGTCGGGCAGGGTCTTGAGCTCGAGGACCTGCGAGAGGAAGCCCCGGTGAGAGGGCTCGAACTGACCGTTCTCCATAAAGAGCGCCGAACAGGCGAACTTGATAAAGCTCGCGGCGGATATCATGTAATGGAAGGGGTCGTCGCGAACGATCGCCGCGCCGAGATCGGCGAGATAGTGATCCATCGTGGACTGATAGAACGAGCGCATCGAAACCCAAAAGGAATCGCCGACGGAACCGAGGCGCGCGTTTACCTCGCCGAGCCAGCCGCCCCGCTCAAAGAGGGAGCGATTTTTCGAGAGTCGGTAAAATACGTAGGTGCCGCTATCGCGGATTTTCCAAAGATCGGAGCCGCTTCGGCACGCGATCTCCACGAGCTCGTCGATCCGATCGATCGACTTATACTCGATGCGCGTCGGGATATCGTCGCGGATAAAGCGGTCCTTGTTTCCCCTCGGCGAAGTCTCGAAGAAAACGTGCGAGGGATACGCGGCGGCCCGCGAGGACGGGGTCGGGATGGAACCGCGAACGTACACGTCCAGGATGAGGGCGAAGTACGGATCGAGGGTATCGCCCACCGCGGACTCGTTGAGACACACGGCCTCGACCGCGTCCCACGACGAGACGACGGATACGAGACCGTCCGCGATTTCCCTGACCTTCGGTTTCATGGTATATTTCATGGGTGCAGTTTATCACGGTCTCCCCAAGTTGGAAACAGCAATGAAGGCCAAACGCTCCGGTTCGGTCGTTTGCGTCCTTCCCCACGATTCGGTCCTCTCCGCCCTTGAGGGCGAACAGCGCGCCCTTCGCTCGCATATAGCCGAGCGTCAGCGAGGGGATGGATCGCGCGACGCGCCCTTCTCCTTTTTGCCGCCTTTTTGCCCCTATCCCCCCCAGAAAATATCCGGGTCGATCGAGATCGGCCCCTTGAAGGCCATCGACGGATGGATCGTGCGTCCCGTGTCGGGATGTGACGCGGGAAACTCAATCGACCCACCGCCCGGCTATCCTGACCTTCCCCGATTGGCGCATTTTCTCATCGGGTACGCCGGAGCGCGCGCTGAGGATATACTCGCCGGTTTTCTGGCGACGGTCCCCGCGGAACGGGCGGTAACGATCGTCCTTCGGGTATGGAGAAAGGCGACGCTGAACTTCGATTTCGAGGTCGAAGACGCGGCGTTCTCTTTCAGGTATTCCTTTACTGAGGGCGTTTGGGAGCGATCGAAGGGTCAGTAGCGGTGCATTGAGCCGATGACGCGCCCTTCGATGCGGAATTCGTCAAGTTCGGGACCCTCGAGCACGCGGACGCCGTACCTCGGGTTCTCGCTGATAATCTCGACTCTGCGACCGGCGGGATCAAGATGGATGCGTTTGACGAGCAGTCGAGATCCGATGGAAACGACGTGGATTCCGTCGCCCGTACGGTCATCCGTCGCGAAGAGGACGATGTCCCCGTCATCAAGGCCGATGCCCGTCATCGAGTCTCCCCGAACCGACAGGGCAAGCACGCGCTCGCTCTTGCGGGGGGCGATAAAGGAGCGCGGCACGGACAGGGTTTCCGACTCGGGATAGTCGTCGATCTCGACGCCCCGCCCGGCGGCGGCCTCCTGCCTGACGAAGCGAATCCCGACAAGCAAGCCGTCGTCGCCCCGGTCGCCGAGGAATCCGTCGCGTCCAGTCGCTCCCGTTCCCGCGAATACTCCCGGACCCGCGGACCGTACGCCGGTCAAGAGCCACGTAAGATCGGCCCCATAGACCTCGGCGAGGCGCACGAGTACTTCCCGCGAAGGCTCGCGTTTGCCGAGCTCTATATCGCCCGCCACGACCGGATGAATACCGAGCGATTCCGCGAAGGCCTTTCTCGAAAGTCGGGCGTTCGCGCGTAAGGCGGCAAAGCGCCCGGCGGTTGTCGTTGAATCATCCATGTTTTCCATTTCCGCCCCTTGACGAATAAGCATTATGCTTATATTCTTAGCATATCACTTATTTTTTGGTTTGTCGAGGAGCATATGGCGCAAGAAACCGGTTTTCCGTCGCCGGCCAGGGGATACGAGGCCGCGACCATAGACCTGAACGATCTTCTCGTGCACAACGCGCCGGCCACCTATTTCATGAGGATGAAAGGCGAGCAGCTCGTATACCGGGGCATCTTGCCCGGTGATTTGCTCGTCGTCGACCGCTCCCGGCCGCCCGTCCCCGGCTGTCTCGTCGTATTCCGTCAGGACGACGAGTTTACCTGCCGGGAAGTCGTACGCGACGGGGATCGATACCTCCTCGCCGACGGGGCCGGAAACCAGGACCCTATAACTGAAGAAACCGAGATTTTCGGCGCAGTGACCGGAATCGTGAGGAAACTATGATATTTCACGTGGACGCAAACAGCTTTTACGCCTCCTGCGAGCGGCTTTTCCGGCCGGACCTCTCTGACCGGCCGATCGTCGTGCTTTCGAACAACGACGGGATCATCGTCGCCCTCAACGCCGAGGCGAAAGACCTCGGTTTTAAAAGAGGCGACGCTTGGTTCAAGGTAGCCGAAGCGGCGGATCGAGCGGGAGTGACGGCATTCAGCTCAAACTATACCCTCTACGCCGATATCAGCTCGCGCATCGTCAGCATCTATAACCGCCTGTGCCCGGACGTCGAGGTCTACTCGATCGACGAATCCTTTCTTTATTATCCCGACTGGGATTGTCCCGACTACGAAGGCATCGCCCGCCATCTGAGAAACACCGTCCTGCGCGAAATCGGCATCCCCGTATCGGTCGGCATAGCCCCCACGCGGACCCTCGCGAAGATCGCGAACAAACTCGCCAAAAAGGGAGACGGCGTCTGCCTCATCGACTCCGCTTCCGTCGGTCGCGTGCTCGGCTCGATCCCGGTCGGCGACGTCTGGGGCGTCGGCTGGTCAAAGACGGCATTCCTCGAGCGGCGCGGGATTCGCACCGCCGGAGACCTCAAAGACTATCCCCTCCACCTCGCGAAAAAAAACCTCACGATAACCGGCATGCGCACGATACAGGAGCTCAACGGCATCCCGGCGATCGAGCGGCAGGAACGGGAAACGAACCGCAATATCTGTTCCTCGAAATCCTTCGCCGAGCCGGTCTTAACGCTGAGCGAACTCGAAGAGGCCCTGTCGACGTACGCGCACGAGGCGGTTCGACGCCTGCGCGATCAGGGAAGCCGCGCGACCTACGTATCGATATATCTCATGACCAATCCCTGGGACGACGCGGGGCCGCAATTCTGCGGTCAGCTTTCCGCGCGCCTCGATCGCCCGACCTCCTACCTGCCGACCATACAAGAAACGGCCCTCGATCTTTTGCGCCGACTCTACCGGGAAGGACGACGCTACCGCAAGGTTATGATTAACCTGCTCGGCCTTGAAGAAGACCGCGATCTGCAAGCGACGTTCTTCGATGAAGATCCGGCATTCGAGGATCCGGCGTTCACGGAGCCGGCGTTCGCCGACTCTGCACTTGCGGACTCTGCACTCGCCCATCCATCGCGCGACGAAACGAACGCCGAAACGCGCGATCTCAAAGAGAGCCGAAACCGCCTGTCCTTCGACGTCAAAGCCGCCCGCGTCGGGCAATCCGCGCTATCGGGACAGGACCGCGAAAACCTGATGGCCTGCTTTGACCGCATTAACGGACGCTATGGTCGCGACGCGCTCAGGCTCGCCCGAAGCGTCGGAGAAGGCCGCGCGTGGAGGATGCGGCGGCGCTTTCTTTCGCCCGCGTATACCACGGACATCGCCGGGATTCCGGACGTACACTAACGATGGCCGAAATCCTCATCGGAACGTCGGGGTATGATTATCCCGAATGGAAGGGTACGCTCTATCCGCAGGAATTGCCCCGCGAGCGCTTTCTTGCCTTCTACGCGGAACACTTTTCCGCACTTGAGCTCAACTTTACCTATTACGGAATGCCCGACGAATACCAGATGGAATCGATGGTAAAACGATCGAACGGACGGCTGCGCTTTTCGGTCAAGGCGCATCAGTCGCTCACTCACACGATTTCGGTATCCACTTGGCGCGACTCCGCGCGGGAATTCCGCGAGGCCGTGCGCCCCCTTTCATCGCGGGGATTACTCCTCTCGATTCTCTTTCAGTTTCCCGGGAGTTTTCGCTATGATATCGACGAGCGACGATACCTCGACGGACTTGTCACCGAGTTTTCCGACCTTCCCGTCGCGGTCGAGTTCCGGCACGCCTCTTGGCAAACAAACCGGGTTTACGAAGCATTTCGCGCCCGCGACATTTCCTGGTGCGTCACCGACATGCCGACCTTGCGATCTCTTCCCGCGCAGCTTCCGATCGTGACCGGAACGACGGCTTACCTTCGGTTCCATGGCAGAAATTCCGGTAACTGGCACGGCACGAATGCGCGCGACCGATACGACTACCTCTACTCGGACGGGGAGCTTGAACGTATGCTTCCCCTTATCGAGACGGTCGCCCGCTCGTCTCAGCTTGTGCAGATTTATTTTAACAATCACGCGAAGGGACAAGCAGTGATTAACGCCCGAAAGATGAAAATTCTGACCGCGCACGTTCGGGATACGAACGCAAAATAGCAAATCGCCGAAACATGAAATCCTTGACTAAGTCTGTTTCATCATTTATAATTGTTAATAGCAACAATTGCCAAAGGCAATATTATCTGTGTGTAATAAGATTGCCACAGAAAATTGCATTCCAGACCCGGAGGCACCATGCTTGATTTGTGCGCGATACGAAAAATACAGACGGCAATCCGGCGTTTTGAGGACACGCTCCGCGCGGAAACGGGGCTATCGCTGAATGACGCCATCTGCCTGTGCGCGGTACACCGCGGCGTGTTCGAGCCCGGATCGCTCGCGCGCGAGCTTGAACTCTCCCCGTCCCGACTGACGAGGGTTCTCGACGACCTTGAATCGCGAAAGCTCATCGAGCGAAAGCTCTCGAACGAAGACAGGCGAAGCATAACCGTTTCCCTGACGGAGAGCGGAAGTGACTTGATTGAACGATATAGCTGTACTGACTTGGAGATCCCGAAGGATCTCGCGTTTACCCAAGGAGGCGGAAGATGAAACGGTACGTAATCGTGGGAGGCGTCGCAGGCGGCGCCGGAACCGCGGCAAAACTGAGGCGGCTCGACGAGTCTGCGGAAATAACGATGTACGAGCGGGGCGAGCATATCAGCTTTGCGAACTGCGGCCTTCCCTATTACGCGGGCGGCGTCATCTCAGAGCGTTCGCGCCTTTTTGTCATGACCCCGGCAAAATTCCGCGAATCGCTCAACGTCGAGGCAAAAACCCTTCACGAGGTCGTGTCGATAGACCGGAACGCGAAGGTCGTTCGGGTTAAAAACCTGAAAGACGGCGTCGAGTTCGATAAGCCGTACGATACCCTCATCCTCAGCCCGGGCGCTTCGCCGATCCGCCCGCCCATACCCGGCATCGACGATCCGGCGATTCTGACGCTCCGCTCGGTAACCGACATCGACCGAATCAAGGACGTCATCGACCATGCTCCGACCCGCCGGGCCGTCGTGGTCGGCGCGGGATTCATCGGGCTCGAGATGGCCGAGGCCCTGCGCGAGCGCGGGCTTTCGGTCACGGTCATCGAGGCGATAGACCAAGTGATGGGCGTCATCGACTACGATATGGCGTCCATAGTTCACGGTCATCTGCGCGAAAAAGGCGTCGACCTTCGTCTCAAGAACGGCGTGTCTTCGTTCTCGCGCCGCGGCTCGACGCTCGACGTCGCCCTCGCCGACGGCTCTGTCGTGGAAACCGATTTCGTGATCCTCTCGATCGGCGTTCGCCCGGACACGGCGATCGCGAAGCAAGCCGGCCTCGAACTCGCGCAGAACGGGGCTATCAAGGTCGATCGTTTCTTTAACACATCCGACCCGTCGATTCGCGCGGTCGGAGACGCGATCGAATTCATGAGCCCGCTGACCGGCTCCGGCGCGACGATACCGCTCGCGGGACCGGCGAATAAACAAGCGCGCATCTGCGCGGAAAACATCGTGCGCGGAGACACGAAGGGCTACGGCGGCGCGATCGGCACGAGCGTCGCCAAGGTATTCGATCTCACGGTCGCGTCGACCGGACTATCCTCCAAGGCCCTTGACCGCGCGGCTCTTCCCTACGCCGAGGCGGTAACGCACGCGGGAAGCCACGCGGGCTATTATCCCGGGTCGTTTCCGATCGCGCTTAAGATCCTCTATCATCCCGAATCCGGAAAGCTCTGGGGCGCGCAGGCGGTCGGGTGGGACGGCGTCGATAAGCGCATAGACGTGATCGCGGCCTTTATCGGAAAGAAAGGAACCGTCCACGACCTCGCGGAATTCGAGCAGGCCTATGCGCCGCCGTTTTCGAGCGCGAAGGATCCGGTAAACATGGTCGGCTTTATCGCCGAGAACGCGCTCGACGGAGAGACAAAAACTATCTCATGGAAGGAAGTCGACGCATGGCGCGAGCGGGGAGCCTTCTTCCTAGACGTGCGCACGGGCGACGAGTACTCGCTCGGGGCGCTGCCCGCCTCGGTGAACATTCCCAACACCGAGCTTCGCGACCGCCTCTCGGAAATCCCGCGCGACAGGCCCATAGTCGTCAACTGCGCGATCGGGCTTCGCGGATACCTCGCGGAGCGGATACTCAGGCAAAACGGATGGACCGACGTCGCGAACCTCACGGGCGGCTATAAGACATGGGTCGCGGCCACGTCGGAACTCGCGCTGCTCGCGGGCAAGTCGACCGTGCCGAATAAGGCGAATGAGACGAAAGGCGCGTACGCGGAAACCGTCTCGCGCCCGGTAGTCGAGGCAACCGACGACGGAAGGCCGCGCGACGGCGCGGGAAAGACGCTCGAGATAGACGCGTGCGGCCTACAGTGTCCCGGCCCGATCATGCGGCTTAAAAAAGAAGTGGACGCGCTTTCGGCGGGCGATCGCATTCATATCAAGGCGACCGATCCCGGCTTCGCGCGCGACGCGAAGGCATGGTGCTCCATGACGGGAAACGCGCTCGTGTCCCTCGACTCCTCGGGCGGCGTGATCGAGGCTGTCATCGAACGAGGACAGGCTCCTTCGGGCGACGCTCGCCTCGGGTCGGCGTCTCTTCGCGGAGGGCCGCGCGAAAACGGAAACGGCGCGACGCTCATCGTCTTCTCGAATGACCTCGACCGCGCGCTCGCTTCTTTCGTTCTCGCGAACGGAGCCGCCGCCACGGGCAAGGACGTGACCATGTTCTTTACGTTCTGGGGGCTTTCCGTCATCAGGAAGGCGAAGGGAGCGCGCGTTAAAAAAGATTTCATGGGCGCCATGTTCGGGGCACTGCTTCCAAAGGGGATGAAGAAACTCGCGCTTTCATCGATGAATTTCGGCGGTATGGGCGGGATGATGATGAAGGCCCGCATGCGCTCGAAGGGAGTGGATCAGGTGGAAACAATGTTCGAGCAGGCGCGCGCCTCGGGCGTTCGGATGATCGCCTGCCAAATGTCCATGGACATCATGGGCATTCAAGCCCAAGAACTGCTCGACGGCGTCGAAATCGGCGGAGTCGCGACGTACATGGAAGCGGCGTCGCTCGGCGCCGTGAATCTCTTCGTATAATCGGCAAAGCGCCGGTCGACGGCATAAAGCGTCGGCCGGCGCGCTGCCAGCATTTTTATTCCGACTTATACAGGACCCAAAGGTCGCAGGCGACGAGAAGGTAAATGGCCAAGTGGAAGAGCCAAGTCCAGAACGACGGCTGAAAGAGAATGCCTTGGGACGTTATGTCGATTCCCTGCACGATTTGCGTAATGACGACGCGAAGCGCCCACAGGCAGAATATGACGAGCAAGACCATAACGGACGTCTTTCTCGGGAAACTCTTGAACGCGTCGATGAGTATGAAGCCACCGCACAGGATCTCGATGACGCCGAAGACTATTTCGAGCGTCGTGCGATTAAAGCTTAGGCTAAACAAGCCCTCGCTCTCGGGAAGCACTCCCGTGATTCCGAGAACGACGAAGAAAAAACCGGTCGCGATGCGTAACATCGCCATGGTCGAGATTCCCCCTCTCTTTGCCTTTGCCATATCATCTCCTTTTGCGTAACCCGCCGTTAACGCCGCGCGGTCGCTCTTCTCTATCAGTATCTTAGGCCCTGCGTCGAGAAAAGAAAAGGAAAAAAAAGCGCGCCGCCCTTCCTTGCCCGCAGGGGTAAAGGGGTCTATACTGTGCCCATGGAATACGCGATCAGGCCGGCCACCGAGGCCGATTTCGGCGGGGTTTGGGATATTTTTCGGGAAGTCATAAAAGACGGAACGACCTACGTCTTTGACCCCGCGACGAGCGAAGCGGACGCGCGCGCGTATTGGTTCGCGCCCGGAGTCATGACCTACGTCGCCGAGGATCGCGGATGGATACTCGGGATGTACCGGCTCGTGGCAAATCAGCGCGATCTCGGATCCCATGTCGCGAACGCGTCATTCATGGTCGCGCCCGGTCAGCAGGGTCGGGGCATCGGAACCGCGCTCGGGAAGCACTGCCTCTCGGAGGCGAAACGGGCGGGTTTCTCCGCGATGCAGTTCAATTTCGTCGTTTCGACGAACGAAGCCGCGGTAGGCTTGTGGAAAAAACTCGGATTCGCGATCGTGGGAACGCTCCCCGGCGCATTTCGCCACGCGACGCTCGGCTTCGTCGACGCGTACGTCATGTACCGCTTTTTGGACGACGTTTCCGCTTGAGAGCGAGTTCCGCGTCGCGGGCCTTTTCCTCGTATTGGGCGGCCATCGCGGGAACCCCGCGCTTTCGGTACATCGACGCCATCTCGCCCCATCCGCGCGGGTCACGGGGGAATTTATCGATGACGACGCGAAGCGTCGCGAGCGCGGAATCGACGTCGCCCGCGCGCGCGCGAAGCCTGCTTTCTATCAGCAATGATTCCGCGTCGGGCTTGTACGCGCGATTCGCCTCGCGCATCAGCGCCACGGCGACCGGCGCGTCTCCCATGCGATCAAGACAGTACACGAGCCCGTAGAGCATCGCCCGATCGTCGGGCTTTTGCCTGAGAAATTTTCGATAGAGGATGGCGGCCTTTCTGTACTGACCAGCCTTTCGGCGATAGAGCGCGAGCTGACGTTCCGAAACGCCCGAAACGCCCTGACCCAAAAGCGCCTCCGCCTGATCCGCGGCGCCTTCCCAATTTTCCTCGCGCTCGAGGTGACGATAATAATCATTCCTGATGGCGGCGTTATCGGGCCACCGCTCAAGGTAGTCCGCGTACGCGCGCGACAAAGATCGCGCGTCTCCCAACTCCTCGAGACAGGCTATGTGACCGATTCGCGCGACCTCGTTATCCCCGTCGCCTTCGATAACGCGCCCATACCACCCGACCGCGAGATCGGCGAGACCGAGCCTGAAATACGTCCGCGCAAGGGCGAGCAACAGCTCGTCGACCGCGCCATGGCGGCGAACCTCGTCCTGAAGCACGGGAAGCACGGCTGAAGGGTCTTCGTCCAAATTCGCGTCGCAGAGGGCGCCGTAGTATCGCAGCGTATCCGCGTCGGCGCCGGAACGCTCGGCCTTCGCGAGCTCGCGCCTGAGCGAGGCCCAATCGCGCGCGCCGAGATACACCATGAGGATGCCGTACCGAGGAGCCGGGTTCTCTCGGTCGAGCTCGGCGGCGCGGGTAAAGTGGTTTATCGCGCGCTCCGCGTTCCCGAGGTTTCGCTGGGCCTCGCCCATCAGCGCGTGCGCCTGCGCGGAACCGCCGAATTGCTTGATGGTCGAGCGGGCCGCTTCCGCGGCGCCTACCCAGTTACCCGCGTCCAAGTTACTCTTGATGATCCTGAGGTCGACCATCTCGGGCGAAAGCTCGGGAACGTCTCCCTCGGCGCCCAAAGACGCGAGCGCCTGAGACGCTTCCTCTGCCATGCCAAGCGAGAGAAGGACGGGAATGGGATACCATTTGAGGGATTCGTCGTCGGGAGAGAACGAAGAAGCGTTCTCGTATTCCCCGAGCGCCTCTTGGAGGTATCCGAGATCGCGAAGCGCGTGGGCGAGATAGAGACGCGGAACCACGCCGTCGACGTCGTTATTGATGAGAAAGGTCAGCATTTGCCGCGCGGCCTCGGCGTCGCCCCGTTTATACGCGCGAACCGCCTCGACGAACAGCGCGTTTCGATAGCCGTGATTGAGCCGTTCGTCGTCCGGCGCGAGGGTAAGTGCTTCCTCGAAGACCGCGCGGGCGATCGAGGGCTTGCGCGCCTTGAGATACGCCATGCCGAGAAGCGCGCGGGCGTCGACGGACGATGGGTTTATCTCAATGCTTTTTTTGAGGGCGCCCACGGCGCGAGAGACCTGACCGTCGGCTACCAGGGTGCGACCGAGAAAAAACCAGCCCGAGCCGTCTTCGGGACACTGACCGATATACGAGCGGGCGCAGGTCGCGGCGCGGGCGAACATACCCTCGGCGTGCCAGGCGCGCGCGAGAAACAGGTAAATCTCCGGATGTCCCGCGGAGTCGGCCTCGCCGTCGCCCGAGTCGCCGCGAGCGGGCGAAAAGGCGCGCGAATCGGCCAACCCCCGCGCGGCAAGATCTTCGAGTATCGTTATCGCCTCGGCGTACCGCCGTTTTTGTCCGGCCGCGAGGGCGCGCGAAAACTGTTTCTCAAACCAGGTTTTTTCCTTGGCCATGTGACGCCGAGTATACCCGGACGACCGACTGTTGGAAAGCCCTTGTCGGAAAAGAGCCGGCCGCCTCGTTGACGGGCGGCCGGTCGATCGATTACTTTCGGCCCGCCTGAACGAGGGTTACCGCGGCGGTAATGACGATGTCGTCGACCGAGCAGCCGCGCGAAAGGTCCGATATCGGCTTCGCGAAACCCTGCAGGAACGGACCGAAGGCCTCCGCGCCCGCGAGGCGCTGCACGAGCTTGTAGCCGATATTGCCGGCGCCGAGATCGGGAAACACGAGGGTGTTAACCTTGCCGGTTATGGGGCTTCCCGGAGCCTTCTTTTGCGTGACCGAGGCGACGAGGGCGGCATCTGCCTGAAGCTCCCCGTCGAACGTGAAGTCGGGCTTTCGCGCCGAAAGGAGGTTGACCGCTTCCTGCACGCGAAGCACGTTTTCGTCCTTTCCGCCTGAGCCCTTCGTCGAAAACGAAAGCATCGCCACGACCGGTTCCGTTCCGATGAACTCGCGGCAGCTTTTCGCGGCGGAGCAGGCGATGTCGGCGAGCTGCTCCGAAGTCGGCGTCGGAATGACGGCGCAATCGGAGAAAATCATGAGGCCGTCAGAGCCCCACGAGGAATCCTTCATCTGCATGACGAAGCAGGACGACGCCGTCTTGCTGCCAGGAGCCGTGCCTATTACGGTAAGCCCGGCGCGGAGCACGTCGCCGGTCGTATTCTCGGCTCCCGCGACCATCGAGTCCGCGAGTCCCTTCGCGACCATCATCGCGCCGAAGCGGAGGATTCCCGCCATGTCGACGAGGGCCTGTTCCATCGTCATCCCCTTGGCCTTTCTCCGTTCACAGTAGGTTTCGGCGAAGCCCTTGAGCAGATCCGAGGTAGCGGGATCAATCACCCGTATACCGTCAAGCGACACGTCGACGGAGCGCGCGGTCGCGGCGACCGTGCCGGACTCGCCGAGCAGGGTAACCTCGCTCGCTATCTTCGCGTCAAGTATCTTCCGCGCGGCCTGTACGGTGCGCGGTTCGGTGCCTTCGGGCAGGACAAGGCGGTTGCCGTACGAAACGGCCTTCGCCTTCATCGACTCGGTAAAACTCATATTAATTCTCCCTTGAGTATTGAATAGATGCGCAAATACCCCGAGAGAATACTCCCGCGGAGGATTTCATGCAAGGGAGCGCGATTCGGCCTCCTCCTTTGTTGACACGAGCCGATCGGCGCTGGTAGGGTACGGATATGGACAAAGTCGGCGTCATCGGCCTCGGCCGATTCGGTGCGTTCTGGACATCGGTTCTCTCGCATGGCTACGAGGTATATGCGTGGACGCGCACGGCGCAGGAAAACCCGCCGTGCCCCATTCTCCCGCTCGAGGAACTGTGTCGCCTTCCGGTCGTATTCCTCTGCGTATCCATGCGCGCGATGCCTGAAACGCTCGCGCGCATCGCGCCGTTGCTCGGGCCAAACACGCTCGTCGTGGACACCTGTTCGGTCAAGGTTGAACCCGTCCGCTGGATGAAAGAAAAACTTCCCGAGAGCGCCGAAATTCTCGCGACCCACCCGATGTTCGGCCCGGAATCGGCGAAAGAGGGCCTCGCCGGGCTTCCGCTCATGATGAGCCCGATACGCATGGCCTCCGACCGATACGAGAGCTGGGCGCGTTTCTTCCGCTCGCTTGGGATCATGGTGGTGGAGATCACGCCCGAGGAACATGACCGACAAGCGGCGATGAGCCAAGCGCTCACGCACATGATCGGCAGGACCCTCAGTCGCATGGGCATCGAGGAAACGCCGATCGGAACCCTCTGGTACCGGAAGCTCCTCGCTATTTGCCGGCAGGTGGAAAAGGACTCCCCGGAGCTGTTCCTCGACATGCAGCACCTCAATCCCTACGCGGCTTCCATGCGAGATTCCTTCGAGAAGGCATGGAAATCGGTCCGCGAAGAACTTGACCGATAGCGCCAAACGCGGCTACAGTGGGCGTATGGTAGACAACAAGGACAACGACCTTCTCGATTTAGACGAGGAAGATTACGACACCGTCCTCGCGCCCGACATCGATTTTTCGGGCACCATCGAGTTCGCCGAGCCTTTCATGATCAAAGGACGCGTATCCGGCCACATTCGCGCGACGAGCGACCTACTCGTGGAAACGGGCGCGGACGTACGCGCCGACATTCAGGCTAACAGAGTCGTCATCAAGGGATCGGTCGAGGGCAACGTCACGGCGACGCAAATAGTCCACGTATTCAGCTCGGGCCGACTTATCGGTGACGTAACGGCGCCCGAAGTCGTACTCGACAGCGGCTGTTTCTTCTCCGGCATTTGCAGCATGAAGAGGCAGTAGTCGATGAAGATCGAGTCAAAGCGTTCATTCATCGCGATCGCCCTCGCACTTATCGCGACGGTCGGCGTCGCCTCGCAGACGCGGCCTGACGCGCTCGTTCTCTATCGCGCGGGCAAGTATACGGAAGCGGCAGACGCCTGCATCGCCGAGCTTGCCGAACAGCCCGATAACGTCGAAAGCCATGTCGTGCTTTCGTGGTCCCTCGTGGCCGCGAAACGCTATGACGAGGCGGCGACATGGGCCGAAAAAGGCCGCGCGCTTTCGAAATACGACCCGCGCCTCATCGAGATTCTCGCGGAAGCCCAGTTCTACCGCGGCCGCAACGAAACCGCGCTTCATCTCTTTCAGGAATACATCTCCTACGCCCCCAACGGCAGCCGCCTTTCCCTCGTTTATTTCTATATGGGCGAAATATACCTCCGACTCGCTAAATACCGGCACGCGGATATGTCGTTTTCCGCCGCGCTCCAGCTCGAGAACCACAACGCCCCCTGGTGGGTGCGTCTCGGCTATGCGAGGGAAATGGCGAAGGAATACCGGTATTCCATCGACGCGTATTCCCGCGCGCTCGCGCTCAATCCAAACCTTCAGGACGCCATTCGGGGCAAGGAACGGGTAACGGCAAAGTTGAACTGATGGAACGAGTTCATTTCGAAACCCTCGGTTGCAAACTCAATCAAATTGAAACCGAATCGCTCGCACGGGCCTTCCAAGACGCCGGATTTATTATCGATGGGACGGATAGGGAGATCGATGATCTTCCCGAGTCTTCTCTATACCTACCGGTAGGTATACAAATCCCGACGACGACCCCGATACTATCAATAGTCAATACCTGCACGGTAACGGGCAAGGCGGAGCAAAAGGCCCGAAGGCTCATTCGCTCCCTCCTTCGCGCGTGGCCCGACTCCGCGGTACTCGTTACCGGCTGTTATGCCGAGGTCGAACGCGAGGCCGTCGCGGCGATCGACAATCGTGTCGTCGCCTTCCCCGGCTCCCGAAAAAACGAGCTAGCGGATCTTCCCACGATACTCGCGTCGCGACTCGAAAAAAACCCCGCAGAATCGATCCTCGCCGTCGTTACTGAGTTCGCCTCGGCGCCCGACCGCGCCGCGCGACCGTTCCGACTCTCGACGGACGATTTTCTCTTTCACTCGCGCGCATCCGTCAAGATACAGGATGGCTGCGACAACCGATGCGCCTATTGCCGCATTAGGCTCGCGCGCGGCGCTTCCGTGTCATTGGCGGCCGACGAGGTCATCTCCCGAATCCGGGACATAGAGCGTGCGGGATGGGCCGAGGTCGTGCTCACGGGAGTCAATCTTTCGCACTACCGATCGAACAGCGACGATTTCGCGTCTCTCCTGTCGCGCGCGCTATCCGAGACGGAACGCGTCGCCTTCCGCGTCTCGAGCCTCTATCCCGAACGGGTTGACGACGCGTTGCTCCCGATGCTCTCACACCCCCGCGTTCGCCCGCATTTTCACCTTTCGATCCAATCCGGCAGCGATCGCGTGCTCAGGGCCATGCGGCGGCCCTACTCCGCCTCGACCGTCAAGGATGCGGTTCGGCGCCTCAGGTCGGCAAAGGACGATCCATTTATAGCATGCGATCTCATCACGGGCTTTCCCGGGGAAACCGACGCGGACTTTCAGGAAACGCTCGCGCTCGCCCGTGAGTCGCGCTTCGCCTGGATTCACGCGTTTCCGTTCTCTCCCCGTCCCGGAACCGAGGCGTGGTCGATGCGCCCGCGCGTTCCGGAGCGCGTCGCCGGGGAACGAGCCGCTCTCCTTGCAAAACTTGCAAGAGAGGGCGCGCGTGCGTATAAAAACGCCTGGGTCGGACGATGCGTCGACGCCATCGTGGAACGAGGCGGAACGAACGGTTTGCGCGTGCTCACCGAAAACTATCTCTCGCTCGAGATTCCCGGCGAATACCGTAAACCCGGAGAATCGGTCCGGGTGAGGATAATCGAGCCCGAAACCGGTAAGATCGAGAATTAAGTTGAGGTTTCCTCCATATTGCATTAAAATTGAAATTGGATAAGGAGGGCACATGAGTAAACTGCCCGGTGTATGCGCGGTCGCGATCGTCTCGCTCTTTTTTGCCACTTCCTGCCGAGACTTATTCACGTCATCGATCGGCGAGCCTTTTGGCCGCGATAGTCCTCCTATATCCTCTTCAGCGTCCCTTGGCACGCTTGTCGACATTGCGCAAAACGGTGAATGGTCCTCGGACCCGGGGACGGCCGCGACGGTCTTGGACATACTCGCGGGTAAAGACGAAGCGACGCTTCTGGCCCTATCAATCGAGGATCAAGCGGCTATTCTCAATCTCGCGGCGAGCGCGGCCATAGATACCGGAACGATCGCGAACCTCGCTAGCGGGGCGGAAGAATCGACCGCCGTCATCAACGACCTCGTCGAGCAGGCATTGCAGACGTTCGACCCCTCGATAAACCTTGCGGCGATCGAATCGCTCCTCGGGAACCCCGCCACGCTCGCCGCGGCCCCGGCCGAATCACTCGTACTGTCTGCCGCGGTTCTCATCGGCGACGTCGCCCATGACGTCGGCGCTGACATGGTAATGGACATTATGGCAGGCGGAAGCACGGCAAGCCTCAGCCCAGAGCAACTAATTAAAATCAACCTCGCGCGTGACGTTGTGACAGAGCTCGATAGTCGCCCTCCGGAGGATGGCTCAGTTACCTTCGGCGACTTTGACATACTCGATCTGCTAAGGGGAAATCAGTGAAATACAAGCTTGGTATCCCGATCCTCAAGAAGGCAACCCTCGCAAGCGCGGCGCTATTCGCGGCCTCAGCCCTGTTCGCCCAAGCGCTTGATTTTGATCCGATCGCGCCACGCATCGTGTCCGCGCGGCTTGAGGGCTTCGGTGGCGGCTACGCGGCGATCGAGGCGGGATTCGACACGCTGAACACGAACCCCGCGGCGTTCGCGTATACAAAACCCGCGTGGAGCTTTGCCCGCCTGTCCATGGAGGTCTCCGGGCCGCTCTTTGACCTTCCCTCCGCGTTCAAGGCGGACGACACGACGGCCGAGCTTCTCGATCTCGTCGCGGCAAATAACGGCATTTACTTCGGCGCGGACGTGACCGGCCCCATAGCCTTCGGCAAGGTCGATCGGAATTTCGGGTTTGGTTTCTTCAACCGATCGCTGGTCGTGGCGAACGCGGCGTCGATCACGAGCGCGACTATTTATGTCGGAGAGGAATTCTTGCTCACGGGAGGGTATGGTCTCGAGGTGTACGCCAAAGGTCCTCACGCCATTTCCGCCGGTCTCCAACTCAAAGGTTTTTTCCAAGTATTCATCCATCAGGATGGAACCGCGTTCGACGTATTCGATTCTTTAACGAGTCTTGACGTCAACGGCCTTCCTTCGGTGCTTTCGACCGGTTTCGGCGTGGATGCGGGATTCCTTTATCGGTACGGCGAAAATCTGAACGTTGGCGTCGTCTGCCGAGATCTTTTTACCCCGGTGTTCTCCACGGGATACGCCGGAATCGACGCCTTTTTGGACGGATCGTCAAATACCGACACGAACTACGACAGGCTCCCCGTCGACCTCTCGGTCGGCGTCGCTTACGCATACCCGCTTCCCGACCATTGGGCGACGATTACCGGACTTACGTTCATGGCCGATTATCGGGATATCTTATGCTTCGTGGACCCGGTCTACCGAAACCCGTTTCTTAACGTTGCCATCGGCGCGGAAATCGAGTTTCTCAACGTCGTCTCGGTTCGCGCGGGTCTCCGCGAAGCATACCTCTCCGCGGGACTCGGGCTCGATCTTTCCATATGCAAGATCGATCTCGCCATGTACGGGACCGAAGGAGGCCTCGAGCCCGGCAATCGACCGATCCTCAATATAGCCTTCTCGATCGCGGCGGAATATTAGCTCGGCCGGGTCCCTTGGTTGACAAAGCGGCCCGAATCCTATAACTTGGTTTCCATCGCGATAATGTAGCGGGCCACTAGCTCAGTAGGTAGAGCAACGCCCTTTTAAGGCGTGGGTCACTGGTTCGAATCCAGTGTGGCTCATAAAGGAAAAAAAAGAATCCGAAAGGATTCTTTTTTTTATCTCAAATCCCACACTGGATTCGAACCGGAGAGCGCGTCCCGTCAGGGCCCGGCGCACGGAGCGCCGGGAGCGCTCGCAGGCGGCCTGAAAGGAGACGACAGGAGGTCGTCGACTGGAAGGCGAATCCAGTGTGGCTCATAAAGGAAAAAAAAGAATCCGAAAGGATTCTTTTTTTTATCTCAAATCCCACACTGGATTCGAACCGGAGAGCGCGTCCCGTCAGGGCCCGGCGCACGGAGCGCCGGGAGCGCTCGCAGGCGGCCGAATCCAGTGTGGTTTACAATTACATAGTAATCAATGATCGCAGCCGTTCACGCCCATGATTAAGGTTCCGGCGAGATAATCGGCGACGATCTTGTCGGATGCCTCGGGAGCCGCACCGACGCATACGGTGATGCCGCGTTCGGCGAAAAGGTCGCGCGCGCGGCTTCCCATTCCACCCGCGACGATATGGGTCACGGCCTTTTCCGAAAGAAATTTCGGGAGCAGGCCCGGCTCATGCGGCGGCGCCACGATATAATCTTTTTTCGTCACGGTTTTTCCGTCATCGGCAATTTCGAACGAATCGAATCCGCCGCAATGTCCGAAATGCTGCGTTAGTTTTCCTTCCGCCACGGGAACGACAATCTTCATCATACAAGGCTCCTTACTATCTTTGCATAGACTACGCTCACCGGCGAGTCGTCGAACTTCGATACATACGGCTTACCGGAATCCCCGGCTTCTCCGATCGCGGGATCAAGCGGCATCGATCCGAGAAATGGAACCCCGTATTTTTCGGCGAGCCGTTTACCGCCGTCTTGCTTGAAAATATAGGTTATCTTCTGGCACTCGGGACACACGAAACCGGACATGTTCTCCACGATACCGGTAATGGGCAGATTCAGCTGTTTGCAGAAATTGATCGACTTGCTCACGTCGATCGCCGAAACTTCCTGCGGCGTCGTGACGATAATCGCCCCGTCGGCGTTTCCGATAAGCTGAATGACCGACAGCGGCTCGTCCCCCGTTCCGGGAGGACAGTCAATTATCAAATAATCAAGCTCGCCCCACTCGACATCCTCGAGAAACTGCCTGATTACGCCGTTTTTCATCGGCCCGCGCCAAATTACCGGAGCGTCGCGCGCTTCGAGCATGAACCCGATGGAGATCACCTTGAAGTTACCCAACTCGGGAAGTTCCGCCGGAAGCATCTTGTCCCCGCTCGACTCAAGCCGGTGCCCTTCAAGACCGAGCATCGTCGGTATGCTCGGACCGTGAATGTCCACGTCGAGAAGCCCGACCTTTTTTCCCTGCAGGGCAAGACTCGCGGCAAGATTCACCGCGACGGTGCTTTTCCCGACTCCGCCCTTTCCCGACATGACGATATACTTTTTCGTCACGCCTTCCATCTTTACCGTTTCAATTGACATATCCTCTCCCATATCTTGCCAATCGCGTCCGCAATGGCATATTCGCGCATATCGTGCGCACCATCGGGCGCCTCGCAATATTCTAGTAGGCTCATTCCCCGAATCTGCGCTTTCGTAAAAGCCGTATCGTAAGGGATATTTCCGAGAAACGGCACATCGTTCCGCTTGCACCATGACTCGATCGCTTCCGCCATCGTCCGGTTAATATCGGCTTTGTTCACGATGACCGAAAACGGAATATCAAAGTGCCGCGCGAGACTCGCGACGCGCTCGAGATCATGCTGACCCGAAAGAGTCGGCTCCGTCACGATTACCACGGCATCGGCGCCGGTAATGGACGCAATAACCGGACACCCCGTGCCGGGAGAGCCGTCAACGATAATCCAATCGGCTTTCAATTCTTCCGCGATCCGCTTCGCCTCCTTGCGCACGGTCGTCACGAGTTTTCCCGAATTTTCCGCGCGCGTATCAAGCGCGGCATGCACGAGCGTTCCAAAGCGGGTATCCGATACGTACCATTCCCCGCAGCGTCGATCGAGAAATTCGATAGCTCTTGTGGGACAAAACCTGACGCAGACTCCGCATCCCTCGCAGGAACCTTCGTCGACCTCGCAGCCTGATGTATATGAATGCTTAATCGCGCCGAACCGGCAAAAATCGATACACTTCGCGCAAGACCCTTCTTCCCCGGAAGAAAGACATTTCTTCGGGTCAACGCGCGCAACGTGCCCGCTGATAAACTCGTTTCGCTCGCGTATCTTCGGAGAAAACACGAGATGCAGATCCGCGGCGTCGACATCGCAGTCGGCGAATACCGCCGTGCCGCCCTTTGCGGCAAGCGTCGCGAGAGCCGCAGTGAGGCTTGTTTTGCCGGTACCGCCCTTTCCACTAATTACGACGATTTCTTTCATAGAGCGGCCTCTTTCGCGCCGTCTCGACGCTCCGCGGAATTACGGTTGTTTTCCGCCAGAAGTTCCGCCAGCGCGGCGAACTTCGCGCGGTATTCGGGAGCGGCTGCCACAAGCGGCTTGCCTTTCGAATATCCTTCGGCAATCCTGCGATCTTCGGGTATCTGCATGAGTATCTCGATAGTCTCCCGCTCGCAGTACGCAACGACGCGGTCGTCGCCCGAGTCGCATCGATTGATGATGACGCCAAAAGGTATCCCCATCTTCCTGACCGTCTTAACCGCAAGATCAAGATCATGGAGGCCAAACGGCGTCGGCTCGGTTACGAGAACAACGTAGTCCGCGCCTGTTACGGCCGTTCCCATCGGGCACGACGTCCCCGGAGGCGCGTCGATTATAACAAGCGTTCCAACCGCCCGGTCTTCGGCCGCCCGGTCTTTGACCGCCCGGATTATCGGCGGGGACATCGCGTTCCCGATCGTGAGCAACCCTTGGTAGAATTCGAGGGGAGAAGTCTGTTCGCGAGAAATGTTGCTTTCCGTAAGCGTTCCGATCGCCGAAGGCTCCTCGCGAATCGCTCCCGCGGGGCACACGAGAGCGCAGCCGCCGCACGAATGGCAAAGTTCGGGAAACACCAATACGGTCGTTCCGACATGCACGATGGCATTGAACTCGCAAAATGAGGCACACGCGCCACAAGCGGTGCAGAGCGCTTCATCGATAACGGGGACGGGAACCGTGATCGAGCTTTCGCGTATATCTCGCTGCGCGAGAAAAAGCCCGGCGTTCGGTTCCTCGACATCGCAGTCAAGAAGTTGGACTTTACCGGATGCGGAAAGCGCGAGCGATACCGATATGGTCGTCTTTCCCGTTCCGCCCTTTCCGGATGCGACCGCCAGTATCATACCCAGTGACCTTCGACATCGGCTTCGGAAATCTTCGCGAGCGTGCCGCTCCGGAACGCGTCGATGGCCTCGCGAACGGTACCCACCTCGGCGAGATATACGGGAATCGCCGCGGCCTCAAGCACCCTGAAAGCCTTCGGTCCGGTATGCCCGGTCACGAGCGCGCCGACGCCTGCGTTGACGATGTGCTGCGCGGCCTGAATGCCCGCGCCTTGGGCCGCGTTTAGGTTTTGCGCGTTATCGACGACCGTGAACGTCTCAAGGTCAAGGTCAAAAATGATAAACATGGCCGCACGCCCAAAGCGCCGGTCAATCTGATCATTCAGCGTTCTACCCGCCGAGCTAATTGCGATTTTCATAGTGTCGTATTCTCCTTAGTGAAAGTGTTTAACGGAAGCGATCCGCCATGTCTTCTCTTTCCGCAGCGACGACGTCGCGGGCATCCACATCCTGGCATCGAAAAGGATGCTTTCTCTAGCGTACCGCTTCTCCATGCTTCGACGACGCGTTCGACAGGACCGGCGATGAACGATATGCTTTCGATCCCCTGGTCGGCCAAGGCTTCTTCATATTCAGTGGACAGGGCGCCGCAAATAAGCGTTCCGACTCCGCATTGCTTGAGAAACAGGGCCTTCTCAGCAGCACACAAACCGGAAAAGGCGCGACATTCACCGGGGAATTCGGCGCTATCGGTATCGATGAACATGCATCGTTCCGATACGTCAAAAACCGGTGCGACTCGCCCGTTCCAGATTGATACTGCAAGTTTCATGTCTCTGTATAAGCAATTTCCGTGCCATCTTTTTTT
>CAYSEA010000003.1:105351-111023 GCA_964429975.1 uncultured Treponema sp.
AATTACAAGCATGATGGCCGGATTCGGCGGCGGAATCGGCGGCTCGCGCGAGATGTGCGGCGCGGTATCCGGTATGGTTTGGGCACTCGGAATTTATCAAGGCACCTACGATCCGCATAATACCGCGGCCAAGACCGAACTCTATCAAAACGTCCGAAAGGCTATCGAAGAGTTTACCGATACATTCGGAACCACCTCTTGCCGAGAACTGCTCCTCAAGGCAGGGTGCCTGCCAAAACCCGACCCTTCCGTCCGCAACGCGGAGTATTACGCGAAGCGGCCATGCGCACACTTCGTCGAAACGGCGGCAAATATCGCAGCACGCCTCGGCGAAAAATCCAGAGTTTGAGAAAGATGGCACGATTCTTGCAAGGTATTGAATAACTCTGTATACGAGGAGGTACACAATGCCAAGAGGAAATGGAATGGGACCGATGGGTCAAGGACCGATGTCCGGTCGCGGCGCCGGGTTCTGCGCCGGTAACAGGTATGGCTACGGAATGGGTCAGCGCTTCGGAGGAAGAGGATTCGGCTTTCAAGCCCGCCAAACGATTACGACGCCAACCGAATTGACGGCTGATAGCGAGAAAAACTTCCTTCAGAATCGGGTCGAAATTCTTGCGCGCGAACTCGAAAACGCCAAGCAGCGCCTTATCGAGCTGAACGCGAAACGCTGACTTACGGGGACTCGATCCCCAGTTTTTTCATCTTTCGCCAGAGCGTCGCCTTGTCCATGGCGAGCGCTTTGGCCGTTTCGGCGCGCTTCCAGCCATGCGCAGCGAGCGCCGTGATTATACACTCTCGTTCCGCTTCGTCACGCACATTGGCGACCCGCACGGAACCACTTGACGCTAGCGAGTCTCTCGAAGAAACGCCCGCGGCAGTAAGCTCGGGAGGCAGGGTATCTTTTCCGATTACCGAATCGGTAGAAAGCACAACCATTCGTTCCACGACGTTCTCGAGCTCGCGGATATTGCCTGGCCAGTCATACGCGAAAAAGCGCGAAAAAACCTCGGGAGCGAACCCATCGACTTTTTTATTCATCTTCGCGGCAAACGACGCGAGAAAAGCCGAGGCAAGATCGGGAATGTCCTCCGGCCTCTCCTTTAGGGGCGGTAATACGAGGTTGATGACGTTGATACGGTAAAACAAGTCCTTGCGGAATTTTCCTTTGGCGATCAGTACCGAAAGGTCCGCGTTGGTCGCGGAAACGAGGCGAATATCGGTCTTTATCGGCTTTGTCCCGCCAAGCGGCTCGTATTCCCGCTCCTGTAAAACGCGTAAAAGCTTTACCTGCAACGCGGGCGTCACATCGCCGATCTCGTCCAGAAAGAGCGTTCCGCCCTCGGCGAGGGCAAAGCGACCGGGCTTATCCTTATCGGCGCCGGTAAACGCCCCTCGTTTATACCCAAACAGTTCGGACTCAAGAAGGTTTTCCGGAATCGCCCCGCAGTTAACGGCCACGAACGGACCGTCCTTCCGAGGACTCAAGGCATGCAACGCTCGTGCTAGTACTTCCTTTCCCGTGCCGGTCTCGCCTTGGATCAAGATCGAACTTGTCGAATCGGCCACGGCCGGAAGCATCGCGAGAAGTTTCTCCATTGAAGGACTCTTGCTTTTGAATACGGGATCGGGTCCCCGCGACGCGAGTTCCCTCTTGAGTTCTTCGAGTTCGCTTAAATCCCGAAATGTCTCCGCCCCTCCAAGCACGCGTCCGTTTGAATCTACGAGAAGAGCCGTCGAGACGCTGATCGGGAGCCGCTTGCCCTTTTTAGTGAGGCAAAATCCCGCGCGGTCGATTAAAGGCTTACCCGTCTTCATCGTACGCCTGAGCGGACACGACGACTCGCACATATTTGATTTAAACACCTCAAAACAGTTCTGCCCGATCGCGCTCACTCGGCTCACTCCGGTGATTTTTTCGGCGGCCCTGTTGAACGAGGTAATCTTCCAGTTATCGTCGACGGTAAATACCCCGTCAGAAATGCTCTCAAGAATGGTAGTGGTCAAGCTTGCTTCGCTCATATAGCAAGAATACTCATTTGATTGCAAAATTGCAATCAACCAATTGCGTTTCTGATATATTCTCTTTCACTCAACCTTTGACAAATCGCCCGCGTCGGGGCTACACTGCGCTCACCATGAAAAGAAAAGCGGTTACGGCAAAGGGAAGCGTTCCGGTCGGGCCTTACTCACCGGGCGTCGATATGGGGGATTACGTATACGTGTCGGGCCAAACCCCGATCGATCCCGAAACGAATAAGCTCATCGAGGGCGATATCGCCGCGCAGACGAAGCGGATATTCCTCAACCTCGAGGCGATCCTGTCGGCAGCGGGACTCTCGTTCGACGACGTCGTGAAGACCACGGTGTTTATCGCGGACATGGGCGACTTCGCGACGATGAACGCCGAGTACGCGGCGCATTTTTCATCGCCGTACCCGGCGCGGAGCACCATCGGAGTCGCGGCCCTTCCGCTCGGCGCGCGCGTCGAGATCGAGCTTATCGCGAAGCGCTGAGGTCAGTGTCCCGGGTACGAATGCTCGTTGAGTACGGCGGCTCGCTATACTCAACGGCAAGTTCCCCTCAGCGGGCGATTTCTATCTGATCAAAGGAAAACTCCATCCCCGCTAAGGCATGGTGTTCGGTCGCGATTTCAAAGCGCGCGACGCGGCGCCAATCAAACGATTTTTCGGTATCGGGAAACCATTCCCCCTTCCATGCCCCCGTCACGTACATTGACGAGAGCGGTATGCGAACGAGGTGCCATTTTCCGTCGGGGGGAAGAACCGTCGAATCAATCGTAGCGCTCATCCTCCACGGCAAGTCATCGGGAAGGTCTTCGGGATTGATAAAGCGCACGTCGAAGCGCGCGTCCTTCGCGGTCGTCTTCGCGTAAAAGCGAAGCTCGTATCCCTCGCGCGCGAGCGCCGACAGGTCGAGCGGGGACGCGAACCGGAAGCCGACGTGGTTATATCGCTCGAGGTTCGCGAGCTTGATCGCGTACTTTCCCTTCGCAGCGTCCGCGTCATACAGGTTTGCCGTTCCCATGGGACTCACGTAACCGCTATACCAAACGCCGTTTGCGGGGTAGTCGTCATAAATAGCGAGGGGTCCTGAAAGAGGCGCGCTCTTTCGCTCGGTTTGCGCGGGCGCAGTAAACCCGAGAGCCGTGGTGACGTCAACGTCGAGATCGGAGCCGAAGGACTTTCCCGTTCCCGGCTTGAACATTCCGAAAGACCCGAAGCCGTCCCACAAGGACCAGGAAATCCCGCGTTCCTCGAGATGCGATCGAACGAGCGCATACCAGCGGGCGCGATCCTTCTGGGCGCTATTAGGCAGGTACACGCCGAACTCTCCGCAATAAACAGGTACGTTCCGCTTTCGCGCGAACTCATAGGCGACGTCGATCGCCTGCCTCACCTTCTCGGGGCTTCCGTCCCTCGCGTAATTCGCGACGTTTCCCGAAACCCACGAGCCTTTCAAATCCTTCGGTACGGCGGGAAGCGGCCCGGAACCGGGAGGGAACGGAACGCCTGCGAGCGAGGTCAAGGGCGGATCCGTCCATCCGGCGCCCTGATGCGTGAAGATAAACGGATCGTAAAAATGGAACGTGTAAATGAGCTTGTCATCTTTGTATTTCGGCAGGCCGCTGAGCTCGCTATAACTGTTGAAGTTTGCCCCGCCGACGATGATCCAGTGACGGTCGTCGATCGCGCGGATCGTCTCGATAACACGGCCCTGTATCGAGGCCCACACCGAGGGCGTAATCCCATGCGGTTCGTTCAGAACCTCGTAGATTACGCGATCCGATCGATCGCGATACCGGGACGCGAGCTGCGCCCACACCTTGTGCAGGGCTTTCTCCACGTCTTTCTTCGTCGGAATCGAAGGATCGAAGGTATGGTTATCGAGAATGATGTAAAGACCGGCCTTCTCCGCGCGGTCCACGGCAACGTCGAGAAACTCAAGCAGCAAGGGATCGATCGCGAAATCGGGGGCCCCTGAGGTCATGGGATGCAGGTTTACGGGGAGACGAATTACGTCGACGCCAAGCGCCTTGAGCGAGGCAAAGTCCTCAGGCGCGTGGCGATTGACGAGGATTTGCCCGGCTGACGAAACTTCGAATCAGGACGACACGTTGACGCCCTTCGTAAAGGGCAACGCGGGTATAACGGGAGCGCTTTCGCTTTCGGCACGCGACGGAAAAAACGCGGTGAGCGCGCAGAGAGCCACCAGAACGCGCGCGCGAACGACGAAACGATGCTTCATTATAAGTCTCCTTCAAGCGTTCACCATGATACCACGATTCGGGAATTCTCCGAGGATTCGCGTTCAAAAACTTGAGAAACGCCTTTCGCGCCCGAGCCCCCGCTTAAGGTGCCTTCGCGGCGTTCACGATTCCGGACACGCGTTCCGTTTGCGACGGAAAAAGATCTCCCGGCACGTTCTGGCTCCCCGCCGCGAGAAACACCTGATGCCGAGCGCAACCGGAGCTGTCGCCCAGACAGAACTGGTTTTTCATGAGCTGCGCCGTCGCCGGCCGGCCCGCCATTTTGTCGTGAAAGAAGGGACACTTCGGAAGACATTCGCAATCAGCCATACAGGCCTCCTTGATAAATACCTTGCGCCAAGTGTAGCGCGTTCTCATCCGGCGCGCAAATTTCGCGTACTACGGTATCCGCAGCATCATTGCCTCTCGGCGACGATACGCGCCCCTTGACACCACCTTTTCACGGGAGTATCTTCCTTTTAGAGGCTTTGAAGGAGACGAGTAGCCGGATCACCTCCGTAAAAGGGATCGCGCGACGAGACTGAGAGCGCGCGAACGGAAAGACCGGACGAAAACCACTCCCGAGCCGCCCGAAGGAACGTCGTTTCGCGAACCAACGCGCGAACGGCCGAGTATTTCAGGGCCGACTGTCCCCGTTACGGACGATGAGCGCGGCCGCCGTCATGGCGAGCCGAAGCAGGGTGGAACCGCGGAAGAGCCAGAATCCCTGGACCTTTCGTCCTTGCCTTTTCAGGACCGACGCGTCCCTGATTCGGCATCGACGCGAGATCCGGGGATTTTTTTTTCGTACGGAGGTGTACAATGAGCGACAAAATCGACGAGGGCCTGCAGATGGTCAGGCATTCCCTTTCCCACGTGATGGCCGAGGCCGTCACCCTCCTCTTTCCCGGCACGAAGTTCGGCATCGGGCCGGCCATCGACAACGGCTTTTACTACGACATGGCCCTTCCCAAGGCCCTCACCGACGAAGACCTGCCCGCCATCGAGTCGACGATGCGAAAGATCATCAACGAAGGCCGCGAGTTCGCGCGCCGCGAGGTCAGCCGGGAAGAAGCGAAAGAGCTTTTCGCCGACCAGCCGATGAAGCTCGAGCTCATCGACGAGCTCCCCGAAGGGGAAGCAATCTCGGTGTACGAGCAGGGCTCCTTCCGCGACCTCTGCCGCGGCCCCCACGTCGCGACCACGAAAGAACTGAACGCCCAGGCCTTCAAGCTCGTCAAGATCGCGGGCGCTTACTGGAGAGGCGACGAAAAGCGACCGATGCTCACCCGCATCTACGGCTACGGCTTTAAAAAACCCGGCGAGCTCGACGCGTACCTCAAGCTCCTCGAGGAGGCCGAAAAGAGGGACAACCGCCGGCTCGGCAAGGAACTCGACC
>CAYSEA010000004.1:0-23934 GCA_964429975.1 uncultured Treponema sp.
CTACGCCCGCATCGTATCCCGTACGCGCCTCGCTTTATGGTAGTCCGCAGAACCCCGTACCCCATCCCGCACGGTGTGCGTGGATGGGTGAGGGGAGGATTCCGGTTAATCGAATACTGGTGATCCGTTTCGTCTAATAACCCGAATCTTCATGTCTCCGTCGTCGTCATCGAGTTCGAAGGTAAATATCGATCCGTCAGCTCCTTCCGCTGTCGCGGCTGAATCTGTTGTAACACCAAGATCCAAAGGGCGATAGGAACTGATAAAAAGATCAGACCAATAGGTGCCACTTCCACCGGCACCATAATCCTCCGCAAGCGGGTGCGTATACTGCTGCAAGCTTGACCAGTTGCCGGCATTGACGTCGTCAACGAAGTCTTCCATCAATCCTTGCGCTTCAATTACGTCACAGCCGGCAAAGGTAATAACGGCAAGAACGCTCAGGATGATCGCTACGATAAACAGGTTTCTTTTCATATTATTTCTCCTTCGGGTCCCGGTTCGGGCCCACATCAATAGTCGTTTTCGCTTAACTCGGGAACAATGATTTCTTCATAGCGCGCGAGCAGGGCCTTGTGGTCGGCAAAGAACTTTTCCACGTTCGCGGGACGCGCGAGGGGGTAGCGGCTCTTTAGCTCCATGTACAGGTTCGACACGACATAGCGCCGGACGGAAAGATAATTGAGGGCGTAGTGTCGGATGTTGAGTATGAGCACGAGCCGTTCGTCCTGGGCGGGATAGAGGGTCGATTGTTGGTAAGCCTTTTTAGCTTCCTCGTCGCCCGACGCTACGATCTTCTTGTACTCCTCGGTTATTTCCTTCCATCGCTTGGTCGAGTCATCGTACGGCTTTCTGAAGGCGGCGAGTTCGGCTTGGTAGCCTTTGAGTTGGGAGGATACGGCGGCGAGGGCGGCGACGGGGTCTTTGAGGAAGTCGTCGGTTTTGCCCTTGTTCCAGGAACTGAAGTCGAGCGAGCGGCCGAGTTTCTTGAACTTCGCGCCCGGGACCTTTCCGGGAGCGACTTCGACGGCCTCGTCCTTGAAGAGCTCGACCGTCGCGCCTTGCGAGGCGACGTCGACGATACCCTCGTCGACCGACAGGAGTACCGAGCCGTCACGGCCCGCGAAGACGGTAAACTCCGTTCCGCGCACGCCGGCTACCATGCTGTTCGTCTGAATCCTCGGCGAGCGACCGAGCGCCTTGTTGAGCTTATAGTGCACACTTCCCGCCGTCGTCGCGAGAACCGGCGTCGAGTCCGTTCCCGATCCCGTGGAGGAATACGAGAACACCGAGTTCTCGGCGACACGGATCGTGCTACCGTTTTCGAGCGTCAGCTCGACGAGACCGTCGCGTCCGGTCAGAATCGACTCGCCGTAGGTGAGCGTCCCGCCGACCTCGGCCGAGCGGATACTGCCCGCGGCCGACTTGACCCGGGAGGAACCCTCGACGTAGACGACGTTCGCCTTCTGCGCCGTGAGGGGAAACGCGGAGAGAATCGCCGCGATCGCTATCGCGGATGCCATGCGCGCGCCGGTCATCGGATTGGCCCCTTCATGCCGCGGACCCGGGGATAGCCCTTGACCGCGCGCTCGAGCAGGAGAAGGTAGGTTCCGTCGGCGGTTTCAAGCGTGACGACGGACGTGTCCTTTCCCGTGTATCGGGCGAAAAAGTTCTTCATGTCGAAAGTGTCCGCGAAAACCTTCCAGGACTCGGGACCGACATGCTCGGCTGAGACGTAACGGGCTTCCTTCATCGCGAAGGAGGCTTCTTTCAGGTTTTTCCAGAACGTGGAAACGTCGCTTTCAAGATACAGGGTTTCCGTGTCGAGCACGAAGGGAGCGGGCGTCAGCCCCTCTACCTCGCCGACGCGACCCTCGTTGATGAGGGTAACCAGCTTGAGCACCTCGTCTTCCTTTTGCGCGTACGGCGCGCTCGCACACGAGGCGAAAAGCGCGGCTACAAGCGCGGAAACGAGGATAAAACGGATGGCATTTTTGGTGATTCTCAAGTCATCCTCCTTCTTTTTGTCTCTCCAAAGTATATCACAGTTCAATGACGTAAAACACGATATCATACGCCCAGGTTACCGTCCCGCGCGCGAACGTCGCCTCGAGAGAGCGGCGGAATTCGGCTAACCCCTCCGGTCCCGCCGCCCGCGCTATCGCCGATCCGTAGGCCGAGGCGGGGTCGAGCCAGCGCCCGACGTCGCCCGGAGAGGGCCTTCGCGGCTCGGAGACGCGAATCGTTTCGCATGTCGCGGAGAACCCCGCCGACGCAAGCGCCGCGCGAAGGCTTTCGCCGTTCCAGGCAAAGAGGGGATTCGAATCGTCGGCGTAAAAGGCCGCTTCCGCCTCGGCGATCACCCAGTTTGCGGCCCGTTCGCCCGCGAGTAGGCTCGAAAGGCGCATGCCGCCCGAGGGAACGCGCGATGAGACAACCGCGCGGCAGCGCGGGGCGGCGAAGGGCGCGAAGGCGCGCGCGCACTCGACGAGGCCTTCCTGCGTGGAGGCGGGATCTCGCGCGAGTATGCGGTCGAAGGGGACGCCGAAGGGGTTTGCGCCTGAAGTTTTTTCATCACTTGTAGCTTTGCCGTCGCTCGAAGCTGTGCCGCTGCCTGCGGTCGCGAGCTTCGGCCGGTCAAGCTCGTCGAGGCTTTCGGCGTATTTTTCGAGCGCCAAGCGCCCCGCGTCGCTGTTGCAAAGACCCGCGACCATCCCCTCGGGCGCGAGCCGCGCCGATTCCCACACGAGTAGGCCGTCATCGGCTCCGTAAACGAGGACGCGGTGATGGCGAAGGATACTCGCGCGCTCGGTCAGCTCTTCGCGCACGCGGAGGAGCGAAGATGAACGTCCCGAATCGAGCCGCTTTGTCCATGAGTCGCGCCGCGAGCCTCCGGGGCTGAAGGTCAGATGCTCGCCGGGGCGCTCGAGGCCTTCCTCGAGTATGGCCGCTATTTGCAGTTCCCGTTTCGTCAGAATGTCTCCGCGAATCCGTCCCTCGTACCCTTGCGTCGACGGCGTATAAAACGCCCGTCCGACGAGTTCGTCAGGGAGGTATTGCTGGGCGGCCCAATGGTCGCGGTACGAATGCGGGTAGAGGTAGCCGTCGCCGTGCCCGAAGCCCTCGGCGTCGCGGTTTCCGTCGCGCAGATGGTTCGGCACTTCTGCGTCTTCTTTCTCGACCGAGGCGAGCGCGTCGAAAAAGGCGAGGGAGCTATTTGACTTCGGCGCGGTGGCGAGATAGAGGGCGGCGTGTGCGAGGTGGTAGCGCCCCTCGGGAAGGCCGACGCGGTCGAAGGCCGACGCGCAGGATTCCACCACGGACACGGCGGCGGGATCGGCGAGCCCGACGTCCTCGCACGCCGAGATGAGCATCCGCCGGAAGATGAATCCCGGATCCTCGCCCGCGGCGATCATCCGGGCGAGCCAGTAGAAGGCGGCGTCCGGGTCGCTCCCGCGCAGGGATTTGATGAAGGCGCTGATGACGTCGTAATGGTAGTCGCCGTCGCGGTCGTAGAGCACCACTTTTTGCTGGATGCTCTGCTCTGCCGTCTCGGTGTCGATCTCGATCGCCGTGCCGTCCTCGGGCGGCCACACCGGAGACGAGGTTTCCACGGCAAGCTCGAGGGCGTTAAGGAGGCTTCTCGCGTCGCCCGCCGCCGTGGCGACGAGATGCTCGAGCGCGCCGGGGACGAAGGTGACGCGCCATCTGCCGTAGCCGCGTTCGCGGTCCGAAAGCGCGGCGCGCGCCGCTCGCAGGAGGTCGTCTTCCGTCAGCGCCTTGAGCTGGAACACGCGGCTCCGGCTTACGAGCGCCTTGTTCACCTCGAAGAAGGGGTTTTCGGTCGTCGCCCCGATGAGGATGATCGTGCCGTTCTCGACCCACGGCAAAAGCGCGTCCTGTTGGGCGCGGTTCCAGCGGTGTACCTCGTCGACGAAGAGGATCGTTCTCCTGCCGTAAAGCGAGCGCTGTTCCTCCGCCGCCTTGATGGAGTCGCGTATCTGCTGCACGCCCGCGAGTACGGCGTTGAGCGTGACGAAGTTGCTTTTGGTGTGATTCGCGATTACGCGCGCGAGGGTCGTTTTGCCCGTTCCCGGCGGCCCGTAAAAAATGACCGACGTGAGTTGGTCGGCCTGTATCGCCCGCCTCAGGAGGCGGCCGGGACCGACGATGTGGTCCTGGCCGACGTACTCGTCAAGCGATCGGGGCCGCATGCGCGCGGCCAGGGGTTGGTGTTCGCCCGTTTCTTTCCCGGAAAACAAATCCATCGGGCGACTCCGCGGGTTCTCCGCCTATTCGCGGTTCCAGACGGGTTGCGTCGTTTGGTAGTAACCCCAGAGGCCGTCGTATTCCTTGTCGACGACTCCGAGATAGAGGGCGTATTCGTCTCCGGCTGGAATCACGCTCGTATCGTAGATGACGGAGATCATCGATGTGTTGTAGTCTTCGAGATTCGTCACGTATTCTTTACGCGCCTCCGTCGATATGGAAGAACTATCCTCGGATCCCGGCCACTGAAACGCGATCGGCTCGTCGGATGCGTTAAGGGTTACCTCTCCGTATCCTTCGTTGCCCGCGACGAGAAGCACGTTCTTGCTCGCGTTTTTGAGCCAGGCGAGGGCAGTTACCGGGGTGTCGACGTCGTGGGCGAACCGCATCCACGTGCCGCCGTTATAACGATACACGTATCCGTTTGTCAGCGCGTAGAGTATCCCGCCGCTTGCTGCGACGCCGCGAATGCCCGCGGTCGGCCCGACTGTTCCCGGATCGATCGCGCTTCCGCCGTTATATACCGTGGTCGACGTCGAGAAGTAGTTGCCGCTGACTGCCGTCGGCCGCGAAGAGTCTACGTCCACTGTACTAGTGATCGATCCCGCGTCAGATATCCTCAAGACCGAATACGTGGCGTTGATATTCTCTTGCGAGTAGTCGGCCGTATCCTCGCGGAAGGCGTAGATATAGCCGCTTCCGTTGCGTATGCCGATCACCTTTCCTCCCGCGTCTACGGGCGTCCAGTCCGTGCCGTCATAGCGCTGGAGCGAGAGGAATGCCCACTTAGCGTCCTGACAGATGGCAAAGAGGGCGCCTCCGCTCGAGGCTACCTCGGAGCAGCGAGACACGTTGGTAGGAAGCGTCATGCGTTCCCACGTTCGGGAGGTTCCGACCTTGCGCATGAGCCGGCCGTTCGCCGCGTAGAGGCTTCCGCCGTACTCCGCTACGTTCGTCACCGTTCCCGTGATCGACGGGTCTTTTAGCTTGATCTCGCTTTCAATGGAGGCGAAGATGGACTCGTTCGAGCACGATGCCATGACGATGAGGCTTATGAGCGCGGCCGTAAGCATGGCCGAGTGCAGGACTATCTTTCGCGCGTGCTTGTTCATGATTCGTTCCTTAATCGTTCGTTTCGTCAGAAATGGTACCTGAGGCCCATGGTTATGTCGAGCATGTTACCGACGCGGTTTTCGTCGCTATTGTCGTACCATTGCGGCAAGATGTTCCAAGCGGTCGCGAGGCCGAACGACCATTCGGGCGAGTATTGATAGTATACGCCGACTTCGGGCTTGACGATGGGGCCGAAGAAGTAGCGGGAGCGATAGCTGTGCAGCGCGCCTCCGATCGAGAGCGAGCACGGCACGCGAAAGTCCCTGACCACGAACTCGTAAGTTCCCTTGAAGGTCAGGGGAAGCGCGAGATACATGTTTTCGCCGAGCGTCGAGTTGAACGCGAACGCGAGTTCGCCGCCGAGGGAAATGCGCGACGTGATAAAACGGGAATACCCGATGATTCCCGTTCCGCCGAGATTCATGTTCGTGTCGGTTTCGACGCCATCGGGTCCGATATTGAAAAGCGGTACCTCGATTCCTACTCCCACGCGAATGTATTGGTCGCCCTTGCGAATAGGTTCGTAGCCTAAGTTATCGCGATCCTCGGGGTCGGTCGGATATTCGTCGCCGGGATCAGTCGCCTGCAGTTTGGTCGGTTCCGTTTGGGCCGTGATAGTTGTAAGGAATGCGAAAACGAAAATAACGCAGTAGATCAAACGTTTCATTGGCACACTATACTCCATTTTTTTGGCTATTGTCTATCAATGCCGGTACGTGTTACAACAATGTATCCCGTCCTCAAGTTACGAGCGGAATCTTCAATATTTACGAGAGGTGCTCATGGGCGCAATCGTCATTGACGGCTTTTCCGTCGCCGCAGCGGTCCGCGCGAGGGTCGCCGAATCGGTCGGATCGCTTCGTTCCCGGGGCATCGAGCCCTGTCTTTCGGTCGTTCTCGTCGGAGACGATCCCGCTTCCGTCTCGTATGTCACCGGCAAGGCTAAAGCCCTCGCCGAAGTGGGGATGAAAGACCGGAGCATCCATCTTCCCGCGTCGACCGGGGAAAAAGAACTCCTCGATCTCGTCGCCCGTCTGAACGCGGATCCAGCCGTTCACGGAATACTGGTACAGCTTCCCCTTCCGGCGCATATCGACGAGTCGAAGGTCATCATGGCCATCGATCCGGCGAAGGACGTCGACGGCTTTCATCCCGTGAGTGTCGGCAATATGGTTCTCGATCGGCCCTGTTATCTTCCGTGTACGCCGCACGGCGTGCTCGTCCTGCTCCGCGAGGCGGGAATCGCTACGAAAGGAGCCCACGCGGTCGTCGTCGGCCGTTCCAACATCGTCGGCAAGCCCCTGTCGATCCTGCTTTCGCGGCGCGACTGCAACGCGACCGTGACTGTGTGCCATACCGGCACGAGGGACCTCGCCTCGTTCACCCGTCAGGCGGACATCCTCATCGCCGCGATCGGAAAGCCGCGCGCCATAACGGCCGACATGATCAAGCCGGGCGCCGCCGTCATAGACGTCGGGGTAAACCGCGTCGAGGACCCATCGGCGAAAAAAGGCTATCGCCTCGTGGGCGACGTCGACTTCGAGGCCGCGTGCGCCGTCGCCTCGTTCATTACCCCGGTTCCTCGCGGCGTCGGGCCCATGACCATCGCCATGCTTATGGAAAACACCCTTCTCGCGGCGAAGCGCCTTTCCGGAATCGGCGATTAAGGAGGCGTACTTCCCTTGATAGACGTCCAAAACGAGCGCGACGATCGCGACATCCCCCTTCAAAAGGTCGGAATCAAGGATCTTCGCTATCCGATACGCGTTCTCGACCGCGACCATAAGGTCCAGCAAACCACGGCGACGGTCAATCTTTTTGTTAACCTGCCCCATCATTTTAAGGGCACGCACATGAGTCGTTTCATCGAGGTGTTTCACCAGCATCGCGAGCGCCTCTCGATGCCCCATTTTCTCGGCATGCTCGAAGAGATTCGCGTTTCCCTCGAGGCCGCGCGGGCCTTTGGCGAGATGCGGTTTCCCTATTTCGTCGAGAAGACCGCCCCGGTATCGGGTCAAGCCTCGCTCATGTCCTACGAGTGCTCCTATGAGGGTTCCGTCGGCGAGGGCGGGGAAAAACTGTTTTACGTGTCCGTCGCCGTGCCGGTTCAGACCGTCTGCCCCTGCTCGAAGGCGATCAGCGCGTACGGCGCGCACAATCAGCGCGGCGTCGTCACCGTCAAGCTCGAGCTTGGCCCTTTCTTCTGGCTCGAAGACCTCATTTCGCTCGTCGAGGAAAGCGCGTCGAGCGCCGTCTATTCGCTTCTCAAGCGCGAGGACGAGAAGTACGTTACCGAGGCCGCGTATGATAATCCGAAATTCGTCGAAGACCTCGCGCGCGACGTCATCCTCGCCGTTCCCCGACTCGGAGCCTTTCCCTGGTTCAGCGTCGAGGCGGAGAACTTCGAGAGCATCCATAATCATAACGCCTTCGCGTACGCCGAATCGGGCGTGAGCGCGTCCGCGCGGGAGCCGCGTTTCCCATGACCTTCGCGATCGAGTCATATGGCTGTCAGATGAACCAAGCCGAGTCCTCTTCCGTCTCGGCCCTGCTTCTTTCGCGCGGCTGGACGCGCGCGGACGACCCGAACCTCGCGGATCTCGTTATGCTCAATACGTGCTCGGTGCGCATCACCGCCGAGACGCGCGTCGCGGGGCGCATCGCCCATTACGCCGCCCTCAAGAGAAATCGAGCCTTCAAGCTTCTTGTCATGGGTTGCATGGCCGAGCGGTTGCACGAGAAGTTTCGCGCCGCGTTTCCCGCGGTCGATTTCGTCGTCGGAATGTTCGAACGCTCGCTCTTCGAGGGCATATTCGCCTCGATCGAGACGGGCTGCGACTTCGCGGCCGATTTCGACGCGGGCGAGACGGCCTCGTATCGGTTCTCGGATATTTCCTACGACGAGGGCGCGTTTCAGGCTTACGTGCCGATCATGAACGGCTGCAACAACTTTTGCACGTATTGCATCGTGCCCTACGTGCGCGGCCGCGAGATTTCGCGCGACGTCGAGAGCATCCTTCGCGAGCTCGACGCGCTCGCTGACCGCGGCGTGCGGGAAATTACCTTGCTCGGCCAGAATGTCAACTCATATCGATGGCTGTCTTCCGACGGCGAGACGATCGATTTTCCCCGGCTCGTTACGCTCATCGCGCGCAAGATCGAGGAATGCGGTGTTATTCGCTGGGTTCGGTTTATGTCGAGTCATCCGAAAGACCTCTCGGACGATCTCATCGACGCGATCGCGCGCGAGCCTGCTATGTGCCGCCTCATTCATCTTCCCGTACAACACGGCTCGAACCGGATCCTTTCGGCGATGAACCGGCGTTACACGCGAGAGTCTTATCTTGACTTGGTTTCGCGCGTTCGCGCGCGCATTCCCGGCGTCGCCATTTCCACCGACATCCTCGTCGGGTTTCCCGGCGAGACCGAAGAAGACACGCTCGACGTTCTCTCGCTCATCGAAGAGGTCGGCTTTGACTCGGCCTTTATGTATCACTACAACCCGCGCGAGGGAACGGCCGCCTTTGCTTTGCCGAACCGCGTTCCCGACGAAGTAAAGAAAGAACGGCTTGATCGCGTCATCAAGCTGCAGCATCGCCTCGCCGCCGATCGGATGCGCGCTCGCGTCGGCACCGACGCGCTCGTTCTCTTCGAGTCCGTTTCGCGAAACGATGCGGACGAACTCTTCGGTCACACCGAGCTCGGCGAGATGGTCGTACTTTCGGGCAAGGGAGACCCCGCGCTGATCGGCTCCTTCGCAAACGTCCGCCTGACCGGCTTGCACGGACGTACGTTCCGTGCGAAAATAACCTGAGCGGGGAGTATGCCCTGATCGTGATTCCATCGCGCCGTCTTTTCTCGGCGAGTCGCGATTTTTGCTGACGGAGGCTTTTCGATGCCCTTCAGGCTTGTTACGTTCCTTGCGTTTATCGTTTTAGTGGCGCTGTTTCTCGGCTTTAATCTCGAAAACCGTTGCGACGTTTCCGTCGTTTTTCGCACCTTTTCCGACGTTCCCATAGCCATTAGCCTTTTGTTCGCCTATGCCGCCGGCGTCGTGAGCGTCATTCCCATTCTTTTGGGGTCACATCGCCGCAAGAATCAACAGCGTTCCGCGCGCGAGCGTCGCGCGATGGAAAAGGCCGCGGCCGCATCACGCAAGGGCGCGGATTCTAGCGCGTCGCGAAAGGCTTCTTCGGCGTCTCGTAAGGCCGCGACCCATAAGGCCGCGTCCCGTAAGGCCGGCGCGGGTAATCGGGACGATGACGCCTCCCGGGAATACGGAATCGATTGATGGCGCGTCGGCTTCTCTGTGCTTTGACGCTGACCGCGGCGCTCGCGTCGAGTTTCCCCGCGATCGCCTTCGCCCAATCTCAGGTTCCGCCGTCGTCGAAAGCACGCGAACTCGCGCGAAGCGCGCTTGCCAAAAGCGACCATGCGTCCGTTATCGCGGCGTTCGATGCGGCGCTTTTGTCGCTTACGTCCCCAACTGATCGTATTTTTATTTTGAAAACCGTCGCCTCGCTCGAGGAGCGAAGCGGTAACGCCGCCGCGGCGCTCGAGCGCTACACGGCCGCCGCTTCAGCGCTTCCCTCCCGTGACGATTCCCTTCTTTTGGACGCCGCCCGCTGCGCGCTCGCGCTCAATGACCCGGTCGCTGCCGACTCGATCGTTCGCACGGTGCTGCAATCCTCGTTCGACGAGCCGACGACGCTTCGGGCGCGGGTCTATTCGGCGTGGATTCAGCTTGGCGCCGGGAATCGGCGCGAGGCGCTTTCCCTCATCCGCTCGTTCGCGTCGAATCCCGCCTGCGCCGACCACGCGCCGGCCCTGCTTTTTACCCTGTGGTGGTCGGACGGCGACGATGCCGCGCGCTCAAAGCTGCTTTCTGCCTGGCCCCAGTCTTTCGAGGCCGCCTGCGCACGGGGAGAGGCTACGGTCGGGCCGTCGTCCTTTTGGTATCTGATGAACCGAAACGAGGAGGGGGTTGCCGCCTTCGCCCGCGCGGGAAGCTCGGGCCTCGCCGAGGCCCTCAAGGCCGAAGCGCCGTCGGTAAAAACGACCGATCAGAAAGCATCTGACCAGAAAGCGACCACACAATCTTCGTCAGCGTCATCGGAAGGATCTGGTGCGTCAGGTGTGGCGGCCGGTTCGGGCCCGTGGCAGCAAGTCGGTTTTTTCAAGAATCGCGAATATGCGGACGAATTGGTCGAACGGCTCAAGCAACGCGGCTTCGTGCCAGTGATTCGCGAGGTCGTGCGCCCGAGCGGCACGCGCTATCATACGGTGCTCGTTCCGGAAGACGCGGGCAGAACCGCCGGGCCTCGCCTGAAAAACGCCGGATTCGAAAGCTACCTGGTTACCGAGTGACCTTCGCGGCCGTGAGCTTTCTTGAAACGACGATCGGTTGACTTCCCGCGAGATTCGTTCCGGCCATGGAAACGGTAACTTCGGTAAGCGTCAGTTTCTGTTCTTCCGCCCCTGAGTTCTGCTCCGTTTCAACCGCAACTTTAAAAAATCTGTTTGTTGTATCCCTGCCCGCAAGGCGAAACTGCAGTACGGGCTCGCCGGCAACCGTAAGCAGGGCGTATGCCCCAGTCTCTATCGTTCCCGTCAAGCCCGAGGAATACGTCGTGGAAAGCAGGGTAAGGCCTCTTCCGTCGGTCGTCGTCCATGGCTCTTCGGACGCGCCGATTGCCTTTTTTACCGCGTCGAGGCGCGTCGCGTCGCGCTGCTGAACTGCGTTGTTCGACATTTTTCGGTACACGCCGTCCCAGTCCGACGCGACGCCGATCTTGAGCCGCACGTCTTCAAGGATTCTGACCCGTATTTCGTCGATTCCCGTCAATTCCAGGTCGATGAGGCGCCTGATGCTCGAAATAGAGCGGTTTCTGGTCGTAAGATAGGCGCCGTATCTTCGGGGCGATCCCGCTTCCCGGATAAATACTTCTTCCGTGATGTTATTATGGAAGACTATTTCCTTCATCGGCGTGTCGAAATAGATATAGCGCGGTCCCATGGTCCCCGTAGTGTTCTGGATATACCACAATCCGGTTAGGTATGTTTCAAAGGCCTCGACGTTTCCGCCTTGCAGTTGCTGCACGATGCGGCTTTCCAGTTTTTTTCCCGGAATGCGCGCCTCGGAGGTTTGCTCATAGCGCTTAAGCTGACGGTCCCAGCGGTATACGCGCTCGATTTGATCGAGGGTGTCCGGGGCATCGGGATCGGAATTATAGGTGATAATGGGATAACTGTCCCCGCCGGTCACGCCAAGATTATAGGCGTCCGAACGGGGAACTTCCCTGACGTTAATCGGTCCGTCCGAGCGAAGGTCGGCAATGACCGCGAGGGACGTCTTTCCGTCGCGCTCCGGAACGGGCTGAAAGACCGCGAGAGATTGCATGTTGTCCGCCGTCATTCCGGAAAAGACGATACAGTTCGTGCGGTCGCCGATGACGTCCGCGACGTATAAAAGAAGGGTTCTCGCTTGGGTAACTCCGGTTTTTAGCGAGGTAAGGCGGGAATACTCGCCGGTAATCGGGTTTTGCACGCCGGGAACGAGAAATACGTTTGGTTCGGTCATGTGCTTCACCGCGCAGACTTGGTCGATTGCGCCGTCCCTATTGAGGTCAACCGCCACGGCTTGAAGAAAAACTTCGTCGTTTTCAAGCATGATGAGGGGTTGCGCGCGAGATTCGTCGTACGAGGCCGCGTCCGTAAGTCCGGGATTATCCCCTCGCGGGGTGCCCGTTTCGGACGGCACGATCGTTCGCGCGGTTTTTCTCGTTGTGTGCGCAGCGGAAAAAACCGTTCTGTTGGCGAGTAACCAGACGAATAGGACGACGAGTACGAGCGTAAAGGCAAGCGCGAAGACGCGTTTCATGCGCGTGCCCGGAAGTTATGTCGGTTCGTGTAATGCAAAATGCGAATACCCCTGTTACGCGTGTTTCCGTTTGTCCTCGTTCCGTTCGCGTCGGGAGCGAATGGTCATCGCGACACCTACGACGGCGGCAAGGCCGATGAGCGATAGTACCACGGGAACGAGGTACTGGGGTAGGGGGGATTCCTCGGCGGTTCCGGAATTTGTGCCGTCGAGCGCGACTTCCGTCGGCGCGTTACCGTCCAGCTCGGACATTTCTCCATTTTCGCCAATATCGTGCGCGGAACCGCGCGTTTCCTGTATTGATGAATAGAGTTCCTTGCTTGTCATCACGACGCGATCCTGAATATCCATATCGAGGGTGATTTCGTACCAAGCGTCGTGTTGAATCACGCGCGCGGAGGCGATATAGGGGCTTTCGAAGGTTTCGGGAGATCCCGCATACCGCGAAGTCCACGGGGCCTCTTGTTTGAGATCAGTGAGGAGGAACAGCACGGTATAGCGCTCGGTTGGGGGTCGTGTACCGAGGTCGCGCTTCAGGGTGTCGAGCGCAAGGCCGATATCCGTGTATTGGCCGTCAGGCTTAATGCCGTCGATCGCCTTGGTAACCGCCGTTCGATCGTCGTCCGACTCGATCGTTCGAGAAAGGAGCGTGTCGGTTCTTCCATAAAATTGATACACCGTGATGCGGTCGCCATCGATGAGTATTTGCCCAAGGAGTTGGTCCCGTACCCAGGAATGCATGCTTTCGAACTTACCGGGCTCTGCCATGGACAGGGATTTGTCGACGAGAATGTAAATATCGACAGGAATCGTCCGTTCCCCGGGGAAGAGGGGTACCATAACCATGAGGAAAAGCATGATGGTGCCTAAGAAAGTTCGTATTCTCATGTTGTTTTCTCCTTGCTTAGTTTATACCATTATAAGGGGTTTTGCACCTTACAAAAAAAAAAAAATGCTTTACATAATTAGGACTATGATTATAATAAGGTTATTGATCGTATAACGTATGCAATAGACTGATTTACAGTAAGGAGATAACAGTATGGGAAGCATTGATCTGCCCAGGAGCCCCAACGTATTCCACCCGGAAAAACCCAGTGCGGTCGGTTCGAGAAACTCGCTCGCCCAGGATTACCGTGATCAGCAGAAGGAAGTAAACCAACTCCTCGAAGAGGAAACAAACAAGGTTCTCCATCATCTGCAAGCGCGCCTTCCCAAGGAAGTTCTCGAGCGCCTCGACGTCATGGGTGGCGTGAAAGAGAAGCTGTATAACTATTTTAACCAGAACTACCAGAACATGTTCAATCGTTACATGGTAACGACTGAAGACGAAATGGTTAAAAAGGTTCGCGGGTTCGTGGATCGCGAGGAAATGAAGGTCCTCAACCGCTATACTCCGAAGGAGATCGCAACCCTCCTCGACGAAGTAGGCGGAGCCGACAAGTTCAACACCGGCGAAATCGAGAAATCGATGGTCAACATGTACGGTCACCTGCAGGGTCATATCCAGCGCGGCGTGAACGACCTCGAGACCCTTACGAACTCCCTTCTTCGCCAGAAGACCGACGTCGGCGCCTTCGTGCGCGGCGAAAACGCGTATTCCATCGTAAAGTGCGCGTTCAAGGACAACATCTACAAGCCGAAGACCGTCACCGACGTAAAGCTTTCGGTTAACATTCTCGATTCCGAGCTTATCAGCCCGATATTCCAGTATCAGGCGACCGTCGAGTATCTCATCAAGGATCTCATCGCCAAGCATTATATGGACGAGATCGACAAGTATATCGAGAAACTCAAGGACGAGCGCATTGACCAGGGAGTCGAGGAGCTTTCCGACGGAGAGATCATCTTCGCCAAGATGCGCAAGGTTAAGGATCTCACCGACGACGACGTCGATAACGTCAAGAGCCGCCGCTACGACATCATGGCCAAAGAGATGATGGAGCGCATCAACAATCTCCGCGCCGAGATTGATCCTGCTACCTTCGATCAGCTCAACATCCGCGAGAACCTCAAGAAGATCATCGATACCGAAAACATCCGCAACCGCGGATTTAACACGGCGATCAACTCGCTCACCTCGATCCTCGATACCTCCAAGATGGGTTATCAGTACATCGAGAACCTCAAGAACGCGCGCGAGCTCATCCTTCGCGAGTACGACGACACCAATGCCGCCGTTCTTCCCGACGAGAGATACGCGATTCGCCTCCGGTACTACGACAACGCGCAGCTCAACGAAGACCGCAAGGCCTACGAAGTTATGATCCGCTCGTTCGAGACCGAAGTCGAGCACCTCTGGGACGTCCTGAATACTCGTTACGAGGATTCTAAGTTCCTGACCCGCGTTACCGACTTCAACGATCTTGCCAAGATCTACAAGCGAAAGATTCGCAAGAACATCAAGGAAAAGACCGGTGATCCCCTCTATGAGGACATTGCCAAGGTGTGGGACGAAATTTCCTTCATCAAGCCGGTCGAGACCGAAGTCGAAAAGATGAACAGAACCTTCATCTTCGAGAAGGACAAGATTCGCAAGAGACTCATCATCATGCGCGACAAGCTCAAGAACATGTACGACTATCAGTACCCGATCGAGCGCCGCGTCATGGAAGAGCGCCTTTCGTTCCTTGACACCGAGTTCATGAAGTTTGACTACATCATTAACCCGTTCCACCTTCAGCCCGGACTTCTTCTTGACGTCGACATCACCTCGATCAAGCGCAAGAAGGCCACGCTCGACGGAATGGCGAACGTTCTCAACGAGTTCCTCCATGGCGTTTCCAAGGGATTCCAGGATGCGGCCTTCGCGTCGTTCAGCCGCCGCCGTTCCACGGTGCGCGCCGACATCGCGCAGACGTTCGCAAACGAGGACGGAGATCCTACGGCCGGTGAGCCTGCGGCTCGCGCAGCCTATCTCGATATGCTGAACGATGCGCCTTCCGCTCCCGTAGCGGTTGCCGCTCCCGTGAAGCGGAGTGCCGCGCCCGCGAAGAGCGCGAAAGCTCCCGCCAGAGCCGCGACGAAGTCCAAGAAAGCGGGCGTCGTTGACTCGGGTCGCAACAGCCGCAATCGCGGTCGTGCTACCGCGAGCAGGGGCAGGAAAGGCATGAGAGAGATTTAACAGGTACAGCATGATTTAGCTTTGAAAAACCCCCGGAAACAGGACTTTTGCTGAGTTTCGGGGGTTTTTTTTTCGTTTCCGCGCATCAATGGGATATACTAAAGCGAAAATGAGGAGGACATGATGGTGGAACCGTCCAGTTTCTATACGCGGCTCGCTTCGCGAAGCGGTTTTAATTCTTCCGTACGCCATATTACGAGAACTCTTGAGCTTCTCGATACGTGCGGCGCAAAGAAGAATCTCGCCGACGAGATTAACGGGATGCTCGCAGAGAAGAATTTCGACGAAGACGAGATTCAGGCCGCCGTGAACATGTTGCTCGTCGAAAAATGGAAATATCGCGCCGTTGCGCGAAATGTCTCCTCGGTTACGTCCGACGCGACTAACGTCGCCCGCGAGGTCTCGCGCTGGAAGGCCGTCGATCTCGTGGTTGGGTATCATCATCCCGATCTCGGATTTATCGTCGTTAATCCCAAAAACCCCGAAAGCGCGGCGGTAATCGCCGGTTTCCGAAAAAATGAGCTCGTCGTCGTGTATGCCGGAACGGCCAATGACGGCATCGTGGCGGAACGGAACGCGCGAGACGCGATCTCCATCCTTTTTTCCCTTATCGAGGGAAGTAAAGCCGCGAAGGCTCCGTCATCGCTTGTTCCCGGGCCTTTTGCTTTCGTTCCCCCCAAGAAACCCACGGTCAAACGCGCCGTTTCCGCGAAGCCCCGCATGCAGCGGACCCCGCGCGCGGCCGCCGCAGACCGCCAATCGGTCGCTGCGGCGCCCGCTGTCGTTCCTGAGTCTGCCATGCGAACGCCTCCTCCCGCCGCCGCACCCGCCGTTCCCGGACGCTCGAAAATGTCGGGTCTCGTTTCCGTCGTCGTCACCAATGAGCTCTTTCACAACGGAAACGTCGAGGCTTGGAAGCGCATTATCAGAAGCTTTAACGCGAAGTATCCCAACTTGCAGGTTATCGTCTATTACGACGGCGAACGAATCGTTGACATTAACACCCTCTTCAAATGGGGTAAGGTCAAGCATGGTAGTTGCATCCAATTCGCCGTATCGGGTGAGGATATACAGGATCTCGCCAAGCTCTCGCGGTACTTCCGCCAGGGCGCGAGCCCTCAGTTCGAAGCCTTCCTTCGCGGATCGCCCGACACAGTCATGACCCTTTTCTAGGAGCGTCGCCATGAATTACGATAAATCGATACACTTTTTTAGCCAAAAAGAGACCGTTTCGCCGAAGATCGACCGCGGGCTTCTCGGCATTCGCGGACGCCAGGCGAATGAGTTCGCGGAATTGGGTCTGCCGCTCCTTCCCGGCTTTATTATCGACGCCGATCTCGCGTCGGCACTTGAGGACGAACCCGTCGGCGAGCTTGTCGCGCCGTACCTCCGCAAATGCAGCGAGGTGGTTGGGAAATCCTTCGGCGACCTGGATAATCCCCTTCTTGTAAAGCTTGTCATGTCCCCGAACCTCGCGATCGCGAACTATCCGACCCTGCATAACTTTGGGCTCACGAAGCAGACCATCGCGGGATTCGAGAAATGGGTCGGCGCGAATTTCGCCGCTCACGAAGTACTGTTCCTGTTACGGGGAATCCTTTCAATATTGAAGCAATGCGCGGAACTCGAGTCGAGAAAGGTGGAGGAATCCGCCATCGACCACGCGCTTTCGGAGATCGTGACGTGCCTGAAGAACGGTAAGATCGAGGGCACCGGTTACGATATAATGGAAAAATACGAGCACTTCATGCCGGCCGAGTTTTTCGAGACGCCGGAAACGCAGCTCGAGCTTTCGCTCAAGATCATCAGCCGGCTTCTCGCGCTTGACGAGCAGAACGACAGCGATACGGCGATTCTGGTTCAGCCGATGGTGTACGGCAACTACGGAAAGGAATCCTGCTCGGGTTCGTTCTTCAGCCGCGACATCGTCACGGGCGAAAAGAAGCTGCAGGGCAAGTTTTTCGAGGAAAAGTTCGACGACATCAACGCCGTCGGAAAGGACATCAACAAGATCACGCCGACCTTTCTCAAGAAGCTTCAGCAGATCGCGTGGATGCTCGAGGACGACAGCAAGGATATTCGCCAGGTTCGGTTCACGATAGAAAACGGCAAGCTCTGGCTCATCGAGCAAAAATCCGTCGAGGCCAAGAGCACCATTTCCCTCATCCAGCTACTCCTCGACCTCAACAAGCGAAGGATCGTCTCCGATTCATACGTGGTTAAGACGGTTAAGCCCGGTCTCTTAAACGAGATATTGCATCCCGTTCTTGACATCATGAGCGTCAAGGAGATGAAAAAGTCTTCCGGCGGAATCGCCGGCGCTCCGGGAGCCGCGGTCGGTCGGGTGTATTTCACCGCCGACTCGCTTATCGACGCCCAGAGAATCGCCCGGCAAAACGGCGAGGATACGAGATGCATCCTTATCATGCCCGCGACTTATGCCGGCGACGTTAAGGGCATTGAGGTCGCGACGGGCGTCCTGTCGAACGAGGGCGGGTATTCGGCCCACGCGTCGGTCGTCGCGCGCCAGTATGGAAAGATTTCCCTCGTCAGGCCCGATATGATCATCCGCGGAAAGAAGGCGATTCTCGACGGCGTGACGATCAACGAGGGCGACTACGTGACGCTGAACGTTCCCTATTACGGCGAGTCAACGGTGTATTTCGGTTCCGCCAAGCTCATTGAACCCGATCCGAAGACGTCGGGCCTTCTCGATTTCATCAAGCTGACTCGATCGTTCATCCAGGATTTCCACGTTCGCGCGAACGCCGACAGCCCGCGCGACGCCGCGCTTGCCCTGCAGTTTGGCGCCGAGGGAATCGGGCTATGCCGAACCGAGCACATGTTCTTCAACGAAAAGCGCATTAACGTGTTCCGCGAGATGATCCTTTCCGAATCGGTCGAGGAAAGAAAAAAAGTTCTCAAGCGCCTGCAAAAGATGCAATCGGATGATTTCTACGGCATTTTCAAGGCGATGGCCGGGCGCGAAGTGACTATCCGCCTTCTCGACGCCCCTCTCCACGAGTTCCTTCCCCATAACCCCGCGGAGCTTGACGCCTTTATGGCATACCTCGACGCGAAGGGAGAAAAGGGACTAACGCGCGCTTTTGTGCAGGAAAAGATCACCGCTCAGGCAGAGATCAATCCCATGCTTGGGCACCGCGGATGCCGCATCGCGATTTCGTTCCCCGAGATTTACGAAATGCAGGTTCGCGCGATTTTCGAGGCGGCCTATGCCCTCCAGAAGGAAAAAGTTCAGGTCCTTCCCGAGATCATGGTCCCGATCGTCATGAACTTCCGCGAGTTAAAGCAAATCGTATACGGCAAAAAGATCGAAGGTCATACCTATCAGGGTATCGTCTCTATCGAGGAGGACGTACGAAAGGCAATCGGCACTCGAAAGATCGACTACCGAATCGGTACGATGATCGAGCTTCCGGCCGCCGCGCTGAGCGCCGGCGAGATCGCGCGGTATGCGCAGTTTTTCTCGTTCGGCACGAACGACCTCACGCAGACGACCCTTGGCCTTTCGCGCGATGACTTTAATTCGTTTATGCCCGATTACACGATGTACGATCTCATCGACGGCAATCCATTCGCCGTTCTCGACCCGCGCGTGCGGGAGCTTATCGAGTTGGCGGTGGAGCGCGGTTTAGCGGCCCGCCCAGGGCTTTCGACCGGTTTGTGCGGCGAGCATGGTGCCCGCCCCGAAAATATCAGGTTCTGCATGGAGTCCGGACTTAACTACGTTTCGTGCTCATCGTATTCCGTGCCGATCGCTTTACTCTCAATCGCTCAAGTTGAGCTGGAAAATGCCGAAAAAGAAGGTAGGGAGCTTCTTCCGAAGACCTCCCGTCCGACTTCGGCCGGAAAGGCGACCAGGAAACAGGGAAACAAAGGCGCCACCGGAAGTAAAAAAACGGCCAAGGCCGGAAAAGCAAAGAAAGCTGTTGCTGGAGGAAAAAGGATGATGGAAGAGATGGACATGAAATTGGCGACTGTTGCCAAGGCTGACAAGCCTGCGAAGAAACCTGCCGCGAAGAAAGCGGTAGCCAAGAAACCGGCTGCCAAGAAGCCCGCCGCGAAGAAACCGGCTGCCAAGAAGCCCGCCGCCAAGAAAACCGTAGCCAAGAAAACCGTAGCCAAGAAGCCGGCCGCCAAGAAGGCCGTGGCCAAGAAGCCCGCCGCCAAGAAAGCCGTAGCCAAGAAGCCCGCCGCCAAGAAAGCCGTAGCCAAGAAGCCGGCCGCCAAGAAGGCCGTGGCCAAGAAGCCCGCCGCGAAGAAGGCCGTCGCAAAGAAACCCGCCGCCAAGAAGGCCGTGGCTAAGAAGCCCGCCGCGAAGAAGGCCGTAGCGAAGAAACCCGCCGCCAAGAAGGCCGTGGCTAAGAAGCCCGCCGCCAAAAAGGCTCCCGCGAAGAAGTAATGCCGTCCTGACGGTATGTGACCGGCCCGGTGAACACCGGACCGGTTTTTTTTTACCCTGCGCCGGAGGGGCTTACGTTGACAAACGTATCGAGCATATTCTACTATGGATAAACTATGACCGCTAACGAGCTCAGAGCAAAGTATATCGCGTTTTTTAAAAGTAAGGCGCACGTTGAAATATCCGGAAAATCCCTGATTCCTGAAAACGACCCGACGGTCCTTTTTACGACCGCAGGCATGCATCCCCTCGTTCCTTATTTAATGGGTGAGCCGCATCCTGCGGGGAAACGCCTGACCAACTACCAAAAATGCATTCGTACCGGCGACATTGACGCGGTCGGAGACCCGAGTCACCTGACCTGTTTTGAGATGCTGGGCAATTGGTCGCTCGGCGACTATTTCAAAAAAGAGGCTATTACCTTTAGTTATGAATTTCTCACCAGCCCGGAATATCTCGGGCTTCCGGTTGATTCCCTATCCGTTACGGTATTCGCCGGGGAAGAGGGCGTTCCGCGCGATGACGAGTCGGCCGCGATCTGGAATTCCCTCGGGATTCCCAAGGAGCGCATTCACTATCTTCCGCGTTCTGACAACTGGTGGGGTCCCGCGGGCGAAACCGGTCCGTGCGGTCCGGATACCGAGATGTTCGTCGATACCGGAAAGCCAGTGTGTGGCGCGGATTGCCGGCCGGGATGCCATTGCGGAAAGTACATTGAAATATGGAATGACGTCTTTATGCAGTATAATAAGCAAAAAGACGGTACGTACCAGAAGCTCGAGCGAACATGCGTCGATACGGGCATGGGAATCGAGCGTACGGTCGCCATGCTCAACGGAAAAAAATCCGTCTATGAGACCGAAATTTTTATTCCGTTTATCGCGGCCGTCGAGGCCGTAAGCGGCAAAAAATACGGAGCGCACGAGGCCGATGACGTTTCGATACGCATAATTTGCGATCACGCGCGCGCGGCGACTTTTATACTCGGAGACCCAAAAGGGGTAACGCCCTCGAACGTCGGGGCTGGTTACGTTCTCCGCCGGCTCATACGCCGCGCCGTTCGCCATGGCAAGAAGCTCGGGATAGACGGGTCCTTTCTCGGCAAGATCGCCGAAGTCGCGATCGAGAAATATCGCGGACCGTATCCCGAGATCGGGGAGAGGGCGGATTTCGTGCTCGCGGAGCTCAGGGCCGAGGAGGAGAAATTCCTCGTTACGCTTCAGAAAGGCGAGGCCGAGTTTGAGAAAATGCTCCCGAACATCATAAAAAACCCGCAGCGAATCATGTCCGGTCGCCTTGCCTTCAAATTGTATGATACTTACGGCTTTCCGATTGAGTTAACCGAGGAGCTTGCCGCCGAGGGTGGCTTGAGCGTTAACCGCGAGGAATTCGACGAAGCCTTCAAGAAGCACCAGGAGCTTTCCCGCGCGGGAAGCGAGCAGATATTCAAGGGTGGCCTCGCCGATCATTCGGAGGAAACGACGGCGTATCATACCGCCACACACCTCTTGCAAAAGGCGCTTCGAATGGTATTGGGCGATCACGTTGGGCAAAAGGGCTCGAATATCACGGCCGAACGCATGCGTTTTGACTTTACCCATCCGGCACCGATGACGCAAGACGAAATCACGCGCGTTGAGGATATCGTTAACGAGCAAATTCGCGCGGATCTTCCGGTAGTAATGGAGATAGTGCCCCTCGAAGAGGCGAAGAAATCGGGTGCGATGGCCCTTTTCGGCGAAAAATACGAGGATACCGTGAAGGTCTACTCCATAGGCGGGTTTTCCAAGGAAGTATGCGGGGGCCCGCACGTCGATCGGACCGGCACGATGGGAGTTTTCCGCATTCAGAAAGAACAGTCGTCTTCCGCGGGCGTGCGGCGTATTCGCGCGGTTTTGGAAAAGACGACGGAGTAACTTCCCGTTTCCAACACTGTTTATTCAATAAGATTCAGCGATGTATCGAAGAAGGTATGACATGAAGCGTTTCGTAATTAGCGTGGTTTCTCTCGTTTTGTCGGTTGGCGCTCTCGCGGCTCAAAGCGATCTGCAGTCGATCGTGAATATCAAGTTGCAAAAAACGGAGCCGATCACCCTCAAGCAGCTTAAGGGACGCGTCGAAGCGTACCAGAAAGAACTTAATCGAGTCATGACCGTCGACGAACGGAAGAAGGTTCTTGATACGATTATCAATGAACGGCTTGTGGTCCAGGCAGCCGAGAAAGAAGGAATCAAGATTCCGGATTCCGAGATCAATCAAAGCTTCGCTCAGATGATTTCCCAGCAGATTGGGAAGAAAGTTACCGAACTTGAGTTCGCTCAAATGGTCAAAGAGCGGTCAGGAATGTCGCTCGACGATTATATGCGCGCCCAAAATGGGATGAACGTCGCGGAATACAAAGGCTTCTTGCGAAATCAGCTTATCGCTCAGCGGTACGTCATGATGAAAAAGCAGGCCGAGATTCAGGGCGCTCCCGCTCCCAGCGACGCGGACATCCGCGCTAACTACGAGCTTAATAAGCAGAGTTTCGTGCAGACAGACCTGGCAAAGCTTTTCCTCATCGTCGTCCCGAAGGGAGACAACGCGACTCAGGCTGAGGCGAAGTTGAAGGAACTGCATAAGCAGCTCAAGGATAAGCCCGCGTCGTCGAGCGAGATCAAGGTCCGCTCACAAGCCGCAAACTCTGGCTATCAGGCCGGTGAGCTTTTCGTAAACAAGAATGCCTCAGCCTCAAAGCAGCTCGGCATACCGATGGAAGCGCTTCTCAAGATTTTTGCGATGTCCGAAGGAGAGGTTTCCGACGTGACCGAGACGGCCACTGACTTTCAGTGCTTTGTCGTGCAGCAAAAGTTTCCCGCAAAAATACTTGAGCTCAGCGATATCGTGAAACCCGGCACTACCGTGACCGTGTATGAGTATATTCGTGGCAATATGATGAACCAAGTGCAAAACGCCGCGATCAGCAATGCCCTCCAGCAACTTATTAACGAACTCCGAAAACCGGAGAATTTCCAGTTCACGAAAAACGACGCTGAACTGGATAAAATTCTCGCCTGGTAATGAGATGGCGGGACGCAGAAAAGGCAGAATAATAGCGTTCCAGGCACTGTATGCCTGGGACGTTTCGCGAAAATCCCTCGAGGATCTTCTCGCGTTTGATTGGGTCGAGGACGAGAAGCGCGTGCGGTTAGGCGAGGAGGGCATTGCCTTCCCTCGGCTCATTATCGCCGGCGCAATCGAGCACATGGAAGAGATCGACCGAAATATCTCCGAGAATCTGACTAATTGGGATTTTGACCGACTTAATAAAGTTGATCTTGCCATACTGCGGATGAGCGCGTACTCACTGTTGTATCAGCGCGATGTGCATCCATCGATCATCATTGACGAAGCCGTCGACATCTGCAAGGAATTCGGCACGGATGATTCGTATCGTTTCGTCAACGCGGTTTTGGACAGCATAAGAAAGAAAAACGAGGGGTCACGGGCGCTTTGAAAAAAGAGGGAGGCTTCGCGTTTCGCCTGTCTCCGCTGGCTCTGAGCCTCGTTGTCGTTTTTCTTGTTATCGCCGTTTCCGCCGCGCTTTTCGTCGTATCGCGCGCGGGTGAGTCTTCGTCCGACGCATGGTACCGCGCGCTCGCCCGAGCCGACGAGCTCATTGCCTCGGGCGAAACCCGTAAAGCCGCACAGGCGCTTCTTTCGCTTCGAAAGGGCGCGGCCGGATCGGGCCAATGGCTTTCAATAGTCAAGCGCGAGCGGGCTCTTGGGCTTACGCGACAATCCATCGATACGCTTCGAAAAGCTCTCGTAAAAAGTCCCGCGTCGGACTCGCTTGCCGCGGTATTGGCGGACTCGCTCGCGGAAGCAGGACTTCTCGACGAAGCCGCGCGAATCGCGCGACCGCTGCTCTCGAGCCGATTTTCGGCGCTTGCCGCCCATGTGTGTCTCGCGCACGCAGCAAAGTCAAACGACGTAACCCTCCTTGAAACGCAATGCCTCGATGTCGCGTATGAATCGACCGGTATTCCCCTTTTCCTGAGGAACGCAATCGCCCTATCGGCCGAGCGGGGAGAGATGGGCGTTGCGTGCGAATACGCGCGAAAGCTCATCGCTGAAGCGAGCGAT
>CAYSEA010000004.1:24034-83972 GCA_964429975.1 uncultured Treponema sp.
CGCGTCTCCGAGCGAAAGGGATTACTATCTCGCGTCGCTCGTGCGGTATGACGCGGGCCTTTTCCCCGACGCGCTTCGGGTGCTTATGCGCGACGGCTATGTGCCGTCTGCCGCGGATCTTGAGTTACGCGCGGACGCGGCTTGGCGCATCGGCGACAGGCCGAACGCGACGGCCGACTGGGGTGAATCTACCCAGCTTTTCCCCGAGCGCTCTCCCGTCGCCTGGTTCAACCTGTCGGTCGTTCTCGACGACGGAACAACCGACGGCCAAAATGAGTCCATTCGCGCGATTGAATCGTGTTTGAATCGCTTTCCGAAATACTACCCGGCGGTCGCGCGCTTCGCGCGAATGGCCGTCATCCGGGACGCGGAAGGACGCGCGAACGATCCGGTACGCTCTCAGCGCGATCCCGTATCCGAATATCTCATTTCGCGCGACTTTCTCAGCGAGGACGCCCGCGAGGCCCTGCTTCCTCCGCGTTATTCTATAGAACGGGCTCAGGGCCTTCTTGATTCGGCATGTTCAGGCGATGCGCATGCTCTCGACGCTCGTTTTCTTATCGAGCGAGCGCGTCTGCTTTCGGCGCTCGATCCTGACCGTTCGCGGTCAACCGCCGAGATGTGGAAACTTCTCGAACGATTTCCCGACGATCCTTTCGTGGGCGAGTACGCGGTGTGGTATTTTTCGTCCCAAAACGAGTTTTCGACGGCGTTCTCGATCAATAGGGGGCTCGCGAACGGCGGTCTTGAGTTTTATTATGGACTCGAGGAAGCGATGGGGGGAAACCATGAGAAGGCCCTCGAGCGCTTTGAGGCGGGCGCGCGGGACGGCAGGGACGCATGGGTCTCCCTTGCGAATATCGCCGCCGTGCGAGAGCGCTCCGGGGACATTCCGCGCGCCATCGAGGACCTTTCGACCGCTGCCGCTCTGGCCCTCGATCTATCCGACCAAAGCCGGCTACACCTTCGTCTCGCCCGCCTTCTTATCCGCTCGCGTTCGTACGAACGCGCGGAGAGCGTGCTTGGCTATGCCTTGGAGCTTGACGCGACGAATCATCGCGCGCGCGCGCTGTTAATGGAACTCGAACAAGAAAAGTAAAAAAAAGCCCCTATCCCGGGAGGCGGGAGTAGGGGACTACGCAGAAAGGCGCTCTCTGTCGTTTACTCTATTACCGCGATGATATCGCCGGCCTTGAGGACGAGACAGTCGTCTCCGTCGATCTTTACCGGGGTACCCGCGTATTTTTCGAACATAACCTTCTGCCCGGCAGACACCTTGATCTTTTCTTTATCGTCACCGACGGCGACTACTATTGCGGTCTGGGTCTTTTCCTGCGCGGTATCGGGGATGATAATTCCCCCCGCGGTTTTTGCCTCAAGCTTGTCGGTTTTAACCAGAACGCGGTCTGCCAATGGTTTCACTTTCATCGAAAATCCTCCTCGTTGCACCAAAATATACGAATAAAGCATGGCTGGGGTCAAGTCGAAGAGCTTTTTCGATATGTATCAAATTGATGCACTATTTGCTCTCAGGTAGGGCGCTGTGTCAAAACTACTCGAAACGACGTTTGAAATACGAAAGAGACCTCACGTTAAGTCATTTCGATGATAAGAAATACAAACTTAAATCTATATATAGTAATAAATTAAGCATTTTTCTCGATACTACACTGTAATGCAACTAACTTGGCATGATTCTTGCTAGTAATAACCAATATCTACTGTGGAGGGACACTATGAAAAATTCAACCGTTCGACGAACTCTTGGCGAAGACAACATCCTTTCCACGTATCTTCGTGAGATAAATGAAGTCGCCCTGCTTGGTCGAGAAGAAGAATACTCTCTCGCCATGGCCGCGGTAGCCGGAGATAAGGACGCAAAAGACCGGATGGTTCGCGCCAACCTTCGCTTCGTGGTTAATGTCGCGAAGAAGTATCAAAACCAGGGTCTTCCCCTCATGGACCTCATCAGCGAGGGAAATATAGGTTTGCTTAACGCCGTTGAGCGCTTCGACGCGACCAAGGGCTATCACTTTATATCGTATGCCGTATGGTGGATTCGACAGGCGATACTTAAGGCAATTTGCGAAAAGTCGCGCATGATCCGCCTGCCCCTGAATAGGGCCAACGAACTCGTGCAGATCGAGAAGGCCAAGAAGATGATCATGGGCGGCAAGAGCGAAGAGGCCGAGCTGAAGGAAATAGCGGGACTCCTCGACATGAAACCGGATCACGTTCGCGACATTCTCGCAATATCGAGGGATATGGTTTCGCTTGACGCGCCGGTATCGGCCGATCGCGAGAGTTCGTCCATCGGGGATTTCGTGGAGGATAGCCGCTATGATCAGCCTGAGGACTTTACGATCGCGTCGGCACTCAGAGACGACATCGACGAGGTTCTGGCGACGCTCACCGAAAAGGAAGCGTCGGTTATCCGGCTTCGGTTCGGCCTTGGCGGGTTAAAAGCCATGTCGCTGAAAGAAATCGGCGATCGCTATAGCCTGACGAAAGAGCGTATAAGACAGATAGAAAAGAAGGCCATCCGCCGGTTGCAGAACCCCGCGCGCATGAGCCGACTGGAATCTTACGTAGCCTAAGCCGGGGCGGGATAGACCGACTCCGACTGGATTGAAAAAGCCCGTCCGTTGTATACTTCGCCGCATGATAGACGCGGCGATATTTGACATGGACGGGCTTCTTTTTGATACCGAACGGCTCTGCTGCGAAGCGTGGCGAGCGGTATCTTCTGCCGCTGGCTACGAAATGAAAGATTCCCTCTTTATATCCTGCGTTGGACGGAACGAGCGAGATACCCGCGAGATAGTGCTCGGTGCGATCGGCGAATCATTCCCCTACGATGAGTTCAAAGAACAAGCCGGAACATGGATGATGGAGCGCATGGCGTCCGATGGCCCGCCGGAAAAGCCCGGGATCCGCGAGCTTCTGCGATTTTTACGCGAACAGGGCGTGCCAATCGCGCTTGCGACGTCAACGAGCGAGCGTCATGCCCGATGGATGATCGAGCGGGCTCAGCTGTCGCCCTATTTTGACGCATACGCCTTTGGCTGCGAAGTTGAACGCGGAAAGCCCGCTCCCGATATCTTTTTGCTCGCTATGAAGCGGTTGTCGCGGAGTTCTCCTGACCGAATCGCCGTTTTCGAGGATAGTGAGGCCGGGCTTCGCGCGGCGTCATCTGCCGGTATGAGACCGGTATTTGTTCCCGACATGGTACTTCCTTCCGATGAAACGCTTCGGCTTGTGTGGAAACGTATAACGGGTCTTGATGAGGCCGCGAATAGTGCTTTTTATGAGTCCATCTCGTAAACTGTAAAAAAAGATAATAAATATGCAATAAAAACCACTTTTATGTATAAATATGCTTGACCTTCAGCGCATTACCCAGTAGGATATCACTATCGAGGCAAGAAAACAAAGACGTTTCTGCGGTATGCGCAGGAACGTCTTTTTTTATGTCCGCAGTTACGAGGAGGTAGGTATGGGCATACTGTCAAAGGCAGATATCGCAAAGTTGGTCAAGGAGAATGACGTCAAGTTCATTCGGCTTCAGTTTACCGACATGTTCGGTCTTCTGAAAAACGTCGCGATAACGCCGAGCCAACTCGACAAGTGTCTGGACGACAAATGCATGATTGACGGATCTTCAATGGAAGGATTCGTGCGGATAGAAGAATCCGATATGTATCTGCGCCCTGATCTCGATAGTTTCACGATCCTTCCGTGGAGGCCGCAACAGGGCAAGGTTGCGCGTTTTATCTGCGACATATTCACTCCCGACGGCGCCGCGTTCGAAGGCTCCCCGCGCCGGATTCTTGCGCGGCAACTCGAGCGCGCCAAGAAGATGGGGTATACGTTTAACGTGGGTCCCGAACTTGAGTTTTTCCTGTTCCGCCTTGACGACGGGGGAAATCCGACCATGGAGACCCATGACGACGCGGGATATTTTGATCTCGGCCCGACCGATATGGGCGAAAACGCCCGTCGCGAGATGGTTCTTGCCCTTGAGCAAATGGGCTTCGAAATCGAGGCGTCGCACCATGAAGTCGCGCCCGGACAACATGAGATTGACTTTCGCTTCGACGATGCCCTCGTTACCGCCGACCGCGTAATGACCTTTAAGTTCGCGGTCAAGACGATCGCCCAACGGCACGGTCTGCACGCGACCTTCATGGCAAAGCCAATCGTCGGGGTTAACGGTTCCGGCATGCACACGAACATGTCGCTCATGAAGGACGGCAAAAACGCCTTCTGCGACGAAAAGGACGAAATCGGCTTGAGCTCCGTCGCGCGCTCGTTTGTCGCGGGGATACTTGAGCACATGCGGGGAATGGCGGCAATTACGAATCCGACGGTAAACTCGTATAAGCGGCTCGTTCCCGGGTATGAAGCTCCGGTGTATATCGCATGGTCGCCGGCGAACAGAAGCCCGCTCGTGCGAATACCCGCCGCGCGCGGAAAATCGACGCGAATCGAGCTTCGATGTCCCGATCCTACTTGCAATCCGTACCTTTCGTTTGCGATAATTCTCGCGGCTGGACTCGACGGGATCGAGCGCGGACTCGTGCCGCCTCAGCCCCTTGATCGGAATATTTTCAAGATGACTGAAGATGAGCGCGCCGCCGCGGGGATCGCGAGTCTTCCCGGAAGCCTCGAAGAGGCGCTTGCGTGCATGAAGGCCGACCCGCTCGCGCGCGAAGTCCTTGGTACACACGTGTATGAGCTATTTATCGAAGCAAAGGAGCGTGAGTGGGACGAGTATCGCACAAGGGTCACGCCTTGGGAGCTGGAAACCTGCTTGACGAAATATTGACATGAAGAGCGTAATCGTTGCCTTTTCTAACCCCCTGCTCGCCAACTGGGCGACCGCCGTTCTCGGGCGGCATGGATACTCGATCGAGTATACGTGCAAAACCGCGGGCGAAGTGGCCCGAGTCGCGGACTATTGCACGAGCCTCGTGGTCGTTTCGGGATTTCAGTTTCCCGACATGACCGCGGAAGGCCTAATGGGGATACTTGAAGGGCGACTGGCGATGGTTACGGTTCTTCTTCCGCATCAACGCGATCTCGTTGAGCGGAACGACCTGATTACCGTGCCGTACCCCGTCGCAACGCTCGATCTATTGCAAGCCGTGCAGCTTGTCGAGCGAAACGCCGCGCAGAACGCCGCCGTCCAGGGAGGGGCCCCTATCGGGAAGTCCCGGCCTCATGATCGCCCCGCCGAGGAGAAACTGCAGATTCTCAAGGCAAAGGAAATCATGATGGACCGTTTTCAGATGACTGAGTCGCAGGCGCATCGGTTCCTGCAAAAGTCAAGCATGGATCGGGGACTTAAGCTGATCGATGCGGCAAAAATGGTTATCGAGAATTCACTTACGTTTTGAATTATGGAGGTGAACATGAAGAAACTGGAGATCGTGATTCGCCCGGAGAAGCTCGAGGTTGTGAAAAACATCCTCAACGATTCCGGAGCGTCTGGCATGATGGTCACGAACATCATGGGATTCGGAAACCAGAAGGGGATTACTCATATCTACCGCGGAACCGAATACACGGTTAATTTGCTGCCGAAGCTCAAGGTCGAGACGGTGGTCGCGGACGGGAAGATGAAGAAGCTCGTCGACGAACTTTGCAAGCAGATTGCCACCGGCAATCACGGCGACGGTAAGGTGTTCGTGTACGACGTGGAAAACGCCGTGCGCATCAGGACGGGGGAAACGGGCGAAACGGCCTTGTAGAAAACATGAGGTTCACCATCAATGGGGATTGGTGCTCGGGATATTGAGGTATCCGGCATGCAATCCCTTTTTTTTTATTCGCGGTGGACAAAGGAGCGTTTATGGAATTAGCTGAGCTTATTAAGAAGATAGACATGGTCTGGGTTCTTGTAGCGGCGATCCTCGTGTTCGCCATGCAGTTGGGTTTCGCCCTCGTCGAGACGGGTTTTACCCGGGCGAAAAACTCCGCGAACATTATCATGAAGAACTTGATGGACTTTTCCATCGGGTCCGTGGCGTATTATGTGGTCGGTTTCGGACTCATGTTCGGCGCTACCGCGGGTGGCTTTATGGGCTTGAGCGGTTTTTTCAGGCCGGAAACCCTGGGTCTTTCGATTTTCGACTCGTTGACCCCATCGGTTTTCATCATCTTTCAGACGGTGTTCGCTGCAACCGCGGCTACTATCGTTTCGGGAGCGATGGCCGAACGGACTCAGTTCCGGGCGTACGTGATCTACAGCTTCGTCATCAGTCTCGTGATCTACCCGATTAGCGGTCACTGGGCATGGGGCGGCGGCTGGCTGAGTTCTCTCGGTTTCATCGATTTCGCGGGTTCCACCGTCGTACACTCCGTCGGCGGTTGGGCGGCCCTCGTCGGCGCCACCATCCTCGGTCCGCGTATCGGGAAGTACGAGCCGAACGGGAAGGCGAACGCCATCCCCGGTCACAACCTTCCCCTCGGCGCGGCGGGAGTGTTTCTTCTGTGGATCGGCTGGTTCGGGTTTAACCCCGGTTCCACCGTCGCCGCGAACGACCAGATCGGCTACATCGCGATGACCACGAACCTCGCCGCCGCCATCGCGGCCTGCGTGACCATGTTCGTGACCTGGTTCCGTTACGGAAAACCGGACGTTTCGATGACCCTCAACGGCGCCCTCGCCGGTCTTGTGGCGATAACCGCGGGATGCGCGAACGTTACCTTCTATGGCGCGCTCGGCATCGGCGTGGTTTCCGGCTTCCTTATTGTGTTCGGCATCGAATTCGTCGATAAGGTATTGCATATCGACGATCCCGTCGGCGCCGTTTCCGTCCACCTTCTCAACGGCGTGTGGGGAACCCTCGCCGTGGGCCTTTTCGCGAAGGATGGAGTCGGGCTCTTTTACGGCGGCGGGCTCAAGCAGCTCGGCGTTCAGGCTCTTGGTGTAGGATCGTTCGGCCTTTGGACCGTCGTTACGACGACCATCCTCTTCCTTCTTATAAAGAAGACGGTTGGGTTGCGGGTAAGCGCCGAGGAAGAAAAGATGGGCCTCGACATCTCCGAACACGGGATGAGCGCCTATCCCGAGTGGTCGGTCGGAGAAGAGCTCCGGTAGGATCTTGCGATTACCGCCTTTTTGCGGTAGTATTCGAGAAGTGAAACCCGTAAAAGGCTATGGGAGTCCGGCAACGCGCCAGGACTCCCATTTTTTTTTGTTACAGGGACTCGGGCAAAGGGGCGGGAAAGATGAAGACTAAATTCATATTCATTACGGGAGGCGTCGTTTCCTCACTCGGCAAGGGAATCGCGGCGGCTTCGATAGGATTATTGCTGAAAAGCAGGGGCGTGCGGGTCATGAATCAGAAGTTCGACCCCTACCTTAATATCGATCCGGGCACGATGAACCCCTACCAGCACGGGGAGGTCTTCGTGACCGAGGACGGCGGAGAGACGGATCTGGATCTCGGCCATTACGAGCGGTTCACCGACGTCGCGCTTCGCCGGTTTAACAACACGACGGCGGGAAAGGTGTATCAGGCGATACTCGACCGAGAGCGCGCCGGCGGCTACAGCGGAAACACCGTACAGGTCGTCCCGCACGTTACCGACGAGATAAAAAACCGAATACTGGAAGCCGCGCGCGAGACGGACGTCGACGTTATCATTACCGAGGTAGGCGGAACCGTCGGCGATATCGAATCGCTGCCGTTCGTCGAGGCGATTCGGCAAATAAAGTATACGGTCGGCAGGGACTCCTGTGCTTTTATTCACCTTGGCCTTCTTCCATATTTGAAAGAATGCGGTGAGCTGAAGACGAAACCGATGCAGCATAGCGTCAAAGAATTGCTTGGTTTCGGAATTCAGCCCGACATCATTATGTGCCGGAGCGAGAAGCCGCTTACGAAATCGATTAGGGAAAAACTCGGTCTCTTTTGCAACGTAACGCAGGACGCAATTGTGGAAAACCTCAGCGCGAAGTCGATTTACGAAGTTCCGCTCATGCTCGAGGGCGAGGGCCTCGGCGACACGATTTGCAAGCTGCTGAATATCGGGTGCGGCAAGCCCGACCTCGCGGACTGGAAGGCGATGGTCCATCGGTATTACCATCCCGAACGGGACGTGACGATTGCGCTCGTGGGAAAGTACGTCGAGCTTCACGACGCGTACTTGAGCGTCGCCGAGGCGCTGACGGCGGGCGGCATATTCCATAACGCGCGCGTTAAGATCGAATGGATCGACTCCGAACGGATCGTCGACGATGCCGCTGCCGCGTCCTTGCTTGGATGCGCGACGGGCATAGTCGTCCCGGGAGGATTCGGCGACCGGGGAACGGCGGGGATGATACGCGCGGCAAAGTACGCCCGCGAGAACGACGTGCCGTATTTCGGAATATGCCTCGGCATGCAAATTGCTGTCATCGAGTTCGCGAGAAACGTTCTCTCACTCGCGAACGCAGACTCGACCGAGTTTAACCAATCGACGGAGCATCCCGTCATCGACCTCATGCCCGATCAGCAGGGCGTCAAGCTCGGCGGCACGCTGCGCCTCGGCGTGTGCAGATGCCTTATTACGGAAGGTTCCCTCGCGGAGAAGGCGTATCGCGTCCACGACATTCAGGAGCGCCATCGCCACCGGTACGAGTTTAACAACGTGTATCTCGAGAATTTTTCCCGTTCAGAGATGCTTCTTTCCGGAAGGAACCCCGAGCGCAATCTCGTCGAAATCGTGGAAAATTCGTCGAAGCGCTGGTTTGTGGGCGTGCAGTTCCATCCCGAATTCGCCTCGAGGCCGAATCGTCCCCATCCGCTCTTTCGGGATTTCGTCGGCGCAAGCATCGAATGCGCGGCGAGCTTGGCTTGCGCGGGGAAAGCTGGCGAGAAGGCTTAGCGCGTCTGTTCGAGCAACTCGAACGCGGCTTGGCGCGCCCTCTCAAGGGCGTCGCGGTCGCGGATGGGATCCGCGATGACGAAGCTCGCGTAACCTGACTGCCGGAGGCCGGTGATTTCCCCGGGCCCACGGATGCGCAAGTCTTCCTCGGCGAGAGCGAACCCGTCGGTCGTTTCGTGCATCACGCGAAGACGGGCTTTGCCTTCTTCGGTAAGGTTGCCTGAGTACACGAGAAAGCAGTAAGACTGCGCGTCGCCTCGTCCGACGCGCCCCCGTAGCTGGTGCAGGGCCGAAAGGCCGAAGCGTTCGGCGTGCTCGATCACCATGCAGGTCGCGTTCGCCACGTCGACGCCGACCTCGACGACGCTCGTCGCGACGAGTACTCGTATGGACCCCGTTCGGAATCCTTCCATTATTTTTCTTTGTTCGCCTTCCTCGACCCGCGAATGGATGAGCGCGCACGCGTGATCGGGAAACACTGAGGTCGCGAGACGCTCGGCCATATCCGTCGCGGACTTAAGCGAGGGCCCGTCGGAGGGGAATCCCTCGCGATACGACTCGTCTTCCTCGCCGATTATCGGATAGACGAAGTAGGCTTGATGGCCCGCCTCGAGCTCGCGCCTGACGTACTCATATACCTTATCCTCGTTTCCCGTGCGCGAAAGATGCGTCTTGACCGGCTTTCTTCCCGGCGGCATGGTTCGAATGAACGATACGTCAAGGTCCCCGAAAACGGACAGCGCAAGCGTCCGCGGAATGGGCGTCGCGCTCATCATGAGAAGATGGGGAGGCTTGCCCGCCGGGTTGTCGCCGATTCCCTTTTCCTGTATGGCCGAGCGTTGCAATACGCCGAAGCGGTGCTGCTCGTCGATAATCGCGAGCGCGAGTTTTTTGTACGAAACGCCCGAGGAAAAAAGCGCGTGCGTGCCTATGACGATGTCGATCCCGCCTGACGAAAGCTCGGCGATGAGCCGCGCGCGTCCCGCGGCCTTGACGTTGCCGGTCAGGAAGGCGAGTCTGACGCCGATCGGGTCAAGAAGCCGCGCGGCGTTTTCCGCGTGCTGACGCGCGAGAAGCTCCGTCGGCGCGAGCAGCGCGACCTGGCCTCCCGCCTCCACCACGGCAAGAGCCGCGAGAAACGCGACGAGCGTCTTTCCCGAACCGACGTCGCCCTGAAGGAGGCGCGCCATGGCATGGGGCCCGCGTATGTCTCCGTTGATCTCGGCGAGCGTGGAAATTTGGTCGTCCGTGAGCTTGAACGGAAGGCGCTCGATTAACCTCATCTGAAGCGGCGTCAGCGGCTCGTCTGCCGTGCGCGCGCTATTCGCCGCCTCGGGTTCCGTGATTGCCGGGAGCCGGCCCCGCCTTGCGAGTGACCGGGCGCCGATCGCGTATTCAAAGAGAAACAGTTCCTCAAAGATAAGCGCCTCGCGCGCCCTTTGCGCCTCGGCGAGGTTTTCCGGGCGGTGCATCATTTTCACGATGTCGCCCTTCTCAGGGATTTTATGGGCGAGCCTAACCGATTCGGGAAGTTCCGATTCGATGCCCCGGCAGTATTCGTCGATCGCGTTTGACGCGATCTTTCGCATTTGCGCCTGCGAGATGCCCGCACACAGGGGATAGACTGGAAGAACCTTGCCCGCAGAGTCGTCCGCGAGCTCGATCTCGAACGCCGACGACTGGATGGAGCCGTACGCGCGACGGAAGGAGCCGTACACGGAAATGCGCGAGCCTTCCGGAAACTGCCGCTCGAGGAACGGACGGTTGAAGCAGACGAGCTCCGCTACCGTCTCTTCGTCGTCGCGCACGATGAGTTTGAGCGTTTTCATTCGTCCAAAGCCGAACCACTCGCTTCCGACGACGGTAGCGAGCGCGCTGATTTTCGCATGCGCTTCGAAGGCAGAGAGGGGAAGGCGCACCGTTCGGTCTTCCCAATCGCGGGGCCACCAAGAGAGCACGTCGCCAACGGTGAGAATGCCGAGAGAGGCGAGCGGCTTTGCCGTCGCGGGGCCGACCCCGCGGATGCGCGTCGCGGGAACGGCGATCTCGCCGAGTCTCATTTAGATGGGGATGCTTTCCAGTATCCGCGAGAGTGAGTCGACGCCGTAATCGAGCGCGACGCGCGCTATGACGAGGACTACGATCGTAAGAATAATGGATACTCGGTAGGAAATGACCTGTCGCCGGAACAGAAAGCCGGTGACCCGGGAAATGGCCGGATTCAGGAAGCGGTCGAGTATGGAGCGAAACTGGGAAAAGCCGAAGGGGTTCGCCAATTCGTAGATGAGCCTGATGATCAACAGCAGTATGAGGATATTGAGTATGAACGATAAGAACGACCAGAGAATGGCGAGGACGCCGGCGAGAATCGCCCCGATCGTCACTTTTCCCGTCGCGCCGAGCGTCATGAACACGCGCGACGCGAGCGAGAGAAACCCCAGCGCGAGAATGGGGGTGAAGTCCATGGTGGTGGTTCTGGCAAAGGTGAATCTCCGGAACCAATTGAGGAACGGGTCGCACGCGGACGAAAGAAGCCGTCCGACGGGGCTATAGTTCGCGTCTGGAAGCCAGGTCAATACTATTCTTACGAGGCACAAAAGGGAGTACAGCGAGATGAGCGATCCGACGGTATAAAAAAAAGACTGAAGCATGAAACCTTCCTATTCTTTCCAAGCTTGGGTTACGCCCGGGAACTCGAGCACGCGTTCCAAAAACTCGTCGCTTGAGGAAACCTGTAGTTGGTTGGCGGCCCTAACGGTAAACGGTCGGGACGAAAACTCCATATGAAAATATACTGAACAAGACCCGGAAGATTCAAATAGAAAATCGCGCAAGGGCGTAAGTTTTCCCTCGGTTGACAGCGTCGAGTCGATCCGGATGTGTATCTCGCGGATCGACTTAGCCTGCAACTCGTTCGGGTCTATGAGGCTTTCGACGAGAAACCCGGGCGTGTCGCGCGAAAGGTCGATTTTACCCACGATTCCCCATACCGTGTCGGGGAGCGCCTTATCGCGAACCTTCTCCCACACGCTCGGGAAAAACGTGAGGTCAAGCGAACCGTTGAAATCCTCAAACGCGCCAAAGCCCATCCATTTGCCGGCCTTCGTTTGATAGGGACGAACGGTTCGTATCATGCCGACGATCGTGTAAAGCTTATCTTTTTGCGCGCGCTCGGGAAAGCGGACGTCGAATGTCGAAGCCCGCTCGAATGCCTTGCGATAATCGTCGAGTGGATGGCCGGAGATGTAGAAGCCGAGGAGCTCTTTCTCCGTTCGGAGTTTTTCCGCCTTCGGCCAGTCAGGGAGCTCTTCGAACGAAAACTCGGTGAATTCCCGCTCGCCTGAGTCCTCAAAGAGGCTCGCTTGGCCGAATCTCGTCGCTTCCTTCCGGTGCGCCGCGTACTCAACCGCGCGTTCGAGGTTCGCCAAGAGTGTCGGACGATTCGCGCCGAGCAAGTCAAAGCTTCCGGTTTGAATCAATACCTCGATCGCTTTCTTGTTGACCGTCTTGAGATCCACGCGGTCGAGGAAGCTCATGAAGTCCGCGTACGCGCCGTTTTGCTCCCGATCCGTGACGATCATTTCGGCGGCTTGCTCTCCGAGTCCCTTGATACCGAGCAGTCCGTACACGATGCGCCCGTCGACGACGGTGAAGTACGAGCCCGAGCGGTTGACGTCGGGGGGCTCGATGGGAATCCCCATCTTTCGTCCCTCGGCGATATATTCCGGGAGCTTGTCGACCGATGCGATTTCATTCGTGAGGTTGGCCGCGATAAACTCGGCAGGGAAGTTCGCCTTGAGCCAGGCCGTCTGATATGCGACGACGGAGTAGGCGGCCGCATGGCTTTTATTGAAACCGTAGCCCGCGAAGGGGATAAGGATATCGAAGACGCGGCCGGCGTCGTTGGCGGTAAATCCGCTTTTTACGGCGCCCTCGATGAAGGTCACTTTTTCCTTTTCCATGACCTCTTGTTTTTTCTTTCCCATCGCGCGCCTCAGGAGGTCTGCTTGACCGAGCGAGTAGCCCGCGATTCGCTGGGCGACCTGCATGACCTGTTCCTGGTAGACGATGACGCCGTAGGTTTCCTCAAGAATGTCCTTGAGGCAGGGGTCGGGGTACGCGATTTTCGACGGGTCGAATTTAGACTCGATGAACTGGTCGATATACGCCATTGGTCCCGGCCGATACAGGGCGTTCAGCGCGATGAGATCTTCCATCTTGTCGGGCTTGGCGCGCTTGAGGATGTTTTGCATGCCCTGACTCTCAAACTGAAAGACCGCCGCGCTCTTGCCTTCCCCGAGCATGCGGAACGTCGCACCGTCCGTGTCGCTGATCGACTCGATCGAGAACGACGAAAGTTCTCCGCCGCGCCTGCGAATCAGCTCCTCGGTGTGGGTGATGAGCGTGAGCGTCTTGAGTCCGAGGAAGTCCATCTTGACGAGCCCGCAATCCTCGATGAGGTCCATCGTGAATTGCGTCGCGACCTTTCCTGTCTTTGAGTCTTTATAGAGTGGAACGTAATCGGTGAGCGAGGTTTTCCCGATGACGATGCCCGCCGCGTGGAGGCTCGTGTTGCGGTTCGTGCCCTCGAGCGCGAGGGCGATGTCGAAGAGTTCCTTGTAGCGGGGATCTTCGCGGAGGGAGGCGAGCTGGCCCGATCCCTGGAACTTCGGGTTAGGCTCGAAGGCGTCCTTGAGATGCGCCTTGATATCCTCCGGGACGAGCTTGGTGATCATGTTCACGTCTTGGAGGGGAATATCAAGCACGCGCGCGACATCTTTGATCGCGGCTTTCGGCTTCAGCGTTCCGAAGGTTATGATTTGGCCCACGCGGTCGTCGCCGTACTTTTGGCGGACGTACTCGATAACTTCTTGCCGGCGCTCGAAGCAGAAGTCGACATCGAAGTCCGGCATGGAGATTCGCTCCGGATTGAGAAACCGCTCGAAGAGGAGTTTGTAGCGGAGGGGATCGATGTCGGTGATGCGCATGGCGTAGGCGACGATTGATCCCGCGCCCGAGCCGCGACCCGGGCCGACCGGTATTCCGTGCGCTTTGGCCCAGTCGATAAAGTCCCAAACGATGAGGAAGTAGCCGACGAAGTCCATCTTGACGATGACGGCGAGTTCGTAGTCGGCGCGCTCGCGTATTTCGCTCGTTATCTCCGGGTATCGCCGGGCGAGCCCTTCGTACACGAGGTGACGTATGTAGTTTTCCTTCGTGTCGAAGTCCGGGGGAATTTCGTACACCGGAAGCAACGGCCCCGGCTGGGGAATGACGAGGTCGCACATCGCGGCGATGCGAACCGTGTTGGAAAGGGCCTCGGGATACTCCGGAAAGAGGCGCGCCATCTCACTGGCGTCCTTGAGGTAAAACTCAGAGCCCTCGAAGCGCATGCGTCCCGGTTCGTTTCGCGTCCGTTTCGTTCCGATGCACAGGAGTATGTCCTGCGCGACGTAATCCTTTTTTTCGCAGTAGTGCGCGTCGTTCGTCACGACCATCGGTATGCCGAGCCTGCGCGCGAGGGCGATCAGTTTCGGCGCGACTTCGCGTTGCTCTCGAATACCGTGGTCCTGGAGCTCTATGTAGTAGTTTCCCTCGCCGAATATGCCGCGATACGCGCGCGCGACGGACTCTGCTTCGGCGATTTTCCCGTCCATTAAAAGGGCCGGTATTTGGCCCGCGAGGCAGGCGGACAGGCAAATGAGGCCCTTCGAATGCGCGCGGATGAGCTCCTCGTCGATACGGGGTTTATAGTACATTCCTTCCGTATATGACCGAGACGAGAGTATTTTGAGGTTCTGGTAGCCCTCCTCGTTTTTCGCGAGGAGGATGAGGTGGTAGTATTTAGTGGTGTGCTCGGAGCCGCCGCGCTCGGCCCTGTTTCCCGGCGCGACGTAAAACTCGCTTCCGATAATCGGCCGTATTCCCTCCGCGACGCATTCGCGATAAAACTTGAGGGCACCGAACATGTTACCGTGGTCCGTGATCGCGAGTGCGCTTTGCCCGAGCTCCTTGGCGCGCGCGACCATCCTCTTGCACGAGGACGCCCCGTCAAGAAGGGAATAGTCGGTGTGAACGTGAAGGTGTACGAAATCCGCCATGGATCCATTGTAGCATGAAAAGGGAGCCTTGGTCAGTCGGGACGCGAAAGCCGTGACCAAAGACAGCCGCAGTAGTCTTGGCGATAAAGGTCGAATTTTCGACTGAGCTCGATCGAGCGGCCGTATCCGTCCCGTTTCTTGAAATCGGAAGGGAGCCATTTGACCCCGACGCGGTCCGCGACGGCCGATCCGATCGCGTTGATTCTTGGGGCGTCCTTGTGGGGACTTACGGTCAGCGTCGTACTACACCAGTCGAAGGCGAGTTCTTTCGCGCGAACGGCCGTCCTCTCGAGCCTGACGCGGAAACAGACCGAACAGCGCGCCCCGCCTTCCGGTTCGTGCGCGAGCGCGCTCGCTTCGGCGAGAAAGTCCTCGCTCACGTGGCCCTCGTCGAGATAGCCGATGGGATTCGGGACGGCCATCAGGGAGAGAACGCGCCGCTGTTCGGCGGCTCGACGGTCGTATTCCTCGGCCGTATCGATATTTGGGTTGTAATAAAAAACGGTAACCTTGAACCAGGGCGCGAGTTCCTCGATAACGGCAGTACTGCAGGGGCCGCAGCAGGAATGGAGGAGGAGCGTGGGGATTCGCTCGGGAATTCGCGCTCGATCATCTCCCCATATACGATCGATCTCCCCGTCCATGAGCCGCCGATAATCCGTTTTCGCCGTACTCACAGCTCTTCGAGCCTCTTGAGGATGCGGGATACGAATTTCGCGCTATCGCCTATTGCGGCTTTTGGCACGCGAAAGCCGATGGCGCCGGGGTGGCCGCCGCCGTCCGAGATTGAGAAGTCGGTAAGAATCGTCCGAAGGTCTATGCCCCCGATATCGCGCGCGGTTCGTATGCGAAACTGGACAAGATCGGATATCTCGGGCGGGTCAAAATAGGCCGTCATGCCGATGACGCCTGATTTTTCGGCGAGGTTATCCGTCACCGTCTTGATCGCCTTGACGAAAATATTATATTCGGTTTGTGCGAGAAAGCTCATCGACTCTTCCTCGGTAAGGGCGACGGATCCTATTCTGCCGGAGTAGCGCGCCCGCGAAAGGAGTTCATGGTAGATATCTTTTTCGACGACGGTAAGGAGTTGAATTGACGTGAAAATATCCTGAGTTGAGGCATAATTCTGAGTGTTTTTTCGAAGAGAGGCCTCTAGAATCGAGGAAAAGCGCTTCGTGAAAAATTTATAGAAAAACATATCCCGCGCGTTCTTCAGCGTGAGGCCGTTTTTCGTGTCTCCGATCATCCCCGTAAGAAGGGAAAGGACAATGTTTCGCGAGAAAAGATTTTTTATTTCATACTGCGCGAGAAGATCTTTCCTTCGTTCCAGTTTATGGCAAAAGAGGGCCAATAATTCGCAGGTGCTCGTGGCGTAATGCACGAAGCGATACCCTTCCGTGCCGGAGTACTCCGCGTCGGCGGAAAGATGGTGGTCAAACTCGATAATCGGGATCGGTTTTCCCCCGATGAAACGCTCCTCTTTCAGAAGCGCCGCCATCTCGGGCCTGAGGGAAATCATGTCGGGCTTTGGAGTATCGAGGACGCAGACAACTTCGTAGTCGTGAAGCAGGGGTTCATTCCCTATGACGAGGTTGATGGCATTATAGTCGCAAATATTGGAGAGATAGGAAAGTTGGTTTGGAATGGGATTGGAAAGATAGATAACGACGTCTTTTCCGAATTTGCCCAGCAAAAGCGCCATGGTCACGAGGGAGGCGATACAGTCTTCATCGGGCAATATGTGACCGAGGAGGAGAAATGATCTCCGCTCGCGGATGACCGTCAGGATCCTCTCAATGGTGCGATTTCGCTCTTGTATCGTTGGGAACGGGCGTTTTTTATACGTTTCCCCGCCCGGAATAGCCATTCCGCCCGGAAAATCCATGCAGTAATCGCTCCTGATACATGAAGTATACCAGATTTTTGACATTTTTTCCCTTTTTTTTTCTTTTCTTGACACATACTGCGTCTCAACGTATGTTTTAAGGCCTAAGAATTAAGGAGGGTACTATTTGAAAGTAGGATTATTCGGATTTGGCAGAACCGGCCGGCTCGTTGCCGAGGAGATTATTAAGGACCCTGATTGCAATCTTTCCTGGGTAGTGAGAAAAACGTGCCAGAGCAATCATGAATACGCGAGCGACTTTCTGGGATATCCCCATAACCGCCAGGGCTATTTCTTTTGTATGGACGAGGTAAAGGAAAGCGACGACTTCTTTAAAATGAATCCCGTCGACGTGATTATTGATTTTTCTAGCACGCAAGGCGTGTATGAGTACGCGGCGGCCGCCGACGAGGGCATCCATATCGTCTCGGCCATCTCTCATTATGAAAAGCCCGAAATCGATTTTCTCCGGGGGCTTTCCGAGAAAACGGCCGTTTTGTATTCGGCCAATATTACCCTCGGCATCAATTTTCTTCTCGTCGCCTCTCAGATCCTTCAACAAATCGTGCCGAACGCGGACATAGAGGTTATCGAGGAGCACTTTCGGGATAAAAAAGGCAAATCAGGATCGGCCTTAAAAATCGCGGAAAAGCTCGGGCTCGACCCCGTTGAGCATATAAACTCGATTCGAGTCGGCGGGATCGTCGGTAAGCACGAAGTTGTCTTTGGCCTTCAGAATCAGACCATTCGCATCACGCACGACGTTATTTCGCGGGGCGCGTTTGGCGCCGGCGCCTTGTTCGCCGCGCGTTCGCTCCGCGGAGAAAAAAACGGTTTTTATACGATGGAGGAACTCATGAGAGAGGCCTTTATCCAAAAGATCGCCGTCAACAACATTCTGGCGTGACGCACCGACACGTGATATAGTTATAATTATGGAGGATAATAATATGAATAGAATTATTGGCATGATAGGTACGACGATCGGCGGCGGCATGGTTGGCGCGGGAATTCAGCGCACCTATTTAGTCGGCAACAAACTTGCTTCCGGGCTCTCAAAGTTAACCGGTAAGGGCGGGATGAAATTCGATCGCACGACTTGGGTCTTGTTGATTTGCGGTCTCATCGTGCTCGCGTCCGGAGTGTATTACTCAAATAAGAAAAACTGACGTCACCCCCGCGGGCGACCGCTCCTCTTCGCGTTGTTTTTTCGTGAACGCGCCGATAGAATCCATCAGCGCGCGTAATTCCCCCCGAGAGAAAACTAATTTATCGTTGACAGCCCCCTCTTGGCGGGGTTATCATAAAAAACCGACTGATTAGTCGGTTTTGCGAGAATCACATGAAAGAAACGTTTTTCAACCTCAGCGAGGCGAAACGTCAGCGGATAGTCGACGCGACGCTTGAGGAATTTTCCCTGTCGGGCTACGAAAAGACGAGCCTTGACGCCATCGTGCGCCGCGCCGGAATATCGAAAGGCGGGCTATACGAGTATATCGATTCCAAGGAAGACCTCTTTCAGTTCGCGCTCGAATATTCCTATGAGTCCATGTTCGCAAGCATCGTATCGCGTCGCGGGACCAGCGAACTTTCGTCCGACCCTGTCGAGCGCACGAGGGAAATCGCGTCCGTAGCGGTCGATTTCTACCTCGCGCGGCCCGAGATTATCCCTTTTTTAGTGAAGGCTTCCGCGGTTGAGCATGGCGAGATTAAGCGGCGCGTTCAGGTCGCGTTCGACTTATATTTCTCGCGGCTCTACGAGGGGTGCGATGTATCCGAAATGAGGTTTGAGGGGGAACGCGTGATGCAGCTTTTAAAATGGCTGCTGGTTAAGACGCGCAATGACTTTGCCGCGAACGTCATCGCCACCAAGCGTCCGACCCTGTGCAAGTCGGCGTATCTTGAAGAATGGGAATTTTTTTTCTCGGTTCTCGCCGGGGGACTGTATCGCGCGCGGACTAAAGGCGCCTCGCGCGGAAAGGAGTGAGTATGTTTGGATTCGGCGACGTGTGGGTGTTTTTGGGCTATGCCCTAACGCTCCTTTCGGTCGCGGTATGCGTCGTCTACGGGATTTGTAACTGGAACAAACCAAGAGAGGACGTACCCGCGGAAATCAAGGAAGAGGCTGAATGGGAGCGGAACGATCCCTCCATTAACGAGGGAGGGGAGTCATGAACCTGCTAGTGCTTTCGATTATTGTAATCGTATACCTCGTCATTACGGGGATTCTCGGCTTCGCGGGTTTTCGCTCGACGAAAAACTCGACGGACTATCTTCTGGCCGGTCGCAAGATACATCCCGTCGTCATGGCCCTGTCGTACGGGGCGACTTTTATCTCGACGTCCGCGATCGTCGGTTTCGGCGGCGCAGCGGCCGTCTATGGCATGGGGATTATCTGGCTCACGTTCCTGAATATTTTCGTCGGAATATTTATCGCCTTCGTCTTTTTCGGGCGAAAGACCCGCAAGATGGGGCATAATCTCGACGCCCATACGTTTCCCGAGCTCCTCGGGAAGCGGTACAATTCAAAATTCCTCCAAATCGGCGGCGGCGTGCTCATCTTCGTTGCGATGCCGTTGTATGCGGGCTCGGTAATTATCGGCGGCGTTCAATTCGTTTCGCAGACGCTCAAGATCAACTATGAGGTAGCTCTGCTCTTTTTCGTCGCGGTCGTCGCCCTCTACGTCGTCATGGGCGGTATGAAAGGCGTTATGTACACCGATGCCTTTCAAGGCTCGCTTATGTTCCTCGGCATGGGTTTCCTGTTGGTGTATACGCTGTATATTCTCGGCGGACCCGGGAAGGCGATGGAGTCGCTAAATGCGATGAAACCCGTCGCGGAACAGGCCTTTGGCGCGAACGGGCATGTCGGCTGGACCTCGATGCCGAAGGCGTTCTCTCCTTATTGGTGGCAGCTCGTGAGCACGATCGTGCTGGGCGTCGGCGTCGGCGTTCTCGCACAGCCGCAGTTGACCGTTCGCTTCATGACCGTCAAGAGCGGCCATGAGCTCAATCGCGCGGTCGTGATCGGCGGGGTGTTCATCGCCATGATGACGGGCGTGGCCTTCACCGTGGGCGCCTTCGCGAACGTATATTTCATGCGTACCAAAGGGGCGATCGCCCTTATCGCCTGCGGAAAAAAGACCGACGCGATCATTCCGCAGTTTATAGACGCGGCCATGCCTTCGTGGTTCGTGGCCTTTTTCTTCGTGACCTTGCTCGCCGCCGCGATGTCGACCTTGAGTTCCCAGTTTCACGCCATGGGCACGGCTATCGGCCGCGACGTGTTGGAGAAGGGCTTAAAAGTAAAATCGAAAAACCCCGTCGCGGTGAATCGAATCGCCATGGGCCTCGGTATCCTGCTTTCGACGTTGATCGCCTATACCTTGCCGCGTTTTTACGCGGGAGGAACCGCCATTATCGCGACGGGAACTGCCATTTTCTTCGGACTGTGCGCCGCGGCGTTTTTACCCATGTATATCGGGGCGCTTTATTCAAAGCGAGTGTCGCGGATCGCGGCGATCGGCTGTTTCATTGCGGGAGTTTCCGTGACGCTTTTTTGGCTTTTTTTCGTCCATGCGAAGGAGTCCGGTCCGCTTGGTCTTTGCAAGCTTCTGTTTAAGGTACCGACCTTGATTCCGGCACTGGCGAACGTTGATCCCATAATCATCGCTTTGCCGATTTCAACGATTGTATTCATTGGTATGAATATTTTTTCGAAACCGGTTGAGGCCGAAGTAACGGAAAAAGCATGGAAGGGCTTAGAAAACGCTTGACAGAGTGCATAATTATGCATAAACTATGAATATGAATACAGCTTTTGGCCTAGTGGTAGTAGTCGTTCTCCTCGTACTGGTAGTACTTACCGGTAAAGAGAGCCATTTGCCCGGGGCATGAGCGTTCGTTGCATAGCGAAACCCTCCGGCGCAACCGGAGGGTTTTTTTTTGGTTTGTCTGGAAGTAGTTTTCTATACCTACCGGTAGGTACATACGACGCGTAAGGAGTGAGCGATGATCGAAGCAACTGGGGCGCAAATCGTGGTAAAGTTACTTGAACGTCAGGGAATCGATACGGTTTCCGGGATACCGGGCGGTTCCGTTCTTCCATTATATGACGAGCTCGCCCGAAGTTCGTTACGACACATCCTCGTACGACATGAACAGGGCGGTGGCTTTATCGCCCAGGGTATGTCGAGATCGACGGGAAAGACCGCCGTATGCATCGCGACGAGCGGACCCGGCGCGATGAATCTTTTGACCGCGATCGCCGACGCGCGGTCGGACTCGATTCCCCTGGTCGCCATAACCGGACAGGTCAACACGTACTTAATCGGGACGGATGCCTTTCAGGAGGCCGATACCTTTGGTCTTTCTTTTCCGATTACGAAACATAGCGTGATGGTGACTTCGGCCGCCGAGCTGCTTGAGGTCATTCCGCGTGCCTTTGCCCTCGCGGCGGAGGGGCGTCCCGGTCCCGTGCTTGTGGACATTCCGCGCGACATTCAGCTTCAGAAGGTGAGCTTTGAGACATGGCCCGAACCGGGCGTTCCGGCGAGAGGAGCCGTCAGGTTTCGAGCGGAGGCCGAGGAGTTCGCCCGGGCGATCGATCTCGCCGCACGGGCCATGCTCGACTCCTCGCGTCCGGTCTTGTTCGCGGGCGGCGGCTGCAATAGTCAGGACGGCGCCGATGGAATCGCGCGTCTCCGCGCGGCGTTTCGGTTGCCCGTGGTTACGAGCCTTATGGGAATCGGAGCCGTCGCGTCACGTGACGGCGAAGTCGCGGGAATGGTCGGAATGCACGGAAGCGTCGCCGCCAACCGGGCGATGCACGATTCCGACCTGGTACTCGCGGTGGGCGTTCGATTCGACGATCGCGCGACGGGCGTGATTAAGCGCTTTTGTCCCGACGCGCGGATCGTTCATATCGATATAGACGCGGCCGAGGTGAATAAGATTTTGCCTGCGGCGATTTCTCTTGTCGGCGACGCCGAGTCCGCGCTGCCGGCGCTTGCCGCGAGAATCGAAGAGCTTATCGACGGGAGGGGAGGCCCCGCCGTGCCTGTTGGCGCCGGAGCGCCGCCGATTACGCCGAATCCCGCGGCCGCCGTGGCCCGCGCGAGAGAACGCGCCGAATGGCTCGCGACTATCGCGTCTCTGAAAGCCGCCGCGGACGCGGAGCGCGAATGCCTGCCCGGCCTTGGCTCGGGGTCCTTCCCCCATCCCGGCGCGTTTATCGCGGCGATTCCCGAGTACGCTTCGAAAGCTGGCGCGGACGGCGAGTCGATCATCGTGACGACTGACGTCGGTCAACATCAAATGTGGGCCGCGCAGTATTATCCGGTGAATGGCCCCCGCCGCTTTCTTACGTCGGGATCTCTCGGAACGATGGGGTTCGGTCTTCCGGTCGCGATTGGGGCGGCGCTCGCGAATCCCGGTAAGCGGGTCGTGTGCATCTCGGGCGACGGCTCGATCATGATGAACGTGCAGGAACTCGCGACTCTCGCCGAGCTCGGATGCGACGTTACCATTATTGTTCTCGATAACGGCGCGTTAGGGATGGTTCGCCAACAGCAGGAGTTTATCTTCAATAGTAACTTCTCGGCTTCCATATACTCGCGCGCTCCCGATTTACTCAGGATCGCCGAGGGCTTTGGCATCGTATCAGTGTCTGCCGAAGAACCGGGTTGGGAAAAGGTGGCTTTCGGCGGTTCGGGTCCCCGCTTCGTTCGCTGTCCCATAAAGCAAGACGAGATGGTGTATCCATTCGTGCCTGCCGGGCGCGCGAACGTGGAGGCGATTACCGGGGCGCTTGTTCTCGAAAAAGCTTGAGTTATTCCGGGTACGGATGTATGATGAGTGTACCTACACGCAACGGGGAGGTGGCAGTTCATGCATACATCCGGAATACGGCCAGGGCAGGTCGCCCGGATAGTTCGCGTAAGCTCATGTGCGGCGCTCGCGGTTATTCTGTCGTTCTTGTCTGGAAGCGCGGGGTGTTCAGTAAAGAAAGATTCCCCGAATCAGGTAAAAGTAGAAAAAAAAATCATTCTCGGGTTCTCGCAAATCGGCGCTGAAAGCGCTTGGAGAATGTGCAATTCGCGATCCGTCAAGGAAGCCGCGGCCGAGCATGGAATCCAGCTCATATTCGAGAACGCCGAGCAAAAACAAGAAAATCAAATCAAGGCGTTGCGCTCGTTCATCGCCTATCAAGTTGACGTTATCGCCTTTGTGCCAATCGTGGCCGACGGATGGGATAACGTCTTGCAGGAAGCGAAAGACGCCGGAATCCCCGTGCTGTTGACCGACCGTAAAATCAACACCTCAGATCCGAGCCTTTTTGCCGGTTTCATCGGCACGGATAGCCACCTTGAGGGGCGGAACGGGGCGCGGTTCATACGCAGGAAATTCGAGGCGGCCAGGCGGAAGGGAAGTTTTCCCGATCGGCCGGTACGCATCGTCGAGCTGACCGGAACTGAAGGATCCTCCGTGGCGATGGGCCGCGCCGAGGGCTTTCGCGCGGAACTCGGCGACGACCCTCGGTTCGAAATAGTGCACAGCGAGTCAGGGGATTTCTTGCGCTCGAAGGGATACGAGGTCATGCTTTCCGTAATTGAAACTGTCCGCGACATCGACGCGATTTTTTCGCACAACGACAGCATGACGCTCGGCATCATTGACGCCCTGAAGCTCAAGGGGTACCGGCCGGGAAAGGATATCATGATCGTAACGATTGACGCCGAGCAGGCGTCGATCGACGCGCTCCGCGCGGGCGAGGTGAATTGCGTCATCGAGTGCAACCCGAAGACCGGGCCCTCTATCATGGAGCTTACGAAAAAAATCGCGCGGAACGAGCCGATACCCCGGCTTCTTCACGTCGACGAGCAGGTGTTTACCGAGGACGACAACCTGCTGGTCATAGAGCCTCGCGGGTACTGACGTGGCAGGAATACTCGATCGCGTCGAACGGTGCTTGCCGTTCCTGAAAAGCTATAGCATTCGCAGGAAAATCCGCGTCTCGTACGTCATCATCATCGCGACGATGCTCCTGCCGTCGGTCACGAGCGTAATCGTGTCCCTCTATCAGACCGCGCGATACGACAGGATTATCACGAACGTGAGCAAGACGAACGAGCTCAACCAAATCGTGAAGACGGCCGTTTCGAACGAGATATGGGACATAGTGGCCGGCAACAAATCCTTCGACGAGGGAAACCAATACGTCATCATCAGGGACATTAGCGCCCGCCTCGCCGAAATTATGAGAACGACCATCGTGACGGAAAACAGGCAGCTTATCGAGGTTGCGGGGCGCGCGCTCAATACCCTTTCGCGGTACGTCGACCGCATGGGCGTTCAGATGCGCGGCGGGTTTCCGGTGAGCGAGAACGAGAAGATACTCGAGGAAGTGCGCGGCGTTTCCGCGCTCGTGTCGGATATCCTGCAGGATTTCATCGTTCTCGAAATCGAGGCCGCCGCGCGGACGAACGAAAGCATCAAGCGCTCGACGTGGATGCTCGCGACGCTTCAGATCGCTATCGTTTTTTTCGTGGCGGCGTTCGCGATCTTCGCCCAGCGGTCGGTGTCGCGCAGCATAAACCGGCCGATCAAGGAACTCGAGATCATGTCAAAGCGCATCGCAGACGGCGACCTGTCCGTACGCGTCGAGGTGCCGCGCGTTCGCGAGCTTGATCGGCTCACCGAGAACCTTAACGTCATGGCCGTCAAGATCCGCGAGCTGATCGAAGCGAACGTGCGCGAACAGAAAAACCTGCAGAAATCGGAGATGAAGGCGCTGCAGGCGCAAATAACCCCGCACTTCCTCTACAATACGTTCGACACGATCATCTGGCTCGCCGAGGCTCATCGGTATGATCAGGTTATCGAGATTACACGGGCGTTCTCGAGCTTTTTTAGGATTTCGCTTAATCGGGGCAAGGACTGGATAACCGTCGCCGAGGAGTTGGACCACGTGCGGAGCTATCTGACCATCCAGAAAATCAGGTATCGGGATATACTCGACTACGAGATAACGAGCGATTCCGAGCTCGCGGACCAGCCGATCGTAAAATTGCTGCTACAGCCGCTCGTCGAGAATGCCCTTTATCACGGCATCAAGAACAAGCGCGGAAGGGGAATGGTTTTCGTTCGCGTCCGTGCGGAGGGGAACTCAATGGTCTTTTCCGTCGACGACGACGGAATCGGCATGACCGACGAGCGACTTGCCGATATACGAAGACAGATATCCGGAGGCGACGATGAGGATTCCATCAGCGACGTGTATGGGCTCTATAACGTCAGTAAACGGCTTGATCTTTTCTATAACGGTATCGCGCGGCTCGAGATCGAGAGCTCGTACCGCGAGGGGACGTACGTTCGGTTCACCGTGCCGATGGCGGAGCGAGCATGATTAGCGTTTTTTTGGTAGACGACGAAATCGTCGTCCGCGAGGGAATACGAAACAGCATCCCCTGGGACGAGACTGAGTACTCGCTCGTCGGCGAGGCGCCCGACGGAGAGATGGCGCTTTCGATCATGAAGGACCTCAAACCCGATATCCTCGTCACGGACATACGCATGCCGTTCATGGACGGCCTTTCGCTCGCGAAGATAATACGGAAGACCCAACCATGGGTTAAGATCATTATTCTTTCAGGCCATGACGAGTTCAAATACGCGAAAGAAGCGATCTCCATCGGCGTTGAGGAATACCTGCTCAAGCCGGTTTCCTCCGCGGATATGCTCGCGACGCTCGACAAGGTTTCGCGGAAAATCGCGGAGGAGCGGCTCAGCAAGACGCGTCTCGAGGCGCTGAGTCGCCAGGTCAGGACTTCGGAGGAAATACTTCGCGAGCGTTGGCTCTGCGATCTCGTCGCGGGACTCGTCGCGACCGAAGAGGCGATCGAGCGGGGAAGGGAAGTCGGTATCGATCTTATCGCTCACGGGTATATCGTGGCGCTCGCCGAGATCGCGTCTGCTCCGGGGAAGTACTCAGGCGTCGCGACGGCGCGGACCGTTATCGCGGATCAGATTTCCGGGCGTGGCGACGTGATCGCGTTCTCCCGCGGGATGGATACTATAGCCCTTCTCGTCAAAAACAACGGCCAGGACTCGCTCGAGGAATGCGTGTATACGATCGCTCAGGGAATCAAGTTCGAGATCGAGCGAATCACGGGAAGCGAGGTTTCGATCGGCATCGGTTCGCCGGCGGATCGCATCGGCGGCATCCCTCGTTCGTTCGCCGACGCGGATCTCGCGCTCAAGCACCTCTCGCAATCGGGCCGGCGGAACATCCTCGGCATCGGCGACCTTCGGCCCGGCGAGGAGATTGACATATCCGCGCTGGACGGAGACCCGATTATCGATCGATTGCGCTATGCCTCGTCAGGGGATATCGACGGCATAATCGAGGAGTATCTCGGCTTGCTCGGGGATAAGCCCGGCCAGGGTAACTTTATCTGGTATTACCTCATCGGCGACATAATCGTCGCCGCGTCAAAGCTCGTCGAAGAGCTCGGCGGCGACATTCACGACGTGATGCCGGAATTCCTCCAGCATGAGCGGATCACCGGAATCGTCACGTCCCGGGAAAGCTTCGGCAGGGAAGTCCGCGCTCTTCTTTTAGCCGTGGTAACCTTCAAGGAATCCCGGATGCCGAGCAGGTATCGCGTGATGATCGACCGGGCGAAGCAGTACATTGAGGCGAATTTCGCGGATCAGGACATATCGCTCCATTCCGTCGCGTCGCACGTCAGCGTGAGCCCAAACCATTTCAGCGCCGTGTTCTCGCAGGAGGCGGGCGTCAGCTTCATAGAGTATCTTACGAGGACGCGGATCGATCACGCGAAACACCTGCTTTCCACCACCGGGATGAAAAACAGCGACGTCGCCTATGAGTCGGGATTCGGCGATCCGCATTATTTCAGCTTTATCTTCAAGAAGAATACCGGGCTCACGCCGAGGGAGTTCAAGTCGGGTAAGTAGGGCCTTTTTCGGAAGGGGTATGCGTCGTGTAAAAGAGGGCCGGTCGCGCGTGCCCCCGCGCGACCGGCAAAGAGAGAAGGCCGCCGCCTGGCGGCCGCACGACGTGCGAGCCCCCAAACGGCATGATGAAGAAACTCGGATAAGCGTCCCGTCCCGCCGGATACATCCTTGGGGATTGCGCCATGATCACATCGTAGACCGGTTATCCCGCGAAGTCCATGAGGTTTCTTCGGGAATTTAGTACGTTTCTTTCGGTTGTTTTTTTTCGCGTGCGTTTTTTTCCGGGTAATGTATGTTTTTTTACGCGCGCGTCTCGTCCGTTGCGTCCGCCGCGCGCGTTTTGGGAGAAACCCGACTTCCACTCGATACGGGCCTGTGCTATACTGCCGGTCTAGGCGGTGCGAGATGATTAAGATAACGAGCGCGGAATTCGTCAAGAGCGCTACAAAGCCAAGCGAGTATCCCGTGACGCGCGTTCCCGAGTTCGCCTTTTTCGGGCGCTCTAACGCGGGTAAGTCCTCGCTTATCAACATGGTCGTAAATCGCAAATCGCTCGTAAAGACGGGTTCCCGCCCGGGCATGACGAGGCTCGTTAATTTCTTTCTCGTCAACGGGGCCTTCTCGTTCGTCGATCTTCCGGGGTACGGCTACGCCCAGCGCTCGATTCGCGAGAACGAGGCCTTTGACCGAATGCTCGCCGAATACGCGTCTCTTCGGGAAAACCTGCGCGTCGTTTTCTTTCTGATGGATATGAGGCGCGTCCCGGGAGAGGTCGAACGCGATTCCGTCGCGTACTTCGAGGGGATGGGCCGAGAGGTGATTTTAGTTGGCACGAAGGCCGATAAAATCGGAAAGAACGACATCGCAAAGGCCCGCCGCTCTTGGGCCTCGTACTTCGGCGCCGATAGTGCGAGCATCATCATAACCTCGGCCGAAAAAAACACCGGACGCGACGATTTCTTGCGGGCCGTCTCGGCCCGGCTGTAACCGATCCCTTGGGCCGAGTTCCCTAGTCCTGCCCCTTTCCGATTTGCGTGAAGCGCTCGACCGGGAGGGTATACATGATTCCCGAGCCCGGCGCGGCCAAGCAGGGGAGCGACGAGACCGAGTCCTGAATCGCCTGCGAGGTTGCTTTCTCCGACAGAATGAGTACCTGTTCTTTTTCCGGCACGATCGTGACGCCGAAGAACCGTTCGTCGTCGGGTTTTCCCGTGCCCCGCGCGTGTATGATCGTACCCCCGCGCGCCCCGGCCTTTCTCGCCGCCGCCATGACGTCGTCCGCGTATCCCCGGTTCACGATTACCGTAATGAGCTCATGGTCGATTCTCGTTTCCATTTTAGATCCTCCCAGTGGTAAGGCGTACGAAATTCCCGATGACTTGCCGCAGAGGGGCGCGCTCGCGATGGCGTCCCAGACGCGAGCGTACTCGTCATTACCGACGAGGGTTATCAGGACGTCGCGCTCGACGTCGGAGAGCGCGAGAAGCCGGAGCAAGAGCGCGCTCGCGCTCCCCCTTCCGACGAGTATGGTTCCGCCCCTCGCTCCCGCCTCCCGGGCCACGACGGCGTACTTTTCCCCGAGACCATGATTCACGATGGTGAGTATCTGGCGCGTATAGTTCAACGGGAACCTCCTTCACGCGATTTCGAACGCTCAATGGAGCGTGCCTTCGAGGCATAGAGGCATCCCAGTATTTGGATGCTGACAATCGGGAAAACGGCAATCATCGCGATGATTCCGAAGGCATCGCCGGCGGGATTTCCCCCAGAGGCCGCGGACGCGCCGACCGTCAAGGGAAGTATGAACGCGCTCGAGACCGGACCTGTCGCTACGCTTCCGGAATCGAAGGCTATGGAAGCGAAGAGCTTCGGAGTCACGAGCGTGAGTATAATCGCGGCCGAAATGAGAGGCGCGATCAAATACCAAACGGAGAATCCGGCGAGTACGCGCCACATCGCAAGCGATACGCCGCCGGCGACGCCGATTGCGATCGTCGCGAAAACGAGGGGTCTTCTGACGTTTCCCGAGGAGACTTCCTCGATTTGCTCCGTCAATACCCACATCGCCGGTTCCGCGCAGACGATTATCGCGCCGAGGACGCAGCCGATGGGGATGAGTATCCAATTACCCTCGAGGCCGCCTATCGCCGAACCGATGGCGGTTCCCGCCGGGATGAAGCCAGCGTTCGCGCCGACGAAGAAGAATATGAGGCCGATCCACGCGTAGACGACGCCGAAGATCACGCGGCGCGTTTGCGCCGGTGGCAGCTTAATAAGGGTGACTTGAAAGAACGCAAAGAGCGCGATGAGGGGAATAAGCGAGACGGAAACGCTTTTTGCCGTCGGGGGAAAGGCGCGCAGGATGTCCCATGGCGTCGGGAGAGCGCCCATCGTCGATGAGATGGAAGGAGTCGCCGTCGGGCCCGAAGCGCCATCCCTCGAGAGAAAAAAAGCGACGATCGTCATCGCGAATATCGGTCCGATAGCGGCTATGCCGGTCGTGCCGAAGCTGTCGTCTTCCGCTTCCTTTCCTCCGCGCACGTTCGCGACGCCGATGCCGATCGCAATGTAGAAGGGTACGGTGAGCGGGCCGGTCGCGGCGCCGGAGGCGTCGAAGGTGATGGCTACGAGGGTTTGATCGATGCGTGACGCTAAAAGAAGCGCGATACCGTAAAACGCGATGACGATAACGCGAAAGGGAATCCGAAATAGTATGCGAAGCATCGAGAGGGCCAAAAAAAAGGCGATTCCGCCTGAGACGGCGAGGACAAGCGTTTTTGAGGAGAGCGCCCCGGTTACCGACTCGACCATATCTCCCTGTACGCGCAAATTCGGCTCCGCGATAGTGACGATGAAACCCGACGCGGCGATGGCCGCGAGTATTATAGGTAGTTTTTTTGTGCGAGTCAGCGCAGCGCCGATGAGCGATCCCGCGGGCACGATGCCGAGATCGGCGCCCGCGACGAAGATCGCGAGGCCCGCGATGACGAAAAGGGAACTCAGAAGGAAGGTGACGAGAGTTGAGCTTTGGAGGGGCGCGAGCGTGAAATGAACGATAAGAACGACGACGTTAACGGGAAGGATAGCAAGGGCCGTGTCTTTTATTTTTTGCGCCAAATTCATCGACTTATGGTATCATCTCTTGACAGAGTAGGCAAGATTCTGGCAGTATATATTATGGAAGCTCGTACAATATTTCTGAATATTTCCCCCCTTGATCATCGATACTCCCTCTCGGAATCCGCCGTGTTCGAGCGTCTTTCCGCGCATATTTCGGAGCAAGCAGCCATCGTTTCCTGCGCGCGCGCCGAAATTGCCCTCGTAAAGGCCCACCTCGCGACGCGCGGGGAGCTTGACGCGGCGACGGAACGCGACCTTGACCGGGTCGCGGAAACGATCGATCCCTCGCTCGTGTACGCCGAGGAAGAAAAGACCAAGCACAACATTCGCGCGCTCGTCAACGTCCTCAAGACGATGGTCAGCGAGCGGGTCTCCCCTCTCGTGCATCTCGGCGCGACGAGCGTCGACATACTCGACACGGCGCTTTCGGTGCGCGTGCGCGACTGCGTCAAGGACGTCATCCTTCCCGAACTCCGCGAACTCGAGCTCAAGCTCTGCGAGATCGCCGCGCGCGAGGCCGGGACGCCCGAAGTGGGCCGCACGCACGGACAGCACGCCGTCCCGATAACCTTCGGCTTCGCGATGGCCGAGTACGTCAGCCGGCTCGGAAAGTCGATCCTTGAGATCGAGACGCGCGCGGAAGGGCTCGCCGGAAAGCTCGCGGGCGCCGTCGGCGCGTATAACGCCACGAGCATGATCGTGCGCGACCCCGAGGATCTCGAACGCCGCTATCTTTCGTATCTCGGCCTTAAGCCCTCGGAGCACTCGACTCAGCTCGTCGAACCCGAATATCTCCTTCGGCTGTTGCTCGAGTGCAACGTCGCCTTCGGCGTGATCGCGAACCTCGCCGACGACCTCCGTAATCTCCAGCGCTCCGAAGTGGGCGAGGTGTTCGAATACTTCAGCTCAACTCAGGTCGGTTCCTCGACGATGCCCCAAAAGCGCAACCCGTGGAACTCCGAGCACGTGAAGAGCCTCTGGAAGGCTTTTGCGCCGCGCGTCATGACCTTTTTCATGGACCAGATATCGGAGCATCAGCGCGACCTCACGAATTCCGCGAGCCAGCGCTTCGTCGCGGACTATCTCGCGGGCTTCACGCTCGCCGTCGCGCGCATGAAGAGCGTCGTCTCGGGCCTTCAGGCGGACCGCGAGGGCATGGCGAAAAACCTTGCGAACGCGGGCGGAAAGGTGAAGGGAGGCGTGCTCGCCGAGCCCGCGTATATCCTGCTCGCCGAGTCCGGCATATCCGACGGGCACGAGGTGATCCGGAAAATAACGCTCGACGCGGAGACGCGGGGCGTGACCTTTTTCGAGGCGCTCAAGGCGAACGCGGACGCGTTTTCACGGATTACGGCCCAGCTTGAAAAGCTCGGCGTGCGCGAGAGCGCGGGTTTCTTCGAGAATCCCGAGCGGTACCGCGGACTCGCGGCCGAAAAGGCCCAATCGCTCGCGGCGAAGTACCGCGAGCTAATGGAAGGGCCAAAAGGCCGATGACCTGATAATGACCGGCTGCGTGGTGCCCGTTTGGCTCCCCGGACAGCCGGTTTTTTGTATCCGTTTATACTTGGAGGTTTATATGATAGAACTGAAAGAGACCCTTTCCTACGACGACGTGCTCCTTGAGCCCGGCTATTCCGAGGTGCTGCCGCGTGAGACGGACGTAAGCACTATTCTCGTTCGGGACGTGCGCCTGAACGTTCCGGTCATCTCGGCGGCCATGGACACCGTGACCGAGGAGAAGATGGCGGTCGCGCTCGCCTTGGAGGGAGGCGCCGGGGTAATCCATCGCAACCTTTCCCCCGAGACGCAGGCCGAGCAGGTTTCGAACGCCAAGCGCTACCTCAACTGGGTTATCGAGTCTCCCGTCACCGTCGAGGACGATCGCACGATCGGCGACGTCAAGCAGATTATGTCGCGCTACAACGTTTCCGGCCTTCCCGTCATCACCAAGGACGGCAGGCTCGTCGGCATTATCACCGGGCGCGATCTCCGCTTTTGCCGCGACGACAGCCTTTTCGTCCGGGACGTGATGACAAAGGAAATGGTCGTCACCGAGGGGAAACCGACCGTCGACGACGCGCGCCAGAAATTCGACAAGCACCGCATCGAGAAGCTTCCCGTCATCGACCATGACGGCCACCTTACCGGGCTCATCACCGTGAAGGACATGGAAAAGCAGGAGATGTTCCCGAAGGCGGCGCGCGACAAGAAGGGCCGGCTCATCGTCGGCGCGGCCGTCAGCAATAACGACTGGTCGGTTCGCATCCCGCGGCTCCTTGAGGCGAAAGTCGACTTCGTCGTGTTCGACACGGCGCACGGCGATTCGAAAGGCGTCATCGAGGCCGTACGCGCGCTTCGCAAGGCTTATCCCGAACTTCCCGTCATCGGCGGTAACGTCGCCACCGCCGCGGGAACGAGGCACCTCATCGAAGCGGGCGTCGACGCGGTAAAGGTCGGTGTGGGCCCCGGGTCCATCTGCACCACCCGCGTCGTGTCGGGAGTCGGAGCGGCCCAGTTCTCCGCCGTATGCGAATGCGCCGAGGAAGCGGCTAAGTCGAAGATTCCGATTATCGCCGACGGCGGCATCAAGTTTTCGGGCGACATCTCCAAGGCCATCGGCGCGGGCGCGAACGCCGTCATGATCGGAAATCTCTTCGCCGGCCTCAAGGAAGCGCCCGGGCGCGAGATCATCTTCGACGGACGTATTTACAAGGAATACCGCGGCATGGGCAGTCTCGGAGCTATCAAAGACGGCTCGGGCGACCGCTACGGCATCGCAAAGGACGAAACCCCGGTACCCGAGGGCATCGAGGGACGCGTTCCCTACAAGGGCGAGCTCAAGAGCTTCCTCCATCAAATGGTATCGGGTTTGCGCAAAGGCATGGGATATTGCGGATGCAAGAGCATCGAGGAATTGAAGAAGTACCGGAAATTTGTTAGGATTACCGCGTCAGGCCTTCGCGAGAGTCATGCCCATGACGTCACCATAACGCAGGAGGCGCCGAACTATTCTCGCTATTAAGTAGGTGTACATGAACGTAGTCGTTATCGGGGCCCAGTGGGGCGACGAGGGAAAGGGCAAGATCGTAGACTATCTTGCCTCGGAGTCCCAGTGTATCGTGCGTTTTTCCGGCGGAGCGAACGCCGGGCACACGATTGTATCGAACGGCGTCCAATATGCCTTGCATCTGGTACCTTCGGGGATACTTCACCCGAACAATACCGTGTATCTCGGCGCGGGCATGGTCATTGATCCGGATGCCCTCTTTACCGAACTCGCCATGCTCAAGGAGCGCGGAATTAACTGGGAAGGTCGGGTGTTTATCTCGGATCGCGCCCATGTCGTCCTGCCCCGCTACCGCGAGATGGACAAGGCCCGCGACGCCGCCCGAAAACGGCCCATCGGCACGACCGGACGCGGCATCGGCACGACGTACGCGATGAAGAGCGAGCGGGACGGCATCCGCATCGCCGATCTTACCTGGAAAGAAAAAATGGACGAGCTTGAGGAAGGCGACCGCGCCTTTCTCGCGCCGTTCCTCGATCGTCTTCTTTCGATGAAGGTTAACCTTACGAGCGAGCTTTGGAAGGCGCGCGGAAAGAAGGTTCTCTTTGAGGGCGCCCAGGGCGCGCTTCTTGACCTCGATCTCGGTACCTATCCCTACGTTTCATCGGGATTTTCCTCGTCGTCGGGCGCCGCGGTCGGCTCGTGCATCGGACCGCGTGATCTCGACAAGGTGCTCGGCGTCTTCAAGGCCTATTCGACCCGCGTGGGTAACGGCCCGATGCCGACCGAGTTCGACGCGGAAAGCCAAAGCGAGCTCTATCATTTCGTTCGCGAGACGGGCAGGGAATACGGCGTCACGACCGGTCGTCCCCGCCGCTGCGGATATCTCGACCTCGTCGCCCTCAGGTATGCGTGCCGGTCAAACTCGATCGACGAGCTCGTCCTGACGCATCTCGACGTGTATGATACACTCTCCGACATTGAGGCCTGCGTCGCGTACGACATCGACGGCACCGTGACCGAGGAATTCCCCGCGTCCATCAGAGATCTCGAGAACGCAAAGCCTATTTTAAAGCATTTTCCCGGTTGGAAGACCTGTCTCAAGGACTGTCGCTCCTACGAGACCCTTCCGTCCGAGGCAAAGGCGTATGTTGATTTTATCAACGAGTATTGCGGGACGAAAATCGGCATTATTTCCGTCGGGTACGACCGACACGATACCTTTATCCTTGAAAAGGTGTGGTAAGCCCGTACCGACGCGCACTATTCGATTGACGGGATAGCGTTCCGGCTATATTATTACTGAAAGTAAAGTGACGAATGCTCAGTGAGGCGTTCGTCGCTTTTTTTTTTTACATGCTGTTGTATGTGACATTATCACAAACTATGTCAAACAGACTGTTACCAAACAGGCCTAGTGTGTATTACCAGTCAGAATGACGTAAGGGGAGTTGCGTATGGAAACGATTAAAGACCTGGGGACATATACGTTGACCGCGTTGCTGGAAAACAGCATAGCGAAATTCGCGGAGCGGCCGGCCTTAGCCTTCGTGGGCGAGGAGCCGATGACATACGCCGAAGTGGGTCGTCGGATATCCCTTTTTCGGGATCTCTTGGTATTGACGGGCGTAGAGCCAGGTTCGCGCGTGGTAATTTTTGGCCCGAGTTCGCCAAACTGGGGAATAGCGTATTTTTCCGTCGTTTCGCTCGGCGCCATAGCCGTTCCGCTTCTTCCTGACTTCAGCGCCAAGGAAACCGATGCCTGCGTACGCCATTCGGGGGCCACGACTCTTATCATAGCGACGAAACTCGCGGAGAAGATTCCCGATCCCGCATCGCTCGGCCTTTCTCGCATATTTCGCCTCGATGACCTCGATCTTCTCGTAGGGGACGTCGTGCGAGAGGCTCGAGATACGGCCCGGGCCGCGAGGGAAGAAGATACCGCATCGATTATCTATACCTCGGGAACGACCGGCCGCTCGAAAGGCGTCGAGCTCACGCATAAGAATCTTGCCTTTACGGCGATGGGCGGTCAGTTTTTTCAGCGCATTAACAAGTTCGACGTCGGCCTTTCGATACTTCCGATGTCGCATGTCTATGAGTTCACGATCGGATTTTTGCTTTTTTTCCTGAACGGCGCCTGCGTGTACTATCTCGACAAGCCACCCGCCGTCACGACCCTCCTGCCCGCGCTCGCGAAAGTGCGGCCGACGATCATGCTGAGCGTGCCGATCATCATGGAAAAAATATATAAGAATAAGATCGTTCCGACGTTCACGTCAAAGCCACTCGTCGCGCGTCTCTATGCAATTCCGCTTTTCCGCGTGCTGTTTCACCGGCTTGCCGGAAAGTCCCTCAAACGGACTTTCGGCGGCAGGATAAAATTCTTCGGGATAGGCGGGGCGAAAGTCGATCCCGTCGTCGAGCGCTTTTTGAAGGAAGCGCGCTTCCCCTACGCGATCGGATACGGGCTGACCGAAACCTCGCCGTTGCTCGCGGGCTCGGGTCCCGCCATAACGAAGCCGGGAACAATCGGGCCCGTCATGCCCGGCGTCGAGCTCAAGATACTCGATCCTGATCCCGCAAGCGGAATCGGTGAAGTTGTCGCGCGCGGCCCGAACGTGATGAAGGGCTATTATAAGGACCCCGAGCTGACGGCGACGGTGATTGACGCCGACGGCTGGTTCCGCACCGGCGACTTGGGCGCGATGGACGCGCATGGACGGCTTGGGCTCAAGGGCCGGTCCAAGAACATGATACTCGGGGCATCGGGGGAGAATATCTATCCCGAGGACATCGAGTTCGTGCTTAATCAGCATCCCTTCGTATCCGAGTCCCTCGTAGTCGAAGGCGAGCATTCCTCGCTCGTGGCGATCGTGCAAATCGACGAGGAGAAGTACGCAAAAGAAGCGAGGCTCCGCGCGGAACGGGAAGCGACCCAATCGGCGCGACCCGACATGGGACAACAGCTCCATGCGATGGGCGAGGCTGTCGGGGACGCGATGAACGGCGCAATGAACGAGATGGGACACATGCTGCAATATAAGCGCGAGGAAATCATGAACGAAATCAAGTTCTTCGTGAACGAGAACGTGAATCGCATTTCGCGTATAGACCGCGTTGAGCTCATTGATACCTTTGAGAAAACCGCAAGTCAGAAGATTAAGCGCTATCTGTATTCCATTCAGAAATCCCTGTCGGGCGGTACGCGAGGTAAAGCCTAACGCCGCGCAGAAAGCTTACGCGCGCCGCTTGAGCGCGCGCACAAGCCGCGCGCTCGATTATCTCTGAAGCGTAAACCTGACCGGGTAGCGGAACCGAACCGCTACCGGTTTTCCGTTGGCGAGCGCCGGTTTGCAGCGCATGCCGGTTAGCGCCTCCACTGCCGCCTCGGCGAATCCAAACCCGGGGTCCTTGAGAACCCGTATCATGCGGATGGTGCCGCTTCCGTCTATAAAAAGCTCGAGATACACGACTCCTTCGATCTCTTGCCGTAAGGCGAGCGAGGGATACCGTATTCGCGAAAGAACATCCTTGGTCGGTATCTCGGGCACGACGGATATTTTGTGCTGCGGCAGATACTCCGGCTCGGCGCCGTCGTTCACCTCGATAACGACGTCGTCGGTTGCAACGACATGTTCGGAGGCGATCGGCTGGTTGGATACGAGGGTAATCGGCGTCTCGGGCGGCGGAATAATCTCTTCGACGTCGACGAGTTTCAGCACGCGGTATTCGGCCGGGTCCGTATCCCCGCTCGACGGAGAATCGACGCGCGCGAAAAGAAGAATTCCCGCATGAAAGAGCGCGACGCCGGCGAGTATGAGTGCCCCGCGGTGCCTTATTATCCACCGGTTCATCGGACTTCCTCCTTCACGACGAAGCTGACAACGCGGTGTTGCAGCCGCTGAAGGACGGAAACCGCGGCGTTGACGTAGCGATACGGCGCGTTTCTGTCGGCGATGACGTGTACTCGGGTGCCGGGCTTTTCCGCGATTCGTTCCGCTATGACAAGCTCGAGTTCCTCGCCGTCAACGACCGTTCCGTCGATCGATATCTCGCCCGTACGCTCTATCCATATCTCGAGGTTTTCGGCGGCTTGCGTGCGTTCGAGTTCCTTTGCTTCGCAATATTCGATCTTTACTTCATGGCGCTGGTTAATGAGCGAGATGAGCATAATGAATATGAGCAGGAGAAAGCCGATGTCCGACATCGACGACATGGGTATGATCGGCTTTCTTTTCGCCCGTTTGAGACGTATCACGATGCTCCCTCCGACATCCTAAACGAGAAGTTCTCGATATTCATCGCGCGAACTTCGTGAATCACCGAGATCACCGATCCGTAGGGCGCGTCGGGATGCACCTCGAGGAGGAAGGTCATGTTCGGGAATTCCGCAAGACGCTTCGACGACTTATCGCGAAGCGTCGGAACGTCGATTTCCGCTCCGTCCATCGATAGCGCGCCCGTTTCGGAGACAAAGCACTTCATGAGTTCCCGCGTTTGCACGATACGGGCTTTCTCCCGGTCGGGTAGGTTTAGCAAGAAACCCTTATTGACGTTGAATCCGGCGATCACGATAAAAAAGATAATCAGCAGGAACGAAAGGTCGTTGAGCGATCCCGAGTTGGAGGGGTCGTCAGGCTCCCGTCTTTTGCGAATGCGAATCATTTCGCCGTTTCCCCGCGTTCCTGCGTTCCCAGAATAGCGGACACCATGTCGCTGACCGCCTTCGTCACCTCCGCGGCAAAAGTATCGACGCGCTGCACGAGAAGGTTGTACGCGATGAGCGCGACGATCGCGATGCTCAGGCCGAAAACGGTGGTGATGAGCGCCTCGTAGATTCCGTTGGCGACGAGCTGAGCGTTTACCTCGGTCGCGCTCGCGATCGATTTGAACGCGCCGATCATGCCGGATACCGTTCCGAGAAATCCCGTGAGGGGCGAGAGAGATGCGAGGGCCGTGAGGTAGTTAAAGCCGTTCTCGCATCTTCTGATTCGCTCTTGGGCCTCCGCCTCAGCCGCCTTTTCCATGCGCGTTTCCCCGCGATCGGCGCTGAGGGCGACCGCAAGAAGTATCGACGCCGATGTATTCTTGCGGGGCTGGGCCGCGAGCTCGGCGACCGCTTCGGGAAGCCTGCCCGACTCGATGAGGTCGATGACGTGGTTCTTCAGTTCCGCCACCCGCATATTGTGCCAATACAGGTATACGATGCGCTCGACCACGAGCGCGATCGTCGCGACGGAGAACGCAAGGAGCGGCCACATGAAAACGCCGCCCAGATTAAAAAGTCCCAGTATGCTCCATTCATTTTCCATTGGTTCATCTCTCCATCATGTAGATATAGTAAAACATTCGTCCCATTTCTTCCCAGTCGCGCCACAGGGTTCCCGTGTCGCGAACCTCGCGGATTTCCTCGGGAATCGCCTGTTGGCTATACAGCGTGTCCCATCGGAATCCTTCGCCTTTTCGATATCGCGCGGGATCGCCTTTCGCGCCTTTTGCCGCGGTTGCGCCGTCGGCGTAGCCATAGACTTCGGGAAAGAGAAGCTTTCCCGCGACGTATCGGAATGTCGCGTTTCTATGGCCGCTTTCCTCGGAATCGTACAGCGCGAACTCCCTCGATTCGAGTTTCTCCCGCACGTATTCGCATGCCGATCGAATTCTGAGCAACCTTCGGTCGAGTAAGTCGCGAGCGTCGTCTCCGCGCAAGAGCGCGTCTCGATACCGTATGGTCGCCTTGGTCGTATGCGCGAGAATTACCGGCTCTGTGGTACGTATCGACCAATTCGCGCCATCCCGTTTCGCGGCGATTTTACCGGTACACGCGATTTCCGCCTCGGTCCAGCCGTCGTGCCAGTTGTCGAACCACAGGATATCCTCCACGAGCATAATCGCCTCGCCTTCGGTTTCCGTTTCTTCCGCGACGCCGGTAAACGAAATTTTCGAATCGGCATCGAGCGCGAGCGTCATGGTTTCTCCCGCGCGCTTGAAAGACTGCCAAGCGACTTTGTCGGGAGGGGGAGCGCTCGAGCATCCTGCGAACGTAAGAGCGAAGGCGAGCGCGGAAGTAATCGCAGTTTCCAACAGTTTTCTATTCATTTTATTCTCCACGTCCGTCAATAGCTTATTTTATACCCGACCGAGATCACGGGTATACCGATGTTGAAATCCGCGGTTCTGCTGTCTGCGATTTCTTCGCCCGTGTACTCATCATAGGTCGTGCCGCCTTTCGGCTTATAGAGATTGACGAGAATATCCTCCGCGCCGATGTAGTACTCCCAGCGGACTTTCGAGTTCTTGTAGTAGTTCGAGTAGGAAATCCGTAGGTCGATCGGGCAGGATAGCTCCGTTCTGAGCGTATCGCTATAGAACGAGGTTCTCCGGTATCGCTCGATGATTTGGCCGTCATAGATGACCGGATAAATCTCCGATTCCCCGAGCTGCCTGTGGGGCATTCCCGTCGCGAGCGTTCCCATGAGGCTGATCGTCCATCCGGGAGCGGGACGGTAATTGAGCACGAGATTGAGGGTATGAAACCGGTGAAAACTCGGGTAATACCACTCGTCGAGAGGATCGCCATGGGCCGTCTGGTTTTCGTTGACGGTGGGCTCGGTCGGGTTTTTATACCGCGCGTACACGAAGGAATAGGAGAGGTATCCGTCGAGGTAGCGCCCCGCCTTTTTTCGGAGCATAAGGTCGAACCCCGCGATATGCCCGAGGCCGTCATCCTTTACGTCAATGTCGTACTCGCCGAGCGTTTCATTGGGAAACATGGTCGCGTAGAGCCGGTTAAGGTAGTACTTATAGTACGCCTCAAGCCTGAAGGACCATTCGTCGGGAAACGACGCCTCCACGCCGATCACCTGGAAGAGGGCGCGATCCGGCTGAATGCCGAAGTCCTTGATTTCGTATTTTTCCTCGGCCGCGAGAAGATGCGTGGGGAACATGGAGAAAATCCCGACTCCCGCGGAGAAGGTCAGTCGCTCGAGGACGCCTGAGTTGACGATCGGCGTCCAGTTTGCCGACGCGCGCGGGCTGACGACGGGGTACGTGTTGAGGTCGAACGCGTCATTCCATAGATAGAAATGCTCGATGCGCGCGCCGACTTCCCCGGAAAGCGCGCTATTCTCTCCGCCGAACGACCAGAGGGCGTACGCCGAAGAATTGAGTATCCGATTGCCGTCGGCATCGAGAGTGTACGAGAGCTCGCTCAGGCTGAGGTCGCCCGACGCGAGTTCGATCAGGTCCCATCCGGTGAACTCTTCCTTTATCGTGGCTAATTGCAGAACGGCCTCGGTGCCGAAGGTGAGGAAGCCTGACTTCGAAATTTGTATGTCCGTTTCGAGTTTTGCCTGGCCCTGATGAAGCACTTGCCGCGAGTAGCCCTCGGACTCGACGCCGTCGAGGGAATAGGTGGTTGTCCCGCCGAGAAGCGGTCCGTAGAGGTCCATGAACTCTTGGCTATAGGCGTGACTTCCCGATAGCGTTTCCCCGAAGTCAAGGTCCATTGTCTGGTTATTATACGCCCCGACGAACCTGACGAGGGTCTTTTCCGTCGGCATCCACTTTACGCGAGCCGCGGCAAAGCCCATGAGGTTGAGCCAGTCGAAGTTTCCCTGCGTTCGCACGCCGTCTTCTGTTTCGTCCACGCGGGCGCCGACCCCGTCGCTGCCGAAAAAACCGTTCAGCGAAATCGAAAGGTCGGGACTCGGGTCGTAGATGATCTTGGCGTAAAAGTCGCGAATGAACGGCATCGTCGGCATCGTTTCCGAAAGCTTCGGCTCGGCGTCGAGAATGTCGTCGTTCAGGATTTGCAGGGTCTCAAGGTAGGTGACTTTCCCGCCGAAAAACGCGCCGGCCTTCTCGCCGAGCGGCACTTGGGCGAATAGGTCGCACGAAATGGTCGATATGCCTCCCGACACGCGCACGAGTCCCGTGTCGGGCTTAACCGTGGTTACCTCGAGAAGGCCGGACATTGCGCGCCCATACCGGGCCGAAAAAACGCCGTGTGACATTTTTGCCGTCTCGACCATATTCGGGTTGAAGATGGAGAAGGCTCCGCCCCAATGAAAGGGGTAGAGCACGTAGACGTCGTCAAGCACGGTTCCCATTTCGCTCGGGTATCCTCCGCGAATGGAAGGCTGCGCGCTCCAACCGCCGGAGAAACCGACGCCGGGCAAGGTTTTAATCGAGGACATGACGTCCTCCACGAGGCCGAAGTTCGCCGTCGTCTTCATGTCCTTACTGTCCATGACGACCGATACGCCCGACTTTTCGTCTGATTTTCCGGGGACTCCCCGCTCCACGACAAGGCCCTCTCCCTCGATGACATCCGTTATCGAAAGCGTGACGTCGACGCTTCCCTGACCCTCCCGCACCGGGACGTTCGCCGACCGGTACCCGGGAAGTTCGACGACGATGAAGGTTCGGCGAAAGCCGTCTTCAAGATCGAGCGAGGCGAAGCCATCGGCGTCCGATCGCACGCGCGCGGCCGATCCCCTCTTTCCGATGGAGGCTCCCTCGAGGGGGATGCCGAGTTCTCCGTCCATGACGCGTACCCGCACTGTCTCCGCCGACAAGGATAGCGCTATCGCCGCTAGCGCGATTGCCGCTGATAATCTTTTCATTTTTTTTATCCTCGTCGTTTAGAATTTTATACCGAAAGTAAGCGTCGGATACAGCCAAACATGATCTTCGACGATTTTCCAGGGCGTTCCGTGCGTCCCTAAGGAGAACGCGGCGTCGTTGTAATCGATTATCCTGACGTCGGCCGAAAGGGCGCCGAACGCGCTCAGGTGCTTAAAGATCGCGACGTTGAGCGAGACGCGAAGCGAGGGAATGTTTCCGGCGACCGTCTCGTCGAAGAAATCCTGGAACTCTTCGTCGGTTTCGAGATTCAGGTCTTTCCCGTCCTTCAGAAGCTGCGCATAAGGATTCCCGTCGCTGAGGTCGAGCACGGTGCGGTTTAACAGTTCAATGTCCAGCGACATGCGTTTCGTAAGCTCGAGTCTCGTGCCGATACCGAAGCCCAAGTGTATCGTCTGAACGTCGTGGTCCCAACTCCAGTTCGTGTCGTATCCGATCATGAACGTCGTATAGAACCAGTGGGTTCCGCCCTGGTACTGAAGCCAGAAGAAACCGTTTGAGTCCATGGCGATGCCGACGTCCATGACTCCGTCCCAAATGAAGTTAAGGAGTCCGAACGAGACGCCGGTATTTTCTTTCGCGACGTTTACGATGCCAAGCTGAAGCCCGTGTACGACGTTCGCGACGTTGAGAAAGCCGGATGCCTGCACGCCCGTGAATTCGCCCGTGGCGACGTTGAGAAAGCCCGCTCCCTGCGCGCCACGGATATTTCCCGACGCGACATTGAGAAAGCTCGATCCCTGAAAGCCGCTGAGGTTTCCTGTGAATACGTTGATGAACCCGGAAAACTGCGCTCCGCGCGAGGGCTCTCCGACCGTATCGGTTGCTATGCTGAGAAACCCGTTTGCCTGCACGCCCGTAAATCCGTTCGTCACCGAACCGATGAGAAAGCTCGCCTGTGCGCCGCTGATTCGCTCGTTTTTAGCCATGACAAATCCGAGGGAGAAATTGACATTGTCGGTTTTTCCCGCGGGGTATTCGATGCCGGGCACGAAGGCTATGGCGAAGGGCGTCCATTCGATGGTTTCTTCGTCTATTACTTCCCCGTCATCGCCGCGCGCGCGCCCCGCCGTTCTCGCGATCGCCGAGAAGGATTCGGGATCGACGATGAGACGCTCACCCTTGGCGATTCGTATCGTCGTTTGAGCCGTGGTGGTCGGCGTAATAAGGGTGATGGCATACGAACCCGCCGGAATCGCGAGCGCGAGCTCGGTTCCGCCGACCTTCGTCATCTCGGAAACGAGAGCTCCTTCGTCCGTTCGTATAAAGAAGCGCCCGCTTGCCGCCTTGGGAAGGATGAGCACGGACTCGGCGTCCGAGATGTCAGTAAGAACGAGGTCGCCCGATCCGACGAGCGTGATGTTAAACGAGGGATGCTGGGGCCCGTAATCGCTTTTCTCGGTTCGCGAGAGTGTGTCGTTAAACGCATAGTGGTAGAGCTCGTTGAGCGATACTTTGCGGTCTCCCGATGCGTCGGCCGCGCCGCGAAGCCCGGTTACGAGAGAGTGCGTGAAATACGAGGCCTGTATGGCGTCGGATTCCTGAGAAGACTCCGTCGCCGAGCTCGACGAAAGGTACGCGTGTCCCGTTACGACGCTCGCGTCGTCCATGAGGAACGGGCGCTGGCGCGAACCGCCCTTCGTGCGCACGAACTCGCCTGAATAACACGAGTCGAGCATGACCACGTGAACGTCGGTCGGCACGAGGTCAAGCGAGGCCTTGAGCTCCGTATAGGTTACCTTCGACGATCCGAGCAGAAGCGAGTTTTCGTCGGAATGGCCGGAGTAATAGAAAATAAACTCCGTGCGTTTTGCCCGTCCGGCTGAGGATTCGACGAGCGTCGCGAATTGGCGGAACGCGCGATCGATGTCGTTTTTGGTAGGGTCGGTGAGGATGAGGCTATTTTCGCGGCTTACGCCGCCGATTTCCGCAAGCGTTGAGGCGAGGCGCTCCGCGTCTGAAAGCGCGTAGCGGAGCGGCTCTCTCGTAGACCCGCCGTCGTTCGCGGCGACGTAGAGCGCGAACCGTTCGACGGGATACGCTTGCTTTTTGTTGCCCGCGAGGGTCTCTTGCGAGGAAAGTACGGCCGGTAAGGCGAGAAGCGCGGCGAGGGCAATCATAAGTCGTCGTTTTGACAGTGACGCGTTGGGAGCAGGTAGTGAGTGCATGGTGTGTTCCTTATTTGACGAGGACGATATCGCTGATGGCGAGTCCTTGCGGAAGTTTTTCCGAAAGGTCGAGGGCGGCGAAGCCCGGCTCGACTGACAGACTTTCAATCGTCCCGATGACGCTTTCTACGGGAAAGGCCGACTTGGACGACACGAAGATGAACCGCTCGTACTTCGGCGCGTCGTCGAGTACGTACGAGAAGGCAAGCGGTATCTCACCCGAGGTATCGAGGGGCGCCGCGCCGTTTCCCGCGTCGGGATAGTGCCTCGTTATAACGCCGTTGCCGTCGACCGAGAGAATTACTCCCCATGTATTGCCATTTGATAGATAGCTTATTTGCAACGCGTCGTTCGCCGATACGCGGTCTCCCCGTTTCAGCCTGATCGCGTCGGTGCCGTTTTTTCTATATACGTTGATCGTCGGACCCGCTCCCTTTGAGCGTTCGCCCATCGAGACCCCGGCGCCAGACTCGGCGGCGCCAGCGATGCCGGACGACTCCCCTCCCGCGGGATTCCGCGAAAGGCCCTGCGTCGTGACGAACGCGAAGGCGAGCACGAGGCAGGCCGCGGCGGGAACCGCCGCGGCGCGCATCGTACGAAAGGCCTTAACCGCGAATATGGCGCGTCCGCTTTTCACGGAGGCGTTGAGCTTCGCCTCCACCGCGGACTTCATGGCTTCCGGGGTATAGCGCGACAGTATCTCCCGGTTTGATTCTTCGATTTCCGCGACGAGAACGTCGAGTTCCGCCGCCCTTTCGCCGCTTGCGCGCGAGGTCGTCCCGAATGGCGAGTCCTTGCGCATGAGCGCTTCCTTTTCCGCGAATACAACGGGCGTCTTCATCGTATACCCCCGGCGCCTTGAAGCGCCTCTTTCTTCAGCGTGGTAAGCCTCTTTCTAATACCCGAGACCGACATGCCGACTTCTTTGGCAGTCTCCTCGAGCGTCAGCCCATCCACGTAATGCAGGCACGCTATTGTTTTGGTTGTTTCCGGAACGCCGGAGAAGATGCCGTGAAGCACGAGTTCGGCGTCCACGAGATCCTCGTGGCGCGCGGAGATGGTATCCGCGATTCCGGAGAGAAGATGATCGATTTGCGGGCTCGAGCGGAGTCGTTCGGAGCGAATTCTGTTCAGGCATACTGTCGTGGCAACCGTGTAAAAAAGGCTTGCGCACGCGCCTGAGAGTTTCTCGCGCCGTTCGATGATCCGTACGAAGGTGTCCTGCATGGCGTCAAGCGCCCGATCCTCGTCTTTGAGGAGGAATCGGCATCGCCTAAGCACCATCGGGCCAAACGTTTCGTAGAGCTCTGTAAAATCGTCCATGGAAACGGTTCTCGAGTCTTTCATGGTCATTTCTCATCCTGCATACGATAATTCAACACCCCGGGGGCGGGAATGTGTTACCGATGCGGCGTACTTGGCGCGGAGTTGACGGGTTAGTTCGTTAATGCCCGGGAACTTACTTGAGCCGTATGGTGATCGTCTGTTTTTCGCCCGCGAACGCGAACGTCGTCGCTTCCCATTCGGGGGGGCCCGCCTTGCCGCGCGCGTCGTTTGAGAAGCCGTAGGTCTCCTTCGGCATGCCGAGGAAGTTGGTATCGAGTTTGCCGTTGTCGTTTTCGTCATGATACACGGAAACGGAGTACGTTCCCGGCGGGAGGTTTTCGATTTCGACGCGGGCGGTTCCCGACGATATGGTTACTTTTGCGCGGGCGCGGGCCAGCTCTATTTTCGAGAAGGTATCCTTTGAGTCGTAAACGACGAGCATCGCCGAGCCTTTGTTCGATTTGAAACCGCTCATTTCGATGACGAGGGTTCCTGAATCGCCGAAAATCGGCGCGGTCGCGGCCACGAGGCCGGCAAAGAAGATAGCGCGGAAAAAACGAACTGCGTTCATGCGTTTACTCCTGTTTTTTTGACGTTAGTGACGAGTATATCCCATCCAAGGGCGATTGCACAGGGTTCGTGTTTTTTTTGCCCGGAAGACCCGGTTTTTACCGTCTCGCGTTCTGTTGTGAGGATCTTCCCCGCGTGATTATGTCGTCGAGAATCTCGAGCGCGGAAAGCCCGTCTTTGAAGGATGACTCGACGGGGAGGAGGGGATTTCGCGCGAGCGCGACGGCATGAGCCATCATGCCCGAAAAATAGCCCGTCGTTCGATAGGGGTTTTTTCCCGCGCGGCTTTTCAGCGTAAGCGAGCGAAAGTTCTCGTAAAACCGGGACGGCTCGCTTTTCCAGAGCTCCCAGATTCCGTTGCCACAGCGGACGCGACCCGACGCGAAATTAAGGTCAATCTCAAAGGATAGGTAATCTCGTCCCGGGGCGGTCTCGAGGACGATGTGCGTCGGCCGGAATGCCGGCCGGAATGCCGGCCGGAACTCAGGCGTTTCCGCCGAATCCGCGCCGATCGTTTCTCCGATGACGAGAAAGTTGCCCGCCGCGTCGTCCGGGTCGCCGTGCACCGCCTGAATCGACCAGCCGCCGACGAGAAATGACACGATGTCCGCGAGGTGGGTCCCGTCGTGCCAGAGGACTCGAGCGGGAGTTTTCGCAAGCCCCATGGAGAGCCGCGCGTGAACGGATAAAAGCCCGCCGAGCTCGCCTGATCGGATAATTTCCCGTACGCGACGCCAGTCGCGGGCGAATCTCCGCTCGTGGTTCACGAGGACGCGGCTCGTGCCCGCGCGTTCCGCTTCCTCGACGTACGGAAGCGCGTCTTGCGCTTCCTCGAGGCTAACGCCCACGGGCTTTTCAAGGACGATAACGGGAACCTTGCGTTCGAGGCAGAGTCGAAGGAGGGGAACGTGCGATTCGGTGTCGGCGGCGATGGATACGAGCTCGGGCGACGCGGCTTCGAGCATCGTTTCCGCGTCTTGGTAAAGGGCGGAGGGCGGCAGTTTCCAGAGGCGGGCGAACGCGGCGAGTTGTCCTAAGTCCACGTCGGCGCCCGCGACGAGAAGGGCGTTTCGGTCGCGCGAGATCGCCCCCGCGTGGCTCGCGGGTTTTTCCCGGTATCGGTCGGTCTCGAGGCTTGAGCCTATCCGTCCCGTTCCGATAACCGCGCATCGCACGGGGCCACTTCGAACCTGCTTCGCCGACTCGCGCCTTTTGTGAGCCATGGAGCTTCCTTACTCCCAGCCGAAGGTGGCTGGAGGCTTATTCGTTATATCGTAGTATATGGCATCGACGAATCCGAGGGCCATGACGCGATCGACGATCCGCTTCAAGACGGCAACGTCAAGATGCGCGAACCGGGCGGTCATGACGTCTTCGGAGACGACGGGCCGCAGCACGATCGAGCAGTGGCCGGCCTCTCGCGACCACGGAAGGTTGATCGTGAGGTGTTGGAATATCTTGCCGTACCACTGGGAGGCCTTGAGCTCCTCGAGGACGATTTCGTCGACTGCGCGCGTTTGGTCGAGCCTCGGTCGGTCGCAGTAGAGTTCCCGCAGGGCGAAAAGCGCGCCGGGGTCAAGAGACGATCCGTTCGCGCGCGGGTCTACCGCAAGCTCGAGCACGGTTCTGTTTACCGCGTCGCTCCCGTTCGTGATGGCGGACGACGCGCGTTCCAGTTCCGGCCAGGAGGGAAAGGCCTCGAATACGCGCGCGAAGGAAAGAACGGCCGGGAAGCGGTAGGTACGGAAGTCTCCCTGCACGCCGACTGAACGGACGGGCAACACTCCGACCGACAAAAGCTCGGGCGTCCGCGCGCTTTTTCCGATCTCGCGGTCAGCGCCCCGCGAAAGGGCCTCGCAGAGCTCGAACGACTTCGAAAGGTCGATCGACCTGACCGATTCCGCCGCGGAAATGAGCTCCACGGAATCGACGCGCTCCGCGCCGTGACAGAGCACGTTAATCGAGAGTCCCGGGCCGGGGAAGGGATGGCGGAACACGAGCGGGTCGTCGAGACCGAGCTTTTTGCCGAGTATGCGTACCTCGTCCTTATAGAGATCGCGGAGCGGCTCGATGATGAGGCCTTGCTCGATGAGCGCCTGAATGCCCTCGACGCGATTATGGTGCGTTTTGATCGTATGCGAGTTTTTCGTGCCGCCCGACTCGATGATGTCCGGATAGAGCGTTCCCTGCCCGAGCAGCCATTCTCTTTCGTCGAGCTTGAGCCGCGCGACGACGTCGTTTCTCACCGCAATGAAGGTTTCGCCGATGGCCTTGCGCTTTTTTTGCGGATCGGTCTCGCCCTTGATCGCTTCGAGGAATTTCTCGCTTGCGTCCTCGACGATGAAATTGGAAAAGCCCGCCGCCCGGTATCGCTCCGCGATCGTCGCGCTTTCGTCCTTGCGCATGAAGCCGTTGTCGATGTGAAGCCCGAGCACGCGCTCCTGTCCGAGGGCGTTATTGAGGAGGGCAAAGGCCACGGTAGAGTCGACGCCCCCCGAGAGGAAGAGCAGTACCTTGCGCTTTTTTCCGTCCTTGTCCGCCTGAGCTCGGATGTCGTCCATGATGAGCTCGAGGACGCGGTCTTGGCTCCAGTTTTTTTTCATGCCGCAGAGACCCGCGAAATTCGCGAGTATCCGATCCCCGTCGGGCGTGTCCTTTACCTCGACGTGGCACTGAAGGCTCCATCGTTTTTTTTCGGCGTTTTCAAGCGCCGCGTAGGGGCAGTCTTTCGTCGAGGCGATGACGCGGTATCCCGGCGCCGGCTTGACGATGGCGTCTTGATGGCTCATCCATACTTGCGCGGGAAAATCGATTCCCTCGAAGAGCGGGCTTTCCGGGCACGGTTCGCCCGATTTCGCCTTTTTTACGAGATGCGCTATACCGAACTCCCCAACCTCGGCCTTTGCGACGTCGCCGCCCGATTCGAGCGCGAGCAGTTGGTGCCCGTAGCAGAGGCCAAGCAGGGGAACGTCAAGCGAGAGGATGTCAGCGTTAAAAGACGGAACGTTTTTTTCGTATACCGATGAGGGGCCGCCGGAAAAAACGATGCCGCGCGCGCCTTCGAGGGTTTCGACGGGGGCTGACGGAAGGGATATCTCGGAATAATATCCCATGAGGCGGAAGCGCTTCGCGATAAGATGTGCGTATTGGCTTCCAAAATCAAGGACAACTATTTTGTCGTTCGTCATGGCTCAGTATAGCAGGGAAGTCCCGCGTAATCAACGCGGGAATGGCGTCGATCCGCGCCTTCCCGCCGATTTTCTGGTATACTGCCCCCATGGTTTCCTTTCGAATCGCGCGACCGTTGGCGATACTCGTGTGCGTAGGTTTCCTTCTCAGTGAAGGCGGAGCGGAAACGGTAGCGCCCGTTTACCCGGAGATTTTGGATTTTCCCGCGCCGACGACGACGCAGGGGGAAGATCGCGTGTTCGTCACGACGGGGTACCTGCTTCTCTCGGGCGATCGGGCCCGCGCCGAGTCCCTGATCGCGGATATTCCCCGCTGGCGCGAATGGATGCTTTCGGGAATGGACGGTCCGCGGGACGACGGAAAACGGCTTCTCGTGTATCTTCTCGATCTTGCGTGGAAACCCGCTGCCGACGGCGCGCAGTCTTCGGATATCCTCGAGGTTTCCGCGATTCTGCCGTTTATGAAGGCTTTCGGCGCAGACCCTTCCATTTATTCTTTTTCCGTGGAGGTCGTGCGATTCGACGACGGCTCTCTCTCCCGCGTTGTGGCCCGGTTTGTCGGCGATTCGGTCGCGCTTCGAGAGGCGGAATACGTGATCGCGATCGAGGACGCGCCCGAGGGCGAAACTACGGCTGAAACCGGGTCGTTTGTGGTTCGCTATGAGGCGCGCGTTAGAATTAACGCGTTCTTTGATTTCTTTTTCTCCCTTAAGGCATACCGCAGGACGATCGGTTGGTATCTTGACCGCATCGCGCGCAACTTCATCGATGCGTGGAAAGGAACCGTTTGATCGTTTTTTATCCGCTTCGGCGGCGGTTTTTTCGAACTTCGCCTTGAAGCGAGCGGATGTTGGTGTACACTCTTTTGTGCAGGGGGCGTACGTGTCCATTGAAAGCGTGTATTTGATAGTATACTTTTTTTCCTATTCAGCCGCGGTCGGATGCCTCGCGCTCTGCGCCGTATCGAGGGTGAGAAAGGGTATACGCTCGCTTTCACGATACTGCTGGTGGGTCGTCGCCTCGGTCGCTTTTTTACTGCTCAGAAACATCGCTTTTTTTCTTAAGGAATTTCGCGGGATTGATAACGCCGAGGCAAGCTTCGCGTTTTACGCGCTCTACATGCTCACGATGTCCGTCTTTCTCGGGACCCTGTCATGGGTTTCCTTGGGATACGCGTTTTCCGGTCGCGCCTCGGTCGTCAGGCGCGCGACGTTCGCCGCGACCGTCATCCCCCTCGCGTTCCTTCCCGCGCTCGCCTGTATCGAACGGGGTATCCCCGATCAACTGCTCAGGCTTCGGTTCATAAACGCGGTCATGTATTTTTCCTATTACGCGGTCGTCGCCGTAATCGTAACCCTTGCCGTTCGCCTTCCCAAGATTCCCGATCGATTTGAGCGATTGCTCTGCAAGACTAACGTCGTAGCCGGATCTTCGTACGTCATCATCGCCCTCGCTCAGTGGTTTTTCGTGTACCGGGGTCAGCTCTATGACATCAATCCCTTCTGCATAGTAAACATCGTTCTTTTCTTGATGTTTTCCTCAAGCGGCTTCGTCATCGGCAGGGAGTTTTTATCGCAAAAGGACGAACCTCGGGAGGCCGTCGCGGTCGGAACGAACCGCTTTGGGCTTTCGGGAGAAGTCCCTTCGTACCCGGGCTGTAACCAGGAAGAGGCGTACATCATTTTGCTTATCTCAAAGGGAGCGACGAATCGCGAAGTCGCCGAGGTTCTCGGGACAAACGTATCGCGGGTGAAGAATCTCATTTATCGCATTTTCGCCCGTTTCGGGGTTAAGAGTCGAACGGAACTCGTATGCTTTTTCGGCGAGTCGGTCCCGCTTACTCAGAAGCTTGATCTCCTTGAACGGTCAGCTGTCGGTATAGATCCGCGAGCTCTACCCGATTCCTGACGTTAAAGCGCTTAAAGAGACGATAGATATGGTTTCTCACGGCATGCTCGCTTATGAGGAGCGCGGCCGCGATTTGCTTGTTTGCCTGTCCCCGCGACATCAGCTCGACGATGTTACGCTCGCTTTCGCTCAGGGCAAGTACGAGGCGCTGAGCGGACTCGGGAAAGGGGTCGGCGGCGCCGGAAGCTGCGAGTTTCGCCACGGCCGCATTGCCCGATAGGCGGGACACGTCCCCCTGGGGCCGATAGATGCGAAGCGCAAGCACGACGATGTTCGCCCCGTGGATAACGAGGTAATAAACGTTTTCGACGCACAACGGAAGCCAGGGACGCTCGAAGCTGAAGTTAATGAATGAAACGCCGACAAAAATCGGAATAAATAGCAGGTTACCGACGATGGTTAAGTCCATCATTTCCCCGCATTCCGCGTCGACGGCGAAGGCACGGCGCTTTTTAAGGTATACGGCCGCCCAGCCGAGCAAGAGCGCGATCAGATACACGTGCGTTCGCATCAATGCTATTTTCAATGAAAGGCTTTCTCCTGCGGAAAGGGCGAGAGCGGCAACGAGGAGGGCGTGAGCGGCCAGACCCGCGAGCGGGAGGACGGAGAGCGCGAGGAGAATCGCAAGCGTCCCGCGCGAGCCGGTTTTTGTCGGGAGCGACCAGAAAAAGGCCGATGCCGCCGCCAATAAGACACTCGTGCGGACGGCGTCGGCGACGAAATACCACGGCTCACCGGTAACGTTTCCGGTTTCCAAAAACGCCCTCGCAAAGAAGGCCGCGTTTGACGGAATGAGGTATAGGAAGAATGAAAGAAGAAAAAGGTTGTACGCGAGCATCCGGCCCGAGCTTTCGGTATCATAGGCTCGTAGCGCGATCATAAGGGTGAATCCCGCGAAGCCTGCGCAGTGGGATAGTAGGTATAGCACTAACAGTAGGGCGCTCATTACGGTATGGTAGATTCCTCCGGGGTTGATGTCAACCGGGTTTTTTGCGCATGCGATGCGTTTTTTTGTCGTTTTTTTCCGAAATGCGGTACACTGTACGGATGGAATCGAGCCAAGCCGAAACACAGCCGGAAGCGCCGAAGCGGGAACCCGGGTCGATCGCGGAAAAAAAGGCGATCGTCTCGCGGATCGGGCGCGCGTTCGCCGAACGCGACAGCTTTCTCGTCATCGGGCATAAGGACCCCGACGAGGATTGCGTTTCGGCAATGGTCGCGTTCGCCCTCTTGGCAAGCAAGTTCAATAAAAAGGCGATTATCGCGATCGGCCCCGGCGTACAGGAGAATTTCGACTATCTCTTTAATATTTGCCGGTTTAATTCCATTCAGGTTTGCTCCGGCCCACGGGTTCCCTCTTGCTCGGCGCTCGTTCTCGTCGACACGGCGAAACCTTCCATGATCGACCGCCCCGAACTATTCGAGCGGATGCGCCGAAACCCGGCGATCCTGAAAATCGAGATTGACCATCATTTGGAGTCGGACAGCAGGTATTTCGGCGACGAGGGGTATAATCTCGTATACCGCGCCTCAAGCACGTGCGAGATAATCGGGTACCTGAGCCTCAAGCTCGAGTCGGACCGGGCCTTGATGGACGAGTTTCAGATTGACGAGCTCATGACGCGCAATCTCGTGCTCGCCGTGCTTTCGGGCATTCTCGGCGACACGCAGATGGGAAAGTTTATCTCGACGAAGCGCGAACTCATGTTCTATCGCTATTTCAGCTCGCTTTTCGAGCGCCTGCTCGCCGAAAAAACGAGGCGCGGAAGCGCGAACTTTTCCACGAAGGAGCAGGTTTTCGATACCCTGAAGCGCCTGTCCGACGAGGAAGCCGCCTGTCACGCGGCGTTGACCGCGGACGTTCGCGAACTGCCGAATCTCGCGTACGCCTTTTTCGGGCCAGACGCGTCCCGAGACCTCGTGGACCGCTTCGGGGGAGAGACGCTCGTCGCGGTCTCGAAAAACCTCGCCGACGAGCTCGCCGAGCGAAGCGGACGGCTCGGGCTCGTCGCCTACTTTGACGACCCATCTGAGTCGCCCTTCGCGCAGTTTCGCCTGAGGCGGGCGCACGGGTACTCGGGCGTTGACCTTCGGGAGGTTCTCGTGCGACTCGGCATCACCAATGGCGGCGGACATCCGGGCGCCATCGGCTTTCGCGTCGATCGCTCGGCGATGGACGAAGAGCGCTTTCTCGAGATGGCGAACGCCATCTCAAACGACGTAGCTTCCCGCTAGCGACACATGCGCCTCGACGCCTCGCGCTTCGACGCCTACCGGCGCACGAAGCGCTGTCTTATTCCACCGTCACGCTTTTCGCGAGGTTCCTCGGCTTGTCGGGATCGTTACCGCGCAGTACGGAACAATAGTAGGCGTAGAGCTGGCTCGGTATGACCGAAAGGATTGGCGTGATCTCGTCCGGGGCGGGCGGGATGCGAAACACCTCGTCGGCCGTCTCGTCGAAAAAGCCCTCGCCTTCGTACGTTATCACGATGACCGTCGCCCCGCGCGCCTTCACTTCCTTGATATTCGAGTCCATCTTGTCGAAGAGCGCGCGCTGGGTGCATATGGCTACGACGAGCGTCGCGTCGTCGACGAGGGCGATCGGCCCGTGTTTGAGCTCGCCGGCCGCGAAGGCCTCGGAATGGGTGTAGCTGATTTCCTTTAGCTTGAGCGCGCTTTCGAGGCTGATCGCGTAGTCGAAGAGGCGTCCCATGAAGAAGGCCTTCGTCTTGTTGAAGCTCAGGCTCGCGAACCTTTGTATGTCGCCCTTGTTCGCGAGGATTCGCTCGGCCTGGCCGGGAATCGCCTCAAGCGCGTCAATGTACCGAGCGAGCTCCTCCGCGTCGATCTCTTTTCTGAGAAAGCCGAACTGCAGGGCGATGAGATAGACGCACATGAGCTGGGTCGTGAAGGCCTTCGTCGTGGCCACCGCGATCTCGGGGCCCGCCTGCGTATACATGACGAGGTCGGCCTCTCGCGCGAGCGTCGAGCCTACGACGTTGGTTATCGCGATGATCCTCGCCCCGCCTTTTTTCGCCATGCGCATCGCCGCAAGCGTATCCGCGGTCTCGCCCGATTGACTGATGATGATGAAAATGTCCTTCGGATTGAAGATCGGCGAGCGATAGCGGTATTCGCTCGCGATGTCCACGTCGGTCGGGATGCGCGCGAATCGCTCGAAGGCGTACTTGCCGACGACGCCCGCATGCCAGGCCGAGCCGCACGCCGTGATCATGACGCGACCCGCCTCGGCCCATGACGCGTCAAAGCCGATCTCGTCGAGATTGATCGACTTAACGCCATTTGTCCGTATGCGCGCGCGCAGCGTGTCCGCGAGGGCCTTTGGCTGCTCGTGTATTTCCTTGAGCATGAAATGCTCGAAGCCGCCTTTTTCCGCTGCGGCGACGTCCCACTCGACGTGGCTTAAGTTTTTCGAGATGGGCTCCCCTTCCTCGTCGAAGAAATCGACCCGGTCGCGGTAGAGCACGGCGATCTCGCGATCCTGGAGGTAGTAGACGTCGCGCGTGTATTCGAGCAGGGCGGGGACGTCGGAGGCGATGATGTTTTCTCCGGTACCCGCGCCGACGACGAGCGGGGAGTCCTTCCTGACCGCGACGATGCGCTCTGGCTCGGACTCGCAGATGACCGCGAGGGCGTATGAACCCTCAAGGCGCTTGAGCGTCTCGATGACGGCCTCGACGATGTCGCCGTTATAGTGAAAATCTATGAGATGCGCGATGACTTCCGTGTCGGTTTGACTGCGGAACGAAACCCCGTGAGCGCTGAGCCATGCTTTGAGTTTGGCGTGGTTTTCGATAATCCCGTTATGCACGACGGCTATCTTTCCGGCGACGTCCGTATGGGGGTGCGAGTTGACGTCGCTCGGCTCTCCATGCGTCGCCCAGCGCGTGTGCCCGATCCCCATCGATCCCCGTATGGTTTCGGTTGCGATCATCCGCTCGAGGAATTTCAGCGCGCCCTTGGCCTTTCTGACCACGAGCGACTCGTCCGAAAGGACGGCGATCCCGGCGGAATCGTATCCGCGATACTCCAATTTTTTGAGAGCATTGATCAAAATGGGGGTGGCTTCTTTGTCACCGACGTAACCGACAATTCCGCACATAGGCACCTCGTTGCGTTATGAGGCTATCACATTTCCTCGGCTGAGGGAACGGTTGTCCCGTAGGTTTCGCGAATGTAGCGCGTGACCATCCCGAGCGTTTTTCGGGAGATCGCCCCGTCAACGTCGATTGCCTCGCGAAGGAGGCGTTCGGGGAGCTTTAAGAGGAGGGTATCGGCGGCGGCGGTGGCAGTCGAGGTCCTGCGTCCGCCGATGAGGCCGGAAAGGTCGCCGAATACCTCGCCGGGCAAGACCTCACGCGTGCGCTCGCCTGAGTCGTTGAGGGCCGGCACGGTAATTCTGACCGCTCCGCGCCATACGTAAAAGAAGTCGTCGGAATCGTCGTCGATCCGGTACATCGTCTCTCCCTTTTTTACGTGAAGGGCGTACTTACGGTAGAGGAGGGCCGGCCGGGCAAAGAGGCCTCGTTCAATCCTCTTGAACGGATCGGTTTCCCTGGGACCCGGAAGCCGGTAGATTCGCGAGATGAGAAAGCTTTCGTAAAATTGCACCACGTACTGAAATTGGGCGAAAAAAAGAAAGAGCAGAAAAAAGACGAATACCTCAAGGAGGATGACGATGATGTTGCTCAAGAAACCGTAGACGAGGTTGTAGCGCGTCATGTTGACGAAACCGCGGAAGGCGACTTGGACGACGGCGAAGCTCACCGTGCATGCCGCAGCGGAAAGAAGGCTCGTTCTCCAGGTTGGCCGTTCCCGGGGCGTGAAGGAATACACGAGAAAAAGGAAGCCGACGATGATGCCGAACGGGACGAAGCGAAAGAGGTTTCGCGTGAGGGTATAGATGACGGGACTGAGGAACGATTTCGCGAACACGGAGCGGAATACCGCGTTACCTGCGATGATGAAGATAACCATGCTGACGACGAGAACGACGAGGATAACCTCGCCCGCGATGATGATAAGCGTTTCCTTGATCGGTTTTTGCCGTCCGCGCTTGCGGTAAATCGCGCTCATGCCTTGCTGAAACGAGGTGAAAAACCTGCGGGCCATCCAGAAGATCGAAAGGCCGAGGACGATTTCGAATATACCCACCGATCTCACGGACGTAAGGGAGGCGACGATGCGATCGAAATCTTCCGCGGGGATGATGACGTAGTACTTCCCGAAGAGATCCCGAATGCGCTCGGGGGCGGTGTGCAAGACGCGCACGAGTATGGCGAGCACCATGAGCACCGTGGGCAGTGCCGAAAGAAGGAATCCGTAGGCTCCGGCCGACGCGTAGGTAAAAAGGTCGTTTTCCAGAAAGGTCGTCCAGGTGATAAACATCCGCTGGGCTGATCCGGTCAACCAGAGCTGTTTTGTTCGCATGGTAGTGCAGTATATCCGATAACGAGGGTATTTGGAAGAAAAATGGCGAGTAGCGCCCGCAAGGGCTTGAAAGAATGCATAAATATGTAATAATGTAGTATAAAGTTACACACATAGGTAACGCAATTTCTAGGAGGCGCTATGGCACAGCTGCGCGGAGCCTTTACCGCATTGATCACCCCGATGAATTCCAATGAGTCTATTGACTTTGAAGGATTCCGGAAGCTCGTACGGTTTCAGCTCGAAAGCGGTATCTCAGGGTTAGTTCCGCTCGGAACGACCGGCGAAACGCCGACTCTTGACGAGTCCGAGGAAGAACGACTTATCGACATCGCGATGGCCGAGGCAAAGGGCAAAGTCCCGGTCATTCTCGGAGCGGGGAGCAATTGCACCCGCGATGCGGTCAAATACGTCAAACGCGCCAAGGATAAGGGGGCCGACTACGCGCTCGTGGTCACCCCCTATTACAATAAACCGACCGACGAGGGAATTTTCCGGCATTTTGCCGAGTGCGCCAAGGTCGGTATCCCGATCATCGTGTACAACATCGTCGGTAGGACCGGCAAGAATATCTCCACGCCGCTTCTCGCTCGCATCGCGGAGCTCCCGAATATCGCGGGCGTCAAGGAAGCTTCGGGGGACATCGGTCAGATGATGGACGTGATCCAGGCGATAAAGAGCCGTAAGCCCGATTTCACGGTGCTTTCAGGCGACGACGCGCTGACGCTCCCGCTTGTCGCGATGGGAGGCGACGGGGTTATTTCCGTCGTGTCGAACATCGCGCCGAGGCAGGTTACCGCTCTCGCGAAGGCGGCCCTTTCGGGCGATTTCGCCACAGCGCGGGACCTACACTATAAACTCTTGCCTGCCTTCAGGGCTGCCTTTATCGAGACGAATCCCGTCCCCATTAAGGCCGCAATGAATATGTTTGGGCTTCCGGCCGGCGCCCTGCGCCTGCCGTTGTGCAAACTGATGGAAGAGAACGAGAGCAAGCTTAAGGCCGCCTTTATCGAGGCGGGTATTTTCGCGGCGCCCGGTAAGGACGCCGATACGTTCTGCTAATCGGAGTATACGAATTATGAGTAACAAGATTCCCGTAGGAATCCTTGGCGCCACCGGCGCCGTGGGACAGAATTATATCAATCTTTTGCGCGATCATCCCTGGTTCGAAGTCGCGTACGTCGCCGCGAGCCCCCGCTCCGCCGGAAAGAAGTACGGCGAAGTCGTGGCGAATAAGTGGCTCCTCGGCGCGAACGTCCCCGAGGGGATCGCGGACCTCGTCATCGAGGACGCGAACTTTCCCGACAAGGCGAAAGGCACGTGCCGCTTCGTCTTCTCGGCCCTCGAGCTCGACAGCAAGGACGAGATCAAGGCCCTCGAGAACGCGTACGCCGCGCTTGGCATCCCGGTCGTTTCGAACGCGAGCGCTCACCGCTGGACCGAGAACGTGCCCATGCTCATCCCGGAAATCAACGCCGATCACCTCGAGGTAATCGCCGCCCAAAAGAAGGCGCACGGCTGGGACAAGGGATTCGTCGTCGTCAAGCCGAACTGCTCGATCCAGAGCTATATGATTCCGGTCTACGCCCTTATGAAGGCGGGCTACGAGGTCAAGAGGATGTTCGTCTCCACGATGCAGGCCGTCTCCGGCGCCGGGTACCCGGGCGTGCCGAGCCTCGACATGATCGACAACGTCGTGCCGTTCATCGGCGGCGAGGAAGAAAAGACCGAGAAGGAACCCGCCAAGATTTTCGGCACGATCGAGTCGGGTAAGATCGTCAATTTTGATGGCCTCAAGGTAGCCGCGCACTGCAACCGCGTGCCGGTCATCGACGGGCATACCGCCTGCGTGAGCCTTGAGTTCGGCGCGAAGAAGCCGAGCCTTGAGGAGATCGAGCGGATTTGGACCGAGTTCCGGGGCCTCCCCCAGGAGCTCGATCTCCCGTTCGCGCCCGAACAGCCGATCATCGTCCGGCACGAGACGAACCGTCCCCAGCCGAGGCGCGACCGTAACGAGGGTAAGGGCATGGCCGTGAGCGTCGGACGTCTCCGCGAATGTCCGCTCTTCGACGTGCGCTTCGTCGGCCTTTCGCACAACACCGTGCGCGGAGCCGCGGGCGGCGGCATCCTCAACGCCGAGCTTCTCAAGGCGAAGGGCTTTTTCGGATGAGCGACAAGCCCTTTCCCCTGACCCGAAAGGATCTCGACGGGCTCACCGCGCAGTACCCGACGCCCTTTTACATCTATGACGAGCGCGGCATCCGCGAGCACGCGAGGCGCTTTACGCGCGCCTTCGCCTCGCGCTTTCCGCTCTTCCGCGAGTACTTCGCCGTCAAGGCTTGCCCGAACCCGTTTATCCTCAAGATTCTCGCGGCCGAGGGCTTCGGCGCCGACTGCTCGAGCCTGCCCGAGATCATCCTCGCGGAAAAAGCCGGCATCACGGGCGAGAGAATCATGTTCACCTCGAACGAGACGCCCGAGCGCGAGTACGTGTACGCGAACCTCAAGGACGCGACGATCAATCTCGACGACATAACGCATATCGACTACCTCGAGAAGGCGATCGGCGCTCTGCCCGAGCTCATCTGCTTCCGCTACAATCCGGGGCCCCTCAAGGAGGGGAATGCCCTCATTGGGAAGCCCGAAGAGGCCAAGTACGGTTTGACCCGCCCGCAGATTCTCGAGGCCTACGCCGAGGCCGCGAAGCGCGGCTCGAAGCGCTTCGGCCTCCACACGATGGTGGCGTCGAACGAGCTTAATGCCGATTACTTCGTCGAGACGGCCGTTCTCCTTTTCGAGCTCGCCGTCGAGATCAAGCAAAAGACCGGCTGCGCCGTCGAGTTCGTCAACATGGGCGGCGGCATCGGCATACCGTACAAGCCCGGCCAACAGGCCGTGGACTACGACTACGTCGCGCGCGGCATGCGCGAGGCCTACGACCGCGTCATGGTCCCGGCGGGACTCGATCCCGTCGCGGTCTACTTCGAGTGCGGCAGGCCCATCACCGGGCCCTACGGCTGGCTGGTCACGAAGGCGATTCACGAGAAGCGCATCTACCGCGACTACGTCGGCGTCGACGCGAGCATGGCCGACCTCATGAGGCCCGGCATGTACGGCGCGTACCACCACGTGAGCGTCGTCGGAAAGGAAAACGCCCCGCACGATCATGTATACGACGTGGTCGGATCCCTGTGCGAAAACTGCGACAAATTCGCCGTCCAGCGCCAGTTGCCCGCGATAGAGAAAGGCGACTTCGTCGTCGTCCACGACGCGGGCGCGCACGGCCGCGCGATGGGGTTCAACTACAACGCCAAGCTCCGCGCGGGCGAGCTTCTGCTCCGCGAGGACGGAAAGATCGTCGAGATACGCCGCCGGGAAACCGAGGACGACTATTTCGCGACGCTCGACTTCTCGAAACTGGGCGGATTTCAGGCGTAAGGCGTTTGGCAATGCGCTAGGCGCCCGCGAGCGTTCACCACGCCGCGCGAACGACGAACCCGCGATGACTTGCGTTATCGCGGGTTTTTTTTATTCCCCCCTGACGGCGGCCTTGAAGCTCCGCCCCCGGTCGAACTCGTTGAGAAAGAGACCGAAACTCGTCGCTCCCGGCGAGAAGAGTATTACGTCCCCGCCTCTCGCCCCGTTCCGCGCGGCGCCGATGAGGCTCGCAAGATCGGGAAAGGGCCCCTCGAAGGAAATCCCTTCGG
>CAYSEA010000005.1:0-17842 GCA_964429975.1 uncultured Treponema sp.
GGCTCGACGGCGCCCTCGACGACTCGCTTTCCGTGCGCGACCATCGCGGCGCCCTCTGGGAGCTTGCGCGCGGCTGTCCGTTCGGGTGTTCCTATTGCTACGAATCGAAGGGCGAGCGCGCGGTTCGCCATTTTCCCCGCGACAGGCTCGAGCGCGAGCTCAGGCGATTTGTCGAGATGGGTATCGAGCGGGTATTCGTGCTCGACCCGACGTATAACGGCTCGCGCGAGCGCTCCCTCGAGACGCTCGCACTTATCGAGCGCGAGGCGCCCGAGATTCATTTCAATTTCGAGGTTCGCGCCGAGTTGCTCGACCGGGAGCTCGCGGCCGCCTTTTCGCGCATACCCTGCTCCCTGCAGATCGGCCTACAGAGCACGAACCCCGAGGCCCTCAGGCTCGTGAACCGGCCTTCCGACATGAAAGTCTTCGCGAAAAAGATTTCCTTGCTGAACGACTCAGGCGTGATATTCGGCCTCGATCTTATGTACGGGCTTCCCGGCGACAGCCTTTCGAGTTTTCGCGCGAGCCTTGACTTCGCGATCGATCTCTATCCGAACAATCTTGAGCTGTTTCGGCTTTCGGTTCTTCCCGGTACGGTTCTTTCCGAGGAGGCCGCCTCTCTGGGCGTGGAGTTTTCCCCCGAGCCGCCGTATCACGTGCGGGCGAACCGGACGTTTCCCGCCGTCGACCTTGAGCGCGCCGCCGCCCTTGCGCGTGCGACCGACGTGTTTTATACGCAGGGCCGCGCGGTCCCGTGGTTTCTCTCGATCCTTCATCCTCTGAAGCTCAAGCCTTCGCGGTTTCTGTCGGACTTCGCCGCGTTTCTCGATGCTGCGTCTACGGTCGGTCGTTTTGCTTTTCTCGCGGGAAGCGAACGCCGGGATCTCGCGCACGCGGAAGCGGAACTTTTACAGCTCGCTTTTATTGAGGAAAAGTACGCCGATAAGGGTTTTTCATGGGCTTGGCCCGCGGCCCGCGACGTTGTCGCTCTCAATGGGGCTTGGACGCGCGCCATGGCCGAGGGCGAGAAAACGCGGCTTGAGCTTTCATACGAGCCCGACGACCTTTTTGGCCCGGACGCGATGGACATAGCTTCGTTCGCGGAGAACGCTTATATGGAAACGTGCCGCATCATGGTACTTCCGGGCCCCGAGGGCCCGGAGATTACGGCAAGCTGAAATAACGGAGCCTGAAACGCGCGGCGCTTACAGGCGAGCGGCGATTCGGTCGATGAACTGCCAGCTGTCGAGAATTTCCCGCGCGGGCGGGTTCGCGATCTGCGCGAGATCCCCGGTCATGACCCCCGACTCGATCGTGTCGAGCGTCGCCTTTTCGAGTCGGCGCGCGAAGTCGGCGAGCTCCGAGGTTCCGTCGAGTTCCGCCCGCTTGGCGAGCGCGCCCGTCCAGGCGAATATGAGCGCGACGGGATTCGTCGAGGTTTTCTCTCCCTTCAGGTATTTATAGTAGTGGCGCTGAACCGTTCCGTGCGCGGCCTCGTATTCGAAGACCCCGTCGGGCGACACGAGCACGCTCGTCATCATCGCGAGCGAGCCCGACGCGGATGCGACCATGTCGCTCATCACGTCGCCGTCGTAGTTCTTGCAGGCCCAGAGAAAGCCGCCCTCATGCTTCATGACGCGCGCGACGACGTCGTCGATGAGCGTGTAGAAATACTCGATGCCGGCCGCGGCGAACTTCGCCTTATACTCGGCGTCGTACACGCGTTGGAAGATTTCCTTGAAGCGGCCGTCGTAGGTTTTCGAGATCGTGTCCTTCGAGGCGAACCATACGTCCATTGTTTCGGAAAGCCCGTAGTAGAAGCACGCGCGCGCGAAGCTCTCGATCGACGCGTCGAGGTTGTGGATTCCCTGGAGCACGCCGGGGCCCTTCATCTCCATGATCGTCTTTCGCGTGACCTTGCCGTCGGCGGCGGTGAATACGAGTTCGGCCGTTCCGGGCCCGTCGACCCTCATCTCGCAATTTTTATAGACGTCGCCGTACGCGTGGCGGCCGAGGACGAGCGGCTTCGTCCAGCACGAGACGGTCGGCTTGATGTTCCCGACGATGATGGGCTTGCGGAATACCGTTCCGTCGAGTTCCGCGCGGATTATACCGTTCGGGCTCGGCGTGAGCCCCTTGAGGGAGTATTCCTCGACGCGCGCCTGATTCGAGGTAATGGTCGCGCATTTTACGCCGACACCGAGCCGCTTGATGGCTTCCGCGGAGGCGTAGGTAACGGCGTCTTCGGAGTCGTCGCGCGCCTTGAGCCCGAGGTCGTAGTATTCAACCTTGAGGTCGACGAAGGGGATGAGGAGTTTTTCCTTGATTACTCCCCACAGTACGCGCGTCATCTCGTCGCCGTCGAGTTCGGCGATAGCGTTTTTCATTGCGATCTTGGCCATCGGTAGGTTTCCTTCGGATTAGGCGCGGTGTGCGCCGGTATTGGCCGATTGTAGCCGAAAACGGCGCGTCTCGGCAAGGTTTGCCCGCCGGCCGCTTGACCGGACCGGCCGGCGCGGCTTACAACTCAAGCATGGAACGGGGAAGAACGAGGGACTTGGACGGCGTCGTGGATACCGGGCTATCGGCCGGGACGCTGATCCTGCAAAACGGCGGCGAAACCTATCGCGCCGAGGAAACGATGATATCGATCGCGACGTCGCTCGGCGCGGAATCGGCTTCGGCATTCGTGACGCCCACGGTCGTCATGCTGAGCTGTCGGGACGAGTCGGGCGAGAGCCGTACGCGCATTCAGCGCGTCGCGTCCCGCACGATCAACCTCGGCAAGATAGCCCGCGTCAACGAGGTTTCGCGGCGTCTCGCCCGCGGGCGCGCCCGGGGGATCGGCCTCGTTTCAAGCCTGCTTTCGCGTATCGACCGCTCCGAGCCGCATCGGCCCGTCTGGGTCACGCTTGCCACGGCGGTCGCGAGCATGTGCTTTTCCCTTCTTTTTAACGGATCGCCCTCGGACGCCCTCGTCGCCTTCGCGGTCGGGGCCGCCATGCGCCTTTCCCTTTTTGCCCTTTCGCCGCTCGCCTTGTCTCCGTTTATCTCGGCGGTGTCGGGAGGCGCGGTCGTGTCTCTTTTGACGGGCCTTGCGGTCATGTCGGGCGCGATCGGCTCGTCGGGAAACGTGAGTATTTCGGTGCTCATGTCGCTCGTGCCGGGAGTCGCCATCGTGAACGCCATTCGAGATATCATCTCGGGCGACTTGGTCGCGGGCTCGGCCCGCGTGCTCGAGGCCTTCGTTATCGCGGCGGGGCTTTCTATCGGCGCGGCATTCGGCCTCTATGCGTTCGCCTCCGGGGGAGATTACTCGACGGCGATTCTCGCCCGAACCGAGCGCGTTTCCGCCTTCATTCTCGCCTTCGGCGCAACCGCGGCTTTCGCGTATTTTTTCCATATAAACAGATACGATATTTTTTGGGCATCGCTTTTCGGCGGGGCGGGCTGGCTCGTGTACCTGTGGGCGGGGAAGGATCTCGCGAACCCGGTCGCGGGATTTTTCGCCGGCGCCCTTTTCGTCGGGCTGTGCGCGGAATTCGCCGCGATTCTCTTTCGTAAACCCGCGACGGTCTACATCGTGCCCGGAATTATTCCCTTCGTGCCGGGCGGCGGCATGTACGAGACGATGCTGCTCGCGGTCCAAGGCGACCTCGCGGTCGCGTCGGCCATGGCCATACGAACCCTGAGCCAAGCGGCCGCGATCGCGGTCGGTGTCGCGCTCGCCTCGTCGCTCTCGCGCCTGCTTGCCCGAATGCGCCTGCATCCCGGCCGAATGCGCACGCGCTCGGCGCCTGTCTGACGCTCCGCGTCGAAGCTCGACGCGCCGTATTCGCCGCCTGCCGGTTCCTGCTATTCCTTTTTTTTGGAAACGAGAATCTTGTCGATTCGATGACCGTCCATGTCGACTATTTCGCAGAGATACTCGCCGGCCTCGATGCGCTCGCCGGTTTTCGGGATGCTTCCCTTCACGGCGAGGAGGTACCCCGCGAGGGTGTAGTAGTCCGCGGCGTCGGTATCGGGAAGCGAGAAGATCTCCCTGATTTCGTCCATCCGCGTCTGACCGTCGACGAGCCAGCTTCCGTCCTCGCGCTCGAAGATGTCGGCGTCTCCCTCGGTTTGCGCGTCGAGGAATTCCGCCGCAAGCTCCGAGACGAGCCCGTCACGAGTCACGAGCCCCTCGATCCCGCCGTATTCGTCGACGATCATCGCAAGCGGGAGCGCGGCGCCCGAAAGGAGAGAGAGCGCCCGCGCGATCGTGACCGTTTCGGGAAGGTAGAGGGGCCGGGTCACGAGCGCCTTGAGTCCCGGCCACGCGGGTTCAAGGAGGGATTCGAGAAACGACCGCGCCGGGAGAATACCCAGGACCGAATCGACGGTCTTCGAGCATATCGGGAAATAATCCACGGATGTGTTTGCCTTGATGAAACTGAGGATGTCATCTTTTGGGGTCGTCGCCTCGATCCACACGATGTCGGAGCGATGAGTCATCGCCGAGCCGAGTCGCCTGCCCACGGGGAGATAGTATCCATCAAGGTCGGTTTGCCGGAGTGACGCGTCAGATTCTTTTGCGCGAAAAAGGCCGGATATAAGACGTTTCATCATGGGGGAGAGTATAGCATGACTGAATCATCTCCCTCAATTGGCATGAAAATACAGAAAATTACCGGTAATTCTGTATAAATATGCAAAAAGAAGCCCATGCCCCTAGATTCTCTTGTCGTTTTTCGGTAATGTACCATTGAATGGCGCTATGTCATTCCATCTTGATCGTGAGGTGCTTATGCTGGTCATGAAGTTTGGCGGCACATCGATGGGGAATGCCGCGAGGATGCTGAATTCGGCGGATATTATTGCCGAACGGGCGGGACAAGATCGCGTATGCGTCATCGTCTCGGCCGTTGGCGGAATTTCGAATCGTCTTCAAAAAGGGATAACTGATGCCCTCGCCGCTTCATCCACCGCCGACGATCAGGCGACTATCGCCACCGCGCTCGCGGAAGATATCCGAGCCGCGCACGCCTCCATCCTCTCGGAGCTGGCCGCTTCCGTGCCGGCCTTTCGCGCCGCCGTCGTTTCGGCAGCCCACGAAGAACTGCACGCGGAGCACGAGCGACTCCTTTCCGCCATCGTCTCGTTCGCGGAATGCCCCGAATCCGTCGAGGCCCGCATTATGGGTCTCGGAGAGCGACTCTGCGTGCCGATAATGGACGAGATCCTGCGCGCGCGCGGGATGGAGATCGAAACTCTCGATAGCAGAAAATTCATCATAACGGACGGCGGACGGCTCACCGAGGCCGACCCCGTGTTCCCCGCGATCGAGTCGGCTTTCGCGCGCTATCGCGAATCGGGTCCGCGCGTCCTTCTCGCCGCGGGCTTTATCGCTTCCGACGTGTCGGGAAAGCAAAGCCTTCTCGGCCGTAACGGCTCCGATTTTTCCGCGGCTCTCATGGCCATGGGGCTCGCGGCGCGAAAGCTCGAGATATGGTCGGACGTCGATGGCATTTACACCGCCGATCCGCGCATCGTCGGCGACGCCGTGCTCGTCAGCGACATCAGCTACGAGGAGGCGATGGAGCTTTCGTTTTTCGGCTCGAAGGTGCTCCATCCCAAGACGCTCACCCCGATCGCCTCGCGAGGCATCGAGACATGGAGCCTCAATAGCTTCAACCCGACCGCGCGCGGCACGCGTATCGCCGCCGCGTCCACCATCGCGTCGGACCCGCGCTCGGGGCCCGTGCGCGGCGTTTCGTGCCTCAAGGGCGCGGCGATGGTCAGCGTGACCGGAGCCGGGCTCAAGGGTACGAGGGGAACGGCCGCGCGCGTATTCGGCGCGGTTAGCAAGGTCGGCGTTTCGGTCTTGCTCATCACGCAGTCAAGTTCCGAGTTCACGATCAGTTTCTGCGTTCGTTCGTCGGAGACCGACGCCGTTCGCGCGGCTCTTCGATCCGAGTTCGCGCTCGAGATGCGCGAAGGACTCGTCGACGACGTCTCCGTGAGCGACGACATGGCGATCGTCTCGATCGTCGGCGACGGGATGAAGCGGCGGAAGGGAGTGGCGGGAACCTTTTTTTCCGCGCTCGCGTTCGGCGGCATCAACATCCACGCCATCGCGCAAGGGTCGTCTGAGAGATCCATCAGTTGCGTCGTAGCGGCCGACGACGGCGACAAGGCAGTCCGTATCGCGCACCGCTTTTTCTTCGAGACGATGCAGACGATCGAGGTATTCATGACCGGCATTGGCACGGTCGGCGGAAAGCTTCTCGAGCAAATCAGGCTCCAGCGCGACGAGCTTCGGAAGATAAACGTCGACGTCCGCGTGTGCGGAATCGCCAACTCGCGGAAGATGATCGTCGACAAGCGCGGCATAGACCTCTCCTGCTGGAATGACGCGCTCGGCGCCTCGTCTGAGACGTCTTCGCTCGACGCTGTGCTCGATTTCGTCAAGTCGGAAAAGCCGCTTAATCCGGTCTTCGTCGACTGCACCGCGTCGGGCGCGGTGACCGAGCGCTACGCCGACGTGCTGCGCGCGGGCATGCACGTCGTTACCCCGAACAAGCGGGCCAACACCGCTTCATACGGTTCGTACCGCGAGCTCCGGGAGGTCGCGAGCGCGAACAGGAAACGCTTCCTCTACGAAACCAACGTCGGCGCGGGGCTTCCCGTCATCGATACCTTCCGCAATATGATCAAGTCGGGCGACTCCCTCAGTTCGTTTTCGGGCGTGCTTTCGGGTTCGCTGTCGTACATTTTCGGCAGGCTCGGCGAAGGCGCGAGCTTTTCGGCGGCTGTGCTCGAGGCCCGCGAGAAGGGCTTTACCGAGCCCGATCCCCGGGACGACCTGTCCGGCACTGACGTGGCGCGGAAGGCGCTTATTCTCGCCCGCGAGGCCGGCTTTTCCCCCGAGCTTACCGACGTCCGCATGACGCCTCTCTTTCCCGCCGGCTTCGATTCCTCAGGGAGCGTCGACGAGTTTCTCCGTCGGCTCCCTGAAGTCGACGCGTACTTTTCGTCGCTCGTTTCGTCGCTCGCGTCCGCGGGCAAGGTCCTTCGCTTCGTCGCCTCGGTCTCAGGCGTAGGCGAGATCGTCGTTGGCCCGGTAGAGGTACCGAATTCCGACCCGCTCGCAATGATCAGCGGCGGCGAAAACGCCTTCGTGTTCAAGACTCGCTATTATTCGCCGATTCCGCTCGTAATACGCGGGTACGGCGCCGGCGCGGACGTTACCGCTTCCGGAGTATTCGCAGATATATTAAGGACAACAACATGGTAATCGTACTTGAAAAGGGCATTCGCGAAGACGACAAACGCCGCATCAGGACGTTCCTCGAAAAAAATTCGCTTCGCGTCAATGAGATCGCCGGCGAAGAAGAGACGATTTTCGGCGCCGTGGGAAAGGTTGGAATCGATCCGCGCGAGGTAGAGATACTACCCGGCGTTCAGCAGGTCATCCCGATATCAAAGCCCTATAAGATGGCGTCCCGCGAGTTTAAGCGGGATAACACGGTCGTGAACGTCCGCGGCGTAAAGATCGGCGGAAACCGCGTTTCGGTGATCGCCGGTCCCTGTGCCGTCGAGAGCCGCGAGCAGATTATGGAATCGGCCGCGAAGGCCGCCGAGTCGGGAGCCGTCATGCTTCGCGGCGGCGCCTATAAGCCCCGAACGAGCCCGTATGCATTTCAGGGCATGGGCGAGGAAGGCGTGAAAATACTTCGCGAGGCGGGCGACGCCTACGGCCTTCCCGTCGTCACGGAAATCGTGTCCGCCGAGCATATCCCGGCGATGATCGACTACGTCGACGTCTACCAGATAGGCGCGCGCAACATGCAGAACTTCGAGCTTCTCAAGAAGGTCGGCGCGCTCGGCCGCCCCGTCATCCTCAAGCGCGGCCTATCAGCCACGATAGAAGAATGGCTCATGGCCGCGGAATACCTGCTCGCGAGCGGCACCGAGGACGTGATACTCTGCGAACGAGGCATCCGCACGTACGAAAAGGCGACGCGCAATACGCTCGACCTTTCGGCGATCCCGATTTTGCGCTCGCTCACGCACCTGCCCATTATCGTCGACCCGAGCCATGCGGTCGGTATCCGCGATAAGGTTCCTCCCATGGCCCTCGCAGCGATCGCCGCCGGCGCCGACGGGCTCATCGTCGAAATGCATCCTTGTCCCGAGTGCGCCCTTTCCGACGGCGCGCAGTCGCTCTATCCCGAGCAGTTCGAGAAGATGATGCGCGACATCGAGGTGCTCGCGCCCGTGGTCGGCAAGGCAGTCTCGCGGCGGGCAATTCCGAAGTCGGTTTCGGTTCCGTCGATATCCGGGTCTCGCGCCTCGGCTGCGGACCCATCGGCGCCAGTCGCGTGCGCGTATTCAGGCGGGCGCGGCGCGTACGCCGAGCAGGCGATCAAGCGCTATTGGGACGACGAGGCTTCCCCGCTGCCGACGGCGAATTTCCGCGAAGTGATTAACGCCGTCCTCGACGGGCGCGCATCGTACGGCATGCTTCCCATCGAGAACAGTCTCGCGGGATCAGTGTACGAGAATTACGATAACCTCGCGCGCTACGAGGATATCGAGATCGTCGGCGCGGTTACCTTGCGCATAGAGCATTCCCTGCTCGCGTGCAAGGGCGCGACGCTCGAGTCGATCGAGGCCGTGTACTCGCATCCCCAGGGTCTCGCCCAGTGCGACGACTTTCTTGCCAAGTATCCGCACTGGAGGCACATCGAGACCGATTCGACCTCGGGCGCGGCCGAGCTCGTGTCGACCGCGGGCGAAAAAACGAAGGCCGCGATCGCGAGCGAGGTCAATGCGTCGATCTATCGGCTTGAGTCGCTCAAAAACGGCATAGAGACGAATCCCCGAAACTACACCCGCTTCGTCGTCATCGCGCGCTCGGGCGAGATCCGATGCGAGAACCCGAATCACGCCACGGTCATTTTCTCCGTCAATAACGAGCCCGGAGCGCTTCATTCCGCGCTCGGTCTTTTCATGAAGCATGGCCTTAACCTCACGAAGCTCGAGTCGCGCCCGATTCAGGGCGAGCCGTGGCGCTATCGGTTCTACGCGAACGTGAACCTGCCTTCGGGCGTCGGATCGAGCGTCGTAGCCGGCGAGCGCATTCGGCAGGCCTTGGACGAGATGGCGAAGATCGACCAAGATAACGGCGTCGTGCAGGGTGTGAGAATACTCGGACTGTATAACACAAAGGAGATAGTATGAAGCGTTACGTCATTTCCGTTCTCGTCGAGAATCATTCAGGCGTCCTGAGCCGCGTGTCGGGCCTTTTCAGCCGAAGAGGCTATAACATCGACAGCCTCACCGTCGGCGTCACCGACCGGCCCGAGTTTTCGCGCATGACGATCGTGGTGCGGGGAGACGAGTATATTCTCGAGCAAATCGAGAAGCAGCTCGCTAAACTCGTCGAGGTCGTTTCCATACAGCACTGCGATCCCTCTTCGACGGTCGTGCGCGAGCTCGCGCTTATCAAGGTGTGCGCGGAGGGAGCCTCCCGGGGCGGCGTTATCGAGGCGGCGAACATATTCAGGGCGCGCATCGTCGACGTCTCGATCGACTCGCTCGTCATCGAGGCAACTGGCAGCGAGGAAAAGATAGCCGGGCTAATTCGCCTGCTTGAGCCGTTCGGCATAAAAGAACTCGTCCGCACCGGGCTTACCGCGATGGAACGGGGAAGCGCGATTCTGGATAAAGAAGACTGACTTTCTCAGTCCGGGATGTTTTGCCGTATCGACTCAATTTCGTCGATGATCGATATAAACGTGTCCGTTAGTTCGGGGTCGAAATGTCGGCCCCGTTGCTCGCGAAAATACGCGAGAATTTCCTCCATGCTCCACGCTTTTTTATAGATGCGGTCGCATCCGAGGGCGTCAAAGACGTCGGCGATCGCGACGATCCTTCCCGGTAAGCTGATTTCCTTTCCCTTCTTGCCGCTGGGGTAGCCGGTTCCGTCCCATTTCTCCTGATGCTCGAGGGCGATGAGGGCCGCGACCTTCATGATCTCGCGATTGGAGTTCTTGAGCATGTCGAAACCTGCGCGCGCGTGCGTTTTTATGACGTCGTATTCGCCGTCCGTCAGCGGACCGGGTTTGTTGAGGATCGCGTCGGGAATCGCGAGCTTGCCCACGTCGTGCATGGGGCTCGCGAGGCGTATCGTCTCCGCTTCCGTCTCGCCGAGTCCGTATTTGAGCGCCAGTACCTTCGAGTATTCGGCGACTCGCTTTACGTGGTGCCCCGTTTCCCTCGATCGCGCCTCCGCGACCTCTCCGAGCGTGTAGATAATTTCCTTTTGCGTGTTTTCGATTTCCTCGGTAAGCGCCATGTTGTCGAGCGCGACGGATATGTTAGTACAAAATATCTCTATCAGGTTTTTATCCCACGCGCTGATGTCGCGCGAGCTTTCCATGTAGATGATATTCTCGCGTCCGCCCGTTCCCATGAAGTACGCGATAAAGCTTTTCGCGAGGTACGCGCTTCTTTTCTCGCGAATCGCCTCGTGAATCACCGCGAGCGTGTCGGGACTCAGCGTTTCCTCGATGCTTTTCCTGACGCTTCCGAGAAAGTCCCCGATGCCGGCCTCGATGACGAAAGACGAGCCGTTTCGCGACGCCGAAAGGCCGGATGTCCTGCAATACATCGCGTTATGCCCGAGATGCATGAGCGAGGTCATTTGTATGAGAACTCCCGAGACGAAATCGCCGAAGGATTGCGGTTTAAACAAGCTTGACGAGGACTCGATGATTTTCTCGAGTCCCTTGCGGTTGTTCTCGATTGTCCGAAGGTCGCTATACGCCCGTAGCGCCGCGACCATGGTAACGAAGAGCTTATCCGCCGTCAGTTCGGTTTTGAGCTTATAGTCGTTTATGTCGTAATCGACTATCACGGTTTTCTCTGGGGCATGGCCGGGCTGTCCGGTTCTGAGCACGATGCGGGTCATCTTGTTTTGAAGATCGTCCCTGATGAACTTGACCATTCTGAGGCCGCTGTCTTCCTTCGCCATGACGACGTCGAGAAGGATCACCGCGATATTGTCCGTTTGGCGTATCAGCTCGTATGCCTCGTCGTCCGAGTACGCGCTGATGATCTCGAGTCCCTTGTTTTGAAAAGTGAAGTCGCCCAGTATCATTCTCGTGACGGTGTGGACTGACTGATCGTCGTCGATGACGAGTATTTTCCATTTTTCGCCTGAGTCGGCCTTTTTTGGCGCGGGTTCGTCCGAAAAGACCAGAAGATCATAGTTCGCGTCGCTCGGATCTTTCATGCCGTCGGTTTCTTTTTATTCATTCCTTCCGGAAGCGCGGGCAAAGACCGGGGAAACCGAATGGTAAACGCGGTACCTTTTCCCGGCGCGCTTTCGCACTCTATGGATCCCCGAAGCTCGTCGCGCACGATCGACTGAACGATGCTCAAGCCGAGACCCGTTCCTCCCTCGCCTTTCTTCGTCGTGAAAAAGGGAGTGAATGCCCGCTCCGCGGTCGACTCGCTCATGCCCTTGCCGTCGTCACGAACCCGTAGTATGACGGTGTCTCCCTCGACGTTTCCGTCGATCTCGATGAGGCCCGCTTTCGTGCCGTCAAAGGCGTGCATGAGCGCGTTCGATACGAGATTCGTGATTATCTGGTAAATCAAGCTTGGTTTCCCCTTGAGGGTTATGCCTGAATCGCACCGTACCTCGACGCGATGATTCGTCTTTCGCAGTTTTGGGGTAAGGCTCGTAATAATCTGCCGTAAGTACTCATCGAGTTCGAAGGATTCAAACGTGAACGATGTATTGTCTACCGATACCTTTTTAAAACTCGAGATGAGATCAGCCGCCCGGGAAAGGTTGAGAAACAATAGATCGCAGGATTCCTGTTCGGTTTTCAGATGCCGCTCGAGATTCGATCGCGCGAGGGTTCCCGCGTCAAAGAGCCGCTTCGTCTCGTTGACCGTATCGGTCAGGAAGGTAACGGCGGAAATACAAACGCCAAGGTTCGTGTTGACGTCGTGGGTAAGCGCGGGAACCGCACTCCCGAGGGTGGCCAACTGCTCGGCTTTAATGAGGAGCTTCTGCAAGTGTCGATTCCGCTTTCTCGCTCGTGCCGCCGCAACCCCGAGGCATACGCACAGCGCGAAAAGGGCGCCTACGGCCGAATACGCGAACATACGCTAATTGTGGCTCCGTCGTATCGGGTTGTCAAGTTTTTCCGCTTTTTATGGCGCGTTCCGGAAGCATCGGTTATCATTCTTAATAGATACGGTATCCCTCGCGAACGGGAGGCGAAGATGAATCGAAGGCAAAGATGCGGGACCGTGCTCCTGGTTTCACGATGTGTCGCTCTTTTCGCGGTCATTGCCGCGTTCGCGGCAGTCGTCTCTTGTCGGGGCAAGCCCATGGCCGATAAGACGCCTCGCGTTTCATTGAGTTGGTGGCATATCAATTTCGACAAGCCTTCCCAGCGGGTATATGACGATATCGCGCGCGATTTCACGGGGAGCCACGAAAACGTCGACGTTGAATTAGTCATTCTCGAAAATATGGATTACAAATCAAAGCTTGAACTTGAGTTCGCTGCTAATGACGCGCCTGACATTTTTCATAGTTGGGGAGGGGGCGGCCTTTCCGAGCAAGTCTTGGCCGGGCAGCTTCGAGATATTACCGATTGGGTCCTTTCCGATCGTTGGCAGAGTAAGATTAATCCCGCGGCTCTGGAGATTTTCAGCCATGAAGGTCGTGTGTACGGTTTTCCCTACGATCTCGGGGCGGTCGGGTTCTGGTATAATCGCGATCTTTTGGAAAAGGCCGGCGTACGGTCGTTTCCCGAGGATTGGGACGCCTTGCTCGCGATGTTCGAGCGGCTCAAGACGCGGGGCATCACGCCGGTGTCCTGCGGAATCGCCGATCGCTGGCCCGTCATGTACTATTGGGTATACCTCACCATGCGAATCGCTGGGCCTGATTTTTTCAAGGACGTGTACGCGGGCACGCGCGATTTTTCCGATCCCGCGATGATACGTGCCGGGTACCTGATGCGCGTTCTTTTCGAGCGGGGCTATTTCGCGCCGACGGCGATCGGCGACGATTTTATCGCCCAATCGCGCCAGATGGGCGACGGCAAGAGCGCGGTTCAGCTCATGGGTCAGTGGGCGCTCGCCGTGCAGGCGCAGTCTTCGGAGCGCAAGGACGAGCTTGCCTCAGTGATGGCCTTTGCGCCGTTTCCGGCCGTTCGCGGGGGACTCGGCGGGCGCGCCGACGCTATGGGCGGCGGCAATGGCTTCGTGATCGGAAAGAACGCGCCCGACGAGGCCGTGGAACTTCTTGAGTTCTTTACGCGCGCCGAGAATCTTCAGCGGCTCTTCGACGTCTTTCCCGCCATTTCGACCGTTGAAGCGGTTACGGTCTCGGAGAACGGCCTTTCGATGGTCAAGGACTATCTCGCTACAATGGAAAGTTACTGTCTTTATCCCGATCAATTGTTTCCGCTCGGCGTCGGAACCGCCCTCAACGAGGCGTCCTCCCGCGTTATGGTCGGGGAGATTACGCCGGAAGAAGGCACGCTCCTTCTTGACGAGCAATGGGCGACGTACCGAGTTACGAAAGGTTTTTGACGGGAATTTCCATAACTACGCGCAAGCCGGGGTTTCCGTGCTGGAAGCGAATCGTTCCTTGCAATTTATTGATGATAAACGACGAGAGGATCGAGAGGCCAAGCCCCATGTGGTTCTTTCCGCGCGCGGTCGTAAAAAAAGGCTCCGCGATTTTTTCCAGCGCCTCGTCGCTGATTCCCGTTCCGTCGTCCGAGAACGATATTTCGAGCATATCCTCATGGATGCTGAAATGGGCAGTCGCTGTCGTTGCGCCCGCGTGCTCGCGGCAATTGTCGAAAAGCTGTGTGAGTATCATCTCGAGGTCGGAGTGCCGAATCGGCGGGTTATCGAGCCGGTCCCAGAGGATAATCGGCTCGATGCCCGGTCCTTCGCGCTCGGCGATGCGCGGAAATTCCTCGTCGATGAAGCGCGACAGGGGAATGACGGCTCCGCGCGTTTCCTGGTTGGCGCTTGAAAGCCGCTTGAACGTATCGATTTGAATCCTCATCCGCTCGAGGTTCGCGTGAATGAGGCCGAAGCCGACGGCGCTTTCGTCGACCGTCTTGGCGAAGCCTTCCTTGGAAAGCGAGCCGCGTTCAAAGGCCTCGCGCAGTTCGCCGATTCTCGACTCGAGAAAGCTCGACGCGCTGACGCAATTGCCAAGCGGGGTATTGAGCTCGTGCGAAAGGCCCGCGACCATCTCGAAGAGAGATTGCTGATACTGGGCGCTATGCAGGAAAAGTTGCACTTCGCTGAGATTCGATTTCGTCGACTCGAGTTCCTTTCCCGTTCGGTATGCGACTTTCCGGAGATAGCGGTTGAGGCGAAAGAGCTGGATGACGAGAATCGTAAACGCGCTCATCGTCATTCCGAGGAGCGCGAGCCTGAGAATGAAAAAGTTTCTGCGTACCTTCTCTGATTGCGCGTTAATGCCCTGCAGGATGGTATCGAGCCGGTTTGAATAGAGTTGGTCGAAGAGCGTGTTCATTCCCTTGAGCCGGCGAATGAGCTGGTAATACTGATACGACGCGAGCGTGCCCATCATGCCCGTGACGTCCTTTCCTGAAAGGCTTGACAGTCCGACGCGTCCCTCGCGATATACGAGAGGAAGATCCGGCTGCGCGAGGAAAACGTAGCCATTATCGGTTAATTCCTTACCGAGGTCGAGGCTTCCTTGAATACTGCCGGTAAATGCCTCGACGGAGATCCGTATTTCGCCGTCCAAGGGCGCGGAAAGGGTTTGCAGCTCGAGCAGGAGCGACTCGGTCCTTCGCTGCAGATCGATCGCCGCCGAGAGTGTTTCCCTGAAGCCGCTCGTAGTCAGAATAAAGCCTTTGATGGTGCTGATATAGCGATGCCAAGATGAATATGTCTGAAAGGTCTTGACCTGAAGCGCCTGATAGCGACTGTCGATGCGGTAGTTTTGGTCATTGACGAATATATACGAGGCGATGCAAATAAAGCAGACGACCATCGTCATGATGGGCCATTGTCGATGTTTCATTTCGCCTCCTCGCTATGTAGTAAGTCTCGCTTATTTATCATTCTGATTGCAACAGGTTCACGAAAGACCCCGCAGGAGCGCCTCCCGCACGGAGAGCCGGATAATGCCGTCTTGCGCCCCTTCGTCCGCCGTCGCGTCGATGAGGTACTGGCTCCACGCGTCCCGAATCGCGCGAAGCGCCTCGTACGCGCGAATTTTTTCCCCGGCCGTCGCGGAGCCCGGGATAATTTGTACGTATGCGCGCGATCCGGCGCGTTCGCACACGAAGGTGATTTCTTCCATAGCATGTTTGCCGTATCCGACACGTCCCTTTCGTACGGACCAGCCGTCGTCGATGAGCCGCAAGAGTAAGAGATTTTCCTCGGCGCGCGGGGTTTCCGATCGGGTTTCACGCGCCGCGAACGCGAAGCGAAGTCCGGCGTCGCCGAAATACCAGGAATCGGCGCTGTCTATCGCGCGGTTTTTATCTATATCTATGCGGGAAACCGGAATGAGAAGTCCCGATGTCGCGCAGAGCCCGAGATAGTCGAGTACGGATTGCGGCGAGAAGGTGATTCCCCGCGCGGCCATCGCTTCGCTTGCTTGACGCGCGCTCAGCTTTTCCCCGGTGGATCGCGCGATGAGCGAAAGAAGCTCGCGAAGATACGAAGGGTTTCGGATGGAGTTCGGCTCGATAATCTCGGTTAAAAGAAAGGAATTAGCCCTGATGCGGGTAAACTCGGCCATTTCGGGAGACTCGGGCGCTAGCATGAGGCTTTGCGGTAAGCCTCCCGCCTTGCAATAGAGGTCGAGGGTTTTACGCGACTCTTTAAGTCCCGTCGCTGCGATAAACTCAGGGTAGCTCAAGGGCTGTACTCGGTATACGGCGAACGTGTCCGATCCTTCCCGTCCGAACGCCTCGGTAAGGGGTGCCTCGAGCAGCGATCCTCCCCGGCTCGCGAGAACGATCGAAACGGTGTACCGCGCGCGTATGGTTCGGAGGACATCGGTCAAATCGGGTATCCGCTCCGCATTATCGACGAAGAGCGCCGATGGACCGACGCCGAGAGCCCGTGTTGCCTCGATAACGTCATGACCATTCGAGAAGCCGGAGTCGCCGTCGAGGTGTAAGATGCGGACCGGGGGCTTCGCCTCTCTGAGGGAGCGGGCTAGCGTGGCAAGCATGGTCGTTTTACCGACTCCGTAGAGCCCGGAGAGGAGAACGAGTGCGCTCTTTTTCATGCTCATTTGAATACGACTTTCCACGTCTTTTCGCTCTAAATGCGTCATGCTGACTATTATAAAAGACAAAATGTATTATAACAAGGTATTAACAAGTATATACTACATTTAACACGCTTTTTTTTCAGTGTATCTATTGCAGGAGTTTCAGATAGCGGATAAATTGATGGCTACCGGGCACCTGCCCCTGATAAGGAGACCCTTGTGGCACGACACATCAAGATTTTCGACACGACCTTACGCGACGGAGAACAGTCACCTGGCTGTAGCATGAACCTCCAGGACAAACTTGACGTCGCCGAAAGTCTCGCTCGTTTGGGCGTCGACATTATCGAGGCGGGGTTCGCCATTGCGAGTCCCGGCGACTTTCAATCGGTTCAGGCCATAGCCCGGAATATCAAGGGCGTCACGGTCGCCTCGCTCTCCCGCGCCCTTGAGAAGGACATCGACGCCGCCTGGAACGCCATCCGCGATGCGGACAGCCCGCGCATTCATACCTTCCTCGCGACGAGTCCGCTTCACATGGAGTTCAAGCTCAAGAAAAGCCCCGAGCAGGTCTACGAGCAGGCCGTCGCGATGGTCAAATACGCGCGAAACCTCTGCGGAGACATCGAGTTCTCGCTTGAGGACGCCTCTCGCTCCGATCCCGCGTTTATGTACCGCGTCATCGAGGGCGTCATCAACGCCGGCGCTTCGACCGTCAATATACCGGATACCGTCGGTTATGCGGTTCCCGAGGAGTTCGCGACGTTGATCCGCAATATCCGGTCGAACGTGCCGAACATCGACAAGGCCGTCATCTCCGTTCACTGTCACAATGACTTGGGGCTCGGCGTCGCAAACTCCCTCGCGGCCGCCATGGCGGGCGCGGATCAGATCGAGTGCACGATGAACGGCCTCGGAGAGCGCGCGGGCAACGCGGCACTCGAAGAAATCGTGATGAACCTGTATACGCGGAAAGAATACTACGGCATGGAGTGCCGCGTGGACACGACTCAGATTTGGCAGGCGTCGAAGCGCGTCTCGAAGGCGACGGGCGTACGCAGTCAGCCGAACAAGGCCATCGTCGGCGAAAACGCCTTCGCGCACGAGTCGGGGATTCACCAGCACGGCGTACTCGCGAACCGCGCGACGTACGAGATCATGACGCCTGAGTCCATCGGCCTGCCGCACAACAAGATGGTGCTCGGCAAGCATTCCGGCCGCCACGCCTTCGAGGAACGGCTCTCGTATCTGGGCCATCGAGTCACCGAGGAGCGCCTTAACACCCTCTTCGACGAGTTTAAGGCGCTGGCCGACAAGAAAAAGACGGTATCCGACCGGGACATCGACGCGATGGTGTCGGGCTCCTCTTCCGGCGTGCCCGAGGCGTATAAGCTTGATCGCTTCGTCGTCAACTCGGGATCTTCCATAACGGCGACTTCCGTCGTCAGGCTCATTACGAAGGACGGCTCAAAGGTCGAGCGGGTTTCGATCGGCGACGGTCCGGTTGACGCGTCCTTGAACGCGGTAGACAAGATAATCGGCGGC
>CAYSEA010000005.1:17852-24203 GCA_964429975.1 uncultured Treponema sp.
TGGAGGATTTCAGCCTTCAGATCGTCGACGCGACCGACACGGGCGCGGACGCTCAGGGCGAAAGCCACGTGCGAATCGGGCGCGACGGCAGAACCTGGAACGGATCGGGCGTTTCGACCGACATCGTCGAATCGGTACTTAAGGCGTATCTCGCGGCGGTAAACGCCATGACCTACGAACTCGAACAGGAACGGACACGGGGGTAACACGGATGACCACGACCAACGCCGCTACGACGGGGCCTTTTGGCCAACTGCACATCTTCGACTCGACGCTGCGCGACGGCGCTCAGGGAGAGGGAATCAGTTTTTCGGTTCAGGATAAGATCAATATCGTTCGCGCCCTCGACGAGCTTGGGGTGGCGTATATCGAGGCGGGAAATCCGGGCTCGAACCCGAAGGATCTCGAGTTCTTCGCGGAGGTTAAAAAAATCACGCTCGAGACCTCGCGTCTCGTCGCGTTCGGCTCGACGCGGCGCAAGGACATTGCCGCCTCCGAGGACGCGAACCTCGCGAGTCTCCTGTCGGCGGGTACCGAAACGGTGTGCATCTTCGGCAAGACCTGGGACTTTCACGTTACCGAAATCCTCCGCGCCTCGCTTGACGAGAACGTCGCGATGATACGGGACACGATCGAATTTCTCGTCTCTCAGGGAAGGACCGTCATATACGACGCCGAGCATTTCTTCGACGGCTATGCCTCGAATCCCGCTTACGCCCTTTCGACGCTCCGCGCGGCGAAGGAAGGCGGGGCTTCGGTTTTGGTGCTCTGCGACACGAACGGGGGAATGCTTCCCGACGCCATTCGCGAGATGACCGAGACGGTCGTGCGGGAGCTCGCGCTCCCGGTCGGCATCCACTGCCACAACGATACCGGTATGGCGGTCGCGAGCTCGCTTCTTTCGGTGAAGGGCGGGGCGACCCAAGTGCAGGGAACCTTGCTCGGCTTCGGCGAACGCACGGGGAACGCGAACCTCTCGACGATTATCGCGAACCTCGAGCTTAAGATGGGCCTCAAGTGCCTTCCCGAGGGCCGTGTCTCTCAGCTCACCCCGATTGGCCTTCGCGTCGCGGAGATCGCGAACATAACGCTGGATAACGGCATGCCCTACGTCGGGTTTAACGCCTTCGCGCACAAAGCGGGAATGCATATCGACGCGGTGACGAAGAACACCAAAGCCTACGAGCACGTCGCGCCCGAATCCGTCGGGAACGAGCGGACCTTCCTCATGAGCGAGGTCGCGGGGCGGTCCTTGATTATCGAAAAAATACGCAAGTTCGATCCGACGATTCAAAAGGATAGCCCGATCGCCTCTCAGATCGTCACGCGCGTCAAGGAACTCGAGCATGTGGGCTATCAGTTCGAGGGCGCGGAGGGGAGCTTCGAGCTTCTTGTCAGAAAGAATATGGGCAAGTACAAGCCCTTTTTCGACCTGCACTACTATAAGATCATCGGCGAACAGCCGGTCGAAGGAGTGCCGTACAACGCCTTCGCGCAGATAAAGATCGCCGTTGACGGGGTGATGGCGGTGACGGCGGGCGAGGGCGACGGCCCGGTGCATGCTCTCGACGGGGCGCTGAGAAACGCGCTCGAGCGGTTTTACCCCGCCGTGGCGCATATCCGGCTGACCGATTTTAAGGTTCGCGTGCTTGACTCCAAAAGCGCGACCGCGGCCAAGGTTCGCGTTCTTATCGAGTCCACGGATGGCGAGGAAGCGTGGAGCACGATCGGCGTATCGAGCGACTTGATTGAGGCTTCGTGGATCGCCCTCGTCGATTCGTTCGAATATAAGCTCATCATGGACGCGGAGAAGCGACTGAGGATATACCGGTAGGTATACGGGGCTTTACATAATCCTTTAGTTAGACTACATTGACTACAGTATAACTAAAGATATCGCCCCACTGGTGCGACAAGGAGCATGATGATGAACTACAGGATAACAACCATACCGGGAGACGGAATCGGTCCCGATATCGTCCGCGAAGGCTGTCGGGTACTCGACGCGATTGGCAAGAAATTCGGCCATACGTTCGCGTACACGGAAACCCTCGCAGGCGGTTGCGCCATTGACGCCACCGGCGATCCGCTTCCCCAGGCGACCTTGGATTCCTGCGCGGCAAGCGATGCCGTCCTTCTCGGCGCGGTCGGCGGCACGAAGTGGGATACCCTTCCCGGCGCGAAGCGTCCCGAAAAGGCCCTGCTCGGCTTGCGCGCCGGCATGAAAGTCTACGCGAACCTTCGCCCCGCGCTCATGTTTCCCCAACTTTCCGCGGCGTGCCCGCTCAAGCCCGAGATCGTGGCGAAGGGTCTCGACATTCTCATCGTGCGCGAACTGACCGGAGGTATCTATTTCGGGGACCGGGGCCGTAACGCGGCGGGAGACGCCGCCTGGGACACCGAAGCGTATAGCGTTCCGGAAATCGCCCGCGTCGTAAAGATCGGCTTTGAGTCCGCGATGAAGCGGCAGAAGCGCCTCTGCGTCGTCGACAAGGCGAACATCCTCGAGACGAGCCGCCTCTGGCGGGAAGTCGCCGAGGGGATGAAGGGGCAGTATCCCGCCGTCGAGCTTTCATATATGTACGTCGACAATGCCGCGATGCAGCTCGTGCGAAATCCGGGGCAGTTTGACGTCATCGCGACGAGCAATATGTTCGGTGACATCCTCTCGGACGAGGCAAGTCAGATAACCGGATCGATCGGCATGCTTGCGTCGGCCTCTCTCGGCGACTCGGGTCCCGGCCTCTATGAGCCGATTCACGGCTCCGCGCCCGATATCGCCGGCAAGGACCTCGCGAATCCGCTCGCGACGATTCTTACGTGCGCCATGCTCCTTCGTTACTCGCTGGGTCTTCCCAAAGAAGCCGAAGCGATAGAGTCGGCTGTCGCGCGCGTGCTCGACGCGGGCTGGCGGACGGGAGACATCGCCGGAGGCGCTTCCGATCGCGTCGCCTTAGGCGATAAGCTCGTAGGAACCCGAAAGATGGGAGATCTCGTCGTTCGTCAGATAGAGGCGTTGTAGGATAGACGGCTTCGTCTCCGGTTTCGCTCCGTGGAGCGCCGACGGCTTCCGATTCCGGATGGCCGTCGGAGGCCGCGCACCCGGACGATCCGGGCTCGGAGGCCGTTGTCCTTTCGTGTCGGCGCGAAGGCGCCTGAAAGTGGATGGGAGTTCGCCTGCCCCGACGGGGCAAGCGGACGGTGAACGATTCGGGCCGATCGTTCCGGGTAGACCAGTGCATGCGCATGAGGTACCCCCTTTTTTGACTGTGCGTCTAGTGCAGGTCCTTCTTGTATCGTGCTACGAACTCGTCGAGTTCGAGTAGCATGCGCGCGTGAGAATCCCTGATGTGGTAATCGGGTGCCCTAGTTTCCGATTCCGCGTCAGGTTCCTGAAAGAACTCTCCGGGGCGTGCGTGAAGCGCCTCGCAGAGAATGGCAAGGGTTTCAGATGAAACCCATTTTTTGCCGTTTTCGATATTGTTGATGAATGTGTGGGACAAACCGGTTTTTGCGGAAAGCTCAAGTTGGGAAAGGCCGTTACGCTTTCTCAGGAGCCTGAGGCTTTCACCCAGGATGCTCGGTATGTCGGGTTGTGTGCTCATATTTGCGTTCATTAAACTATTGGTTTAATACGACCGCAAATACCTACGGGATGATTTTGAGTTAAACTGACGGTGCAATAGTTGCGTCGAATTACGATAGGGGGAAGAATGATGAGAAGCGACAGGACAAAGAAAGGCATAGAGCGTGCTCCGCATCGCTCGCTATTTCGGGCAATGGGGTACACCGACGAAGAACTCGAGCGGCCCATTATCGGTATCGTCAATTCCCGGAACGAGATTATTCCCGGTCATATTCACCTTCAACCCATCGTCGACGCGGTAAAGGCCGGCGTCCGGATGGCCGGCGGAACGCCGATGGAATTTCCCGCGATCGGCGTGTGCGACGGCATCGCCATGGGCCACGAAGGCATGAAGTATTCCCTCGTCACGCGCGAACTTATCGCCGACTCGATCGAATGCGTCGCGATGGCCCATGCTTTCGACGCTCTCGTCATGGTGCCGAACTGCGACAAGATCGTTCCCGGCATGCTCATGGCGGCGGGTCGGCTCGACCTCCCGACCGTCATAGTCTCGGGAGGCCCGATGCTCGCGGGCAAATACGGCGACAAGCGGCTTTCCCTCACGAACATGTTCGAGGCGGTCGGCGCCGTGAGCGCGGGCAAAATGAAGGCATGCGAACTTGACGCGATGGAAGAAAGCGCCTGTCCCGGCTGCGGCTCGTGTTCCGGCATGTTCACGGCGAACTCGATGAACTGCGTCACCGAGGTGCTCGGTATCGGGCTTCCCGGCAACGGAACCATACCCGCGTCCTACGGCGCGCGCATCGCGCTCGCTAAGAAGGCCGGCATGGCGGTCATGGAGATGCTCAAGAAGGGCATCACCGCCCGAAAGATACTGACGGCAAAGGCCTTCGAGAACGCCCTGACCGCCGACATGGCGCTTGGGTGCAGCACGAATACCATTTTGCACCTTCCCGCCGTCGCCCACGAGGCCGGCGTCGAGATCGACCTCAAGACGATCAACGCGATTTCCGAGCGCACGCCGAACCTCTGTCGCCTTGCCCCGGCGGGCGAGAGTTTCATCGAGGACCTCTACGCCGCGGGCGGCATTCAGGCCGTTTTAATGGAACTCGACCGAAAGAAGCTGCTCCATACGAAACTCATGACCGTTACCGGGAAGACGATCGCGCAAAACATCAAGGGCGTCATCAACCGGAATCCCGCCGTGCTCCGGCCTTCGGATAACCCGTACTCCGCCACCGGCGGCATCGCGGTCCTCTTCGGCAACCTCGCGCCTTCGGGATGCGTCGTCAAGCGCTCCGCGGTCGCCCCCGAGATGATGAAGCATTCTGGACCCGCTCGCGTCTTCGAGTCCGAGGAAGATACTTTTGCCGCCCTGCAGGCGGGAAAAATAAAAGCAGGCGATGTCGTGGTCATTCGTTACGAAGGGCCACGCGGGGGACCTGGTATGCGCGAGATGCTCGCGGTAACGGCGGCCCTCGCGGGTCGCGGCCTCGACAAGCACGTCGCCCTCATAACCGACGGCCGTTTTTCCGGGGCTACCCGGGGCGCGTCCATCGGGCATTGCTCGCCTGAGGCCGCCGTCGGAGGGCCCATCGCCCTCGTGAAGGAAGGCGACGTCATCACCATCGACATCAACGCGTATTCGGTGACTCTCGGCGTGACCGACGAGGAGCTCGAGCGACGCCGTGCCGCCTGGAAACCCGCCCTTCCGAAGGTTACGACCGGGTATCTCGCGCGATACGCGCGGATGGTCACGAGCGCCGACAAGGGAGCGGTACTGACATGAAGTGTAGCGGCGCTAAAATAGTCATCGAGTGTCTCGTCGAGCAGGGCGTGGACACCGTGTTCGGGTATCCCGGCGGGACCATACTCAACATTTACGACGAGCTCTATAAAAACTCCGACCGCATCAGGCACATCCTGACCGCGCACGAACAGGGCGCGACGCACGCGGCAGACGGCTACGCGCGCGCCTCGGGAAAAGTCGGCGTCGTCATGGCGACGAGCGGACCGGGATGCACTAACATGGTTACCGGTATCGCGACGGCCTATATGGACTCGGTCCCGATGGTCGCGATTACCTGCAACGTCGCCCAGAGCCTCCTCGGCAAGGACAGCTTTCAGGAAGTCGACATCACCGGCATCACCATGTCCATCACCAAGCATAATTACATCGTGCGCGACGTAAACGCGCTCGCGGGAATTATTCGCGAGGCCTTTGACATCGCGCGGTGCGGAAGGCCCGGGCCCGTCCTCATAGACATCCCGAAGGACGTCACCGCCGCCCTCGCGGAATACGAGCCGCAAGAAGCCCTTTCGTGCTCGCAATCCGACGCCGTGAAGAGATGCGCGTCGAAGGTTCCCGTTCCCACGGAAGGCGACATGAGCCTTGCGGCCAGCCTCCTTTCGTCAGCGAAGCGTCCCTTCTTTTACGTCGGCGGCGGCGTCGTCATATCGGACGCTTCCGCCGAGCTCGTGGCCCTTGCCGAGCGATTGAACGCCCCGGTCGCGGTCAGCCTCATGGGCAAGACTGCCATTCCCGCGCGCCATTCACTTTGCACGGGGATGATCGGCATGCATGGGACCAAGGCGTCGAACACCGCCGCGAACCAGTGCGACCTCCTCGTCGCGATCGGCGCGCGGTTTTCCGACCGCGTCATATCGGATCCCTCGAAATTCGCGCGCGAGTCGAAGATCCTGCATATTGACATCGATCCGGCGGAGATCAATAAAAACATCCGCACGGAAGCCTGCCTTAACGG
>CAYSEA010000005.1:24303-58005 GCA_964429975.1 uncultured Treponema sp.
CGCATGAACCTCAACGAGCTCGCGACGATATCGCACTATAAGCTCCCGATAATCATCATCGTCGCGAACAACGGCACGCTCGGCATGGTCAGGCAGTGGCAAAAGATGTTTTACGACAAGCGCTACTCGGAGACGACGCTCGATCGACCTCCCGATTTCGTCAAGCTCGCGGACGCGTTTTCAGTTCTCGGCCTCAGGGCCACGAGCGAAGATGAGTTCGTGGCCGCGTTCGACAAGGCGCTCGCGTCCGGGGGCCCGGCCCTCATCGACTGCTACATGGACATAGACGAGATGGTGTTTCCGATGGTTCCCGCGGGAAAGCCTATTGACGAACTCCTCCTCGATGCGTAATCCTGACGCGGATGATCTTTCCGACGTTTGAATTCGCCGGTTTTTTCCTCTGCGTCTTCGTCGGGTTCTGGTATGTGTTTCGCCGGAACCGCGACCGTCGCATATTCTTAACCGCCGCCAGCTACGCCTTCTATGCGTTCTGGGATTGGCGGTTTTGTTTTTTACTGCTTGCCTCGACGGTCGCGGCCTGGCTTTTCGGAGTACTGATCGGCGCTCAGCGCGAACACTTCAGGCGCAAAGCCGTTCTCGTCCTATCCGTCGTTTTTTTTCTGCTCGTGCTCGGCTTCTTTAAATACTGGGGAGCCTTCTCGCTCGTGGTCAATATGTTGCTTGCGCGCGGGGCGGCTCCCGCCGAATCCTCCTTTCTCCTTCCCGTCATACAGATTGCGCTGCCGGTGGGCCTTTCGTTCTATACGTTCAAATCGATGAGCTACGTGTTCGACGTGTACCTCTGTAAGATGCCGCCGTCGAAGGGCGCCCTCGACGTCGCGCTCTACGTTTCCTTCTTTCCCCAAATCGCCTCGGGCCCGATCGTCCATGCGGCGGATTTTTTTCCGCAAATCGAACGAGCGTCCGCGGCGGGCATTGAGCCGGGTTCGCGTCCCATCGCGCTCTCCCGCGCCCTCGCGCTTCTTGGCTCAGGCTTATTCAAAAAGCTGGTCCTCGCGAATTTCCTGTCGACGCTGTTCGTCGATCCCGTTTTTTCCGATCTTGCCTCGCGCCACTCGCTCGAGGTCTTGCTCGCGGCTTTCGGATATTCGGCGGTTATATACGCCGACTTCTCCGGGTACAGCGACATGGCCATCGCCCTTGCGCTTTTGCTCGGTTTCGAAACGCCGGCGAATTTCAAGCGACCGTACGCCGCGTTCTCCGTTACCGACTTCTGGAAGCGCTGGCATATAACCTTTTCGTCCTGGCTTCGAGAATACCTCTACTTTTCCTTCGGCGGCTCGCGTTTCGGGATACGCCGGACCTTGTTCGCGCTCGTCGCGACGATGATGCTCGGGGGCCTCTGGCACGGGCCCAAGGCGACGTTCGTCGTATGGGGCGCGATGCAGGGCGTTGCTCTCGCCCTTGAGCGGGCCTTCGGCTCGGGCGAGCGGAAAAGCCCGTCGGGATTGAAGTACGCGCTTCGGGTCATCGGAACCTTTTTATTCGCGACGGCGAGTTGGCTCGTCTTCAGGGCTTCCTCACTTGAGGCCGTCGCCGAGTGGGCCCGATCGCTCGGGAACTTCGGCGCGCCGATCACCCTCTTGACGCCTACGGTTATCGTGACGCTCGCCGTCGCCCTCGGCATCCACGCGATTCCCGATTCCGCGCGCTCAGGCGCGCTTTCCGTATGGACGGCCCTTCCTCTCGTATGCAAGGGCGTCGTCGCCGCGGCGTTTTTAGCCGCGCTCCACGTTGTTTCGATGTCGGGCGTGGCCCCGTTCATTTACTTTCAGTTTTAGGGGAGGGGACGATGCGGCAAACCCGGGGCGATGCGTACAGCGCAAACCATGTCATGGCGACGCTCGCGGTATGCGCCGCGTGCGCGGTCGTGCTCTGCGGGAAGAGCCTGTGGGTTCCCGCGTCGCGCATCGAGAACCTCTCCGTCAGGGCGATCGCACTCGCGACGACCGAGGCCCTTTCGCAAACCGCGGCCCGTACCGGCCTTGATTCGTTCGTCCCGTCCCTTCGGGAAACATTCGTCGAGACGGCCGGTCTTTCGGGCCATAGTTCCTGGGATATGCGCTACTTTAATAAACGGCGCGCGGACGATGCGACCGTCGCACCGACTGTGGCCACCACAGGAGACGCGACCGCCACCACAGGAGACTCGACCGCCACCACCGCCGCCGTCACCGCAACCACCGCAACTGATATCAATGCCGGCTCTCCGGTCATCGCCGCGACTGGTTCCGATTCGACTCTGACAGTCCAGCCGCCCGCGCCCGTGCGTGACCGGCGGTTGGAACGAACGATGGTGCACTCGAGAGAAAAACCGCTCGAAGTATATTTCTTCGGCGATTCTCAAGTTTTCAGCCTCGGCTCAGGGTTTTCCCGCCTCGTCGGCAAGGATTCTCCGATAGCCGTCGATATACTCGCCATACATTCCTCGGGCTTTATTCGCGCCGACTACTACGACTGGCCCGCGAAACTTGCGGACACCCTCGCGGCCAAGAGCTACGGCGCCGCGGTCATGATGCTCGGCATGAACGACTACCAGAATTTTTGGGGTGACGACGGAAAGGCCCTCAGGAAACGAACGGCGGAATGGGAGGCGGCCTATAAGGAGCGATGCCGGCGCATTATCGACGTCGCCCTTTCGGAGGTTCCGCGCGTTTACTGGCTCTCTATGCCCCTCGTCAAAAACCGGGTCTACGACGAACACCTCAGGTACGTAGAGTCGGTACACGACTCTCTCGCGGAGGAATATAGCCCGGACACGCTCGTTCGCGTTTCCCTTCGCAATTCCGTTCCCGGCGCGGACAAGCCCTACGCGGAAACGATGCCGCTTGGCGAAGGCGCGACCGTGCGCGTCATGTCCGAAGACGGCTCGCACTATACGGTCGAGGGCGGGCAACTCGCGACGCGCGCGCTCTTCGACCTGATCTCGGGCGACTATCTCTTTTCGGAACTTCCTGTTGCGCATCTTCCCGAATAGTTGCTATACTCCCGCATTATCAGGAGATAACGCATGCTGAACCGCAACCCACGACTCGCGAACCTCACCTCTGGCTACCTTTTTCCGGAGATCGCGAAACGCCGCGCCGCTTACGCGAAGGCACATCCGGACGCACATATTATTAGCCTCGGAATCGGAAATACAACCGAACCGCTGACGCCGCACGTCGTGCGCGGTCTCGCAGATTCCGTCGCGCGCCTCGGAACCAAAGAAGGCTATTCCGGTTACGGCGACGAGACCGGGTTAACCGCGCTCAGGGCGAAGATCGCCTCGGCGCTCTACGGTAACCTCGTATCAGCCGAGGAAGTGTTTATCTCCGACGGCGCGAAGTGCGACATCGGCCGCATTCAGTATCTTTTCGGTCCAGACGTTTCGGTCGCCGTTCAGGATCCTGCCTATCCGGTCTACGTTGACGGTTCCGTCATGATAGGTGCGGCGGGCTCGTCGCTCGCGTCAGGCTCCGGCTACGAGGGAATCACGTACATGCCCTGCACGGCCGAGAACGGCTTCTTTCCCGACCTTTCCGCGATACCCGCGAACTCGCTCGTGTATTTTTGTTCGCCCAACAACCCGACCGGCGCGGTTGCGACCAAGGCTGAGCTAAAAAGACTCGTCGACGCGGCGCGCGCGACCGGCTCGATCATTATTTACGATTCCGCCTATTCGGCCTTTATCCGCGATCCAGAATTGCCGCTATCGATTTACGAAATAGCGGGCGCGCGAGAATGCGCCATCGAGGTCAGTTCCTTCTCAAAACCGATCGGGTTTACCGGCGTTCGCTGCGGCTGGACGATCGTCCCCCGAGAGCTCACGTTCGCCGACGGAACTCTCGTTATGAACGACTGGGCTCGGCTCGTCACGACGATTTTTAACGGGGCGTCGAACGTCGCGCAGGCGGGCGCGCTTGCGTCGCTCGACGCGGAAGGCCTCGCCGAAACCCGCGAGCTGACAGACTATTATTTGAGAAACGCCGCGGTAATCCGCACGACGCTTTCGGGCGCGAATTTCCGCGCTGCAGGCGTCGAGATTTTCGGAGGCGACAACGCGCCGTACGTATGGGCCCGGTTTCCCGGCAAAAAAAGTTGGGAGATGTTCGACCGCATCCTGGACGAATGCCGCGTCGTAACGACGCCGGGCGCGGGTTTCGGTCCCGCGGGGGAATCCTTTTTGCGCTTTAGCTCGTTTGGCCATTATGAACAGGTCACCGAGGCCTGCGCGCGCCTTTCGCGCTTCGCGTTCTAGGCCCGGGAACTCAGGCGGCGGAACCGCGCCAGACCGGCGCTAGTTGGCCGCGCCGAGGGACTTCGTCGCGAATCTGACGCCGAGCTTTACGTCGAAGAGAAACGATTCCACGTCAGACGCGGAATCGTCGAGCGAGAAGGTATAGAGCGCGCCGTTCCCCGAGAGAAAAAACGACAGATCGTCTTTGGGCGCCCAGGTCACGCCGCATCCGAGTACGAGGTTTCCGTACGAGCGATCGGCGAGGGGAAGGGCGTCGTTTCGATATTCGACGATGCGGTAGACAAAGTCGAGCGAAATCCTGAACGGAGAGCCCTTTCGGAACGCTTCGGTGTAAAGTCCGTAGTCGGTGGTGCTGCGAAGTATCGTGGCGCCCGCCGCGAGGGTTTCGACGTCGCTTCGCTGACGCGCCTTAAGCGTGCACAGGACGTTCGGGAGATAAAACCCCGCGGAGATCTCGCCGCGCTGCAGGTATACCTGTCCCGCGTTATTCGTCGCCGGCGGGAAGGCAAAATCGGAATCGACCGCCGCGACCACGACGCCCGGCAGGATCACCTTGAAGCCGATGCCGAGTCCCGGCTGAAGGAGATTCGAGATCGCGTCGTCATCCGAGGAAGAATTAAGCACGCCGAACGAGGGTCCGGCCGATATCACGAGAAACGAGGTGCGGTACGAGGCGCGCGCCGAAAGAAGATTGCCGTTCGCCGGGTCCCGGTCGAACGAGATCGTCGCGTCTAGATGGTCGAGAATCCGATCGGTCACTGAAACGCCGAAGCCGAAACCCGGCTCAAAGGGCTCGAACGAGCCGCCTTCGTCAAGCGCGAACGTGCTTACCGAGGTCGAAAGCTCGATGTCGGCCGCGGAGAGCGAAACCGCGCACAGCGCGAGAAGCGCGAGGCATGTCGCGAGGGTCTTTTTATCCATCAAAATACCGCCTTGAGCAGAAACCGTAATTCACCCGCCGTCGAGGGGTCGTCAAGATACAACGGATTGAGAACCGCCGTCAGGGCCAGCTCGTAATCCGAAACGAGGAAGCTCACGAAAGGACTGACCGAAAACGAAAAGGGACTGACCGTCGAAGGTTCCTCGGGATTGATGCAGCCGAGGAGGCTCACGCCCGTCCGGAAGCCGTTTTCACGGAGCCTTCCGTAGGCCACGAGCACATTGAGCCCAAGGTAGGTTTTATCGGCTTCCGCGAGGTTTTCGTCTTCGGTCACGAGCGGGTACGTCGGTGACGAGAAAAAGGAAAGCACGAAGTCGGTCATTCCGAGGTGCAGTCGGGGTTCGAAGAGGAAATAGAGGTTGCGTTCAAGGTCGCTGAGGTTTGCCTCGACGCCCTTGAAGCCCGCGCCCGCGTAGAGCTCATGGCCGCCTTCCGAGCGAAACAGGGCGGTGGCCCCGGCGCGAAACGCGATGTCCGCGGTGCCCGGCTTGACGTATGCGCCCGAAAACGCGTTGACCGAGGCGGTGCGCCCGTCGCCGACGATTCGAGCGTCAACGGTAAAAGCTCCGTCAGTGCCGGACCGTTCGTTCCAGAACGCGTATCCGGCCACCGCCATTCCCGACGAGCCGGGAACGGCGGAAACCGCGCACCCGGTGCCGCGTATTTCCGTATCGGGCGCGAAGGCCATGCCGGCGGGCATGCCGTAAAACTCCGGTTCGTCGATGCGCGTTTTCAGGGACTCCCGGAGAAACGTTCCGGACGCGGGGTTGTCGAGATAGCCGGTAAAGAGCGTCACGGAGACGTCGCTCCCCCTGATTGAAGGAAAGGCGATTTCGGCGCCGTCAAAAAAGATCCATCCGGGATCAGTGTCGCCGTCGAGGCGCCAGAGGAACGCCTCGGTATCGGGAATATACATGGCCGTTCGGGCGCGTATCCTGACCCAATCGGTCGGGATAAACCAGATTCCCAGTCGAGCGGCCGTCTCGAAGATCGCGCGGGAATCGCCGTCCGCTATGGAACCGCGCGATTCGAGCGAGAGTTCCGAAAGCGACACGGTTTGGGCGTCGACGACGCGCGCACAGATGAGAAAACAGGCTAGTGTCGCTAGTTTTCGGACATTCATGGATACTCCCTGACCTAGTATATACCATTACGCGAGGCCTAGCCATCACTAACTTCAAAAAGGTTTTGGCCGGGAATAATCTTGACTAATCGGTAAAAGGGTATAAACTTGAAGGATATGAGCGATTATCTCGATATCAACAACGAGGAACTCCTGAAGGATTTTTTCAGTGAGGCGGAGCAACAGGTTCTAACGCTGGAAAGCAATATCCTGGTAATTGAGAACGATCCGAATAATCATGAGGCAATCGACGAAATATTTCGCGCCGCCCATACTTTAAAGGGCGGATCGGCCACCGTGGAGATGCACGAACTCGCCGAGTTTACGCATATCGTCGAGGATCTTCTTGACGAAATCCGCTCTGGTACGGTCGCCGTTACCGAGACCGTCATAGACGTTTTGCTCAGGTCTCTCGACGTAATTAAGGCCATGCTGGAAGCCCGCTCCGCGGGCTCCGTTTTCGGCGATGACATCGGTGCCCTGAAAGGAGAGCTCACGGCTCTTATCCCCGCACGCGTGGCAAAGCAAAAGTCAAGCGGCAAGAAAAAGGCTCAAGGGGAAACCGTCGCATCCCAGCCGGCAGCGCGCATTTCGTCGTCTTCCGCGCGATCCTCCCCGTCATCGGTCGATCCCACGAGTTATCTCTCGGAATATGAACTTCTCGAGCTGAAGGAATCGATTCCTCCCGGCCAGTCGGTGTTTTCTGTCCGTGTCACGTTCAACGAGGCTAATCCCATGAACACGGTCGGCGGAATCCAGGTGTTCGCGTCCCTCAAGCAGGCGGGGCAGGTACTTAAAACCGTCCCGGACTTCGACGCGCTCTATGAGGACCTCTTTCACGAACATGTCATTTATTTCGTCGCTTCGGATATGGACGCCGATTCCCTTAGTAGGTCAGCAACTATTTCGGACGTTACCCTTGGCGTTGAGGTGACACCGTTTGAGGCTGCGAAGGAAGAAGTGAAGGCTCCTGTAACGAGTCCCGCGAAGGCTCCCCGGCAATCCGCCGCGCCTATAGCAAAGGTCGAACGCGCTCCTATCGTTGAAGATTCAGCCGACGACGCGCAACGAGGGGAGGAGGAAGATCGCGACGATGATCGCGAGGGAGACGTGAAAGCGGACGTCGCAAAGCGCGTGGCCCCTTCGGCCCAGACTCATTCTTCCGGTTCCGTCCTTCGCGTGGACTCGCGCCGAATCGACTATCTTTTGAATCTCGTAAGCGAGACGGTCATAACCAAGGCCTCGTTCAACCAAAGCGCCTTGCACTTTGGCGAGCTTCTTTCGGAATTCCAACAAACCGAGTCGCAGTGGAAGGAACGGCTCAAAAAACTTTTGGATAACGTGCCCGATTACCTCGAGCGCATCCAGGAAGGCCAGAGCGTAAAGGACCTTAAGCGGGAGCTCAACGCGGAGTACGCGGATCTCTTCGCGCTCTTTGATTCCTTCGAGGGGTCGATGAAGGGCACGGTGACGAAATTCCGCTCCGCGGCTCAGAACCTCGGGCGCATAACCGGCGAGCTGCAGGAAGGGGTCATGAAAATCCGCATGGTTCCGATCAGCCAAATATTCAGCCGGTTCCCCCGGCTCGTGCGCGACCTGTCGCATGACCTCGACAAGAAAGTCAGGCTCGTCATAGAGGGAGAGGATACCGAACTCGACAAGTCCGTGGTGGAAGACCTTCTCGATCCCATCATGCACTGCGTTCGAAACGCCATCGATCATGGCGTCGAACGGCCCGCCGAGCGCGCCTCGCTCGGGAAAGGCGAGGAGGGGATGATCCTCCTCAAGGCGAGCAACGAGGGCAATATGATCATCATCGAAATCGCCGACGACGGCCACGGAATAGACGTGGAATCGGTCAAGAACAAGGCGATTTCGCGCGGCATCATACATCCCGGAAAGAACCTGACCGACATCGAGGCCTTTCAGCTCATTTTCGAGCCGGGTTTCTCGACGGCCGAGAAGATCACGAACATTTCGGGACGCGGCGTCGGACTCGACGTCGTCAGGACGCATATCGAGAAGCTTAACGGGACGGTTACCATCTCGTCTCAGAAGAATATCGGGTCGCGCTTCACGATTCGCCTGCCGCTGACGCTCGCCATCATCCAGGGACTTCTCGTGCGGGTCGGACGCGAGGTGTACTCCATACCGATAACTTCCGTTATCGAAAGCCATCGCGTTCAGCCGAGCGACATCAGCCGCATCGACAATTACGAGGTGTTTAACGTACGCAACGAGGTCATCAGCCTCCTGAGGCTCAATCGGCTCTTCGGCATCAAGACTCAGGAGTCGTCCGAGTATAGCTACATCGTCATAGTCGGCACGGCCGAGAAGAAAATCGGGCTCATGGTCGACAGCCTCATCGGCGAGGAAGACGTGGTCATTAAGCCGCTTCGGGATCAGTTCACGAACTCTCCGGGCATCGCCGGCGCCTCGATTTTGGGAGACGGATCGGTCTCGCTGATAATCGACGTAAGCCAACTTCTTGATCTCGGTCTCAAGCAGGAAATCGAGGCCCGCGAGCGCCGCGAGGCATCCGTATGGTGAGGGAAACGGGCATGAGCGACATAGAGGTACAGAAAAGGGAATCAGAGGCGGCGGAAGACCGGAGGGATGACGAGCGAGCGGAAAAAGCCGTCGTCATCGACTTCAAGATGGTTACCTTTTCCCTCGCGGGAAAGGATTACGCCATCGATATAATGCGGGTAAAGGAGATCGCCAAGGCAGGGCGCTTTACCTACGTGCCGAATACTTCGCCGTTCGTCATCGGGGTGTACAACCTTCGCGGGGATATCATTCCGATAATCGACCTTCGCATATTCTTCAACATCCCGACGAAGGCGCGCGAGGACGATTCGATCGAGAATATGATAATCATACACGTCGAGGAGCAAACCTTCGGCATCGTCGTCGACGCGATAGACAAGGTGGTCGGCATATCGAAGGAGTCGATTCAGCCGCCGCACCCGATATTCGGCGACATCAACATAAAATACATTCATGGCGTCGTGGAAAACCGCGGGCGCCTGTACATCATTCTTGACGTTACGAGGATTTTCGGCTCGCGCGCACGGGAAGAAGAGGCTTCCGCCCGTGAGGCCATCTCCGGAACCCTCGCGGCGGCGCCCGTCCGCGCGGCGCCCGCGGGAAAGAAGCAGTCGCGCGACGAGCTCGACATAACCTTCATTCAGAGTTCGCTCGGATCGCTCGCGAAGTTTTACGTGACCGCGGTTAACGAGAAATGGGTGAACGAACGGTTTGCCTCGTGGCGCGATCAGCGCCCCGCGGACTCCGTTCAACTTTCCTCCGAGGATGATGCCCGACAGTACCTTTCGCCGTTTCCGTCGCCCTTCTCGGGCGCGATGTGGAACTCAGGCTATATGGACGCGGTCGCTTCCGCGCTTCCGGAAAACGCGGCAAAGCAAATACACGTCTGGAACGTCGGCTGCGGCAAGGGATACGAGACGTATAGCCTCGCCGTGACGCTCCGCGAACGGTATCCGAACGCGCGGGTCAGGATATACGCGAACGACTCCGATTTGCTCGCTATCTCGAACGCGCCGATGCTGAACGTTCGGGAAGAGGAAATTTCCACTCGCCTAAAACCGCATCTCGTGCAGGGCGTGAGCGGGGGTTGGACGTTCAACCAATCCATCAAGGACATGATCATGTTCGAGTATCACGACTGCAATAACCAAAACGCGGTACCGAGCATGGATCTCATTTTGGCGCGAGACGTTCTTTCCTACATGAACCCCAAGCAGCAAACCTCGCTCATCGCGGAATTTTCCGAAAAACTCAAAGATAACGGCCTCATAATCCTCGGGAAAAACGAGGCTATGCCCCAAAAGAGCGGGTGGCTCAGGCACGTTCAGGGCGACATCGTCGCCTTTAGCAAGGAATAGTCGCTAACGCGAACGAATATAAGGAGAGGACAATGCGTGTAGAGTACATCAATCCGTTTGTTGAGGCAGCGTACAATATCCTAACCGAGGTACTGGGCGGGGAAGTTCGTCGCGGCGAACTGTATCTGAAGTCAACGTCAATGCCGGTCATGGGCGTCGCGGCGCTCGTCGGTCTCGCGGGCGACGTCGAGGGTCGCGTCATATTCGACATGAACATGGATACCGCCATGAAGATCGCGTCGAAAATGAACAACGAGGAACTGAAATCCTTCGACGATCTCGCGAAGGCGACGATTACCGAACTTGCCAATCTCATTACCGCGCAGGCGGTGACCAAGCTTCATGACCTCGGGTTTCGATTTGACCTGACGCCTCCCGCCCTGTTTACCGGCGAAAACATGGAGATTTCCGATCATGATGTCGAAGCTCTCATCGTTCCCATGGATACCGTACAGGGAAAGATAGAAGTGAACGTTGCGATTCGCGATCGCATGTAATATATTAGGAGAATACGTATGATATCGAAACAAGATTTTCCGGCGATAAACGAACGGCCTCCCGAAGGGCTCAAGGGTGACGGAACTGCATTCCGTATTCTCGTCGTGGACGACTCAATGTTCGTCGCGAAGCAAATTGGGCAAATTCTCACAAGCGAAGGCTATGAGATAGTCGCGACGGCTTCTGATGGGCTTGACGGCGTTGAAAAATACAAGGAATTGTGCCCTAACGTGGATCTTGTCACGATGGACATCACCATGCCCAAGATGGACGGTATTACCGCCCTTGAGCAGATTATGGCCTTCGACAAGAACGCTAAAGTGGTCATGATTAGCGCGCTCGGAAAGGAAGAGCTTGTCAAAAAAGCGCTTCTTTTAGGCGCAAAGAACTATATCGTTAAACCGCTCGATCGCAAGAAAGTTCTTGAGCGCATATCGACCGTGTTGGGAAAGTAACGCGGAATTGTCTGATTCAAACTATAGGGAGCGCCGATCGGCGCTCCTTTTTTTAAGCTCGATTGAGGCGTCTTCCGTCACGGTACCGTTATGATCCTGTCGCCTCGATTCGGTATCGCCGTTTGAAACGGACGATCCGGCGATTTGCTCCCGTTGCCTCGAGGAGCTTCCGGGCTTTGCTGACATAACTGTACACGTCTCCCGCGCGACGACGTTCCCCGTCTCCCCAGAGGATACAGGAAAGATCGTTCGCACCAATGCCCGTTTCGCCCGCATTCGCTATGGCTTCGAGAGCGAGTTTAAGCTTTCGATGGCAGGGCGGGAGGGGCACGGCGCTCGCTCGATTGCGTGCTTGACCGGCTGCTTGGTAGTCCGGCATTCGCTCGGAGACCGCTTCGGGATGCCGTTCCTCCGGGCGTTCTCGCGAAATGAGAGATTCGGCGAGACAGCGCTCGATGACTTCTCCGGCACGCGCCATAATCTCAGCTTGCCCGCCGTTTGCGCGGATTCTTGCTTTTCCGTCCCCTTCGACGAGCCAGCTAATGATACCAATCCTGCTTTGAGCGTGTTTGAGGTGAGTAACCGGGTGAATTCTGTGCAAAAAGAGGGTGTGGCGATGCACAACGACTGTAGAGATTTGATATCTCATGAGGCTTGCGTGAAGCTCCGAAAGGCCAGTCGCTCTGATTACCGAAAAACCTGCTTGCTCGAGAGCCGGTTCGATCCAGCGTAACTCCGGCTCCTCGCGAGATACTACCAAAATAGTGGGTTTCATGCACCTTTTTACGGTCCAAACGGTCCGAAACTTGAGGGTTTGTACGCGCTCTGACGTTCCCTAATTCCATTGACCGGAGGGCTACGGGTGGGGTACAGTAGTACCGACAACAACAAGGGGCCCATCGAAGTGTTTCTTAAAAGTCTTGAAGTTTTCGGTTTTAAATCATTCGCGGACCGCACGCGCATAGAATTCGCGGACGGCATCACCGCCCTTCTCGGTCCCAATGGATGCGGAAAGAGCAACGTCGTCGACGCGGTAAAATGGGTTCTCGGAGAACAGGCTTCCAAGGCCATGCGCGCCGATAAGATGGAAGACGTCATTTTTAACGGTACCGAGTCTCGAAAAGCCCTCAATGTCGCCGAGGTAACCTTGACGATCGCGAATGAGGCCGGCTTACTCAATCTCGACATGAGCGAAATCGCCATCAAGCGCCGACTCTATCGCTCGGGCGAAAGCGAATATTACATAAATAACGCCCCCGTCAAGCTCAAGGACATTCGCGAGCTTTTCTGGGATACGGGCGTCGGAAAGGCCGCCTATTCCGTCATGGAACAAGGCAAGATCGACCAGATCCTTTCAAGCAAGCCTGAGGAGCGCCGATATATCTTCGAGGAAGCGGCGGGCATCACTCGGTTCAAGGTTCGGGGCGCGGAGGCCGAGCGAAAGCTCGAGAAGACCGAGGAGAACATGCGCCAAATCGAGGGTATCCTCGGCGAGGTCAAGCGCTCCTACGATACCCTCAAAATTCAGGCCGACAAGACGGTAAAATACCGTACCGTTCGCGAGGCGATATTCGAGAACGAGCTGGACATCCAGCTTCTCAGACTTAAGGGCTTCACGCAGGATCGCGACCGCCGTACGTCCGACGTCGAGGACATTAAGCGAAAGCGCGACGAAGTGCAAGGCGAGATAGACGCCATCAATTCCTCCCTCGAGGAAAACATGGACGTTGTCAACGAGATGGAAGCGAAGCTCGTCGACTGCCAGAAGGAAATTTACGGACTCGCGGTCGAGAAGAACGAGAAGGACAAGCAGTCGCGCCTTCTCGTCGAACGGCGCGACGAAGTAAAGTCGAAGATCGCCCAGCTCGACGGTCGCAAGCAAGCGGTCGAGAACCGCGTCGAGAGCCTTCGCGAGGACGCGGACGGGCAGGACGAGATCGTCCGGGACCTTGCGAAGCGCCTCTCCGAGATCGAGCGGAACATCGCGTCCTTCGAGGAAAACGTCGCGCTCGCCGGCAACCGCATATCGGACAACGACCGCGAGTCGGCGCGTCACGAGGACGCCATTACGACGCTCGACGCGGAACGCGCCGACATGGAAAGCCAGCTGCAGGCGATTACCGAAGACATCGTGACCGAGCTCGACAAGCGCCTCCGCGACGCGGGCTATTCATCGAAGGCGCACGCCGATTCGGACGCCGAGCTCGATAACCTCATCGGTCAGCTTAAGGTGCTCATCGACGGAAGAAAGAATATTTTTTCCGACTTCGCCCAATTGCACGACCCCTCGTCTCAAGATACGAGGCGCTTCGCCGATAACGCCGTTGAGACCTTCGGCGAGCTCTCGGGGCTACTTTCTCGCCTTGAGACGTCGCTCTCCGCGTATCGAAAATCGAGCCCGACCTTCATCGACGAATTCCTTTCCCCCGAGGGAATCATCACGAAAAAACGCGCCATCGACGCGAGAATTCTCGAGAACCGCGATTCGATCGTCGCCCACCGCGAAAAAATCGGTTCGCTAAAGGCGCAGAACGGCGACCTCGTGCTCAAGATCGAAGAATATCGCAAGACCCTCGAGAGTCTCAGGCTGAACCGGGTTCAGATGAAGACTCAGGGTGAGGCAGCGGAAGAACAGGCGCGCCTCATCAGACGCGAGCTCGCCTCGCAGGAAGCCGCGCTCAGAGAACTCGAGAACGAGTCGTTCGCCGAGCAAAAACGCCTTTCCGACATCATCGAGCAGATCGACGAGATCGAAGGGGAGATCGCCTCCATCGAGCGTAAGGGAAAGACGCTGACCGCGGAACTCGAGCGCCTCGAGCACGATATCACCTCGCGCAATTCCGACGTTGCCGGAAAGCAGGAGCGGCTTAAGAATCGCATCGCCGAGATCGGAAAGATACAGAGCCAGCTCGAGAAGATTCATATGGACCTCGCGATGACGGACACCGAGATCCGGAACATCAAGGAGAATTTCAGGGAAACCCACTCGCGCGATCTCATGGAGTTCGAGGAGCGGATGTTTACGATTAACGCCCCCGCAGGCGAGTTGCGCGAGAAGCTCGCGCAGGCCCGCGCAAGCCTAAAGGAACTCGGAAGCGTCAACTTGATGGCCGTCGAGGAATTCGCCGAGACGAAGGAACGCTATGATTTCCTTACCGGGCAAATAGCCGACCTGCAAAAGGCCCGCGACGACCTCAGGCGCATTACCGAGGAAATCCGCGCCGAATCCACCGAGCTCTTTCTCGCGACGTACAATAAGATCAAGAAAAACTTCCATAATATGTTCAGGCGCCTTTTCGGCGGCGGGCGGGGCGAGATCAGGCTCGTCGACCCCGCGAACGTGCTTGAAAGCGGCATAGATATTTTCGCCCAGCCCCCGGGAAAGAAGCTCGAGAACATAAGTCTCCTGTCGGGCGGCGAAAAGTCGATGACCGCCGTCTCTCTTTTGTTCGCGACGTACATGGTTAAGCCTTCGCCGTTCTGCCTGCTCGACGAGATAGACGCCGCGCTTGACGAGCAAAACGTCACGCGATTCGTCAACGCCCTGCGGGAGTTCGCGAACGTAAGCCAATACATCGTCATCACGCACAATAAGAAAACCGTTATGGGTGCGGGCACGATGCTCGGCGTCACGATGGAAGAATCGGGCGTCACTAAGGTTATCACCATCAAGCTCGAGAACGAGAACGAGCGGAAAGAGGAACAGCTGCCGAACGTCGAGTCTTTCGAGGAAGAGGAAGTTCCCCCGGAAGAAGGTGTCGTGGTGCCTCCGCATCCCCCGCGTCGTCAGCGGCAAACCGACGGCGGTATCGAGGTCCCGGTCGTCCTGGATGCCACCCCGAAGATCGATGACGTTCCAGTAATCGATGACGCGGCGATAATCAATGACGTAGCAGAAGTCGATGACGCGGCGGTGGACGATGACGCGGCGGAGCGCGCGACCGAAGAATGATTGACCGCGACGCGATCGCTTCCTACATCGAGGACCATCGCGGCTCGCTTATAAAAATATTCGCGGTCGCGTTGGCCGTGCTTGTATTCTCCATAATCATGCTCGCTCATTTTGGCCTTTCCGAGGAGCGCTCTGCCCGCGAGGCGGAGGCCGCCCAGCTAGCCAAAGCGGTACCGCCCGATGAGCTCTGGTTGCTGCCCGATCCTCTCGGTATGCCCGATATACAGTTTTCGCGCGAGCCGAAGGAACGTTGGTCGGCGCAGGAACGGGATCTATGGTATGATGACCCTGGCGCCGGCGAAATCGGCGCGCTCCGCGAGGCGGGGCGAAAGCAAATAGACGATCTATTGGAGTCGGTTCCATGAGGATTTTCGTTCCAGTTCGTCAGAGTTTATTCCTCCTAGCGATACTCGCTGTGTCATGCGCGAGTGACCCTGTCGCGCCTGCGAATACTGTCGCGCCTGCGAGCGAACCTGCCGCTGTGAGCGAACCTGCCGCTGCAAGCGAACCCTCCGCTATAAGCGAACCCGCGGCTGCAAGCGAACCCTCCGCTATAAGCGAACCCGCGGCTGCAAGCGAACCGACCGCCGCGAGCGAATCTGAGTTGAATCTGGTTGATACTCCTTTTTCCGCGGAACCAGAGACGGTTTTTTCACAGGACGCGGAGGAAGCGACTCTCCCGTCTCAACCTCTTACGCCGATTGTGACGCCGCCCGTTGTTTCGGCAAAGCCTGAAGTTACAAAGCCCGTTACGCCGACAAAACCCGCGACGATTAAACCTACGCCGGCTAAGCCCCTGTCCACAAAGCCCTCGGTGATAAAACCCGCAGCGACAAAACCTCTACCGGCAAAACCTGCAACCGCGAAAGCCGATGTCGCGAAACCTGTTATGCCTCAGGCAACTGAAGCGGACGACCTCCGAGGGATTCCTGAAATATGGGAAGCCGGCGTCGAGCCCGCGTCGCTCTCTATGCCATCGGAACAGGAACGGATGACGCCGTCAAGAACCGCGACGTTACCCGAGGGCCATACCCTTGAGGTGTGGTATCCCGGAACCGGTTGGGTATATCTTGGCGACACTTCAGCGCAAAACGGTCTTGCGTACGAAACGCGAAAACTTGACAAGGCAGATACCCTGTTCGCGTTTCGCGCCGTTAAGAGTGGGACCTTCCTTCTTGAGTTTTCGAGATATGACGTTGTTTCCGACGAATTTGTTTCGGACGTGCTGTCCGTTACGGTCATGCCGCCCGTTCCTGCGAGACTCGGCCGTATACGCGCTCCCGATTGGCGATCAACCGAGGCTGAGCGTACGACGCGAGACGCCGTAACTGCCGATGCCGTCGGAGCAGACGCCTCGCAAAGAGCAGTTGTGGAACCCGACGCAATCGGTTCCGCGATAAGCGATGAGCCGTCTCTGGTCGCGGCGGGCAAACAATCGACCGTGGTCGAAGGGTCCGTCCCTGCGCGCGCGGGCACGCCGGGTGCGAGTGTCGAGAACGTTTCTCCCGAACGCCTGATTGAAGAGACCCGAGCGGCGCTAGCGGCCGGTGACGTGTCGCGGGCTATCGCGGCTCTTGATTCTTTTTTTACCGTTGCCGTCAACGGGCTCGATGAAGGCTGGTTTTTGCGCGGTCAGGCGTACGAGGCAAACGGCTCGACGCGCGATATCAGAAAGGCTCTGGCGGCCTATGAGACGGTCGTAAACGCCTGGCCGGAAAGCGAGCGATGGAAAGACGCTGACGGTCGCATACGATACCTGAAAAATTTCTATTTTCGGGGAAGATAGCGCTCGGCAATTTGTTATGAACTCCTTTTTTTTCGATCTTGTACTGAATAAATCATGATATACTTTACGGACTTACACGTACGCGAGAGGTTTGTGCACCGATGAATCCGTTTTCGTTCTCCGGCGGAAATTCCGGATCGCTGTTTCGTGCTCTCTTCGACCAAATTCCCATTGCCGCCCTTCTGATCGATCATTCCGGCGTGGTCGTAAAAAAGAATCCCGCGTTTTCCTCTTTTTGGGCCTCCGGTCCGGAAATACGCGAGGGATCATTTAATATTCTGACGTCGGTCTTCCCGCACTCCTGCGGTTTCGACGATGCGCTTACAATGGTCTTTCGAGGTAAGGGAGAATCTTCTCGCGAATACCAGCTTGATCTTTCTTCCTACGGCGATATTCGCGGCGTACGCACGGTTTTCGTCACGATGGTTCCGGTTCTTTCCGGACGGCGCGTCACGAACGTTTTTTTGCTCATTGAGGACGTGACCGATCAACGGGTCGCGGACGAGAAAATCCATCGGCTCGTTTTTTACGATACGCTTACGGGTTTACCCAACCGCAATCTGATGCTCGACCGCATCGGTCAGCGGCTTTCGTACCTTCAGCGATATCCCCGAAACGACGCGTTGGTTTTAATAAACATCGATAGATTTCGCGTCATAAACGACGCGCGCGGAAACCAGGTCGGCGACGCCTTATTAGTGGCGATAGGTAAGCGGCTCGCGTCTTTAATGCGCGAGGCCGACACGGTCGCGCGCATGAATGCCGACGAGTTTGCCGTGCTCCTCCCGAGCGACGAGATAAACGCCGTGGAGATCAGCATGAAAACCCTGATCGTCATCGAACGTATACGCGAATCGCTGAAAACGCCGTTTGAGCTCGACGGAGAACGCGCAATCGTGACCGCGAGCTTCGGCGTTACTTTGCTACCTACCGGAAAGGAAGATACTCCCGTCGCGGTCTTGCGACGCGCGGATACCGCCTTGCATAGGGCCAAGGCCGCGGGCGGCGGACACTACGCCTTTTTCGATCCCGATATGGGAAATTCCGCGAGTGAGAGCTATCGCGTTGAGAGAGAACTGAGAAGCGCGCTCGCGAACGGGGAGCTTCGCGTTTTTTTGCAGCCACAGGTAAACGCGCGTCGGGAATTCGTAAGCGCGGAAGTTTTGGTCAGGTGGCAGCATCCGACGCGCGGCCTCGTCTTTCCGGGATCGTTTATACCGATCGCCGAGCAAACCGACCTTATTATCGACGTCGGGGAATGGGTTATGGAGCGCGCGTGCGAGATCCTCGTCGATACCGGCGCTCAGGGCTTCCCGCTCAGGCTTTCGGTAAACGTCAGCCCGCGGCAGTTTCGCCACCGGCAATTCGTGCCCTGGATGCGCGAGCTTATCGCGCGGACGGGCGCTGACGCATCCTGCTTGACGCTTGAAATAACGGAAAGCCTGTTCATGGGCGATTTGGAAAACACCGTCACGAAAATGGGGCAATTGACGGAACTCGGCGTCCGTTTTTCGGTTGACGACTTCGGAACCGGCTATTCCTCGCTTGCGTACATCAAGCAATTGCCCATTCACGAGCTTAAGATCGACAAGGCTTTCGTTCAGGACGCGCCCACCGACGCGAATGACGCGGCGCTCGTCGAGACGATTCTTGCCGTCGCCGCCTTGCTCAATTTAAGCGTGGTCGCCGAGGGGGTGGAAAGCGAGCCGCAGGCGGAGTTTCTCAATTCGCGTGCGGAAGTGACGCATCAAGGATACCTGTTTGGGCGACCTGAACCGGCGGAAAATTGGGTCGAAAAATGGAAAAGAACGGGAAGCGGGTGTATAATAACTTCATGAAAATAGCATTTATTTCAGATATTCACGCAAATCTTCATGCGTTCGAGTCGGTTTTAAAGGACGTAAAAAAACAAAAGCCCGATAGGATCGTGTTTCTCGGGGACGCCTCAACCCTCGGCATTCGGCCGGTTGAGTCGCTCGAATTGCTGGAATCTCTGAAATGCGAGTGCATTATGGGCAATCACGACGAGTTCATGGTGTACCCGGAAAAGATTTCCGAGTATACCAAGGATAAGCTGGTAATCGATACGGTCGAATGGTCGCGATCCCTCCATAAGAAGCGGCACATCGACTTTATAAAAAAATTCAAGAAGGACCTTCGGATCGAGTTTTTGCCGAACGTCGATATTTACTGCTATCACGGATCTCCCGTCTCGAATATGGAAAACGTGAAGCCGGAAACGGGCCTTGAGAGCTTTCTGCCGCTCATTCGCGAGCAACCCGATACGATTTTCATCGGCGGGCACACCCACGTGCAAATGCTGCGGAATTACTCGGGCACGCGCATCATTACCTCAGGGAGCGTCGGCCAGCCGTTCATCGGTTATACGATGCCACCGACGAAGCATCCTTGGGCCGAATACGTCGTTATACAGTCGACGGGGCGACATTACTCCATCGATATGCGCCAGGTGGAGATCGATAACGAGAAGATCAACAGGGAAATTCTCGCGAGCGATAGCCCGATGAACGATTTCATCAGCGAGTATTGAAGCAGGACGGGTTCGGGATGCGGGGCGCCGTACGGTCATTCGCGCGATCTCGGCCGTTCGTCAAGTTTCTTTTTATCGGCGCTCTCCTTTGCCTCGCGACGACTGCCGCGCGATCGCAGATACGCCCGATCGACGTGCGTCGGTACGAATGGCTTTCGGTGGAAGGGGAGCGCGCTCGCGTCATTTTTCCCGACTTTCTCCTTGAGCGGGGAGTATTCACGGCCTCGGCTCTCGACTTTTTCCTTGACGAAAACCTCGCGACGCTTAAGCCCGAGCGCAGCTGGAAGTTTCCCGTAATCATAAATCCCGACATGATGTTCCCAAACGGCTTTGTCGCGACGCATCCGAGGCGTAGCGTTTTTTACACGATGCCCGATCAGGGAACCGTCGGCGACTGGCTTTCCCATCTTTCCGTTCACGAAGGGCGGCATATGACGCAACTCGACGCGATGAATAGACACGCGACGCGCGCCCTTTACGTTCTCTCGGGCGAAAACGCGCTAGCGCTCTGGATGCCGACGTGGTGGCTCGAGGGCGATGCCGTCATGGCGGAAACCGTTTTAACGAATTCGGGAAGGGGCCGCGATCCGTCGTTTACGGCGGAGATAAAAGCTTTTTTGCTCGACGGACCCGAGTGCTCGTATGACGCGATGATTCTCGGCTCGCGCGGACGAAGAGTTCCGGATCAATACGCGTTTGGCTATCTCATGTATTCCCATCTTCGATCCGTGTACGATCCCGTAGCCCCAGAGACCCTCTTTGACCAATTGTCTCGATGTCCCTTACCCGCGATAGGTCCCGATCTCGCGATGCGGCGGGTTGCGGGAATGGGCGAATCCGCGGCGTGGCGAGAGACCGCAACGTACTTTTGCGAGTACTGGAAGCGGCAGGTTGCCTTGCTCGATATCACCGAGTCGACCGATATGCTCGGCCCGACTGACGCGCGATATCGGGAATACCCCCTCATTGCCGTTGCGTCAGACAGGACAATCGTTGCGCACCGTGCCGATTTATTCCGCGGGAACGAGATCGTGCGCGTGAAGGACGGAGTCGAATCCGTGCTGTGCGCCGCGCGACCGATCAATTCCCTCAGCGAGGGATCGGGTTACATCGTGTGGGACGAGTTGGAAAGCCATCCGAAATTCGCCCGAACGTCGACTCGCATTGTCATCAGAAACCCTTTGGGCAAGCGTCGAGTCGTCGTTCGATCGTCTCGGTTGTACGGTCCCGCAATAAACCGCGCGGCGACCGAGATCGCTGCGTGCGAATGGCGCGAGGATACCGCGTCTCGCCTCGTCATCATTTCTCCCGAGTCGGGCGAGATCCTCCGCGAGTACCCCGTGCCGGCGGGCGAGATGTGGGGAGACCTTTCGTATACCGATGACGGCAAATCGCTTGTTTTCGTGTCGAATGTAGTGTTGTGGCCGGCATCCGGTAATGGCAAACGCCTGTGCGTGCTTGACGTAGAGACGGGCGCCGTTCGCGTTCTTTATGTGGCGAACGAGGAGAACATCCGTCACTGCGACGCGCGGGGAAATGCGATTTTTTTCTCTTCGGATATTTCGGGAATCGAGTGCGTCTACGAAATCACGGCCGACGGAAAAGTTTCCCGTGTGGTGTCGCGCGCGATCGGCGCGACGTGCCCACGCCGATCCATGGACGGAAATATCGTATACTTCGTCGATCGTTTCGGCGCGAAGGGCCAAACCATTGCGTCGGCCTTTGTAACGGACGAGTCAAGAACGCCGATCGGCGACGTGCCCGTGGCGCGCGATGACTTTTTCCTCAAAATCGCCGAAACCGAAAAGACCGAAATTCCTTTTGACCCCGGACGCGCCCAGTTGGTAGCGACCTCGGCCGAGAAATGGGAATGGAACGCTTCCGACGTCACGCCCATTTCATGGGGACCGTCGCTCGCGGGAGTTTGGGGCCGAGGCATCGGTCTTCATCTTGCGCTTGCGGATGCTTCGGGCACGAGCATGGGTACTGTCTCGGGCGGCTATGACTATTTCGGCGACGCCGCGACGGCGTGCGCGGAGTATCAGTATCGCGGCTTTCGGCCCGATATATCCTTTTTGGCATATGGCTCGCGTCGAGATCTTTCGGATGATCCTTATTTCGAATACGGCGGATGGGCTTCCGTTTCCCTCCCGCTCGGCGGCGGCGCGGTCGGCGCGGTTCAATGGGTAATTACCCCTGCCGTAGCGTCGGGCGTTCGTTTGCGGGATTCTTTCGTTTCGGTTCCCTTAAAGCCTTCGCTACAAGCCCGCGTTGGGCGCGGCCGAAGCGAGGCGTCATGCCAGGCCTTTTGGGAAATTGACGCGCGCGAGGTAGGCCGCGGAGAAATCGCGCAGGGCTCTCACTGGCTCGCGTCGGCCTCGCTGAGTCTTCCCGGTATTCTCTCCGACGACGCCCTGCTCATGACCGTCGCCCGAGAAAATCGCGTTTCCGGCGACTCGATCGCGTCGGGTTACGTGCGCGGCGTCGGCTTTCTGGATTCGCTCCGTACCCTTTCGGCTCAGGCCACGTATCGCGTTCCGCTGCTGTATCCCGACTTTTCCGTCGGGGCGCTCGTATTCGTGAATATGATACGACTCGATGCGTTCTACGATCGGACCTATGATCTTGATGTGAGGGCGGCCCTTTCCGTCGCCGGCGCCGAGCTTGGCTTTCATTTTATGCCGCTCAGAATTCCTTTCGAGCTTACCGCGGGAGTGCGATACTCATGGATCATCGAGTCGGGAACGCCGGTCTTTCAAGTGTTGTTAGTGGGGATTCCGCTTTTGAAGCGCCAGGTCGGCGCATGGTAGGAGTTCGGTTTCGTCGCCGCGCGATTGACGGATAATTCGTTTGGTCGGGCAACCCGGATTTGAACCGGGGACCCCAAGTCCCCCAGACTTGTACGCTAACCAACTGCGCTATTGCCCGACCAAAAAAACTAGCACGTCAATCGAATGCGGCGAACAATAAATTAGCATAAGCCGCAAACCATGTCAAGGATAACGGATTCACCGCCAGTTTGCATCGATATGGCGGGTCCCGTGAATAAACGACTCAAAAGACCCTAAAAAGCGCAAATCCTTGAAGTTGTGGCGGAAAAAGGCTAGACTTTACCAGTGGACTCGCGATAGTTCACCTCGGGAGCATACGCTATGTCCGATCTCGTAAGCGAAGCGCGAACGAAAATTCTCATCGCTGAAGACGACGCGATCGTCGCCCTCGACCTGCAGGGAATGGTGGCGCGATTGGGCTACGACGTCGTCGCGATCGTGGATAACGGACACGCCGCCGTTGCGGCCGCGAACAGATTTCTTCCCGATATTATTCTTCTTGACATGCAATTGTCCGGCGCGATCGACGGTATCGAGGTCGCGCGAAAAATTCACGAGACAAGCTCGATTCCCGTTATTTTTTGCATTTCGAGCCCCGATCTTTCGGCGCTTTTTCGCGCAAAAGACATTTCCTATGCGGGTTATCTCCTGAAGCCGATCAATCCAGACAGTCTTGCGACGACGCTTGATACCGTGCTTTATAAATTCAAGCTCGAGAAACGAGCCGAAATCGCCGAAGAGCGATACCGCAAGCTCGCGGAGACCTGCGAGGTATTAAATTTTTTTAGGGACGAAGGCATTGCCTATCGCTGGACGCTCTCGGAGAGCGGGAGCGTCGCGTTGGACGATGTATCCGGAACGGATAGCATCGACGGTTCTCTCGTGAGTCAAATCGAAAACCTCGTTGCTTCGGCGCGCGGCGGTTCCGGAAGCTCCGAAGACAATGGCATTCCCTTTCGGGTTGCGGGCGTCATTCGGGGGACTTCCGTTTCTGGCGACGAATGTCTCTATGCCGTGATCGGCGCGCGCGGAAACGAGACCTCGGCGGTTTCCGGCCTCGCGATACGGCTCGACTCCGCGAATCGATAGCCGATGCCCGCGCAAGTGTGTCACGCGCTCGCCGGCAGACGCGCGATTAAGAGTGCCCTGCAGCAAGACGGCATGCAGCAAGACGGCATGCGACAAAACGGCATGCGTAAAAGTGTCGAAGCTACTCGAGAAGGGGTCTGGTCGCCTGCGTTTAATCTCGGCTGTCAGGGGCCCGATATTTTCGCCCACAATCGGAGAACTCGCCCCTTTGCGCTTGCTTACGCGCGGCTGCTTCATCGACATCATTACGGGTCATTCTCGAAGGCTTTTGTGTCTCGTCTGCTCGGAGGCGGTATTCTCGAAAGCGCGCGAGGCGACGACGCGCTCGACTGGCTTCGCGGCTTCGTGACCCATCAGGCAATCGATCGCGCGCTCCATCCGTACATCGCGTACCGATCGCATATCAAGCGTTCACTGCGGTTCCCCCTCGTCAATTCCGCGCGCTTTCACGCGTTCTTCGAGCGGCTACTTGACTCGTGGATACACCTTCGCCTCGAAGGCGCGCCCATTTCGCGGTTTGACACGGGCTCTTCGTTCGCGCTCGACGCAGAGGACGCGCGGTTTCTTTCTACGCTTATCGCGGAGGCCGCGCGGGACGTCTATGAGTCGGCGACTCAGGACGACTTGATCGAGGAGAGAGTGGAAAATGCCTTTAAGGATGCCTCCTATTTTTACGCGATGACGAATCCCGCCGCGACGGCCATGAACGTCGATTTTCCCACGGATGGCCTCCGGGAATTTATAGAAATGGGAGCGGCGGGTGTCGCGCTTTTGCATCCCCAGACGCGAGACGGCGGGGTAGACTGGCTTAACGAGAGTCGCGCTGCTTGGCGCGATCCCGTCGATGGCAGAGCGCGCACGGAATCGGCGATTGATCTTTTCGACTCGGGCGTCCGAGACGCAACCCGATGCCTTATCGCTCTCGAGCGCGTAATGTCGGGAAGCGAACGGCCGGAAGAACTCGCGCTCGCCGTCGGGGATGAGCCTTTATCGGTGCGCGATCGGGAAGGCAAGGTAGCTTCCGTGGCTTTCAGCGATCCTTTTGACCTTGAATCCGCGCTCGACGCCGAGCTTACCGCGCGCCGCGAGTGGCTTGCCCGCCGCTCGTCGGCTGATAGTCGCCCGTCGTCTGATCGTGGCCCGTCGGTTGACCGCGCGAAACGCGAACTGGTATGATGGATACATGAAGATTAACGACCGGAGACTTGGGGCTTACCGAAAGGCAACCGGCACGACGCCCGATAGTGCGGGTGAATCAGCGCCGAAAGCGGCAGCCGATAGGTTGGTCAGCGGCGCAACGGAGAAAGACGTTCCGGGCTTTTTAAAGGTCCCTGATCAGGGTAACCGGGCGGGCGGTGGGTCACGATCGGGATCTTCGAGCGGCGCCGATAGCTCCTATCGCAAGGTCGCGAAATTTTTGTTATTGATCGGCGTCGACGAAGCGGCACGCGTCATGTCTCGCCTTAGTGAGGAACAGACGGAGCGCGTCGTCGCGGAAATCGCGTCGATTAGGAGCGTAAGCCCTGACGAAGCCGCCGTCGTGCTCGCGGAGTTTAAGTCCCTGATCGTAAAGGCTCGCGAGCCCCAGGGCGGTATGTCCACCGCGCGCTCGATTCTTGAAACCGCGTTCGGCGCCGACCGCGCGCGGGAAATGCTCGAGAGGTCCGTGCCCTTTCCCGATGGTAAGCCTTTCGACTATCTTGAGGGGCTTGACGGCGCGCGCGTGCTTACCCTCGTCATCGACGAGCTTCCCGCCGTGCGCGCTCTCGTGCTTTCGCACATGAAGCCGAAAGAAGCCGCAGCAGTCATCAAACTCATGGGCGAAAAAGAGCGCACGGAAACGGTTATCAGGCTCGCGAAACTCAAATCGATTCAGCCGGAAGTTATCAGGCGCGTGGACGATGCCATGCGCGAAAAGGTCGAGACCATTCAGCGGGGGCAGACGGACGCGATAGATGGGCGCGCGGCGCTCGCGGGAATCCTCAGGCGCATGGACGGCAAAAACGAGCGCGCCATTCTCGACGCGCTCGCCCGCAACGACGAAGAGCTCGGGCGTGATATCAAGGAACGGCTCTTTACGCTTGACGACGTCGTCCGCGCGGATGATCGATTCGTGCAGGAAACCCTCCGCCCGATGGGCGAGCGGGACATCGCGGTGCTCATTGCGGGAAAATCAGCGGAGTTTAAAAATAAGGTGCTCGCAAACGTCTCAAAGGCGCGCGGCGCGATTATATTGGAAGAAGCGAAACTCGCCGAACCCGTCTCTCGCGTAGAGTCGGAATCGGTGACCGGAACTTTTCACTCCATCATGAGAAAGGCGTGGGAAGACGGGCGGCTCTTCGTGGATAGCCGCGACGAAAAAGAAGAATGGGTGGAGTAACGACGAATGGCAATAGCGAAAAGCGGTTTTAGCGCGGGCGATATGATCGGCGGGTTCAGGGTTGAGTCCGTCACCGAACTTGATGAATACAAAGGCGAGGGACTGTTCATCCGCCATCTCGCGACCGGTCTCGAGGTATTTCATATTTTTAACGACGATGACGAGAATCTTTTCTCGTACGCCTTCATGACTCCTCCCGTTGACTCGACGGGCGTCGCGCACATTCTTGAGCACTCGGTACTGTGCGGCTCGAAGAATTATCCCCTTAAGGATCCGTTTCTCGTGCTCGCGAAGCAGAGCGTCAAGACCTTTTTAAATGCGATGACCTTTCCCGACAAGACGGTGTATCCCGCGAGTTCGATGGTCGAGGCTGATTACTTTAATCTGATGAGCGTATACGGCGACGCGGTTTTTTTTCCGCTGCTCGAGGAATGGGTGTTTCGACAGGAAGGCCATCGGTTCGAGATCGCGCCTGACGGGACGGTCTCGATACAGGGCGTCGTCTTCAACGAAATGAAGGGAAACTACTCGTCCTTTGACAATATAGCCGGCGACTGGACGCTTTTGTCGATTCTTGACGGGACCTGCTATGGGCACGACTCGGGCGGGGATCCCGCGAGCATCCCGGACCTTACCTATGAGGGTTTTAAGGCCTTCCACGAGCGATACTACCATCCGTCGAATTGTCGCGTGTTCCTTTGCGGGAACATACGCACCGAGCGTCAGCTCGCGCTTCTCGAGGAACGCTTTCTGTCGCGTTTTACCCACGCTCAGGTTCCTCCTCCCATTCCCGCCGTCGCGTTTCGCGACGCTCCCGTTTCGCTCACCGTGCCCGCCCCCATGAGCGCGGGGCAGGATCCCGACTCGGCGACGGTAACCGTGAATTGGCTCCTTCCTCCCTCGAGCGATACGGTCGCATTCATGGAGGCGACGCTTGTTTCCGAGCTTCTGCTGGGACACGACGGCGCCCCTTTGAGCCGAGCACTGCTCGAATCCGACATCGGAGAGGATATCGCCCCCTCCTCGGGACTTGAAACCGAGGTTAAAAACCTTTGCTTTAGCGCGGGCCTTCGCGGCGTTAAGCGGGGGCGCGAGGCAGACGTTGAGCATTTGATTCTCTCGACCCTCGCGCGCGTCGCGCGGGAAGGGTTCGACGAAAAGGAACTTGAAACCGCGATACGATCAATCGATTTTTCGAACCGCGAAGTCAGGCGGTCGGGCGGTCCGTTTTCTCTGACCTTGATGCGCCGCGCCCTTCGCGGCTGGATTCACGGTGAAGGGCCCATCGAGACGCTCAGGCAAGGTCGCGCCTTCGAAACGGTGAAGAGGCGAATCGCGAACGATCCGCGCGCCGTCGCCTCGCTCATCGAGCGATGGCTCGTTTCCAACGCGCACCGATCGCTTGTCACGGTATTTCCCGATCCCGAGTACGAATCGCGCATGGACGCGCTCGTCGCCGAACGGGTTCGCGCTTTCGAGAAATCGCTCGACGCGGAACGGCGGGCTACATTTCTCGCTTCTCAGGAAAACTTATACGCGCGGCAGCGCGAGCAGGACGGCCCCGAGCTTCTCGCGCGCATACCGTATGTGTCCCGCTCGGATCTTCCGCTCGCGGCCGAGGCGTATCATTCGCGCGTGTCCTCGCTTGCGGGCATTCCCCTCATCGAGCACGACGAGCCGACGAACGGCATCGCCTACGTCGACGTCGCCATTCCCGTAGACGTACTTCCGCCGGAGGAATATCCGCTTTTGCCGTTTTTCGCGAGCGCGCTTCTCGGCATGGGAATCGGCGAATCCGGTTGGGCGGAGGCGGCGGCACGGTCCGCGAACATAACGGGCGGGCTCGGTTCTCTTTTGTTCACGAGTTCCCCCGTCGCAAGCTCGGTTCCCGCCCCGGGACTTGAGTCGGTCGGGCTCGGACGCGATTACTTCGTCATTCGCGCGAAGATGCTCGCAGAGCTCTCCGTCGACGCGGTTAATCTCGTGTTTGACTATATCGAAGACGCGAATTTCTCGGACCTCAAACGCGTCGAGGATTTGCTTTCGGAGTATCGAAACGACCTTGACTCTTCGCTCGCCCCGGCGGGAAACCAGTACGCCATTTCGCGCGCGTCCGCGGGAACGAGCCGCTCCAAGGCGATCGACGAAGTATGGAACGGAATCTCCCAGATCGAGTACATCCGCGCGCTTTCCGCGTCGCTGGAGAAAGAAGGCGGCGCCGAACGGCTGTCGCGCTCGCTTGAATCCATTCGCGAAAGGCTTCTGGCCGCCGGAATGATTGTCAACGTGACCGGCACGGCCGAAATTCTCGAGGGAGTCAATCGCGCGCTTGAGACGCGACTATCTCCGTATAGTCCTCCCTCTCAGATAGCTCCGCTGAGCCGAGGGGCCGAATCGTTCCGATCGCTCATTGGCACATCGCTCGGGGAAGGAACGCGCACGCTTCTATCCGCAAACTTGCAAGTCGGTTTTGCTTCCGCTATTCTCCCGGCCGCGCGATACGGCACCGACGAGCATCCCGCAGAAACCGTGCTCGGACATTGGCTTTCGAGCGGCATGCTCTGGGAGCGAATTCGCACGACGGGCGGCGCGTATGGCGCGTATTCGTATCCTGACGCGCTTGAGGCAAATTTCGTATTCGCGACTTATCGCGATCCTTCGCCCTGCGCCTCGCTCGAGGTTTTTAGGAGCGCGCTTGAGGACGCTTCGCGTGAGGGAATTGCGTCAGACGCGCTCGATCGCGTCGTTACCGGCTGTTATAGTAGGGAAATTCAGCCGCGTTCCCCGATCGATCGAGGCTTTACTTCCTTTATAAGACTGCTTTACGGAATTACCGACGAAGTACGCCTGGGAAAGATAGCGGGAATCGTCAACGTTGAGCCTTCCGCGATCAAGTCCGCTGCCGAACGCCTCTTTTCGGCGTGGCCGTCCGCGCGGGAAGCGGTGCTTGCCGGTAAAAATGCGTTGAAGGACGCAAAGATCGTAAAGGACGCAAAGGATGGCGTTTGTTCTGGAAAAGTGACGGAAATCACGTTATAATCGAAATTGTACTCGCAGGAGGTGAGCATCATGAAAAAGATTGACCATGAGGGTTACGTGATTCTAAAACAGCTCGTTTCTGACGTTCAGGGGGCGCCGTATCCCAATGTCGTTGATAACGAGCTTTATCGTATATGGTATGAACATGCCCAACAAGTCGCGATCCAGTGCCTCGAGTACATCGATAAAAATCTCCCGAAGGAAAAGGCTACCTTTCCGAATTTCTAAGTCCATGCAAGAAACGTGGACGGTTAACCGAGTAATGGGTATATTTATCCTATGAACCTCGAAAAATGCACCCTCAAGACTCGCGAAGCCATTCAGGAAGCGACCTCTTTGGCGCAGCGAGCGGATCACGCTCAAATCGAAAACGACCATATCCTCTCCGCCTTGCTCGATCAGGAAGGTGGCGTCGTTCCACCACTCGTGGAGCGCATCGGCGTCTCGCTTGACGAGCTTCGCTCGGGCCTTGCCGATCGACTTCAGCGAAAACCCCGCGTGCAAGGGGAGTCGGCCCAGCTGTATTTTTCGCCGTCGGCTGGCAAAACGCTCGCGCGCGCGGAAAAAGAAGCCTCTGACCTGAAGGATGATTACGTCTCGACCGAGCACGTAATCCTCGCGATGACGCAGGTCGTCGACCCGGTCGGAGACTTCTTGCGCGCGCACGGCGTCACGAAAGACGCGGTCCTCGCGGCCCTGAAGGATATTCGGGGCGGCCAGCGCGTGACGACCGAGGACCCGGAAGCGACCTTTCAGAGCCTCGAAAAATACTGCCGCGACCTGACCGCGCTCGCGAGGCGGGAAAAGATCGACCCGGTCATCGGCCGCGACGAGGAAATCAGGCGTGTCATGCAGGTTCTCTCGCGGAGAACCAAAAATAACCCCGTACTCATCGGGGAGCCCGGCGTCGGAAAGACCGCCATCGTCGAAGGCCTCGCCCGCCGCATCGTCTCAGGCGACGTGCCCGACAGCCTCAAGGGAAAGCGCCTCTTGTCGCTCGATCTCGGCTCCCTCGTGGCGGGCGCGAAGTTCCGCGGGGAATTCGAGGAACGGCTCAAGGCCGTCATTACCGAAGTGCAAAAAGCCGAGGGACAGATCATCCTCTTTATCGACGAGCTTCATACCCTCGTCGGGGCGGGGGCGAGCGAAGGCTCCATGGATGCCTCGAATCTCCTCAAGCCGGCGCTCGCGCGCGGTGAGCTTCGCGCGATCGGCGCGACGACGCTCAACGAATATCGCAAATACATCGAAAAGGACGCCGCGCTCGAACGAAGGTTCCAGCAAGTGTATTGCGCCGAGCCCTCCGTCGAGGACACGATAGCGATTCTGCGCGGTTTGCAGGAAAAGTACGAGGTGCACCACGGCGTGCGCATCAGGGACGACGCCCTCGTCGCGGCCGCGACGCTTTCCGATCGTTATATCACGAGCCGCTTCCTTCCCGATAAGGCGATCGACCTTATCGACGAGGCAGCCTCTCGCCTGAAAATGGAGATCGAGAGCCAGCCGACCGAGCTCGACCAAGTCGAGCGAAAAATGCTTCAGATGAACATCGAAAAGGTCTCTCTTCTAAAGGAAAAGGACACGGCCTCCGTAGAGCGGCTCGCGAAGCTCGACAAGGACCTCGCCGAGCTTCAGTCGAAGCGCGACGCGATGAAGGCGCAGTGGGAAAACGAAAAGGGAAAGATCGGGGAGTCCCGCAAGCTCAAAGAGGAACTCGAGCGGCTTCGCATCGAGGAAACGCGCTATACGCGGGAGGGAAACCTCACGAAGGCCGCCGAGATTAAATACGGCCGTATACCCGAGCTCGAAAAGCGGATCGCCGCCGCAGGCGAGGCTCTCTCGCGCGGCTCCGACTCCGCCTTTGGCGAGTCGGGATCGGGTCCCCTCCTTCGCGAGGAAGTGTCCGAGGAAGACATCGCGCGCGTCGTTTCCACGTGGACGGGAATCCCGGTCGCCAAGATGCTCGCGAGCGAAATGCAAAAGTACCTTGAGCTCGAGGACGTTCTGAGAAAGCGCGTTATCGGGCAGGACGAGGCGGTGACCGCGGTCTCCGACGCCATCAGGCGCAATAAGGCCGGGCTATCGGACATGAATCGCCCGCTGGGGAGCTTCCTCTGTGTGGGGCCGACCGGCGTCGGAAAAACCGAGCTCGCGCGAACCCTCGCGGACTTTCTCTTCAACGACGAAAAATCACTCACGCGAATCGACATGAGCGAATATATGGAGAAGCACTCCGTTAGCCGGCTCATCGGCGCGCCTCCCGGATACGTCGGCTACGATGAGGGCGGTCAGCTCACCGAGGCGATTCGCCGTCGTCCCTACAGCGTCGTTCTTTTCGACGAGATAGAGAAGGCCCATCCCGACGTCTTTAACGTGCTTCTGCAAGTGCTCGACGACGGCCGTCTTACCGACGGGCAGGGCAGAGTCGTTGACTTCCGGAACGTCATCATTATCATGACGAGCAATCTCGGGTCGGATTACATCCTTACCGCAAAAACGATGGAGGAAATCCGGCCGAAGATTCAGGAAATCTTGCGGGAAAGCTTCCGTCCAGAACTATTGAACCGCATCGACGAGATTCTGACCTTTAATCGCCTCGGGAAGGAACATATCCTCGCGATAACCGACATTCAACTGGACCGCGTCGCGAAGCGTCTCGTGTCGCGGCGGTTGCGCCTTGAAGTATCGGCAGAGGCGAAGCGCTACCTCGCGGACGTGGGCTTTGATCCACTGTTCGGCGCGCGTCCGCTCAAGCGGGCCATTCAGTCGGAACTCGAGAATCCCCTCGCGAAGGAAGTGCTTGCCGGACGGTTCCCCGACGGCTCTACGATCAAGGTAACGCACAAGGCGGGAGGCGCGGCTCTCGCGTTCGAGCGGGCATAACGGGAAGGGGGGCATAATCGCGCCACGCGGGCGGAAAGTCGTGGTATACTGATAGGCGATGGATACCCATACCGGAACCCTCTACAAAAGCCTTGGCTTTCCTTCCGTAACCGTTCATGAGACGAACACCCACTTTGACTTCGTCGCGCCTTCTCGCACGATTCTCGTCATCGGTCCGATGGGCTCGGGGAAAACGGAGTACGCGGCCCGACTCTGGCGCGACGCCGCGGTTGCGCGAAAGAAAGGCCCCTCCATTTCCTGGCTCACGAGCGGCGGAGGCTCCCAAAAGGAACTCTTTGAGCCCGAAAGCGGCATCGGCACGGCCGACCGCCGGAACACCTTTTTCGTGCGGTACTCCATAGACAAGGCTCGTTTCGCGGACTATCCCGAAGACGCGCTCGCGTATCGCGGGGGCTTCGTCAGGTGCGGAAAAAACATCGCCATGATCGCCACCTCCTTCGATCTCGAAGAGCTCATACGCAAAAATCCCCGCGTCGGGACGTGGATTATCGACGAAGCGGCCTTTTACGACGAGCGTCTCGCGTACCTCGTCAAGCGCGAGTCCGAACAGCGCGGGCTCGTCTTCGTCATGCCGACGCTCCTCCTCAATTTTCGCGGGGAAATTTTCAACGCGACGGCGCGACTTCTCATGGAAACCTCGACCGACATCTATCCGCTGTCGGCCTATTGCGAGCATCAGGAATGTCTCGAGCACGCGTATAACACCTATCGCTATTACCTCGTCGACGGCGTCGAATGTCCGGCGCTCTTTTTCGACCCGCTCATAATCGTGGGCGGTGATCTGCAAAAAAGCGACCCGCTCGAGCCGAATTACTGCACGCGCTGCGATACCCACCATTATTTGCCCGGTAAGCAGTATACGTACTTTATTCTGAAGCCCCTCGGTCAGCGCGCGAGCGTCGGGGATATCGCGCCGCTCGAGGCGGAGCTCAAGGCCCTCGTGCGCGACCCCGAATCTTCCGAGCTTTTCAGGACCTTTCGGGCGAACTATCAGGACGGACCGAACCCGTCGCGGGAATGCATGAACGCGCTTCGCGTGCCCTTGATCGCCGAGCGCGCGGTCGTCTATCTTTTCGCCGAGCAAAACCTGCTTTCCGCCGAGCAAACCCTCGCGCTTGTCGAGCGGCTCGACCTCGATCGCGCGTATCTTTCCCGGCGCTTGACGGACAATAAGCGCCCGATGGCGCTCTAAAACCCGCGGTCGCTTCGAAGGGCTGTCGACGAGGCGGATAAAACGAAGGGGAGTTATCCATGAAACTACAGGATGCGCGCGTTGCAATTACCGGAGCCGCAGGCGGGCTCGGCCTCGCCATGGCGGAGCGTTTCGCCAAGGAAGGGGCAAATCTTTTTTTAACCGACGTTTCGCCCGAGGGGCTCGAGCGGATTCGCCCTCGCTTTCCCGGAGCGCTCTTTAAAACTCTCGACGTCTCGTCGCCCGCTTCGGTCGCGGAAGCCGCTGAGGCGGTACGGGCCGAATGGGGCGGGCTTGACGTGCTCGTCAGCAATGCGGGCGTCGTTTTCGGCGGGCCGGTCGCGGAGGTTTCCGTCGAGCGCCATCGGTTGACCGTCGACGTTAACCTTACCGGCACGATTCTCGTGACGCGCGCGTTTTTACCGCTGATGGAACGCTCCCGCGATTTCAAGCTCGTCTTTATCGCAAGCGCGTCGGGATACCTTCCGCTTCCCATGGCGGCGAGCTACGCCGCGACAAAATGGGGCGTGCGGGGCTTTGCGGTCTCGATCGAGGAAGAACTGAGGCTTCGCGGCCTCGGCAAGCGACGCGTGCTGACCGTCTGTCCCTCGTATATCGGAACCGGCCTTTTCGCCGGGGCTCAGGCGCCGTTCTTGACGCCGATCCTGAAAACGGAAACGGTCGCCGCTGCTGTCGTCTCCGCGGTTCGAGCTAATCGTCGGCTTATTGATCTTCCGGCGAGCGTTCATTTGCTGAAAGCATTGGCGCGCATTCTCCCTGACGCGTGGTATCG
>CAYSEA010000005.1:58105-78542 GCA_964429975.1 uncultured Treponema sp.
CCGTCAATCCATCGCCCCGTTCCGGTTCGGAACGGTCTTGAATCCCGCGCGGATTCGTGACATTCTGTCACACAACGTTCCTACTATTTAATGGAGTCAACAAACATGATCACAGTCGGCATTATCGGCGCAACGGGCTACGTTGGCGTTGAGCTCGTGCGGCTTTTACTCTCGCATCCGGGCGTCTCGAAAATCGCCGTCAGCTCGGTGAGCTTTGAGGGACAAAATATCGTCGATATCTACCCGAATCTTCGGGGCATGCTCGGGACCAAGTGCGACGGACTTTTGTCCGACGCGGACGCGGTCGTCGCGGCTTCCGACGTCGTCTTTACCGCCCTGCCTCACGGCGTGGCGGAGAAGTACGCCGTCGCCTGCGTCGAGCAGGGAAAAAAACTCATCGATCTCTCGGCGGATTTTCGCTTTGACGACGACGAGGCGACTTTTCGGGAATGGTATAAAAAGGATTATGAATTTCCCGCCGTTCACGCGGAGTCGGTATACGGCTTGCCCGAGCTGAATCGAGAGAAGATAAAGACGGCGCGCGTGATCGGCAATCCCGGTTGCTACGTCACGGCCGCCTCCCTCGCGCTCATCCCGGCCCTCGAGAAGGGGCTCGTGAAGACCGACTGCGTCATCGTCGACGCGAAGAGCGGCGTTACCGGAACCGGTCGCACTCCGACGCAGACGAATAACTTTTCCGAGGCGGGCGAGTCTTTCATGCCCTACAACGTCGGCAAGCACCGGCATCAGCCCGAGATCGCGCGGAATATGACGAAGGCGGCCGGCACGGACGTGAACGTCGTGTTCACTCCGCATCTTCTGCCGATGAGCCGGGGGATTATCGCGACGGTGTACGCCCCGCTCGTAAAGCCCTCGACGGTCGAGGAAATCCACGCGGTGTACGCCGCGCGCTACGAACGCGAGCCGTTCGTCAGGCTGTTGCCGATCGGCTCGACGGCGACGACCCGAAACGTCCGCGGCTCGAACCTCTGCGACGTGTCGCTTCACGTCGTGAACGGCGGGAAGATGCTCGAGGTCGTATCGGCGATCGATAACATGGTAAAGGGCGCGGCAGGACAGGCCGTGCAGAACATGAACCTTATCTCGGGCTTTGCCGAGACTGCGGGAATCGATCATATTCCCGCGGCGTTCTAATTCAGGCCGCAGACAGCAAACGGGAGTAATACGATGGAGTTTATAGAAGGCGGCGTGTGCGCCGCGAACGGATTTACGGCGAACGCCGTGTTGGCGGGTATCAAGAAAAGCCGGACGAAAAACGATCTCGCACTCGTGGAATCCGAAGTTCCTTGCTCGGTCGCCGCCGTGTTCACGAAGAATCTCGTCAAGGCGGAGCCCGTGAAGCTCACGATGAAGCACGTCGCGGGCGGAACGGCTCAGGCGATTGTGGCGAATGCGGGAAACGCGAACGCCTGCACGGGGGAGCGGGGCTACGAGTCCGCGCTCAAGACCGCTCGCGCCGCCGCAGCCTATCTCGGGCTCAATGAGACGGACGTGCTCGTATGCTCCACCGGCGTAATCGGTCAGCAGATCAACGTCGGCGCCATCGAGGCCGCAATGGAATCGCTCTGCGAGGGTCTTTCGAAAGACGGTAACGTCAAGGCGCGCGAGGCGATCATGACGACCGACACGAAGTATAAGGAAGTCGCCGTCCGCACCGAGATCGGCGGAAAAACCGTGACGATCGGGACGATGGCCAAGGGCTCCGGGATGATTCACATCGACATGGGCACCATGCTCGGCTTCATCACGACCGACTGCGCCATCACGCCGAAGATGCTTAAGGCGGCCTTGACCGAAAGCGCCGACCGGACCTACAACTGCGTGAGCGTCGACGGCGACACGAGCACGAACGACACGCTCATCGCACTCGCGAACGGCCTCGCGGGCAACAAGACGATATCCTCGAAGGGCGCGGACTACCGGGCCTTCGTCGCGGCGCTCGACGCGATTAACGTCGAGATGGCGAAAAAAATCGCCGGGGACGGCGAGGGCGCGACGCACCTTATCGAATGCTCCGTGTCGGGCGCGAAGTCCGACGCCGAGGCGAGAAAGTTCGCGAAGTCGGTTATCTCCTCGAGCCTCGTCAAGGCGGCCTTTTTCGGAAAGGACGCGAACTGGGGGCGGATACTCTGCGCGATGGGATACTCGGGCGGGGTTTTCTCGCAAGAGGGAACGAGCGTTTCGTTCGACTCGGGCAAGGGCGCGGTCGAGGTGTTCCATAACGGAGTTCCGCTCGACTTCGACGAAGCGAAGGCCAAGGAAATCCTCGGTGAGACCGAGGTGAAAATCATGATCGCGCTTTCCGACGGAACCGGAAGCGGAAGGGCCTGGGGCTGCGATCTCACCTACGACTACGTCAAGATCAACGGAGACTACCGGACATGAGCGAAGCGATAAGCAACAAGGACTGGGCCGAAATCCTCGTCCAGGCACTGCCGTACTTCAAGCAGTACGTGGGAAAGACCATCGTCGTCAAGTACGGCGGGAACGCGATGCTGAACGAAGAGCTGAAAGCCGCCGTGATGGAAGACATCGTGCTTCTCAGCACGATCGGCATCCATACCGTGCTCGTGCACGGGGGCGGCCCCGAGATCAACGCCATGCTCGAGAAAACGGGCAAGGAATCGAAGTTCATCAACGGACTGAGGTACACGGACGCGGAGACCATGGAGATCGTGCAGATGGTGCTCACGGGGAAACTCAATAAGGACATCGTCGGCCTTCTCCTGCAGGCGGGAGGCAAGGCCGTCGGGCTTTCCGGCGTCGACTCAGGCCTCTTGCGCGCGAAGAAGATCGAGAAGGACGGCGTCGATCTCGGCTTCGTCGGCGAGGTCACCGAGGTGAACCCCGAGATATTACAGTCTTTGCTTTCGCAAGGATATATCCCGGTCGTATCGACCGTCGCGCTCGGCGAGCAGGGAGACATGAACCGCTATAACATCAACGCCGACACCGCGGCCGCCAAGATCGCGGTCGCGCTTAAGGCGGAGAAGTTCGTGCAGTTAACCAACGTTCCCGGCGTCCTCAGGGACGTTTCCGATCCTTCGTCGCTCATTCGCCACATCGACCATGTCGCCATTCCGTCGATGATCGCGACGGGCGTCATTTCTGAGGGGATGATTCCGAAAATCGAGTGCAACCTCGAGGCGATAAAGGGCGGAGTGCCGCGTACATATATTATCGACGGGCGCGTTCCGCACGCCCTGCTCATTGAAATGTTCTCGGATCGCGGCATCGGCACGATGCTGACATGACGGGGACGCCGACGCAACGGACGAAAAGGAGTCAATCATGAACGGAAAAATCATAAACAATCTCGGCAGCCTTCCGGTTGTTTTCTCGCACGGAGAAGGAAGCGCGCTCTTCGACGTGGACGGAAAAAAGTACATCGACTTCGTGGCCGGCATCGGCGTCAACTGCCTCGGTCACGCGCATCCATCGCTCGTCAAGGCGGTAAGCGATCAGGCCGCGCGGGCGATACACGTTTCGAACTACTATAATTCCGACAAGGGTATCGAGTTCGCCCAGGCCCTGCTTGAACAGACGGGGATGGACCGGGTCTTTTTCGGCAACTCGGGCGCGGAGGCAAACGAGGCCGCGATCAAAATCGCGCGAAAGATAGGCTTTGATTCCGATAAGTCCGCGGGGAAACCCGCGGGCACGAGGCAATGCATCGTTTCTCTCGTTAAGTCGTTTCACGGAAGGACCGTCACGACGCTTGCGGCGACGGGTCAGGACAAGTTTCACGATCCGGCGTTCGCGCCCTATACGCCGGGCTTCAGGCATATTCCGAGAAACGATTACGCGGCCCTCGAGACGGCCTTCGACGACACCGTCTGCGCCTTCATGCTCGAGTGCGTGCAGGGAGAAGGCGGCGTGAACCTCGTCGATCCGCAATGGGCGAAGGCGGCGTGCGAGGCGGCGAGAAAGGCCGGCGCCATAATTATCGCTGACGAGGTGCAAACCGGCGTCGGAAGAACCGGAAAGTTTCTCGCGAGCGAAACGCTCGGCTTCGATCCCGACGTTATTACCCTCGCCAAGGGAATCGCCGGTGGCGTTCCGATGGGCGCGTGCCTCGCGAAGGGGAAGGCGGCGGAGATCCTCGTTCCCGGCGACCATCAGTCGACCTTCGGCGGTAATCCGCTCGCGTGCGCCGCGGGACTCGCGGTTCTCCATGAACTCACGAAACCCGGATTCCTCGCAAGAGTCGAGGAGAAGGGAGATTATATCCGCTCGAAGGTAAGCGCCTGGAAGCTTCCCGTCGTCGTCGACGTTCGGGGGAAGGGCCTCATGATCGGCATCGACGTTACGGGTCGGACGAGCGGACAGGCGACCGCAGGCGAGATTCAGCTCGCGTGCCTCAAGGCGGGACTCTGCGTCTCCACCGCGGGAGCGCAGACGATCAGGTTTCTTCCCCCTCTCGTGATAACGATGGAAGAGATCGACGAAGGCCTCGAGATCTTCAAAACGGCGCTGATGTCATGAAAAAGAAGAGTATGAGGGCGTGGCGCACATGACAGGTTTGCTTCTCGATTTTCCGCACTTTCAGGATCTACAATCCGTGAACGGCGTGTTCCTTCTCGGTATCATCATGTTCCTCGGGACGGCCGGAGGCTTTGTCTTTCGGCGTCTCAAGGTTCCGCAGGTCGTGGGCTATATCATCATCGGTATTTTGATCGGACAATCCGGTTCGCGTCTTATCAGCGGACAGTTAATCGACACGCTTGAGCCAATCAGCGGCTTTGCCCTTTCGCTCATCGGCTTTCTCATCGGCTCGGAACTCAAGATTCCCCTCATGAGAAAGTACGGAAAGCATTTCGCGTACATTCTTTCATTCGAAGCGATTATGCCGTTTATAATCGTGACCGCGCTCGTATGGACGGTTTCTTTCGCCGTTACCGGGGATTGGGCGATGTCGCTTGCCCTCGCGATCCTTCTCGGCGCCATATCATCCGCGACCGCGCCCGCCGCGACGACGGACGTACTGGCGGAAAACCGGACGAAAGGTCCGCTCACGACGATGGTCCTCGGAATAGTCGCGATGGACGACGCCGTCGCGCTCGTGCTTTTCGCCGTCGCTTCAAGCGTCGCCGCCGGGCTTCTCGGTGTGCAATCGGTTTCGCTCTCGGCGCAAATACTCGACATCGCGCGTGAGCTCGTTTTCTCCATCGGCGTAGGCGCCCTTATGGGTTTTGGGCTCAGTGTGATAATCAAGCACGTCAAGAACGATGAAGGCCGTACCCTTGCGTTTTCCTTAGGCGGCATTATGATCATGACGGGATCGTGCGCGTACCTTGGCCTCGACCCGATACTCGCGGCGATGGCGATGGGTTTTTTCATCGCCAATTTCGCGCCCTTTCGGTCTCGGGATCTCTTTAGTCTCGTTGACCGCTTTACTCCGCCGGTCTACGTGCTCTTTTTCGTGCTCGTCGGCGCGAAGCTCGACATTTGGAAGGTGTCACCCGCGTTCGCAGTAATCGCGGTCGTATACGTCATCGGGCGAACCGTCGGAAAATCGGTAGGTTCATGGCTCGGCGCGCGGATTTCCGGCGCTCCCGCGACCGTGCGGAAATACCTCAAGTGGTGCCTGCTGAGCCAGGCGGGCGTCGCGATCGGCCTTTCGATGATGGCGGGGAAAGTTTTCCCCGATACCCTTGGCCCGACGATCATTCTCGTCGTAACCGCTACAACGTTCATCGTTCAGATACTCGGACCCGTCTGCGTTAAGTACGGCGTGACCAAGGCGGGGGAGTGCGGACTTGACATCACGGAAGACGATCTTTTGCGCGAGAGTACCGTGTCCGACGTGCTTGAGGGGACAACGCCGTCGACATGGCTGACGGAGACGGCCACGTTTAAGGATATTACCGAGTGCTTTGGCCGACAGGAGGCGCTTGGTTGCCCCGTCCTTTCGGACGACGGCAAGCTCTCGGGCGTTATCTCCGTGGATAACCTGAAGGAGGCCTTCTTGCTCGGCGAGCTGACGCAGGGTCTTCTGGCCTATGACGTAATGAATCCCTGCCCGGTGAGTTGCAAACCCTCCACGCAGGTGCGCGACGCGCGCGAGCTTTTTTCCCTGCATCAAATCGATACTATCCCCGTCGTGCGCGCGGATGGTTCGGTTCTCGGAATCATTGAGGAGCATATGATCTCCCGTTTTTTCAATCGCAAAGTTTTGGAGTTGCACGAGCGCGCAGCGGCGCTCGAGACTGTATAAAGAGTAGAGCGGCATTCATAAGGAGATACTGACATGGCTGTAACGAAAAAGACCGAGAAGGTCGTCGCGAAGAAGGCGGCGCCCGCGAAGAAGGCGGCGCCCGTCGTCAAGGCACCTGTTGCCCAGGCGCCCGTAGCAAAAGCTCCCGTAGCAAAGGCTCCCGCGCCAAGGGCATCAAAAGGAAAGCGGGACAAGGTAGTACTCGCGTATTCAGGCGGGCTCGATACCACGGTTATCATTCCGTGGCTCAAGGAAAATTACGATTATGACGTCGTCGCCGTGTGCATTGACGTCGGTCAGGGAGATGACTGGAAAACGATCAAGAAGCGCGCTCTCGATACCGGCGCCTCGGAATGTCACGTCGTCGACGCGCGCGAGGAATATATAACCGACTTCGTGTTTCCCGCCCTCAAGGCGAACGCGATCTATGAGGATCAGTATCTTCTCGGTACCTCGACCGCTCGCCCGCTTATCGCGCGTGTGCTCGTCGACTACGCGCGGAAATGCAATGCGGTCGCGATCAGTCACGGCGCGACCGGCAAGGGCAACGATCAGATCCGCTTCGAACTTACAATAAAAGCCTTCGCCCCCGACCTTAAGATCATCGCGGCCTGGCGCGACGATAAATGGGACATGGACAGCCGCGAAGCGGAAATCGAGTTCCTCGAGGCGCGCGGAATTCCGGTTCCGATGAAGAAAGATCAGTCGTATAGCCGCGATGAAAATATTTGGCATCTTTCGCACGAGGGTCTCGAGCTTGAGTTTACCGAGAACGAGCCGAACTGGAAGCACATGCTCCAGCTCACGACCGTTCCCGAAGAAGCTCCCGAGAAGGGCGAGTACGTTAAGATAGCCTTCGAGAAAGGTATCCCGGTCGCCGTCAACGGCAAGAAAATGAAACCGCTCGCCCTCATGCAGGAACTTAACAAGATCGGCGGGCGGAACGGCGTCGGCCTCGTCGATATCGTCGAGAACCGCGTCGTTGGCATGAAGAGCCGTGGCGTGTACGAGACCCCCGGCGGCTCGATCCTCTATCAGGCGCACAATATGCTCGACCACCTCTGTCTCGACCGCGATACCTACTTCTTCAAGCAGCAAGTCTCGCTCAAGATGAGCGAGCTCATCTACAACGGTCGCTGGTACACCACCCTCATGGAAAGCCTCATGGCCTTTATGGACAAGACGCAGGAGAATTGCACCGGCTGGGTGCGCCTCAAGCTTTATAAAGGTTCCATCAGAAGCGCCGGATCGCATTCGGACTATAGTCTCTATAACGCGAATATTGCGAGCTTCACCACGGGCGATCTGTATGACCATAAGGACGCCGACGGTTTCATCACCCTCTTCGGCCTGCCCCTCAAGGTACGCGCAATGATGGAGCAGTCCGTGGGAAAGGGACAAGCCATGAGCGGAAAGAGATCGAAGAAACGGGCGACGGAATAGGGGAGAGGGAATAATGGTACACGTACGAACGTTTTTTGTCGGCATCATTCTCGGGATAGCGAACGTCATCCCGGGCGTTTCGGGCGGGACGATGGCCGTCGTGTTCGGCGTGTACGATCGCCTCGTTGAGGTACTGACGCTGAACCTCGGGACGATACGGCGCAATCTGGCATTTATCGTTGCCCTCGCCGCGGGTCTCGTGGTCAGCATTTTGGCCTTCGCGAGGATCGTTACCTGGCTTCTCGCGCGGTATCCGGTCCCCGTCAATTTCTTTTTCGAAGGGATCATTCTCGGAAGCATTCCGTTTATTGCGAAGCTCGCCGGTTTCTCGAAGCGGCGGGCAGGTTCAAGCTCTGTCGCCCCGCGTGTCGCGCTCGCCATCGCGGGAATAGCCATCATGATCGCGATGGCGGTCATCTCCGCCGATGACGCGGAGGCCGTCCGCGTCACCGCGTTGACGCTTCCCGTTGCTGTTTGGCTTTTCGCTATGGGTATAATCGCCGCGATCACGATGCTCATGCCCGGCATATCCGGTTCGTTCATGCTCGTGCTTTTCGGGTCATACGCCACCGTCATGGGATCAGTTTCCGATTTCAATATTCCGCTCATGGCTCCCTTCGCGCTCGGGGTTGGTATCGGGCTTTTAGTCGGAGCGGGCATCGTGCGCTTCCTCCTTTCCCGAAGACCATTCTTGACGTACGCGTTTATCCTCGGCCTCGTTGCGGGCTCGCTTATTCCGATTTTTCCGGGTCTCGGAGAATCCATCGGAATTCTAATCGCCTCTGGGCTTTCGCTCGCCGTCGGTTTCGCGCTTTCGTATTTCTTCGCCAAGGGCGACGCCTCGCGCGAAAAGACTTCGGTCGAGGCGCGCGCATGAGCGGCTTTACGGTATTAAACGCCAATGACGCCGCGCTCGATTCTCTCGTCACGCCTTTTTCTTCGATCGGCGCGGACTGGATGCTTATCACCGCGGGCAACGGACTAGCGCGCGAGGCGTGGAACACAATGACGGCCTCGTGGGGAGCGTTCGGCGTGCACTGGGGCAAGCGAACGATTACGTGCATGGTCAGGCCGACGAGGCACACGTTTGCCTTTATCGAGCGCGAGCCTCTTGTCACTTTTTCCTTTTTCGGGCCCGAGGCGCGCAAGGCCCTCGAGATTTGCGGGAGCACGAGCGGCGTTGATACAGATAAAGCGAGCGCCGCTGGCCTTTCGCCCCAGCTCCTCGAGCCGGGCGCCATCGGTTTTTCCGAGGCGCGAGTGACGTTCGTCTGCAAAAAAATCTATGCGCAGGATCTCGATCCCGCGCTCTTTGTCGATCCGGCGATCGAAAAAAACTATCCCAAGAAGGATTACCATCGCGTATACGTGTGCGAAATCCTGCGGGCCTATCAGGGAGATCGATCCAAATGAGCGAGAAAAAAGCGCCGTTATGGCATGGTAGATTCGAGGAAGGTCCGTCGGCCGAGGCAGTCGCGTTCGAAACGTCGATTCACGTCGACGCGCGGATGGCCGAAGATGACGTGCGAGGAAGCGTGGCTCACGCAACCATGCTCGGAAAGCGCGGTATCATCCCCGCGTCCGAGGCTGAGGCAATCGCCAAGGAGCTTTCCGCGATAGCCTCCGAGCTCAAGAGCGGCGCGCTTTCGATCGATGAGCGAGCAGAGGATATCCATTCTTTCATCGAGGGAGTGCTTACCGACCGCCTCGGCGACGTCGGGCGGAAGGTTCATACCGGGCGAAGCCGCAACGACCAGGTCGCCCTCGACGAGCGGCTCTACCTCAAACGGGCGGTGCCCGAGCTCGCGCGGTCGATCGCGTCGTTAGTCGAAACGCTTTCGCGCGTCGCGCGGGAGCATCTGGAAACCCTCATGCCGGGTTATACGCACCTGCAACGCGCCCAGCCCGTTACCCTCGCGCATCATCTCGCCGCCTGGTGCTGGCCGCTCGTGCGCGACCACGGGCGCCTCATCGACGCGCTCGTCCGCCTCGACGCGATGCCCCTCGGGGCGGGCGCGCTCGCGGGTTCGGGCCTTCCGCTCGACAGAAACGCGGTCGCGGCCTCTCTCGGTTTTCCCGGCCTCACGGCGAACTCGCTCGATACCGTCGCCGACCGCGATTACTGTCTCGAGATAGCCGCCGCGCTTTCAATACTGATGACGCACCTTTCGCGCTTTTGCGAGGAGATCGTTATCTGGTCGACCGAGGAATTTGGCTTCATCGAGCTTTCCGAGCGCTGGTCGACCGGATCGAGCATCATGCCGCAAAAGAAAAACCCCGATTTCGCCGAGCTCATTCGCGGCCGCGCGGGCAGGGTATACGGGAACCTCGTCGCCCTTCTCACGATGATGAAGGGCCTTCCCCTGTCGTACAACCGCGACATGCAGGAAGACAAAGAAAGCCTCTTTTCGTCGATCGATACCGCGTCTTCCTGCCTTTCCGTGTTCGCCCGGATGATCGAGTCGGCGGCCTGGAATGTCGAGCGCATGGAAGGGGCCTGCACGGGTGGGCACGCGAACGCGACCGATCTTGCCGACTATCTCGTGAGGAAGGGCTTGCCCTTCAGAACCGCGCATGCCGTCGCGGCGGGCGTCGTGCGCGAATGCGTCGAGTCGGACGTCCGCGATATGCGCGACCTTCCTTTTGAGCGCCTCGCTTCCCATTCGCCGCTTATCGCGCGCGACGTGCTTGATCTGCTGACGCCGAAAGCCGGCGTCGCCGCGCGAGACATTCCCGGCGGTCCGAATCCCGCGCGGGTCGCGGAGCAACTTGATGCCCTTGACGCCTTCGCTCGATCAGCGCGCGCGAAGTAACTTTTTTTTGCGTCTTTCGGGCCACCGTTCGTCATTTTTCCCATAAGAAGTGGTGCGGGACACTTCGCCCCGCGAATTCACAATTCTGGGAGGAATGACATGAACGCTCTCAATTCTATTCTGATCGAGGGAAACGTCGTGCGCGATCCCGTCGTCAGGGAAACGCCCCGCGGCAGCATGGTGTGCGCCTTTTCGATTGCGTCGAATCGCTATTTTCGGCAGGACGACGAGTACGAGCAGGAAACCTCGTTTATCGACGTGGACTCCTGGGGGAAACTTGCCGAGGCCTGTAGCAAGAACTGCACGAAGGGCAGGGGCGTCCGCGTGGTCGGACGCTTGAAACAGGACCGCTGGGTCGGCTCCGATGGAAAGAATTACAGCAAGGTGAAGGTTGTCGCCGAACACGTGGAGTTTAAGCCGCGGTTCAAAACGAACGGGGACGAGCAGGGCGAGTTTACCGAAACCGAAGCCGAGGCGGTCGCGGGGGAATCGGAGATCGAGGATGGAGACGTTCGCGAAGCCGTACTTGAGACGAACTCGACTTCGGCTCGCGAGCCCATGATCGTTTTTTAGCGCACGGTATTCGTAAACTAACGCCTCGCGCAGAAAACCGATCGGCGCGAGGCGCGGATACCCGTTTAGGGTATTGAAAGTCGGTCGCTCATTCGGTACCTTATCCGTGGGGGACTCAATGAACGAACAAACGATTGACGCCGCGACCAGAAAAGCGGTTCTTGCCTTTCAGCGAGATGAGGTTGACAGCGCCGCGATTTACTCACGGCTCGCGGCCGTCCTATCCGATCCGAAGCACGCCGATATCCTGCGCCGAATGTCCGCCGAGGAAGCGAAACACGCCGCGCGTTGGGAAGCGGTGACCGGCGTCGTTCTGCGGCCATCCCGCGCCAAAGTGTTCGTTTTTTTCCTCATCGCGCGTTTCTTGGGATTAACCTTCGCGATTAAAAAACTTGAAAACGCCGAAGCGGAGGCGCAGGTCGGGTATGCTTCGGTCCTTGACCGGTTTCCTGACGTCCGCGAGATTATCGCGGAGGAAGACCGTCACGAGAACGAACTTATCGCGATGATCGACGAGGAGCGGCTCAGATACGCGGGATCCGTCGTGCTCGGACTCAATGACGCGCTCGTTGAGCTTACCGGCGCCTTGGCGGGCTTTACGTTCGCCTTTCAGAACACGAAAATCATCGCGATGACCGGGCTTATCACCGGCATTTCCGCGGCGTTTTCCATGGCCGCCTCGGAATACCTTTCGCAAAGGTCCGAAGGGGACGGGACCGTCTCCCCGGTTAAATCTGCGACGTACACGGGCGTCGCCTACATCCTAACGGTCATCCTGCTCGTGCTGCCGTTTTTTCTGACGGGTAATTTCATGCTGGCTCTTTCCGTCACGCTCGCGATCGTCGTCCTCATCATCCTTTCGTTTAACTATTATCTGTGCACCGCGAAGGACTTACCCTTCAAGCGACACTTCTTCGGGATGCTCGCGGTCAGCATGGGAGTGACGCTGCTTTCGTTCGGCGTCGGCATCGCCGTCAAGCATTTCCTCGGCCTCGAGATGTAGTCGATGGTTCTTGGCATACCGCTCTTTCTGATCTTCGGGGTTTACGGCGTCGTAAACGCGTACTTGCCCGTGATGCTCTCGGGTCTCGGGTATTCCGTGACCGAAATCGGCGTGCTTCAGGGCATGTTCGAGGCGGCCGGAATGGCCTTTCCGATTCTCGTCAACGCGCGCGTCGACCGGAAGGGAAACTATGTAACTGTGATAACATTTCTCGCCGTTCTCATGATCGTCGTCTTGCCGCCCTTGGTGGCGTTTCGGAGCTTTTGGGTGACGGGCCTTCTTCTTGCCCTGCTCGCGGTCGGCTATAAGGGAACGGTGCCCCTCGTCGATACGATGGTTTCGCGTTCCCTCGGGGGCGACGCCACCGACTACGGCAAGGTACGCGTGCTTGGCAGTATCGGCTTCGTGTGCGTGACCTTGCTCCTTCAGTTCACTTCGCTCGTCGATTCGTCGTCGGCCGCGTCCATCGCAATCGCGATCGCCGTACCGTGCGCGCTATTCGCCCTTTCGGTGCCGCTCGTCCCGCGGGTCTTCGCGAGAATGTCCCGCTCGCGCGGTTCTGCGTCGCGCGCCGAAACGCGCTCAAGGGCGCCTGAGACGGCCGACGTGCAACCCGTTTCCGCGATATCGATCGGCTCGCCCCGCGCCTTTATCGCCGCCTTTCCCCGTTCCTACTGGGCCGGGATCGCCCTCGTGTTTCTCGGCTTCTTCGGCATGACTCCCTCTCAGCGTTTTTTTTCGTTGTACGTGCGCGACTATCTCGGCCTTGAATCGTATGCCGGGCTCTGGGCGCTTTCGGCCGCCGCCGAAGTTCCGTTCATGTTTCTCTCGGGTTGGTTCATCCGCAAATACGGCACGAAGGGCATTCTCGTGTTTTCGCTCGCGACCATCGGCGCGCGAAACCTCGTGTACGCCGCAATCCCCACCTTTGGCGGCGCCGTCATCGGTCAGCTCTTTCACTCGGTGTGCTTCGGCCTCTTTCATCCGGCGGCCGTCGTGTTTATCGGCGAGCGGGTTCCGAAACGTTTGCTCGCGCTCGCGTTGACCATGTATACCTCCGTCTCGGTGGGCCTCGCGTCCGTCCTCGGCAACGTAGCGGGAGGATTTATCATCGATCGGTTCGGGTATCGCGCGCTCTTTCTTGCGTTCGCTGCCTTCCCCCTCGCGGGCGTGCTCGCGCTTCCGCTTCTTTCCCGAAAGCGTTGATTGACACGGCGGGACTGACGGAAGTAGTATTGCGAAATTATGATCGGAACAATCGTTAATTGCGTCGCCGTGATCGCCGGCTCAGTTGTCGGCATCCTTTTTTCCCGAAAGGTCTCGAAGGAGCTTTCGAGCGTGATTTGCTCGGCCGCGGGCATCGTAACCCTCGTTATCGGGATGCAACTCGCCTTCAAGGCGCAGAATATTATCTATCTCGCGCTCTCCCTCATCATCGGCGGAATCCTCGGTTCCTGGTGGGACATCGACGGCAAGATTCTCTCGGTCGGGCGTTTTCTCGAGCGGAGGTTCGGCGGTCGAGGTCAGTCTGCGGCCGGAGTCGATGTCGTCGGTAACGCCGCCGATTCGGCAGCCGAGGGGGGAAGCTCGCGTTTCGCGTATGCCTTCCTTAATGCCTCGGTCCTGTTTTGCGTCGGCGCCATGGCAATCGTCGGCTCCTTCAAGGCGGGTACCGAGGGCGACTATACGCTTCTGTACACGAAGTCGGTACTCGACGGATTTATGTCAATCGTCTTCGCGGCGGCCATGGGCATCGGAACGATATTTTCGGCCCTGTCGCTACTCGTCTATCAGGGCCTCTTAACGCTCGCCTCGGGATACGTCAAACCGTACGTGTCCGAGCAGATGATCGCGGAGCTGACCGGCATCGGCGGGGCCTTCATCGTCATGATCGGGATTAATCTCCTCGAGCTCAAAAAGCTCAAGACGGCGAATTACCTCCCCGCGATGGTCGTGACCGTTCTTTTCGTGCTCGCTGACCCCTGGTTTGCCCGGTTTATGGCCCTTTTCGTTTGACAGACGCCGAAAATCCGCATAAAATGGCTTCTATAAGATAACTTAGGAGGCCAGTATGGCAAAGGTAGAACTCAAGGGAATCGGCAAGGTGTACGACGGAAACGTCCGCGCCGTCGATAACGCAAACATCGTCGTAGAAGATCAGGAATTCGTCGTGTTCGTCGGTCCTTCCGGTTGCGGAAAGTCCACGACCCTTCGCATGGTAGCCGGACTCGAGGAAATCACCGAAGGTGACCTTTTCATCGACGGCGAGCGGATGAACGACGTTCCCCCGAAGGATCGCAATATCGCGATGGTTTTCCAGAACTACGCCCTGTATCCGCACATGACCGTATACGACAACATGGCGTTCGGTCTCAAAATCCGCAAGACCGACAAGAAGGAAATCGAGCGCCGCGTCAACGAAGCCGCCCGCATCCTCGACATCGAAAAACTGCTCGACCGCAAGCCGAAGGCCCTCTCCGGCGGACAGCGCCAGCGCGTCGCCGTCGGCCGCGCCATCGTGCGTAACCCGAAGGTCTTCCTCTTCGACGAACCCCTTTCGAACCTCGACGCCAAGCTCCGCGTGCAGATGCGCGCCGAGATCTCCGACCTCCACAACCGCCTCAAGGCGACCATGATCTACGTTACCCACGACCAGGTCGAGGCCATGACCATGGGCGACAAGATCGTCGTCATGAAGGACGGAAAGATCCAGCAGATCGGCTCTCCCCTGTATCTCTACAATCACCCGATCAACAAGTTCGTCGCCGGCTTCATCGGCTCCCCGCCCATGAACTTCCTTTCGGTCAAGATCATCGAGAAGGGCGGACAGATCGTCGCGGACGAGGGTTCCTTCGAAATCGTCCCGACCGCCGATCAGCAGAAGATCCTCAAAGCCTACCTCAACAAGGACGTGTACTTCGGTATCCGCCCCGAGGACCTCGAGTACATCAAGAGCCCGGCGAGCAAGAACAACATGCAGATGAAGGTCATGGTCAAGGAGCCGCTCGGCGCCGAGACGCACCTCATTATGTCTACGAAGACCCAGCAGGCGATCGTGCGCTGTTCTCCCGACCTTGTGTTCCAGATCGGCGAAGTAATCAACTTCCAGCCGCTCATGGAGAAGGCGAAGTTCTTCGATAAGGAAACCGAGCTCAGCATCTGCGACGAAGTGAAGTCGGAATAGTCCGCGCTTCCGAATCGATGAAAAGGCCGTCCGAAAGGACGGCTTTTTTTTATTATTTCGTCTTTTCCGAAAGACCGCGCTCGCACATCCAGTCGCAGAACTGGCAGATGTCGGCCGTCTTGCCGGGCAGGGTAACGCCGCACGACTCGAGGTCTTTCCGGACGGCGCCGAGCCCGCGCTCGTAGCAGGCGCGAACCTGGGGCATCGCGCGCGCGCGCTCGACGAGCGTCTCGAAGCCGTCGCGGATGTGGCCCGCAATCAGCTCGGGTCGCTCGTTCGCGAAGCCGCAGCATACCGCGACCGATCCGTCCGGATGCACGAAGAGCACGTTTCCCGGTCCCTCGCACCAGTCGTCGGTAAACCACCGGTCGCTTTTCCACGCCTCGGGATCCGAGCCGGACGCGGAGAAGGGTATGGTGAGTATCGGAATGTCGATACCCGACCCGTCATCCATTTCGAGCTCGCGATTTTTGAGTGCCGCGTCGTTTCGGATCGCCCGTGGAGAGCCGTCGGACGAAACGAGCCTTGAACCAAGCGCGCGCGAAAGGCCCTCAAGGCGGGCGTGCGGGGCTTCTCCCGCGCGGCTCAGCGCGCAGACGATTTCGAACCAGTCGTTTCTACCTGAAATCTTTCCCGCTTCCCGAAAGAGCGCGGCGATTTTATTCGGTTCCTGTCCGTGCCAATCGTCGAAACTCACCGCGAGCGTCCCGTCGAATCCCGCATCGAGAATGGACGCGAGGGCGGCTGACAACTCTGCCTCCGTTTCCCACCAAACGCCGTTCGTCATGAGTCGGTCGAAGTACATGCCGAGGTCGACCGCCGATCGAATGATCGCGGAAACGAAATCGACTTCGAGGAAGGGCTCCCCTCCGGAGAAACCGACGCGGTCAACTCCGCCCGCCGCGCAGTCCGCGAGAAAGGCAAGGGCCTCGTCGTGAGACAAGGAGCCCTTGGAACGGTCGACGCGGCAATGGCCGCAGGAAAGATTGCATGACGCGGTCGGAGCGAAAATTATTTCGCGCGGGTTATAGGGCATTCCCATTACGAGGCCTCCAGCGGGATAAAGCTAATTGTTTGTTCCGGAATACGCACGTTTCCGGCCCGCACGCGGATACTCGCGTTCAGTTCGGCTCCCGCAGGGGTCGTGATCCTCGATTCCTGCGCGAACTCAGGGATCAGAATCGTCGCTTGGCTTCCTGCGATCTCCACGACGATAGCGTCTCCCGTCCATTCGGGATGCCGCGAAAGATGGACGAGCATCCAATGCATATTCGATTCGCGCTCTGCAAAGGTGCATTCCCGCGCGGCCGAATCTCCCGAGGCGATGCGGGTGAGCATATCGTCCGTGTCCATCGGGGGCTTTCCCTCGAGAAATCGCCTCAGTTGCTGGTGCGAGACGAGATCCCCGTATCGCCTGAGGGGACTCGTGACCTGGCTGTACATCCCGAGGCCGAGTCCCGCGTGATCCGAGGGAATCGTGCCGACCTTTCGCGATCGCATCGATCTCCGCTTGCGGTATTCTCCCGCGAGTCCGGGCGGAAGGTCCTTCGGTATCTCGGGACGCTCCTGACTAACGTATTGAAAGGGAATTCCGTTCTTGAAGGCGAAGCGCGCCGCGGCTTCGCCCGCGATCAGCATCATCTCGCGGACCATGTCGGCCGCGTTCTCGTCGGCTACGCGCTCGAAAAAAACGGTTAAGGGTCCGTCGCCTCCGGGACCGACGGAGACGTGCGTCTCCGGCAATTCGATGAACACGGCGTCCGCCGCCTTCCTTCGCTCGACGTTGCGTTCGGCGATTTTAAAGAGTCCCGCGAGGCCGGGTTCGTCGCGGCGAGACGAGGCTTCCGCGTAGGTGAGGCGCGTGACGCGAACGACGGTGCGGTGTATCGAAACCTCGTCGATCGCTCCCGAGTCCGTGAAAGTTACGCGAAAGGAAAGCGCGAAGGATTCGCTTGCGAGGCCGAGCGCGAAGAAATCGAGCGAGGCGTCGGCGAGCATCCGCGAGGCTCCCTCGGGAACGTAGAGGGTAGAGCCGCGGCCGCGCGCGTCCTTGTCCGCATCGCTGTCGGGAAGAACCGTAGAGGCGGGGTCGGCGACGTGTACCCACAAGGCGTCGCCGTCGAGCGAAACCGCGTCGTCGGGATCGGAGCTCCAGGCGTTATCGATAGCCCACGCGTCGAGTGCCGTCAGGTCGAGCCTGTCGCCCCGCTCGGGAGGTGGGGGGACGTGCGCGGTCGAGGAATTGAGGCTCAGTCCGTGACGCGAAGGCCAGGGGTTCCGCTCCGGCTTCCATAAACCGGTCGCGAGCAGGACTGAGTGCGCGGAGACGGGCGTTTCGGATAAACCCGCTTCTTTGAGAGATCGGGACTTATCGCTCATGCCCAAGGCGAGGGCCTCTATGTCCTGGAGAAATCGCGCGTCATCGGGCAAGAGCTGGCCGGTGCCGGCTACCGCTCCCTTGAGCCTCCCGATGGCGGCCATGCGTTCGGCGCCCGCGCGTTGCTTTTCTTCTTCCTTGCGCGTCATCGTTTCGATTTCTTCGTTTGAGCGTATTCGAACCGATCCAGCCGGATCATCGCACTCAAAGAAGGGTGAGGCTCGGACGGCCTGCCACACGGCCCACGACGCCTCGGGCGGATAGGCTCCCCAAATAAGTTCGGTAAGTTCCGCGTACGAGGGGCTTTCGCCCGAAAAGAAATCCACGGCGTCTTTCGTATCGCCCGCGGGAAGCGTCGCGGAGAAAAGGGCGGAGAGCGCTTGAACCGGGCCCGCATTGAGAAGGTTGATATCCTTTTCGCGCACCTTTTTTTCCCCGCCTTCGAGGGTTATCGTGATCTTCTCGGAATCGAGGGCGGTGATGAGTCCTGGTTGACCTTTGTACAGGATGACGGCGCGAATCTGCGGTTTCATGGAAACAGTCTAGCATTTCACGTCCTTCTGCCTCAAGGGACTATTGTCATTCGGCATGCTATTTGGTATAAATATGCATTCTTTAGTCGACTCGTGAATAAATATAGAGGTGGAGCATAATCATGATCGTAATGAAATTCGGCGGTTCTTCGGTGGCGAACGCGGAGCGTATCAAGCACGTTGCGGGAATAATCTGTAAGTTCGCCGATAAACGACCCGTGATCGTCCTTTCCGCGATGGGTGATACCACCGATGACCTTCTTGACGCGGCGGATGCCGCCCTCGGGGGAGTCGTAACCGTCGATGCGGTCGAAAAGCTTCACAAAGAAACGGCTTCTCAGTTGGGGATTCCTGCGAATGTCGTCGATCCCCTGCTCGCGGAACTTCGAACGCTCCTCACGGGCATTTCAATGCTGCGCGAGGTAAGCCCTCGATCCCGGGATTATCTCGTTTCCTTCGGAGAGCGGCTTTCCGTGCGCATCATGGCCGCGTATCTTTCTTCGCAGTCCGTGCGCGCCGAGGCTCGCGACGCCTGGGACGTGGGCTTCGCTTCCGATTCGAACTTCATGAGCGCGGATCTTCTTCCGGAAACCTGGCAGAACGTTCGAAAGATTCTCGGTCCCTACGCCTCCGGAAAGGCGGGCGACGGGATGCCGATACCGGTGGTGACCGGATTCATCGCGAAGGACGCGAAGGGTTCCATCACGACGCTCGGCCGAGGGGGCAGCGACTTGACCGCGACGTTTATCGGAGCTGCGCTCGACGCCGAAGAAGTGCAAACCTGGAAGGACGTCGACGGCATCCTGACGACGGATCCCCGCGTCGTCAAAGAGGCGCGAACCGTTCCCGTCGCGACCTACGACGAAGTCGCGGAGCTCGCGTATTTCGGCGCGCAGGTTCTCCATCCCCGCTCGATGCAGCCGTGCTTGCAGACGGGCACTCCGGTTCGCGTCAAGAACTCGTATAATATCGAAGCGCCGGGCTCCATCATCGTGACGAGCCATGCGACCGCGCCGTCTCCCGTCCGGGCGATTACCTCGAAGAAGGGAGTGACCCTCGTCGATATCGTCTCCACGAGGATGCTCGGGCAATACGGCTTTCTCGCCAAGGTATTCGATTCATTCGCCGCCCACAGCGTCAGCGTCGACGTCGTCGCGACCTCGGAAGTTTCCGTCTCGCTCACCGTCGACAGCAAGAAGGCGAATCTCGCCTCCCTCAGGCACGATCTCGAAAAGTTTTCGAGCGTCGACGTTCGCAAGGAGCGGGCCATCGTCACGATCATCTGCGACGTGAAGCGCTCGAGCCTCATACTCGCGGCGACCTTCGAGGCGCTTTCCTCTGCGGGCATTAACGTGCAGATGATCAGCCAGGGCGCTTCTAAGGTTAATATCAGCCTTATTTGCGACTCGTCGGAATCCGATCAGGTCGTGCGTCTGCTTCACGAGCGCTATTTCGGGAAGGACGGACGGCAAGACTTGATCGGCGTACCCTCGGGAGGCGTCGCATGAAGATAGCCCTCGTCGGTTACGGAAAAATGGGACACATGATCGCGAAGGCCTGCGAGGCGCGTGGTCATGAAGTCGCGTGCTCAGTCGATCTTTTTGCCCCCGACGCGACATGCGTTACCTCTGATCACTCGGTTATGGTCCGCGCCATTCGCGACTCGGGTGCCGAGGCGATTATCGAGTTCTCGCATCCCGCGTCCGTCATGGGAAATATCCGCTCGCTCGTGCCGACCGGCCTTCCGCTCGTCGTTGGCACGACGGGGTGGAAGGATAATCTCGGCGAAGTGACGGAGCTCGTCGTGCGCAGTAAGGCGCGCCTGTTGCATGCCTCGAATTTTTCCGTTGGCGTGAATTTGTTTTACCGGATCGTCGCCGAGGCCGCGCGCCTCGTGTCCGAGTTCGAGGAATACGACACCGCCATATTCGAGTCGCACCATAACCAAAAGGTCGACAGTCCTTCGGGAACGGCGCTCGATATCGCGCAGAGGATCCTCGCCAATATGCCTTCGAAAAAGCGAATCGTCGCCGATCCCTTCGACAGAAAGCCCGAGAAGGACGAACTGCACGTCGCGAGCGTCCGCGTCGGTTCGGTTCCCGGCACGCATACGGTTTGGTTCGATTCCCCGGCCGATACCATCGAGCTTACCCATACCGTCAGGACGCGTGAGGGCCTCGCGATGGGCGCGGTGCGTGCGGCCGAATGGCTCGCATCTGCCGATCGCGGAGCGGTATCGGGAGTATTCACGATGCAGGATGTGTTCGACTCGC
>CAYSEA010000006.1:0-3015 GCA_964429975.1 uncultured Treponema sp.
TGCGGCGACGGTTGCGGCTCCGGCGGCTGCGGCTGCGGACACTGACGCGCGCGCGGCCCGTTCCAGGGGAACAAACAGTTCCGCCCGGGACGGGCCGATCTCACGGCGCGGATACCACATGCCTACTTCCCTATCTGACAGCGCAAAAGACTATGTAATCGTTCGCTTGTCCGCGCTCTGCTTTTTCCTTTCCACGATAGAGTTCATGATTCCGCGGCCCCTTCCCTTTCTCAGGATAGGGCTTGCGAACGTTCCCATTATGCTCGCGGCCGACATGCTGTCGCTTGGCCCGTTCGCCGCTCTCGTGGCCCTCAAGGTCATCGGACAGGGCCTCGTCGGCGGGACGCTCTTCTCATACGTATTTCTCTTCTCTCTTGCCGGAACCGGGGCATCGGCCATCGTTACGTTCGCGCTCCGTCGCGCGCTCGGCAAAAAAGTTTCTTTCCTCGGAACGAGCGTCGCCGCTGCCTTCGTTTCGAACGCGACGCAGCTCTCCCTCGCGCGCGCGTTCGTCTTCGGCGAGGGAATCGCGTTCATCGCCCCGCCCTTTCTCGCGCTCGGCGTCGTGACCGGCGCGGCGCTCGGCTTCGCGACGAACCGCTTCGCCGCGCGCTCCCGCTGGTACGCGGGAATACTCTCGGGGACGATACCCCGCGCCGACGAGACTGAACGGATAGTCCCGCTCAATTCGGAACCGCGGCTTGCGGGTGCGGCGCAACGCATGACGCGCGCGCTCAGGCTTGGCTGCGGCCTCGTCCTGACCGCGCTCATCCTCTTCGTGCCCGACATCCGAATTAAGGCGATCCTCGTTCTTGCCGCGGGAATCCTGCTCGTTGCGGGCGGAGGGCGAATACGCGCGCTCCCGACGCTCTCGATCTCCCTCGGTATCGTGTTTTTTAACCTGCTCTCACCGTTCGGTAGGGTGCTCATTGAGCCGTTCGGCCTTCCAATTACCGCCGGCGCGCTCGAAATAGGAATTAAAAAAGCCCTCGCGGTGGAGGGCATGATCTTCGCGTCTCGCTGGGCGCTTTCGGCGGGAGTCTCTCTTCCCGGAAACATCGGCTCGCTGATGACGCGCATCGCGGCCTTTCTTTCCTACTTAACCGGATGTCGCCCGAAACTCGACCGAAAGGATCTCGTCGCAAGCGTTGACGCGATTATGCTCGGACCCGAGTAAGCCCGTCAGAAGCATCCTTGTAATCGGGCCTCAGCTTGAGGGCGCGCTGATAGGCATCCGTGGCCCCGCGTTTGTCACCGACGGTTTCCCGCACGGTTCCGAGACGGAACCACCACAGGGAGATGGACGGCTCAAGGTATACGGCCGCAGAGTAGGAAATATCGGCGCGGTTAAACTGACGCGAAATGCGGTATATCTCACCGACGAAAAAGTAGGCCGTGCTGATCCGCTCGCCGCGCGGGGCGGCGTCTATGTATCGCTCCATATACTTGAGCGATTCCTTGTAGTTTCCCAGGAAAAAGTACCCCTCGCCGAGCGACTCGACGATTCGCGTATCGCTTGACGTCTTGAGCGCTTCGACGCATATGTTTATCGAATCCTGGTACTTACCCATGCGCAGAAGCGACCACCCATAGATCGCGTACGCGTCCATGTTCTTCGGATTATCCGCAAGGTCCTGCTTGCATACCTCAATCGCCTGCGCGTAAACCTTTCGAGCATCCTCGACGCGGCCGATCGCATCGAGATCGCGGCCATTACGGTAGAGTTTCAGCGCGTCCGGCTTATCTTGGGCGCCGCCCAAAGCGAGCGTTAAAAGAAAAAAAGCCAAGCACGCGACGATAAAGGAATGACGACTTCTGTTCATGACGACACTATGCTCTCTTTGAAGGCTTTTTTCAACGGTCTCGCCCGCCGGAGGGGCGGGCGAACGGTCAATTTCGAAAGCTGTGTATGGGAGCCGGTATGCGACCGCCGCGGTTCACGAAGGTCGCGCAGGAAAAGGTATTTACCGGCATGATCGGCGCTCCGCCCAAGAGGCCTCCGAACTCGGCCCACTCGCCCGCCTTTTTTCCGGGAACGGGGATGAGCCGGACGGCCGTCGTCTTGTTGTTCACCATGCCGATCGCGAGTTCGTCCGCCATGATGCCGGCTATCGTTTCCGCGCTCGTGTCGCCGGGTATGGCGATCATGTCGAGGCCGACCGAGCACACGCAAGTCATCGCTTCGAGCTTCTCGAGGTTTATGGCCCCGTCACGCACCGCCGCGACCATTCCTTCGTCCTCGGAAACGGGAATGAAGGCGCCGGAAAGCCCCCCGACGCTCGTGGAGGCCATGACGCCGCCTTTCTTGACCATGTCGGTCAGCATGGCGAGCGCCGCGGTCGTGCCCGGCGCTCCGGCGCGCTCAAGACCCATTTCCTCGAGAATGCGCGCGACGGAGTCCCCGACAGAGGGGGTCGGCGCGAGCGAGAGGTCAAGTATGCCAAACGGCACGCCGAGCCTGCGCGCGGCTTCCTGCCCCACGAGCTGTCCCATGCGGGTAATCTTGAAGGCCGTTTTCTTGATGCCGTCCGCGAGTACGTCCAAGGGTGCTCCGCGGTACTGCTCGCAGGCCGCCTTGATGACGCCGGGGCCCGACACTCCCACCGATAAAACCGCCTCGCCCTCTCCGGGCCCGTGGAAGGCGCCGGCCATGAAGGGATTGTCCTCGGGCGCGTTGCAGAACACGACGAGCTTCGCGCAGCCGATACCGTCCCGGTCGGCCGTAAGTCGCGCCGTCTCCTTGACGATGTCTCCCATCCGCCTGACGGCGTCCATATTTATGCCGTTTTTCGTCGTTCCGAGGTTAATCGAGGCGCATACGCGCGAGGTCGCCGCGAGCGCGCGCGGAATCGAGGCGATGAGCCGCTCGTCGCCGACGGTCATGCCCTTTTGCACGAGGGCCGAAAAGCCCCCGACGAAGTCGATGCCGAGCTCCGTCGCCACCTCGTCGAGGGTCACGGCCCAGGGCGCATAGTCGGTTTCCCCGCTCGACTCGGCGACGAGCGCTATCGGGGT
>CAYSEA010000006.1:3115-34435 GCA_964429975.1 uncultured Treponema sp.
CGGTGCATGGCGGAAAACACGCGCTCATGCATCATGCTGATGCTCACGCCCATCTCGTCGCCGAGGGAGGAAAGCCCGTCCTTCGTTCCCTGAATCGGCTCGTCCGAGCCTGACAGGTCTACCATCATCATCATGACGAAATTGCCCGAAAGGACCGTCTGCGATATGTCGATTATGTTGATGCCGTGAGAGGAAAGCCAAGAGGAAACCTTGGCGATAATGCCGACCTGATCGGTGCCGACTACCGTGATAATTGCGTTCATGAATAACCTCGCGGGCGACATGATATACGGTACGCGCGGCCCGTGCAAGGCCGGACGACAAGAACGCGAACGCCAAAAACGCTACGCAGGAGGCCGCCGCTAAAACAGAATCGGCCGGCCCGCGTTCGAGAACGACACCTGCAACTCTTGCGAATATCGGGTATCGCGCCCGCTGACCGCGCGTTCGCCCCGATCAGAAAATCGCAAGAGCACTTTCGCCGTTTGCGGGAAAAAAAACACCCGCCGGGGGCGATTGCCGCCGACCGAATACGCGTCGACCGGCACGCGCTCGCGCTCGAGAAAATCGAAGACAAAACGAATGTTCATGCGCGGGACGTCAAAGGTCGCGGCGCGTCCGAGATCGATCATCGAGCTTCCGCCGAAAACCTTGGCGCGCAGCGCTTCCCGCCGCACGCCCTTGCGAAGGAGGTCGTTAACGAGCAACTCCATCGCGTTAACCCCATACCGGGCTTCTTCCGAATCAATGTCGGGAGACGGATTTTTCGGGACGGGCAACATGAAGTGATTGAGCCCCCCGAGCGCCTTCGCGGTATCATAGAGAGCGACGGAAATGCAGGAACCGAGTAGCGTGGATATGACGACGTCATCCCCGGACGAGGCAAACTCGCCCGGGCCGATGTAGATTTCGGGAAGGTTAAATGTCGCGTTGAATTTCAGGATATGACTTTCTTGATCGTCTCGATGAGCTTCTCGTCGTTGAACGGCTTTACGATCCAGCCCGTTGCCCCGGCCTTTTTGCCTTCTTCAATGACCGATCCTTGCGATTCCGTGGTTAGCACGAGAATCGGCACGAACTTTATGCCGTCGGTCTCGCGAATTTTCTTGACCATAGTCATGCCGTCCATATTCGGCATGTTCACGTCGGTAATCACGAGGTCTACCTTATGCTCGCCGAGGCTTTTCAGCCCCTCGGCCCCGTCGGCGGCCTCGTGAACCGTATATCCGCTCTGCTCAAGGATAAACCGCACGCTTTGCCTGATTGATACGGAATCGTCGACAACGAGAATGGATGCGCCCATGTACAAAACCTCCCGGGAATCGTCGCGGACCGACCGCGCTTCCCTCAAGTGTAGTAAGACCCTCGCGCGAACGCAAGGTTTTTTCCGCTTTTTACGGCTATTTCCCCTGACTTTTCCGTATCACGAGCGGCGCGATATCCCGCAGGGCCACGACGGAATCCACCGCGCCGAGCTTTATCGCCTCTTTGGGCATCCCGAACACCACGCACGAAGCCTCGTCCTGGGCGATCGTGAAAGCGCCGGCCTCTTTCATCTCGAGCATGCCCTTCGCGCCGTCGTCGCCCATTCCGGTCATGATCACCCCGATTGCGTTCTTTCCCGCATAGCGCGCGGTAGACCGAAAAAGTACGTCCACCGACGGGCGATGTCGAGACACGAGCGGACCGTCCTTGACCTCGACATAGTACCGGGCCCCCGACCGCTTTAGGAGTAGGTGGCGGTTGCCGGGCGCGATTAGGACGCGCCCCCGAAGCACGGTATCGTTGTTTTCCGCCTCCTTTACGTTGACGGCGCAGATACCGTCAAGGCGCGAAGCGAAGGCGGCGGTAAAATGCTCGGGCATGTGTTGAACGATTACCATGCCCGGACAGTCGATCGGCAGTTGTTCCAGGAATTCTCGTAGGGCCTCGGTCCCGCCGGTTGACGCGCCGATCGCGACGACGCACTCGGTCGTCTCGATCGAGACGGCGTGCGGAGACACGGGAGGGAGGATAACGTCGGCCGTGAGCTTTGGAGACACGTGTTGAACCGTCGGGGCGATCTTCTTGACCCGCGTCATGTGCGCCGCCCGCACCGCGTCCGAGATCATCACCTTCGATTCCTCGATGAACTGCTTTGTCCCGACCTTCGGCTTTTGGATGATATCGACGGCACCGAACTGCATCGCCTGAAAGACGTTGTTCGATCCCTCTTCCGCCTTGCTCGAGCAGATGATGACCGGGAGCGGATGCTGGCTCATCAGCTTTCTGAGAAACGTCAGCCCGTCCATTCGCGGCATCTCGATGTCGAGAATGATGACGTCGGGAACGCAGCTCTTGAGCTTCTCGACGGCGTCGTACGGATCGGACGCCGTCTCGATGACCGCAATGTCATCCTCGCCGGAGAGCACCTCCGCGAGGGTTTGCCGCACGACGGCCGAATCGTCGATGAGCATCACTTGAATCATGAGCTGCCCCCCCTATTCTCTACGGTATACGGCGGACGCGACCGCCTTGAACGGCAAGGCGACCCCCGCGATATTCTCGGAATGCCCCATGAAAAGATACCCGCCCGGCACCATGTGATCGTAAATCCGCTCGAGCACCTTCTTCTGATTTTCCCGGTCGAAGTAAATAAACACGTTCCGGCAAAACACGACGGCGTATTTTCTCGTGACCGGATAGCTCTCGTCCATCAAGTTGAGCTGTCGAAACATGGTCCGCGCGCGAATCTCGGGACTGATCCTGACGGTCTTTGCGTGCGGGTCCCGGCTGCGCCGGCAATAAAGGCGTTTATAGGCGAGGGGAATACGCTCCGCCTGATGCTCGGTGTAAATGCCTGTGTGCGCTACCTGAAGCACCTTCTCAGAAATGTCCGTGCCTAAAATTCGATATGAGACGGGCACGCGATTCACGCGGGAGTATTCCTCGGTAACCATCGCGAGCGTGTAAGCCTCTTGCCCCGTCGAAGCGGCGACCGACCAGATGTTGACGTCGAGCGAGCCCGAGGCCGCGAGTTCGGGATACACCCGTTCTGACAGAATCCCGAAATGCGCAGGCTCGCGGAAGAACGACGTTTCATTCGTGGTTACCGAGTCGATAAGCTGCTGTATCTCGCGGTCGAAGCCTTCGCTCCCGAATACGTACTCGGAGTATTCCTCGTAGCTCGAGAACCCGAGCACTCGCAGGCGCTTCCCAAGCCGCGCTTCGAGCATGACCTTCTTCGCGGGAGGAAGCCGTATGCCGAGATTAGTCTCGATAAAATCCCTGAATACCGAGAACGTCGCGTCGTTCATCCCCTCGCTCATTCCCCCGCGCGCTCGGACGCATGTAGTATCTGCTCGACGTCAAGTATAAGCGCCACCGAGCCGTCGCCGAGGATAGACGCGCTCGCGATTCCGCCCGCCCGCCGATAGAGCTTCCCGAGCGGCTTAATCACGGTCTGATTGCTTCCGATCACCTGATCGACGAGTATCCCCATCTGTACGTCCTTGATGGCGACGACCACGATCTGCTCGATCGCGGGTCGCTCGCCGGGAATCGAGAAAAACTCGCGCATGTTGATGTACGGAAGCTGCCGATCGTGGAAGATCACGATCTCATGCTCGTTCTTCGCCGCGGCGCGGCGGAACTCGAGGCACCCGACCACGACGGCGAGGGGAAGCACGAACGACTCCCCGCCGATGTGAACGAGCAAGCCGTCGATGATCGCGAGCGTGAGCGGTATCTTCAGGGTAATCTTCGTGTACTTCTTCGGGACGCTCTCTATCTCAACCGTTCCGTTGATGAGCTCCATCTGCCGGTTTACCACGTCCATGCCGACGCCTCGGCCAGAAACCTCGGTTACCTTTTCCTTCGTGGAGAAGCCCGGGGCGAAAATAAGCCGATAGAGATCGCGCTCGGTCAGCGTGTCTTCCGACTTTATCAATCCCCTCGCCACGGCCTTAGCTCGTATCGCCTCAGCGTCGAGCCCATTTCCGTCGTCCTCGATCTGTATGTGGACCGATGCCCCGGTTTGCAACGCCGAAAGGCGAATCGTGCCGACGGGAGACTTCCCGCGCTCGGCGCGCGTCTCGGGCCGCTCGACGCCGTGGTCCAAGCTGTTGCGGATGATGTGAACGAGCGGGTCGTTTAGCTTCTCGATAACGGTCTTATCGAGCTCGGTCTCGCCGCCCTCGGCGACGAGTTCGACATTCTTTCCGAGTTCGCCCGAGAGGTCGCGGACGAGCCGCTTGAAACTCGAGAACGTCGTGCCGATGGGCACCATTCGTATGCTCATCGTGTTGCTTCTGAGTTCGTCGGTAAGCCGGCCGAATTGCTCGACGATCGCGGAAGTCTCGTCGGAGCCTTGGGCGCCCTTCACCGCTTGCTGAATGCGCGCGTGTATCGTGACGAGCTCGCCGACAAGCGACATTAGCATATCCAGCTTCTCGGACTTAACCCTGATCGTGCTCATGTCGGTTGCGGCAAGGCGCGTCTTTTGCGCGCGCTGAATCTGCCGCTGCTCCTCGAGCGCCGCGCGCAAGTCCGTTTTGGAAACGAGATTTTCCTGAACGAGCATTTCGCCGATTCGCCGCTGGCCCTTGAGCACGAGATCGAGTCGCTCGCGCGTGAGCTTCCCTCGGGCGATGAGAATGTCCCCCAGTTTTTTATTCGGCGCGTCGCCCTCGCCCACGAGTTCGCCGAGGCATTCAATCGAAATCTGCGCGGAATCCTCGACAAAGATAAAAACGTCGCGTATCTGGTTTTCGCTGACCGGCCCGGTAAGGTACACATCCCAGCCCGTCAGGCAATCTTCTGGATCAAACTCTGGAAGGGCCGATACGCCTTCGAAATTCGGTACGCAAACGATCTCGCCGAGAGTCTTGAGCTCAGCGAGGAGTGAAAGCGGATTCCCGCCCGTGCGAAAGGTGTTTTTCCCCGGGCGAAAGATAATGTGCCAGGTCTGAACTTCAAGCTTAACCTCGTCTCCCTTTTTTTTCGCGCCTGAGGCCGCTACGGGCTTTTTGTCCGAGGCAAACCCGACCGACTCCCGAAACGCCTCAAGGAATGCGCGCATTTCGTCGGTCATTTCCCCGACGGCGCTCTCAGGTTTTTCAAGCATCTCAAGGATCATGTCGCGCGCGACGAGCGTGTTGCCGATCAGCTCCTTCGTCACGGGAATCTTTCCGTCGCGCAGCGACGAGAGAATGGACTCCACGTCGTGGCTGAACCCGGCGATTCGCTCGAGGCCGAACATCGCGGCCGAACCCTTTATCGTGTGCATGACCCGAAATACGGCGGAAAGCAGCTCGGGGTCCTCGGGGCATTCCTCGAGCTCGAGTAGACGCGACTCAAGGGAACCGAGAAGCTCAAAGGCCTCTTCCCTGAACGTTTCAATAAATTGGTTTTTTGCCATGTCGATTCCTCCGATCTTTTAGTTCAGCACGCGGCGCACGCCTCGGACAGTTGCTCTCCGGTCTCGCAGAGCCCCTCGCACATTCCGATCAGGAGGATCTTCTCTCGCACGGATTCTCTCAGCGGCCCTTGCAGCGCGGCCTTCTTGCCGACGACGCGGGACTGCCGAAACAGGGACACGAGAAGCTGGATGCCGGCCAAATCTATAGACTCGATCGCCTCGGCAGCGATCGTCACGGACGCGGAAGCGCCGAGGGCGTCGAGAAATCGCGTTTTCACGCTCGCTACGGTGGCAATCGTAAGGCTCGATACCGTAAGCGGTTTTGGGTCGCTCATGCGATTACGCTCCTTACTTGATCCTTCGTGATGATTTCATCTTCTGATAAAATACTGTCGAGTCGAAGGATAATCACGAAGGAATCGTCGACCCTGCCCATGCCGGAGATAAACGAAGTATCAACGCTCGTACCGATGGACGGAGCAGGCTCGATCATCTCGGGCGGAATGTCTACGACCTTCAGAACCATGTCGCTAAAGATTCCCACGACGAGCGTCTCGTCTGCGTCGTCGGAAAACACGCCGGTAATCTCGGTGACGATCACGCTCGTGTCTTGCGTGAACGCCGTGACGCCGATCCCGAATTTCTGCGCGAGATCCATGACCGGCACGACGTTGCCCCTGAGATTAATGATGCCCTCGAGATACGCGGGCATCCTCGGCACGCGCGTGATTCGCGGAACCTCGAGAACCTCTCGAATGCTCGCGACGCTCATGGCGTACACCTCGTCCGCGAGGCGAAAGGTAAGATACTGAACGGATTCCACGTTATCTTCCATCACGTCACTCCTGTACGCCGGCTAAAACCGACGCAGAGTCGATTGCGTCGCCAGATTCCGTTTCCTCGACGCCCTCGGCGGCGGCGTCCTGACCCTCGCGCAAAACCTCAAGCTCCGTCCCGTTCAGGACGCGATTAATGTCGAGAATGATCACGAACTCGCCGTTCACCCGTCCCATGCCGCGAATGAAGGTCGTGTCGATGGCTATACCGATTTTTGGCGGCGGCTCGATGGCCGAAGGCTCGATCGTAATAACCTGTTTTACCTCGTCGCTGAAAACGCCGACGGTCAGAAGAAAAGGAGTGCCGTCGTCGCGCTCCGACTCGATCTCGGTCACGATGATACCCGTCTGAGCCGTTACCTCGGTCTCCCCGATACCGAACTTCTTTCGAAGGTCGAGTACCGGAACGACGCTTCCGCGCAAGTTGATGATGCCACGCATAAACGGCGGCATTTTCGGGACGCGGGTTATCTTCGGGACGGCAAGCACCTCTTTAATGTTTGCGACGGAAATCGCGTATTCTTCCTCGGCCAGGCAAAACGTCAAATACTGATGTATTTCGCCCCTATTGATTTCAGCCATGATTCTTCCTCCTTACGATGCGTACGCAGTTGCGAAGTCCCTTAAAACTCCTGAAAGTCGCCATCAAGGTCGTCCTTAGCTCGAACGCCTTCGTCTCCGTCCAAATCTATCGATATCCCCGTGAGCGGAAGTCGCGGCGCCGCGGTCGGTTTCGTTCCGGCTTTCTTCACCACCGTTGGCGTTGCCTGCTTTGGCGCGTCCGATCGTGAAGCAACAGGCTTCGTTGCTGTGTGCGCGGCGGATTTTACGGTTTCACGCACAGTGGGTTTTGCCGCTTCTCGAGCGGTGCCCCCGGCGACAGTTCCAGCCGAGGCCGAGGTTCCGGCCGCGGAATGCGCTATCGCCGAAGGTCGTGACACAGGAGTCTTACCGGCAAAGGAAGTCGCCGCCGTGTCCAGTTTGAAATACTCCATTGAGGCCTGCATTTGCTCCGCTTGGCTCGCGAGTTCCTCGGCCATCGACGCGGACTCCTCGGATGACGAGGCGTTCTGCTGAACGACCGTGTCGAGCTGCATAATGGCGCTGTTGATTTGGGCGGCGCCGGAACTCTGCTCCGCGCTCGACGCGCTGATCTCCTGCACAAGCTCGGCGGTGCGCTTGATATCCGGAATGAGGGAGGAAATCGTATTTCCGGCATCCTCGGCGATTGCCACGCTTTCCGAGGAAAGGCTGCCAATGGCACCGGCTTCCTTCTGGCTCCGCTCGGCGAGCTTACCGACCTCGGCGGCGACGACCGCGAAGCCCTTGCCGTACTCGCCGGCGCGCGCGGCCTCGATAGAGGCGTTCAGCGCGAGCATATTCGTAGAGCGCGCGATCTCCTCGATGATGCCGATCTTCGAGGCGATCTCCTTCATGGCGTTCACCGTGGCGGATACGGCCTGCCCGCCTGACTCCGCGGCCTTCGCTGAGGCGAGCGCAATCCGCTCGGTCTGTTGCGCGTTCTCGGCGTTTTGCCTAATGTTCGCGGACATCTCTTCCATCGAAGCCGATATTTCCTCGACCGATGAAGCCTGTTCGGTCGCGCCTTGGCTCATTTGCTGGGAAGTCCCGCTTAATTCCTGACTGCCCGAGGCGACTTGCATGACTGCAGACTGTACCTCGCCGATAACCGAGCGAAGGCGCTCCATCATCTCCTGAAGCGAACGGGCAAGGTCCCCGATCTCGTCGCCGCGCGTCCTGAACTGGTGCGGCAAATCGTGGCGCAGCTCGCCGCCCGCGATCTCGCCGGCTTTGCCAACCGCGATGAGGACCGGCCTGGTAATGGCCCGGGTCAGGAAAATCGCGAGCAGCACGCCCGCGACGAGCGCGAGAAGCGATGCGAAAAATATGAGCGCCCGCGCGCTTGCGATAATCCGATCCGTGTCCGCGGCGACTGCGGCGCTGATTTCCCCCACCTTCGCGACGACCTGTGCGCCCATGCCGGCGGCGACAGTCTGAACCTCGGTCTGACGCTTCTCAGTCTCGAGGAAGTCCTTCACTTCGCGTTCATACTCGGCAATTCCCACAAGAACGGCATCTGCGAGATCGAGATTCTTTTTTTGCGTGAAGAAACCGCGCATGGTATTCATCTCGCCGGAAAGATCCTTTAAATGTTCGTCTATTTCGGAAAGCACCGCCCGATCTTTGTATTGAATATACTTGTTGACGGCGAGTCGCGCGCGAAGCAAGTTGGCAAGCAAAAGGCCAGCTGCGTCTATCTTTCGAGCTTTGTCTTCCATCTGAGCCGTTCGGGCGGATCGGGAAGTCAAATCCTCGAGGTCATCCATTTGTCCCGAGCGAAGCCCCAGGATGTTGGCTTCCAGCGTCTCTCCCGTAGTTGCCAAGGATTCCTCGAGCTTTTTTTTCTGCGCGTCAAACGCTGCGAACTCGAGAAAATACTTCTTGTAGCCTGTAGCGCCCTCGCTGATCACGTCGTATTCGTCGACAAGATCCCCATCATAGGTCGTTCCGCGCAATTTCGTAGCAAGCGCAACGACCTCATCCATATTCGTCGCGACCATGTCGCTGTATTTCTGATCCCGATAGATGACATAGTTCTTTCCGGCGATCGTACCATTTTGCATGAGCTCGGAGATCTCGGATGTTTTATTGTTCTCATGGGAGATAGCGGCCACGGTTCCCATATTTACGACGCCCAAAACTGCGACAATGACGGTCAGCGCAAGCACGAGGGCAAACCCGCCCCCAATCTTTCCTGCCAGTTTAAGCTTCTCTACGATCATCAATGGCTCCTTACCGAGCGAACGCGTCCTCGGGTCTGGATAAAAGTCTAGTTTCCAGGCCGCGCAAAGTCAAATCTCGAAGGATGCGCTTTACCCACCTACAAGCCGACGATACAATGGCGCATGCTCAGCTATCAGCACGGCTTTCATGCGGGAAATCACGCGGATGTCCTTAAACACATTATTCTTTCCCTTATATTGTCACGACTTACCGAAAAGGATCGTCCGCTCACCTATATGGACTCCCACGCGGGAGCCGGTTACTACGATCTCACCGGGGAACGTGCCGTAAAAACGGGAGAGGCCTCCTCGGGAATACTCAGGCTTCTCGGGTGCGAAGACGCGCCCCAGAGCATCGCGCCCTACCTCGCGATCTGCGAACGCTTATACGCCGACGGCAGGCGCTATCCCGGCTCACCGGGCGTCGCGTCCGCCCTGACGCGGCCAGGCGACAACCTCGTTCTCATGGAGCTTCACCCCGCCGAGCACGAGCGGCTCAAGGCGGCGATGGCGTTCGACTCTCGCGCCCACGTGCATTTCCGAGATGGGTTCTCAGGTCTCGCGGCATTGAGCCCCCCCATACCCCGCAGGGGCCTCGCACTCATCGACCCGAGCTATGAGACCGACGGCGATTACGCGAGCGTCGAAGAGGCCGTGCAAACGCTCGCGCGACGCTGGCCCGAAGGAATCGTCGCGGTATGGTATCCGCTCGTTTCGCGCAGGGCCGCAGTGACCGAAAAGCTCAAGGCGTCGGTCGCCGCTTCGGGAAAAGGCGGCGTATTCTGCGCGGAACTTTGTCCAGCGGGCGCCGACGCGGGGGAGTGGGGCTTATTCGGCTCGGGGATGCTTATTACGAACCCACCCTGGAAGCTCGACGAAGACATCGCCACGTGCCTACCTTGGATAACCGAGGCGCTTGCCATAGATTCACGCGCCCGGTCACGCCAAGAATGGCTTTCGCCCCGACCGTAGTACCCATTCTTCTCATATTGTTTCTCAAAACAACATTTAATTGTTGACAGATTCTACCAATGGGATTACGCTTTGAGAACTATACCATACACGTATGGTATGAGTATGGAGGTTCCCATGAAATCAGAAATCTCTCGGTACCGGAGACTGGCGCGCGCGCCGTTCGCGATTATCTTCTTCGCGCTTTTTCTCCTCGCTATGCCCTTCGTGAGCGGACAGGACAAAGGCACCATCGCGCCCGATCAAATTCCCGGCGCGGTCGTATACGTACCGTTCCCCGTGCAAATCACCCTGGACGGTTCGCTCTCTGACTGGAAAGGAATTCCCGTGCAACGGGTAACCACGGGACCCGCGATCGGGCCCGACAAAAAACAAAATCAGTGGTTTGACTTCTCCCTCGCGTCCGACGGGGCGGAACTCTTCGTCTTCATGCGCACGCAGGACTCGAACATCATCGCCGGAAAGCATGGAGCGGATTTTTGGAACGAGGACTCGATGGAATTCTACGTCAACCTCACCAATAAGCTCACGGCCAACGCCTATGGGGCGGGAATCATGCAGGTAACGATCAACGCGACGAACATCGGCAAGACGGCGAAAGACGCGCTTTCCCTGAGCGGCGGAAACTCAAACACGTCAAAGGCCCGCGCGCACGTATTCAAGACGCCGGACGGCTGGGCCTATGAGGCTGCCATCCCGCTCCCCAAGAACCTCAAGGTCGCGCACGGCACGAACATCGGCTTTCAGGCGCACGCGAACGGAGCGTCCGCCCAAGACCGAGACTCCAAGCTCATCTGGAGCGCGCTCGACACCGACGACCGCTCGTATCAGGATCCCTCGCTCTTCGGAAGGGCGGTCTTTTTCAAGACGGGAAGCTCGGACATCCCCCCGGCCAAGGACATGGGGCTGAGCTTGGGAGACATGTTCAAGAAAGACGGCGCGCGGGGAAAAACAGGAAAAAAAATCGCGTGGGCCGACGAGTTCGACTACACGGGCGCGCCTGATCCGGCGAAATGGGATTATGACGCCGCCGACTCCGGCAAGTGGAACGAAGAGCTTCAGATTTACACGCAGGCCCGCGAGAACTCGTTCGTCAAGGACGGTTCACTGACGATCAGCGCGAGGAAAGACGCAAAGGGAAAATGGTCAAGCGCCCGACTCTATACGCGCGGCAAGGCCGCATGGACCTATGGATACATCGAAGTACGAGCGAAACTCCCGCAGGGCAAGGGCACCTGGCCCGCCATCTGGATGATGCCCTCGATGGACAGCTACGGCGCATGGCCTGCCTCCGGCGAGCTCGACATCATGGAACACGTGGGCTTCGAACAAGACAAGATACACACCTCCGTTCACACGGCGGATTATAACCATCGGAAAAGCACTCATAAAACCAGAACAGCAAATGTTCCGAACGTCACGACGGAATTCCACGCGTACGCGGTCGAATGGACTGACAAAGCCATCTTCTTTTATGTCGACGGCGAACCCTTCTACTACTTCGCCAAGGAAAAGAGCGGATTCGCGGCATGGCCTTTCGACAAGCCGTTCTATCTCATCCTCAACGTCGCGATGGGCGGAATCTGGGGCGGCATGCAGGGCATGGATCCCAAACTCGATCGCGCGGACATGACTGTTGATTATGTGCGTGTTTACCGGTAATACTGTCTGACAATGGTCACCACGAAGCGGCTCTACCAAATAAATTCCTCGCGGATACTGCAGCATATTCGGAGGAATCGCGGAAAGAGCCGCATCTCTATCGCCGAGGATCTCGAACTTGACCGCTCGACGATAACGAAGGTCGTACGAGACCTGATAGACCGCGATTTCGTGCGAACGACGGGAAAGTATCGAGGCAAACCGGGAGTCGGCCGCATGGCCACCGGCCTTGAGATAAACCCCGACTTCGCCATCGTGCTCGGGATCGAGGCGCAAACCGAGTTTTTTAACACGGTGCTCGTCAACCTTGACGGAACCATGATCGAATCGCGTCGATATGAATACGACAAAAAGGCAAAAGGGCTCGCAGACCAGCTGGAACTCATCATTACCGACACGAAAAAACGAGCGGCTGAACTGAAAAAGAACCTTGCCGGCGTCGGGATCGGGCTTTCCGGAATCGTTGACCCCTATGCCGGGGTAATTCTGAGCTCGAATCCCCTCGGCATCTCCGAGCCGTACCCGCTGCGGGACCACCTCGAGCGGAATCTTGACACCCCGATATTCGTCGAGAATGACGCAAACTGCTGTTGCTGGGGAGAGCTTGCCTTCCGACATGGCGAGGATGCGCGCAACTTCCTCGCGATCCTCGGCGAATTCCGAAACGTCGACGTTGCCCGCAACCGCGTCAGCGGGGCGGCCTTCGGGATCGGGATCGTCATACGCGGAAGCGTCTTCCACGGCGACACCTTTACCGCCGGCGAATTCAGAAGCCTCCGCTACGACCAAAAACACCCGAGCCACTCGCAGTTTGCCATAACGGACTCCGAGGCCGCGCGCCTTCCCAAGGACGCATCCGTGCTCGGCCGCGTCTTCGACGAGGTCGCGTATAATATGTCGTTACTCGTCAATTGCTTTGACATGACGAAAATCGTCGTTGCGGGCGATTTTGCCCGATACCCGGCCGAGCTCACGAGCCGCCTCGAGCGGGAGATTCAGAGAAACTGGCTCTACGCGACCGAAAAGAAATGCCGCATCGAATACTCTCCCGACGCGACTCAGGCGGTTCCCATCGGAGCCGCGGGGCTTTTCATAGAAAAGCTCTTCAGCGTGCCCGGAATGACCGATCATACCGACGAGGATGTCGGATTTATACTTCTCGAGAGAATCGCCCCGCTCAACGCCACGCTCTAATAAGTAAATTTTTATTGACATTATTTTCTTCCGGGTCATACACTGAATCTAGTATATGAAATCGAGACACGCGCCGGATTCAAACGACGATCTCCTCGAGCTCGAGAGGCAATTCTCGCTTGACGAGCTTGACGATTGGCATACGGCCGCGGGACTCGTCGATTCCGCTCTCTCGATGGTCGAATCCCGTTTCCCGACGACGGCGGCACACGCGTTCGTTCACGTCAGCGAAGCCCGCGAGTACCGCGAAATCACGCGCGAGGGCCTGGCGGCGATACCAGACGATTCGCTTTTCGTCTCATGCCTTGCCATGTGCGGCACGGGCGCCCCGCTCAGAGCCGTGTTCGACGATTACGTTCCGGACGAAACCCTTCTCAGGCATCTGCTCGAAGACGCGTACGGGGGCTATTACCTCGTTCCGGTCGTTCACCGCTTCAACCTCCTCGCTTTCATTTTGCTCTGCGCGAAGGACGAAACCGCCCGAGAGGTAACCGACGAAGAAGCGCTCTTTCTGGCGGAACTCACCTCGCGCCTTCGCATCAATCTCTATGCGTCCTCGATCGCCGACGGCAGACAGCGGGAGCTCTTGCGCTTGGCGGAATATCCCGCCGCCCTTCACCGCCGAATGACAGTCGCGGACCTTTCGGCGCACCTCCTTGAGGACCTTCGCCCCGAATTGGCATTCGATCGCGGCGTGTATTACGAATACGAGGAATACCTGAAGACGCTCATACCGATCGTGTGGACGGGCATTCCCGGGGAACCGCCCCGACTCGCGGCAGGCACGGGTATTTCCGGCCAGGCAATCGAGCGCAAGAAGGCGTTCTATGTCCCGGATCGCGGAAAACATCCGTCGTTCGCCAACGTGGAAGAAGAGCCGTTCATCGAGGGCTCGTTCGTATCGGTGCCGATCCAGACGGGCAAGCGGCTCATCGGCGTCGTTACCGTGGCGAGGAACCCCGACTCCCCCGAGCCCTTCGGCGTAGAGCACCGCTACACGCTCGAGATCGCGGCGGCCTTCGCGGCGAGCGAGATAAACAACCGCCAGCTCTACGACGAGCTCGAGCAAAGCCATTTTTCCACCGTCTCCTCGCTCACGCGCGCCCTCGAGGCAAAGGACCATTACACGCGGGGCCATTCGGAGCGGGTGATGTCGTATGCCGTCGGCATCGCCGAGCAGCTGGGCCTTTCGCGCGAGGCGATACGGCGCATTCGCTACGCCGCCATACTTCACGATATCGGGAAGATCGGCATCAGCGACTCGATCATCAGCAAAACGAGCGAGCTTACGGCCGGAGAATTCGCGGAGATCAAGCGTCATACCGAAATCGGCTACGACATCGTCAATGAGAGCGCGTTCTTCCGCGAGATACGCGACTTGATCCGTTATCACCACGAAAAGATGGACGGCACCGGCTATTATGCGAAAATCCGCGGGGACTATCCCTGGGAGGCCATGATAATAAGCCTCGCCGACATCTATGACGCGCTCACGTCCGAGCGTCCCTATCGGGTTGCCTTCTCGGGGAACCAAGCGGTAGCCGCGCTCGAGGATCTCGTGGACGTGAATTTCGACCGTCGCATCTTCGAGGCGTTTCGCGCGTGGCAGGCCCGTGCGGAAAACGCGTAGCGATTCCCTTGACATCGCGCAAGCACACGACGTATTCTACGCGCGACAGAATATCTTCAGGGCGGGGCGTAATTCCCCACCGGCGGTAAAGCCCGCGAGCGGCGATTCCCGTAATGACGGAATCGCGCAGCTGACTCGGTGAAACTCCGAGGCCGACAGTAACAGTCTGGATGAAAGAAGAGAATCGATGACGCGAAATACGGCCTAAGCGCGGGAACTCCCGCGTCTGCGGCTATTCTTACGCGAACTACGATTGACCGACCCTGAAGACCTATCCGTCTTTGGGGTTTTTTTATGTCGGAAACGAACGAAAACGCGCAATCGGCCCTTGAGTCTCGCGATGCGGAAATGATGCGCAGGGCCATCGAGCTCGCGCGAAGGGGAGCGGGAACAACGCGCCCAAACCCGCTCGTTGGGGCCGTCATAACGCGCGGCGACGAGATACTCGGAGAAGGGTTCCACGAACGCGCGGGAGAGGCGCACGCCGAGGTGCGGGCGATCGCGGACGCGACGCGAAACGGGCACGATGATCTCTCCGGCGCGACCGTCTACGTCACACTCGAACCCTGCTGCCATGTCGGGCGCACGGGCCCCTGCGCGGATCTTTTAATCTCGCGGGGCGTCTCCCGCGTCGTATGCGGCATGTCAGACCCAGACCCGCGCGTTGCGAGCGGTGGCATAGCGCGCTTGCGCGACGCGGGCATAGCCGTAACGGTCGGAGTCCGCGAGGGCGAATGCCTCGCCCTTAACCGCCCGTTCGTTAAGCGAGTCATGACCGGACTTCCATACGTTACGCTCAAATACGCGATGAGCCTCGACGGCAAAACTGCTACATCCGCCGGGGATTCGCGGTGGATCTCGTCCGCGGAGTCTCGCGAGGAGACGCATCGCCTCAGATCCGAGTCCGCCTCGATCATGTGCGGCATCGGCACGATTCTCGCCGATGACCCCCTGCTTACCGCCCGAATTACCGACGCGCCCGGAGCCCCGCAGCCGGTTCGCGTGGTCATCGACTCATCGCTCAAAATCCCGCTTTCCTCACGCATCATGTCGTCTGCCCGAGAGTTCCAGACCATTATAGCGTGCGCCTCCCCGCAACCGGATACCGTTTCGCGCGAAAGGGCCATGGCGCTTGAAGAACTTGGCGCGGAAGTACTGCGCTTCCCCAGTTCAGACGGACGCGTCGATCTCGTCGCCCTTTTCCGAGATCTTGCCGGGCGCGGCATTGACAGCGTCTTTCTCGAAGGAGGCGGAACGCTTTCCTTTTCGGCGCTTGAACGCGGACTCATCGACCGACTCATCGCATACGTCTCCCCGATGCTTATCGGCGGAGCGTCGGCCCCGTCGCCGATCGGCGGAGCCGGTTTCGCGCCGCTCGCCGCCGTTCGTTCGCTTAAGGACGTGACGGTCTCGCGTTCGGGCGCCGACATTCGCGTGGAGGGCTTTCTATGTTCACCGGACTTATAGAGACGATCGGTCTCGTGCGATCGTCGAGCCGCGCGGGCGACTCGTTGAAGATCGCCATCGAGGCTGAATTCCCCGGGAATGAGAGCGGAGTCGCGCTCGGGGACAGCGTCGCGGTCAACGGAGCTTGCCTCACCGCGTCGTCGCTATTTCCGGGAGGCTTCGCCGCCGACGTCATGGGCGTGACGTCGAGAAAGACGATTCTCGCGTCGCTCGTGAAGGGCCAGCGAGTAAATCTCGAGCGTGCGCTGGCCCTCGGCTCAAGACTCGGCGGCCACCTCGTGACCGGCCACGTCGACGGCACCGGAAGAATATCGCGTGCGCGGCGTGACGGTATCGCGCGAATTCTCACGTTCCGCTGCGAAGAGTCGATCGCGCGATACATCGTTCGCACGGGCTCCATCGCCGTTGACGGCGTGAGCTTGACCGTATGCGACGCGGGGGGGCGCGAGTTCTCCGTATCGCTCGTGCCGCATACGGCCGAACGAACGACGCTCGGAAAATTGCGCGTCGGCGACGAGGCGAACCTCGAATGCGACATCCTCGCGAAATATGCGGAACGCCGCGCGGGACACGCGCTATCGTCCATCCAAAGCGAGCTCGCCCGCTTTGGACTTACGTAATCATATCGATCAAGAAGGAGAAAAGACAATGATACATACGAATGCGCTGACGGACATAGAACGCGTATCGGTCGAGGAAGCCATCGCGGAAATACGCGAAGGTCGCATGATAATCGTAACCGACGACGATGATAGGGAAAACGAGGGCGACCTCGTCATGGCCGCTCGCCACGCGACGCCTGAGGCGATTAACTTCATGGCGCGCTACGCGCGCGGGCTTATCTGCGCGCCGATGTCGGAACTTCGGCTCGCGGAGCTCGGCCTTCCGCAGATCACGAAAGAGAACACCGATCGGCACGGAACGGCATTTACGGTTCCCGTCGATCACATTGATACAAGCACGGGAATCTCGGCGGCCGATCGGGCGCTCACCCTTCGCGCGCTCGCGGACCCCGCCTCGGAACGGCAATCGTTTCGAAGACCCGGGCACGTATTCCCCCTTGCCGCACGCTCGGGAGGGCTCGCGGAACGACGCGGACACACGGAAGCCACGGTCGAGCTCGTCTCGCGCGCCCTGGGCACGGGCAGCCTTTCCGCGGGCGTAATCTGCGAGATCATGAACGAAGACGGCACCATGGCCCGAGGGCCCGAGCTCGTGGAGTTCGCGCGCTTCCATGGCCTGCGCTCGATTACCGTCGATGCCCTCGCGCGGTGGGCGATTTCCCGCAAGGGGTCGATCCTTCGCTCTGCGGAAACAGTCCTACCCACGAAACACGGAACGTTCCGCCTCTACGGCTATCGAGACGAGAAGTCCTCGCTCGAGCACGTCGCGCTCGTTATGGGAGACATCGCCTCGGGAGAGCCGATGCTCGCGCGCGTCCACTCCGAATGCCTGACCGGCGACGCGCTCGGATCGCGAAGGTGCGACTGCGGCGAGCAATACGAGGAAGCGATGGCGCGCATCGCGGAAGCAGGCCGCGGAATCCTCGTGTATCTCAGACAGGAAGGTCGTGGCATCGGACTCGTGAACAAGCTTCGCGCGTATGCGCTTCAGGACGCGGGCGCGGACACGGTCGAGGCTAATGTGGAACTTGGTTTTCGCCCTGACGAGCGCGACTACTCGGCAGGCGTCGAAATTCTCCGCGATCTTGGAGTGGACCGAGTCATCCTCATGACGAACAATCCCGACAAGGAACGGGCGCTCGAGGCCGGGGGAATCGCGGTTACCGAGCGGCTCCCGATCGTCATCGAGCCGAATGAAAGCAATGCCCGATACCTCCGAACAAAAGAAATGAAAATGGGACACATCGCACTCGTATGATACGAACGCTTATCAAGGAGAAACGAATGAAAACACATGAGGGAAATTTGGTGGGAACGGGACTCAAGGTCGCCGTCGTCGCTTCGCGCTTTAACGACTTCATCGTCTCAAAGCTCGTCGACGGCGCGCTTGATGGACTGCGGCGGCACGGCGTGGCCGACGAGGATATTGAACTCGCGCGCGTGCCCGGCGCCTTCGAAATCCCGCTCGTCGCGACGAAACTCGCCGCGAAGGAGCATATCGACGCGGTCATCTGCCTTGGCGCGGTGATTCGAGGCGCGACGCCTCACTTCGACTACGTGTGCGCGGAGGTCTCGAAGGGAATCGCCCACGCATCCCTCGGTTCCGGAAAACCCGTAATCTTTGGCGTCGTCACGACCGAAACGATCGAACAGGCAGTCGAGCGCTCCGGGACGAAGGGCGGCAACAAAGGCTTCGACGCGGCCCTTTCGGCTATCGAGTCCGCGAATTTGCTGCGCGCGATGAGTTAACATGCTTGAGGCATGGGCGAGGAGGCCGGAACGCGCGACGCCTCGCCCTCCATAGAATCTTTCCCCCCTTTCAGCTACACTCCTCGCATGGCAAAGACATTCGACGACAAGAAGATCATTTACACGATGGACCGCGTCTCCAGGAGCCACGGCACCAAGCAGGTTTTGAAGGATATCAGCCTTTCGTACTTTTACGGCGCGAAGATCGGCGTTCTCGGACTTAACGGCTCGGGAAAGTCGAGCCTCCTTCGGATACTCGCGGGAGGACACCGAGTTCGTCGGCGAGACCTCCGTCGCTCCGGGCTACACCATCGGCTACCTCGAACAGGAGCCGCACCTCGCGTCCGGTAAAACCGTCAAGGAAGTCGTCTCCGAGGGAGTGAAGGAAATCGTCGAGCTTCTCGCGGAGTTCGACGCTATCAACGAAGCGTTTGGCGACCCTGACGCGGACATGGATAAGCTCATGGACAGGCAAGCGAAGGTTCAAGATAGGCTCGACGCCGCAAATGCCTGGGATCTCGACAACCAGCTCGAGATCGCGATGGACGCGCTCCGCTGCCCTCCGGCCGATCAGATCGTCGACGTGCTTTCCGGAGGCGAACGCCGTCGCGTCGCCCTCTGCCGCCTCCTTTTGCAGAAGCCGGACATCCTCCTTCTCGACGAACCGACGAACCACCTCGACGCCGAGACGGTTGCCTGGCTCGAACGCCACCTTCAGACATACGAGGGTACGATCATCGCGGTCACCCACGACCGCTACTTCCTCGACAACGTCGCCGGCTGGATTCTCGAGCTCGACCGCGGCGAGGGCATCCCCTGGAAGGGGAACTACTCGAGCTGGCTCCAGCAAAAGAACGACCGCCTCGCTCGCGAGGAAAAGGGCGAGTCCGACCGGCGCAAGCAACTCGAGCGCGAGCTTGAGTGGATCAGCATGAGTCCGAAAGGGCGCCATGCGAAAAGCAAGGCCCGCATCAACCAATACGAAAAGCTCCTCGCCGACGACGGCAGGGAGAAGGTTAAGGACACGAAGATATCGATACCGGCCGGACCAAGGCTCGGAAGCCTCGTCATCGAGGCGAAGGATCTCGCGAAATCCTACGACGACCGACTGCTATTCGACAACGTAAACTTCACGATACCCGCCGGGGCCATCGTCGGCATAATCGGCCCGAACGGCGCGGGAAAAACCACGCTCTTCAAGCTGATTGCCGGCGCGGCCGGTCAGGAAGTTCCCACCGGCGGACCTGACGGCGAGATGGGAATCGTCACGCCGGACTCGGGCTCGATTCGCCTCGGCGACTCCGTCAAGCTCACCTATGTCGACCAGATGCGAAGCCGTCTCGATCCCGATAAGACCGTGTGGGACCAGCTCTCGGGCGGCCTCGACGTCATCAAGCTCGGAGCGGTCGACGCCGCGGGCAAGCCGCTTAACGGTCCGGTGCGCGAGGTTAACTCGCGCGCTTACTGTACGTGGTTTAACTTCTCCGGCGCCGACCAATCGAGAAAAGTCGGCGTCCTTTCCGGCGGCGAGCGTAACAGGCTCAACCTCGCGATGATGGTAAAGGAAGGGGCGAACGTCCTCCTCCTCGACGAGCCCACGAACGACCTCGACGTCAACACGATGCGCGCGCTCGAAGAGGCGCTCGAATCCTTCGCGGGTTGCGTGCTCGTAGTTAGCCACGATCGCTGGTTCCTCGACCGCGTCTGCACGCACCTCATCGCCTTCGAAGCCGACGGAGAGGTCATGTGGTATGACGGTAACTGGAGCGAGTACGCGGAATGGCGGCGCGAAAAATACGGAAAGGACGCCGACACGCCGCATCGCGGAGTATACCGGAAACTACAGCGCTGACAACCCGGCGTGCCGGCCCGCGCTTAGCGCGCGGCGGGCTTAACGCGCGGCGTGCTTAGCGCGTTTCTCCTCGTATAAAAGCCCGTCTGCGAGCGACAGCAGCGTTTCGAGATCCTTGTTGTCCGCCGAGAAGTCTACGCACCCGAGGCTTATAGAAACGGCGAACGGCTCTCCGTTCACGACATTGGACGCGGACAGCGCGGCGTCAAGGCGAGCGCGAACGCCAGGAAGGTCTTTCGGCGAAAGATCGATCGCCACAGCCGCGAATTCGTCTCCCGCCAATCGCGCTACGACATCCTCGGAGCGAAACGCCTGCTTGAGCGCGCCTGCCATCGCGACGAGGGCTCGGTCGCCCGCATCATGCCCCCATTCGTCGTTAATGGCCTTTAGCCCATCCATGTCCCCGAAAATCACGATCCCTTCCTTGCCTCGTCGAATGGCCTGGGAAACCATGGCTTGCCCGCACGAAAGAAAGCCTCTTCGATTCATCAATCCGGTCAGTTCGTCGGTGCGCGAATCGATATCGAGCTTGCGATTCGTCTCCTCAAGGTCCTTAAGCGCCTCGCTGAGCAAAATCCCCACTTCTTCTTTCTCGGCGAGAAGCACCGCGGCGTTAACCATGCTCGAAATCTGCACGCAAATGGTCTCGTATATCGAACTATCGACCTTTCCCGGCTCATAGAGGATATAGCCAAGCTGCTCTTCCCGATGATACAACGCGCTCACGACGAGCGTTCTCGGTCGCGCGGAAAACGAGCCTTCGGGGAGCATTCGTTCCCTCGGGTCGAACACTGTTCCTGGCCGTTCGGCCCCCCGGGGGATTCGCTCGTCGTACAGCAATTCCAGGCAGGCCCTCTGCGGGAGCGCGAACGAACCGTCGCCGGAGCGAAACACGCGCTTACCGTAGAGAACGACCGCGCAGGACGCTATGTCAAAGGCCTCAAGGTCCGGGCGAATGCGTAAAAAACACTCGTCGATTTTTTCCGCCGCATTAACCCGCGAGAGATACTGCCTCAGGCGAAACATGGCATCGCCGAGCGCGAACCGATACACGCCCGGCGAAGCGGAAAGTCCGTGCGGACCTTCGATCGGGGAGCCTTCCAGCGAAAGGCCGTATACGGCCGTTTCATTTTCCGGAAGGCAGCCGCAACTCTGCCTGAGAACCGCATGGGTAGAGACGACGGTAACCGTATCAGCCGCGGCGGCCGCGCCGCCCGGTTTCACGATCGCCTCGTGCGCGCGTTGCGCCGCGATCCAGCCTTGTTCGTACAGGTTTTGGCTTACGGTCGTGAGCGGCGGCGTCGAGAATCGCGAGCGGGTAACGTCGTCGAAACCGGTTACGATGACGTCTTCCGGAACTCGTATGCCGCGACGCGCCAGCGCCTCGAGAACGCCCATGGCCATGACGTCGCTCAGCGCGACTATCGCGTCGGGAAGGCGACCTCCCGAATCGAGATACCGGGACATCTCCGACGATGTCCTGTCCGACGAAAACTGGCCGCATAGCGAGGAATCGTCGGAAAAGATAAGTCCGCGCGACTTGAGCACATCCCGTATAACCGCGATCCGCTCGTTGGAGTCGAAGTTTCCCTCGGGACCCACGACGAACAGAAATGTCTGGCATCCGTGGCGGTCAACCAGATGCCCAATCAGCTCGCGAAAGCCGGTCTCGTTCTCGCCGAGCACGTTCACGGCGCCCGGCACGCTGACGGCGATGCTCACGACCGGAAGCGGGGCCTTTTCCGCGACGTACGCCTCGAATCGATCGGGTCCCACGAAATTGCACTGCGTGCCCGAGGCGATCACGAGCGCGTCCACGTTCGCCTCGCCGATAAGCTCGAATATGACGTTGTTCTGGTACTCAAACCCGAAGGGCCAGCCGAGGGATCTTCCCGCGAAGACGACGAGGTCAAGACCCTGCCCGCGGCAGTAGGCGTCAACGCCCTCGACGAGCGTGCGCGTATAGCTCGAGTCGGTCGAGTCTACCTGAAACCCGATCCTCATTGCGGTGTCGTCGCTCATTCGCCTGCCGATAGTTCCTTCTTTGCCCGCTCTTCCTTTTTCCGCCTTTTTTCCTCGTACAGGACGGAATCGGCGAGGGAAAGCAGTCGCTCAAGATGGTTGTTGGCCTCGTCGGTAAACGGTACGGCGCCTATGCTGATGGAAAGGGTAAACGGCTCGCCGCTCGCGGCGTTGTATTCCTCGATAAGCCGGAGCATGCGCGTCCTGAAGGTCTCAAGGAATGTCTCACTGACGTCAATGGCGACGACGGCGAATTCGTCCCCTCCGAGACGAGCGACGATGTCGATGTTACGAAAGACTCGCTTGAGGATGGCGCCCATCGCGATGATCGCGCGGTCTCCCGCGTCGTGGCCGTGCGTATCATTGATGAGCTTAAGTCCGTCCATGTCGCTGAACACAACGAGGCCGGCTTTGCCCATCCTGAGCGCGAGGTTGATGGTCTGCTGGCCGAGGGAAACGAACCCGCGCCGGTTGTAGAGTCCGGTCAGCTCGTCGGTCCTGGAAATATCGCTCAGTTTTTTGTTGGACCGTTCAAGATCGTACAGGGCGTCGTTAAGACGTTCCTCCGCAACCTGTTTCTCGGAGAACGCCATTGCCGAACGGATCGTCGTGGAGAGCTGGACGCAAAGCGTCTCGTAAATAGAAGCGTCGCACGCGCCAGGCTCGAACACGATATACCCGAGCTGCTCCTCGCGGTGATACAGCGCATTGGCGATAAGCGTCCTCTTCCTCGGCGAGAAGGTTCCCTCGGGAAGGAATCGTACGCGAGGGTCAAATCGCGCCGTCATAAAACTCTCGCCGCGCGGGGTTTCTTCGTCGTACCGGAGGATCACCTCCGCCTCGGCGGGAAGGCGGAACGAGAACGCGCGAGGGGAGCGGATTTCCTTCCGGTACAGGACGATCGCCGCGGACGCGATCTTGAACGACTCGAGGCTCTGCCTGAGGTCGGAGACGAGATCGCGAAGCGATAAAAGCGATATGAGATGTGCAAGGTACTGCCTCATGTGGACGATGTCGTCCTGAAGCCTGAACCATTCCTGCCCTGTTTGAATGATAAAGCCCGGGTCTACGGGAATGCGCTCCCCGCTCTCCCGAATCTCGGAATACCCGCTGACCTGCGCGGGTACGCATCCGCAACTTTGCCTGAACACGGCGGCGGTACCGAGCGTGGAGAGCTCGGGAACGCCCGACTCGCGCAGCGCGAGTCGAATCGCGTACTCGGCCGCGAGGCGGCCCTGCGCGCAAAGGTCCTGACTCACGGTCGTAAGCGACGGGCTCTCGTAGCGGGCGCGCGCGATGTCGTCGAATCCCGTCACGAGAACGTCCTCCGGAACCTTGACTCCTTTTTCGCGGAAATAAGCGAGCGCCCCCGTGGCCATCGTGTCGTTCAGGCACACCAACGCGCAAAAATCGATTCCCTTCGCGTTTACGTGCTCTTTCAGGGGAAGCAAGCTGCTTTCCGCAGAGAAATCCCCCGGAAAGACGAGGAGCGGATCAAGGGGGATTCCACGCGAATCGAGAAACTCCCGAAACACGGCTAATCTGCGAACGGCCTCTGCGTTGTCGTCGGGCCCGGTCAACACGGCGAGCCGCCGGCATCCGTGCGCGTCGACGAGGTGCGCGAGAAGATTGCGTAGCCCGACCTCGTTGTCCACGACGACGCTCGGTATCCCGGGAAGCGCGATCGACACGCTCACGACGGGCAGGGGCGCGATGGAATCGAGATACGCGTCGAATTCGGCAGAAGAGATGAAGTTGCACTGGGTTCCCGTAGCGATCACAAGGGCATCGACGTTACCGGCATGAATATGTTGGTAAATCGCCGCGTTTTGATATTCGAAGCCATAGGGCCATTTCAGGGCGCGTCCGGAAAACACGATCAGGGAATGGCCGCGTTCGCGACACAGACTCTCGATGCCCGCGATAAGCCCTCGAGAATAGTCGGAGTGTATGCCGTTAATCTGGAACCCTATGCGCAACTGCCTCATCGTGTCCGACCCTTTGACAATGTCTTATACCACAGCACGGAGCTCACGAGGCGCGGATAGAGACGCGAGCCCATATCCGCCCCGGTAGACGAGTCAAGCTGGTCGGTTGCGGCGAATTCCGCACAACCAACGCATTGCCAACGAACGTGCGCGGCGTCGCGGGCGGTTCTCTCGTCCCGGATGCCGAGGATATTTTCGGCGACGTACTGCGATATGAAAATCTTAGACGGCCAGGTATTCTGACTCGTCGACGAAAGCTTCCATCCGCCGGAGATTGAATCGAGGCAAACGCCGGGCACGAGAACGGCCTCGAGATGCCGCTTAAGCGCCCGCACGAAGTCGCCATAGGGGCCGTCGAGTGTCGCGGCCTCGCCTATCCCGCAGAGGTCTGGATACACGAGTCCTTCAACCGCCGGAATGATCCGGGACTGATTCCCGCCTTCGAACACGGCCGGGATATAGCCTTCCGGCTCAACGACGCGGGTAACGACCGTTTCGGCGATACGCGCCGCAGACGTCCTCGCGCGCGAGGCGCTTTCCCCGCAACCCGCGGAGTCGAGCGTCGCGGCCGCGCACACGAGGGCAGACCATGCCTTCGTTGCTATATAGAGGTTATTGCGTGCCTGCCCGAGACTCACGTCGAGCGAATCGTACGTCGTGATCTCCGAGCCGCCCTCGCAGCGATCCGAGTCGCGATCCATGATACCGTCACCGTTTCCGTCCCGCTTGAGAATCGACTCAACCGCCGCCGAAAGCGTCTTCGCGTTTTTCGCGAGCCAGGAGCCGTCGTCCGCGTTCTTGGAATACAGGCACGCGATGAGAATCCAATTAAGCGTTTCCTCGTAGCTCATATAGCTAAAGCATCCGGTCAGGCGGGGAAGCTCATACGAAGATGTCCCTTGCGGAGTAAAGCAGTCCGCGACGCCCTGATCGTGCGTGACGGCGATGCCGTACGCATCGCGATACGACGATTGCTTCATAAGGAAATCAAGCTCGTTTTTTACCGTCCAGGGCGAGTATACCAGTTCGTGGAACGCCTGATCGACCGTCAGGTCCAGCGTGTTCATCATCTGGTATTCGCCTTCGTTTACGACGAAGACGGGTTTATTCTCCCCGTCAATTAAAAGCTCGGTACTCGAAAGATAACTGTGTACCGCATGGGCGGCGAGAAACTTTCGATCGTCCGAAATGGAAGATGCGTCAAGGACGCGATCAAGCGCGTCGGCGTCGGCGAGCGCCGCGCGTGAACGGGCGAGCGCGTGAATAAGCACGTCATCGACGTCTTGAAAGAGCGTCGCCTGAAAGGAGCGCATCTTGACGCCCGCGGTGACCACGCCGTCGCGATGCGCGCCGATCGCGATCACGTAGTCCTTTCGCTCGCCCGCGCCGACTGCGAATCGGAGGCAACCGTCAGCGGCGAGATGGCGCATAACGTGCGGCTTGTCGGAGAAGGCGGCGGCTATCGCCATCCAGTCCATTACCTCTGTAACGCCGGGCGCAGGAGCCGTGGCGAAGCCCCAGTCCCCGACGTGCGCAAACCCGAGAAGGGTACCGGGATTCGCGTCGGAAAGCGGCCTGCGAATTCCCTGCATGCCGAAGACGCCGACGAGAGGCTCTGCGGAGGCGGAATTGTCGAAGGTAAGTCGGATATAAATGGCCGGACACATGCGATTGCGAAGGGCCGAAGGGTCGGAAACGGCGGGATCGGGGACCTCGCCGAAAAAGGAAACGACGTTCATCGATATAGAGCCCGCGGTCCACGTCTCGCCCGAAAGGCTCAACGTTCGCGTAATATCTTCCTCGCCGAAAAACTCGAACGGCACGCGCCCGGGCAGTACCTCGGGATGCGCCGCCGCGTCGGCATGCGCCTGCTCTCCGACATATGCCTCGACTCCGCGGCCGACCTTAACGTCCGGAGCAAAGGGAAAGAGCACCGCCTTTTCCGAACCGCGCCGATATCCGGCGAATAGCGCCCGCTTCGGCGGCTGAACGTCTCCGACAACCACGCCGGCGCCCCGACCGAGCCGGCCGAGAACGAGAGAGGCATACGCGCCCCAAATTCCATGCAATGAATAAAAGTCGATGTCCCTCGCCGTAATCCCCATTTGTATCCCCCACCCAATCGCGACGAAGCGATTACATCGATAATACCATGGCTGACGCAGGCGCGAAAGTCTTACTGGCGGAATCGGGGTTAATTTCTAGAGGAACGCTCCATTCATCTCAGTGAAAGGAAAGACGAGCGGATATAAGCCGATCCCGCAGGGAGTCGATAACGGCGCGCTCATCGCGAGCGTCCTTCGCCTGAAAGGTAGCAGAAAACCGGAGAAAGGAGCCCGCGTCGTCCCAAGGCACGGTAGAGACGTGCGCGTTTTTCAGAAGCCACAGAGATGCGTCCTCGGCGGTCGCAAACAAGTCATTTCCCGCGGAGGAAGGCGAGCGCGCGTAGCAATAAAACGATCCGGCGGGCTTATGAGCGTCAAACCCCGCGTCGCGAAGCGCGCTTACCAAAAGGTCAAGCCTGCGGGAATATTTTTCGCGCGAGCGCTCCGTTATCTCGGGATGTGACAGGGCGACGATCGCGGCCTTTTGAATCGCGCGAAACTGCCCCGCGTCCGTGTTTTCCTTTATCGCCGCGTATGCGGATACCGCAAGGCGGTTGCCCGCCACGAACCCCATGCGCCAGCCGGTCATGCTAAAGGCCTTCGAGAGGGAGTGTACCTCGACGCCGACCTCGTTCGCGCCGGGAGTCGAGAGAAAGCTTAAGGGGCCCGCGCTACCGTAGGTAAGGGCGCCGTACGCGGCGTCATGGATGACGAGCACGCGGTACTTCTCTGCAAACGCGACGACGTCACGAAAGAAGTCCGACGTCGCGGCGGCGCCCGTCGGGTTGTTCGGGTAATTGAGATACAAAATTTTGGCGCGCGCAAGTACGCCGGGAGGTACTTCCGATAAATCGGGAAGAAAACCGTTTTCTTGCCGAAGCGGAAGCGCGAACGCCTCCCCGCCCATGAAGCGAGTCCAACTCGCCGCGACGGGATACGCCGGGCTCGGCGCGAGGATCACGTCGCCGGGATTTATGAAGCACGCGGGAAGAAGCGCGAGAATCTGCTTTGAGCCGATACCATGGACGATCGAGTCGGCGCTCGTGCGAACGCAATAAACGCGCTCGAGATACCTCGCGGCCGCCTCGGAAAACTCGGGGATCCCGTTATCGGCGTAGGTCCGGTTTTCGCTCTTGCCCGCTTCGGCCGCGAGCGACGCCACGATGAGCGGATCCGCTGCCTCATCTGATTCGCCAATCCCAAGGTCGATGATCGGGACATCGGGCCTCTCAAGCAGGGCCGCCGCCTTCGCTCGCTTTATCCGCTCGAATTTATACGCGGTGCCGCCCGTTCCGAACGAAGAGCCGCCCAGGCGATCGGCTACGATCTCATTAACGAATCCCATTCTGGAGCCCTCCGTTCCGCGGCCAACCGCCATGGTTTTCCGCGACGCCGTCAAGCGCCCCGAAACCCTCGAGCGACGCGAAATCAAGCGTGGCGAAATGATCGTCAAGCGTTTCGGCGCGCCTAATTCGCAACACGGAGCCGTCTCCGCGCAGTAAAAGCTCGGCCGAACGAAGTTTGCCGTTGTAGTTAAAGCCCATCGAGTGTCCGTGCGCGCCCGTATCGTGAATGACGACGATATCGCCGACGGCTATCTCGGGTAACTCGCGATCCACCGCGAACCGGTCGAACGACTCGCATAGCGAGCCCGTCACGTCATACCTCTTCGTAGCGGGGAGGCGTTCCTTTCCCGCGACGGTGACGTGGTGATACGCCCCGTATATCGCCGGACGCATCAGATTCGCCATGCAGGCGTCGAGGCCGACGTGCGTCTTGTATATTCGCTTTATGTGCAGAGCCCGTGTCACGAGCCACCCATACGGGCCCGTGATAAATCGCCCGCATTCGAGATAGAGCGCGAGCGGATCGAGCCCGGCGGGGACGATGATTCGCTCATAGCGGGCGCGGATCTCGGCCGACAGCGCCTCGATGTCGAGCGGCGCATCCTCCGGGCGATAGGGAATCCCGAAGCCGCCGCTCATGTTGACGAACTCGACGCTAATCCCCAATCGCGCCTTTACCTCGCGCGCGAGGTCGAACAGCATCGTCGCGGTCTCCGCGAGATAGTCGGGATTGAGCTCGTTCGACACGATGAACGAATGAAGCCCGAACCGCCTCGCTCCCTTATCGCGCAGCATTGCGAGTCCTTCGAACACCTGCTCGCGCGTGAAGCCGTACTTGGCCTCTTCCGGGTTTCCCATAATCGCCGATCCGGCCCTGAGCTTTCCGGGATTATAGCGCACGGAAATGACGTCCGGAATGCCGCACGTTCGCTCGAGCATCGGTATATGGGAAATGTCGTCAAGATTGATTATCGCGCCGAGTTCCGCGGCCTTTCGGAATTCCTCGCTCGGGGTATCGTTGGAGGAAAACATGATGGCCTCTCCCGTAACGCCAGAGCGTTCCGCGAGAACGAGTTCCGCAAGCGAACTCGCGTCCGCGCCAAATCCTTCCTCGCGAAGAACCGAGAGGATAAAGGGATTCGGCGTAGCCTTTACGGCGAAGAACTCGCGAAACCCCCGATTCCACGAGAACGCGGCGAGCAGGCGCCGGGCGTTGCGGCGTATGGCCTCTTCGTCGTAAATATGGAACGGCGTCGGATGGTCGCGGCATATTTCCTCGATCCTCTCACGCGAAAGAGGAAAGGCCTTTCCTCGTTTTTCTCCCGTCATCATTCCTCCTTCTCGTGCGCGAAGCCGGCGAGTCGTATCTCGTTTCGAAGCGCGGTCTTAAAAAGCTCAACGAGGTTCGGGTGGTCGGAATACAGGCAGGTGGCCTCATGCGCGTCATCGCCAAGGCAACCGGTCATGACAAAGCGAGAATCAGCGATGGCGCGAATCTGCCCCGGCTCGCACGTAAGCGCGTGCACGGTCGCGCCCGACAGAAACGCAAAATCGCCCGCGGTACTTGCCGTACCGACGGAACTCGCCGTCTCGACGGAACTCGCCGTCTCGGCGTCCGTAATCACCACGAGTTTTTTTCCGGCCCGAAGATGGGCGGCTATCTCCTCGGAGAGGGAACGCAAAACCTCCCCGCCAAGCGCGAGATATGCGCGCGTTTCGGCGCCCGCGATGAGGTTTCTAAGGCGATCGAGAATACGCTCGGCGCCTCGTATCGTGATATAGCTTCCGGGGGTTTCGCGCCGAACGGGAAGGACCTCAAGGAGACTGTTTCGCGCGTTCGCGAGGGAACGGAGTTCGCTGTCGCACCATTCCGCGGGAGGCACCGCCTGATACCGGACGGGAGTTCCCTCGGCCGTCCACACGGCACCCTTCTCCGCCAATGCGGCGAGCGTCGTATAGGCGTTCGATCGAGAAAGCGATAGAGCCTTTGCCATCTCATACCCGTTCATTTCCCCGTCCGTCAGCAAGGCGAGGTATACGGAGGCTTCTTGGCCTGAAAGGCCGAATCGAGCAAGAAGACGAACGGGATCGCGTTCGACAACTGCACCGGTTTTTTCAACCCGTTCATCATGGTGTTCCATAACAGGAACACTAATCCCGTCAATACTTTTTGTCAACTTGTTTTAACATTTTTTTTCTTTTCCCCTGCCTTGCAGGCTTAACGGCCTCTCTGATAATCTCTATGTCATGGAACTACGACAGCAAACGAGAGAGCGCGTCTACCGCGCGTCATGCGCATCGCTTTTCATTTATTCGGCCGGCTCAGTCGCCTTGCCGATTTGCCTCGTGAGCATTTCGAGGGAACTCGGGTTCACCCTGACGCAGGGCGGCTCACTCGGCTTCTTCGCGTCGATCGAGCAATTCTTCGTGCTCATCGGAAGTTCCTTTCTCGCCGCACGGTTCGGCAAGATTCGCGTGATTAGGGCCGGCCTCGTCGCGCTCGCGGCGGGGCTTTCGCTTTTTACGCTGAGCCACTCTTATACTGCGGCCATCGCCATGATGCTCGTCATCGGCTTCGGGAACGCCCTGTTGGAAGCCCTTCTTACCCCGATCGTCGAGGATCTTTACCCGAACGATGACGGCGGAAAAATGAACCTCCTTCATGCTTTTTGGCCGGTAGGGACGTGCGCGGCGGTTCTTTCGCTCGGCCAATTGCTTTCGGTCGGCGTCGACTGGAGGGCGCTCTTTATCGGCCTCGCCGTGATTACCGTGTGCATCGCCTTCTGGTATCCGTCGTCGCGCAAGGCGCCGCTCCCGGCCTCACGCGCCGACTTCAGCCATATACGCGAGATACTTTCCCTCAGGCGGTTCTGGGTTTTCGGCGCGGCGCTCGCGTTCTCGGGCGGGGCCGAGGGAGCTTTCGCGTTTTGGTCTGCAAGCTATATCCAAATAAACTTCGAGGCCCTTCCCCGCGCCGGCGCGTTCGGAACGGCGGCCTTCGCCGTAGGAATGGCGATCGGTCGGCTCGCGTCAAGCCGAATCGCGGGACGTTTGGGGCTCAAGCGCCTTATCGTCGTCTCGCTTTCAATCGCCCTCGCGGCGAGCCTAACCTTCTTCGCGATCTCCGACCTTCCGACGCTTTACGCCTTCCTCTTCGCCATGGGACTTTCGATCGCATGCCTCTGGCCGAGCATTCAATCCTACGCGGGCGCCGAACTCAAGGTCGACCCGACGGTCCTCATGATCTTCCTTTCCTGTTTTGGTCTGCCCGGTTTTTTCTCCGCGACGCTCATCATGGGAATCATCGGCGACGCGCGCGGGCTCAAGGCGAGCTTCGTGGTCGCTCCCATCTATGTCGCGTGCGCCCTTATCTTGATGCTAATCGAAAAAAAGGGAGCCCGAAGGCTCCCTGCATAACGATATCTTTGCTTTTCAGCGAGCGGCGTCCACCGTGAAGAACTTCAAAAGCTCGTCAAGCCGCTCTGACTGAGCGGACAGCTCCTCGGCGGTCGAGGCAAGCTCCTCGGCGGCGCTCGCGTTCTGCTGAATGACGGTATCAAGCTGCACGATCGCCTGCGTGCTCTGCTCCACGCCGGCCTTTTGCTCGTTGCTCGCCGAACTGATTTCCTGCACGAGGTCGGCAGTCTTCTTTATGTCAGGAACGAGTTTTTC